>CBFDCQ010000048.1:0-24167 GCA_965603355.1 uncultured bacterium
AAAAGGAGGATAGCATAGAGGACATTTCTACCGAGTCCACCTGAGGACATTATCACGGAGTTATGACACTTGCCGTGAAACCGGTTGACAATACCCAGTCTCTGTGTTAATATACAAAACTGGTCTGTAGAGGTGACTATGGGAACATCCAGCCGGCATGTTTGTGCTGGGGCCCATACAGTCGGGTAGACCCGGGTTGTCGAGGCTGCCTTTTCACAGCCGAGAAGGAATGTTCTGCGTCAGGGCAATTTCGACACTTGGGTAAGACGTCGTTTCCTCATCGTTGCGTACCAGCGTAAGCAAAATTTTTTTGCCCGTTTTCCGCACGAGTGGGGAATCGACCTGGAGAGTTCAAACACTCAAATGGACGCTTCAAAGATCGAGGAAGCTGTACTGAGAATCCTGGAAGCCGTGGGCGAGGATCCGCAGCGCGAAGGTCTCGTGGATACTCCCAAGAGAGTCGCCAGGATGTATCAGGAACTGCTGAGCGGTACCTCCAAGGATCCCAAGGATGAGATAACGGTTACCTACGGCGAACAGTACGACGACATCATAGCGGTACGTGATATACCGTTTTACTCCATCTGCGAACATCACCTCTTGCCCTTCCACGGGAAAGCGCACGTGGCGTACCTTCCTAAGGGCGGACAAATCACCGGTCTGAGCAAGTTGCTGCGCGTCATAGAGGTGCTCTCCAAGAGGCTGCAGTTGCAGGAAAGACTGACACGGCAGATAGCTGAGACTTTGATGGCCGCGTTGCAGCCGCGAGGCGTCATAATAATTGTCGAGGCGGAACATCTGTGTATGTCGATGAGAGGCGTGAAAAAACCCGGCGCTATTACCGTCACGTCCGCTGTAGAAGGCATTTTCAGGGCAAACGAGGCAACGCGCGAGGAAGCATTGCGGTTGCTCAAAGGGTAGCGGAATATACGGAAGGGGGATAGAACGTTTCGTTTAGTCGAAGCTGTCGGCGGGCGCGGGAACGGTCGAGCGAGACCGACTAGCTTGCTGCAATGGTTGTTGTTGACCAAATGGATCGCGGGCAAGGACCTTAAGCCGTAGGTCGTCATCTAGAAAGGGGTTTGGATATGGCGAAACTGGATGCCACGAAGATGAAAGATTGGGAAATCGCTGAGGCGGCTGAAGAGACCATGAAGACCGTCTACGAGTTGGGCGAGGAAATAGGCGTGGAGAAGATGGAACTGCTCCCGTACGGCCATTATGTCGCCAAACTTGACTTCATGAAGATTCTCGATAGACTGAAAGATCGGCCGGACGGCAAGTATATCGAGGTGACGGCTATCACGCCGACGCCGTTGGGCGAGGGCAAGACCACCTCCGCGATGGGACTTGTCGAGGGTCTTGGCAAGCTCGGCAAGAACGTTATGGGCGCGATTCGCCAGCCGTCGGGCGGCCCCACGTTCAACATCAAAGGATCGGCTGCCGGGGGCGGACTGGCCCAGTGTATCCCTCTGACGGATTTCAGTCTGGGTCTGACCGGCGACATCGACGCGATCACCAACGCGCACAACCTGGCCATGGTCGCCCTGACCAGCCGGCTCCAGCACGAGTTCAACTACGGCGACGACGTTCTCGCGAAAAAGAACCTGAAACGGCTGAACATCGACCCGAGGAAACCGGCCATGATGTGGGCCATGGACTTCTGCGCACAGGCGCTCCGCGAGATGATTATCGGTATCGGCGGCAAGATGGACGGATTCATGATGAGGAGCGGTTTCCAAATCACCGTCTCGTCGGAGATCATGGCGATCCTGGCCGTCGCCACGAGTCTGGCCAACATGCGCGAGCGGATCGGCAAGATCGTAGTGGGATACGACAAGTCCGGCAACCCTGTCTCGGCGGCGGACCTCGAGGTGGACGGCGCGATGACAGCTCTGATGACCAAGGCGATCAACCCCAACCTCATGCAGACCGTCGAAGGCCAGCCCGTGCTCGTGCACGCCGGCCCGTTTGCCAACATTGCTATCGGCCAGTCGTCGATTATTGCTGACCAGATTGGGTTGAAGCTAGGCGACTACCACGTTACCGAAAGCGGGTTCGGCGCCGACATCGGGTTCGAGAAGTTCTGGAACCTCAAGTGCCGGTTCAGCGGGCTGATTCCCCACTGTTCGGTGATTGTGGCGACAATTCGCGCACTGAAGATGCACGGCGGCGGACCGAAGGTCGTACCTGGTCACCCGTTGGACAAGACATATACCGAAGAGAACATTGCTCTGGTCGAGAAAGGCGTCGAGAACCTCCTGGCCCATATCGAGACCGTCAACAAGAGCGGAATCTACCCGGTCGTCTGTATCAACGCGTTCTATCTTGATACCGACGCCGAGGTTCAGGTAGTCCGCGAAGCCGCCGAGGCAGCGGGTGCGAAAGTGGCGGTGTCCAAGCACTGGGAACTGGGCGGCGAAGGCGCCATCGAGTTCGCGGAAGCTGTGGTCGAAGCGTGCGAGGAACGGGAACCGAAAGTCAATTTCCTCTACAAAGACGACCA
The DNA here is from genome assembly GCA_965603355.1 of uncultured bacterium. GTDB lineage: Bacteria > Hydrogenedentota > CBFDCQ01 > CBFDCQ01 > CBFDCQ01. The sequence goes on from CBFDCQ010000048.1 coordinate 2,507, forward strand.
GCCGTTGAAGGAGAAAATCAACCTGATCGCAACCGAGGTTTACGGAGCTGACGGCGTGAGCTACTCTCCGGAAGCGGAAGCTATGATCAAGAAGATTGATGCCGATGATGAGCTCAGTAAAATGGGTTGCTGCATGGTAAAGACCCACTTGAGCCTGTCTCACGATCCAACGATTAAGGGTCGTCCGAAGGGCTGGACGCTGCCTATCCGCGACGTGCTCGTTTATCGCGGCGCGGGATTCGTCGTGCCGGTCGCCGGAGCCATCAAGCTTATGCCGGGTACCGCGAGCGACGCGGCCTTTAGAGGGATCGATGTCGACGTGAAAACGGGTAAGGTGAAAGGACTATTCTAGCGAGGATTGGAGAGTCATGAGCGCAAAGATCATCGATGGAAAACAGATTGCCGCTGACATACGCGCGGAAATGAAGCAGGAGGTTGCCGAGCTGAAGGAGAAGCACGGTGTTACCCCCGGTTTGGCGGTCGTCCTTGTGGGCGAAGACCCCGCAAGCGTCGTGTACGTCCGGAACAAGAAGCGCGGATGCGAGGAGTTGGGCATCAACTCGTTCGAGCACAAGCTCGATGCGTCCGCGACCGAGAAGGAAGTGCTCGGAATCGTTGAGAAACTCAATCAGGACGACGCAGTGCACGGGATCCTCGTGCAGCTGCCCCTCCCGAAACAGATCAGTGAGTCGAAGATCCTGAACACGATACTACCGGAGAAGGACGTGGACGGGTTTCATCCCGTGAACGTTGGCAAGATGCTCATCGGCGAACCGGCGTTCTTGCCCTGCACGCCTCACGGCGTCCAGGAACTGCTGATGAGAAGCGGAAGCGACCCGGCAGGCAAACATGTGGTTATAGTCGGCCGGAGCAATATCGTCGGCAAACCGGTAGCCGCCATTCTGATGCAAAAAAAGGACGGCGGCAACGCCACGGTCACGGTGTGCCACTCACGCACCAAGAACCTCACTGAGATCACGAAACAGGCCGATATCCTGATAGCGGCCATCGGGCGAGCCAAGATGATCACCGCCGATATGGTCTCGGATGGGGTCGTTGTAATAGACGTTGGCGTTAACAGAGTTGACGATCCTACCGCGAAAAGAGGGTACCGCCTCGTTGGAGACGTCGATTTTGACGGAGTCAAGGAGAAGGCGAGCGCTATCACTCCGGTGCCCGGCGGCGTGGGCCCGATGACAATAACAATGCTCTTGATAAACACAATCGTAGCCGCGAAACGAGCTAATGGTGTAGAATAGACGCTGGGGCGGGCCTATCGCCCGCCGTTGCTGCCGGTAGATAGTCGCGGGAAGCTGAGATGGGGAAAAAGCACAAGGTTACGTTCCTTCCTGACGATGTGGCGGTGCAAGTGCAGGCAGGAGAAAGCCTCCTTGCAGCAGCCATGCATGCCGGGGTGTATATCAACGCTTCGTGCGGCGGCGAAGGCACCTGCGGCAAGTGCAAGGTGACCGTCGAATCGGGTACCGTCGAGGGCGAACGCGGTCCGCATCTCTCCGAAGAGGAGTTTTCGCAGGGCGTGCGTCAGGCATGCCAATCGCAAGTTGTGTCCGACGTAGTTGTGCGTGTTCCCGAGGAGATGCAGCTTGACAAGACGGTTCTCGGTGAAAGAAGACGCCACGCGCGCGGAGGCAGATCGGTCTCCGAGCACGAGCTGGAAAAGCTGGCTACAGGATGGAGATTCAACCCCGCGCTCAGAAAGCTCCATGTATCACTTCCACCTCCAAGCTCGGAAGATAACACGAGCGACCTCTCTCGTTTGCTGCGCGAACTGAAGAAAAAACATGGGATCGACAACATATCGGTGGACTTCCGCGTCATCGAAAGACTTCCGCAGGGACTGCGCGATGCCAGTTGGGATGTGACCACCACTACGGTCATGACGCGGTTTCAGCCGCAGTTGGCGGACTTTCAACTGCGCGGTCCACGAAAACCGAAGCTGATCAACATCGAGCCGGGAAATACCGTTGATGAACATTACTCGGTCGTATTGGATGTCGGTACGACGACGGTCTGCGCTCAACTGCTGGATCTCAAAGCCGGCAAAGCGCTCGCCCGAGCGACCGACTACAACAGGCAGATACGATACGGCGACGACGTCATCACCCGAATCGATTACTGCCGCAAGAAAGGCGGGCTGAAGAAGCTCCGGAAAGAGGTCGTCGACACAATAAACGAGCTTATCGACAGACTCCTGAGCAAGACCGGCGTCAGCAGGGAACGCATATCGCACGTGACTGCCGCCGGCAACAGCACTATGACGCATATCCTGCTCGGTATTGATCCCAAGTATCTGCGCGAGTCACCTTACACGCCGGTGGCAAACTTCTTGCCACCCGTGCGCGCCATGCATCTCGGCATGAATGTGGGCGACCATGTCCATCTGTACACGTTCCCGATGGTGGCCAGCTACGTGGGGGGCGATATCGTTGCGGGAATACTGGGATCAGGCGTGTACCAGCGCAAGGAGGTCACTCTGTACATAGACGTTGGCACGAACGGTGAAATCGTCGTCGGAAACTGCGACTGGCTCGTCACGGCATCCTGTTCCGCGGGTCCGGCCTTCGAGGGAGGCGGGATACAGCACGGTATGCGTGCCGCGCGCGGCGCCATCGAACGATTCCGCATCAACCCCGGCACGTGCGAGCCGATGATCATGACCAGAGGTAACGCCAAACCGATAGGGATTTGCGGTTCGGGGCTCATAAACATAGTCGCGGAACTGCTCGAAGCCGGGATAATAGGTCAAAACGGCAAGTTCAACACCGACGCGCCTTGCGCCTCCGAGCGTGTCCGCGAGGTCAAAGGTACGTACGAGTACGTCCTCTGCTGGGCGGATCAGTCGGGAATTGACGGCGACATAGTAATAACGGAACCCGACATCGACAACCTCATACGAGCGAAGGGCGCGATGTACGCGGGATACCAGACGCTGCTGGAAAGCGTCGGGATGACACCGGAGAACCTCGATAGAGTGATAATCGCCGGGGCGTTCGGCGACTACATTGACCTTGACGCGGCGATGACAATTGGGCTTCTGCCGGAGCTGCCGGAAGATAAGTTCATGTTTATAGGCAACGGTTCTCTGCTGGGAGCGAGATTGGTGTCCTTCTCCAACGAGATGCTCGATGACGCGGAGAGGATCGCCCGCATGATGACGAACTTCGAGCTGAGCGAGAACCCCGCTTTTATGGACAAGTATGTTGCGGCACTTTTTCTGCCGCATACGGATGACGATGCTTTCCCGGAGGTAACCGGAAGGCTCGGATTGCAGAAACAGCAACCTGATTAGACAGAGGCAGTAGGACCGTGATCGACAGGTATCACGGGCTTGCTCCTCGCTGGAAAGGCAAGGGAGCGTATGGCGAAAAAGGCGAACGAGAAGGTTGAGGTTCTTGGGCCAACGTACGAGGCCGGAAAACCGCAAGAACCGATACGCTGGCGGCAGAAGTTCAGCAGCAGAGAGGAAATGCTCAAGTATCTCCAGACCGGCGAAAGGTATTGGTTCGGCAAAGGTTACGGCAGCGAGAAAAGGAAGACCGAAGCGTAATCGAGACAGTTGCTTCTTACGTACATTGACAGGGACTCTTAAGAGACCTTGACGAGACAGTGGAGCATAGGCGGTGAAATGGGACGACAGCGCGTACAGGCAGACTACGGACAAGGTGATAAAGGCTTTCTACCGAGTCCACGATGCGCTGGGACCCGGCTTTCTCGAAGAGGCGTATCACAGTGCGCTATACTTCGAGCTGAATAGGACGTTTGCGAACGTCTCTCGTGAGAAGGCGTACCCGGTAAGATATCAGGACACTGAGGTAAGCAAGTACGTCCCTGACATCGTTGTGGACGATCGAGTAATCGTCGAGGTGAAAGCTGTGAAGACGCTCAGCCAAAACCATAAAGCGCAAATAATCTCGCAGCTCAGGGTAACGGACATTTTGATCGGGTCCCTAGTCAACTTCGCGAACAAGGACTTGGAGTTCAAGAGATTCGACAATTTCTATGAGATAGAAAAGCGTGGACTCAAACTGGACTGACGATGGTCACGTCCAGGTCTCGTCAAAGTCCCTGTTAAAGTGAACCGGGACCGCTTGGGAGGTAGGACGCGGGAAGCAAATCTGTGGGTAATCAGGGGTATGGTCGGAGAAACGGAACGTATGGCTAGAGGCAGGAGGTGAAAATAGTGGCGTTCGAGGTTCCAAAAAGAGATTACACGGGAAAGATAAAGGAGATAAACCTTGGCTCAGGTGAACGGGCGGTTACGGTTGGGGGCGAGAGTTCGTTTCCATTCTGCCAATTTGAGGGCGAGATGCCTAACCCGCCGAGGATAGCTATGGAGGTGTACGACTGTCCGCCGGAGGAGTGGCCCGAGGCCGCTTTGGAACCGTTCGCAGACGTGAAAGACGATCCCGTGGCGTGGGCCAAGAAATGCGTCGAGCAATACGGCGCGGAAATGGTCGCGCTTCAGTTGCGCAGCATCGACCCGAACGGGTTGAACCGGAGCGCGGAAGAGGCGGTTGAGGTCGTCAAGAAGGTTGTCGAAGCCGTGGACGTCCCTCTCATCGTGTGGGGATGCGATAACGACGAGAAGGACGCCGAAGTCCTCAGGAAGGTTGCCGAGGCGTGCGACGGCAAGGATCTGATTATCGGACCCGTCGTTGAGGGTAACTACAAACAGATTGGCGCCGGTGCATTGGCGTACCATCACACCGTGATGGCGTCCACACCGATAGATATCAATCTGGCCAAGCAGCTCAATATACTGCTCGGAAATCTGGGCGTCCCGGATGAGCAGATCATCGTCGACCCCACGACCGGTGGGCTCGGTTACGGTATAGAGTACACCTATTCGGTGATGGAACGTGACAGGATGGCGGCGCTGACACAGGAAGATGAGAAACTCCAGTTCCCGGTCGTCTGCAATATGGCACGCGAGGTGTGGAAGACAAAGGAGACTAAACAGACGGTGGAGGAAGCACCCACCCTCGGCGATCCGAAGAGGCGAGGGATCCTGATGGAGGGTGTGACCGCAGTGCTGCTGCTTATGGCAGGTGCAGACGTGCTTATCATGAGGCATCCCGATGCCATCAAGCTCGTCAAGTCGGTGGTGACGGACCTGATGGCAGCAGAATGAAGCTGAACTGTCAATAAGGAAAGGAGTTGTGCCGTGAGTGAGGAGAAGACGGTAGATGAGGCTGTAAGCCTCTTACTGGAGAAAGCACAGAAGGACGAGGTGGTGACCGCCTGGGACAGGATGGCCTCCCTCGGAAAGCCGTGCCGGTTCGGGCAACAGGGAATATGTTGCAGGATTTGCGCGATGGGACCGTGCCGCGTCGGCGGTGAACGGAAGGGTGTCTGTGGCGCAAATGCGGAAACCGTAGCTGCACGCAACTTCATCCGGATGATAGCGGGCGGCGCAGCTGCACATTCCGATCATGGTCGCGCGGTTGCCGAGGCGTTCTTGGCCGCGGCCAGGGGCGAGCTGCCTGGTTACGAGATCAAGGACGTGCAGAAACTGTTTCAGGTCGCTATGGATTTCGGAATAGAGATAGGCGGCAGGAGCATAGAGGAGATCGCCAAGGAAGTCGGCGAAAAAGCCCTGGCGGAGTTTGGTAGGCAGGAAGGCGAGCTGTTATTTGTCAAGAGAGCTCCCCTGAAACGGCAGGAGATCTGGCGGCAACAGAGAGTCACCCCGCGCGGTATAGACCGGGAGGTTGTCGAGATCATGCACCGTACCCACATGGGCGTGGATATGGAATACGAGAATCTGATACGCCAGGGTACGCGTGCCGCCCTCGCCGACGGCTGGGGCGGCTCCATGATCGCCACGGAGCTGCAGGATATTCTCTTTGGCAATCCTGTACCGGTCGTCAGCAGCGTGAATCTCGGTGTACTCAAAGAGGATCACGTTAACGTTATCGTCCACGGACACGAGCCGCTGCTCTCGGAGATGATAGTTGTGGCGACGCGCGATCCGGAGCTTATCGAGCTTGCCAAGTCCAAGGGCGCTGAGGGCATTGTCGTGGCAGGTGTGTGCTGCACGGCGAACGAGATGCTCATGAGACACGGTATTCCGCTGGCCGGCAATATGCTGCAGCAGGAGGTAGCGATTGTCACGGGCGCGGTTGATGCGATGGTCGTTGATGTACAGTGCATCATGGCATCTCTGCCTGAAGTGGCCAAATGCTACCACACGAAGATCATCTCGACCTCGCCCCGCGCGAAAATCCCTGGAGCCACGCATATGGAGTTCAGTGAGGAGAACGCTCTCGATCGGGCGAAAGAGGTTGTGCGTGCAGCGATCGAGAACTATCCGAACCGCACCGGAAAGATTCAAATTCCCGACCAGTCGATGGATCTCGTAGCCGGGTTCAGCCACGAGACGATCAACTACCTGCTCGGCGGAGTTTTCCGCGCCTCGTACAAGCCGCTGAACGACAACATAATAAATGGACGGATACGTGGTATTGCCGGTGTGGTCGGCTGCAACAATCCGCGCGTTACGCATGACGAAAGTCATCTCGCCATGGTCAAAGAGCTAATCAAGCACGACGTGATCGTGCTCCAGACCGGCTGCAGCGCTATGGCGTGCGCCAAGGCGGGTCTGATGACTCCTGAGGCCGCCATGGAACACGCGGGGTCCGGTCTCGCGGAGGTATGCGAGGCGGTCGGTATCCCGCCGGTGCTGCATATGGGCTCGTGCGTGGACAACAGCCGCATCCTCATGGCCGCTACCGCCGTGGTTAAAGAGGGCGGTCTGGGCGATGACATCTCTGACCTGCCGGCTGCAGGCGCCGCGCCGGAATGGATGAGTGAAAAGGCGATATCCATCGGCCACTACTTCGTCGCTTCCGGAGTATACACGGTATTCGGTGTGAGCTGGCCGACGCTCGGCAGCGAGGAGCTTACGAAGTACCTCTTCGAGGGACTTGAGGAAACCCTCAAGGGCAAGTGGGCGTTTGAGCCGGACCCGATCAAGGCCGCTCAACTCATGATTGCTCACATTGACAAGAAGCGCAAGGAGTTGGGTATAGACAAGGCACGCGAAAGGGTGCTTTTCGACATGGAGAAAAGGAGGGAACTCGACGGTGTCTAAGATTATAGCTTCAGCGGCCATTCGCGGCGCTCACAAGATCGTCGCTCGGGCCGACGAAAAATTTAAGGAGGCTGTAGACAAGTGGGGACCCAAACAGGAAGTGGCCTTCCCGAATACCGGTTACTATCTGCCGATCATTTACGGCATTCTCGGAATTCCGGTCAAAACCGTAGGCGATATGGAAGCGGTTCTCGACCGGTGCAAAACCCTGCTGCCGCCGCCTGTGCGCGAGAATGTCGCTCTGCCCTACCTGGCGCCCGCTCTGGATGCGGGTATGGCAACGCTTTTCGCAGAGGAGATCATCGAGGCGGTCCGGTATGTAGAGACTCCCGATTTCTATATTCAGGGTGAGGAACCGGCCAACGGCAACATCTGGCTCGGAGCCGCCGACGACATCATCCTGAGGAAACGAGGGGTGGAGTTCGTTGACGGTACGGCTCCGGGTTTCGCCGCGGTGCTCGGTGCCGCTCCCGACACCGAGACTGCCGTCAAGATCGCACAGGAGCTTCAGGAGAAGAACCTCTACGTGTTCATGTGCGCGGACCACAACGGTAAGACAATGTCTGAACAGCTCGTGGAAGGCGGCGTCCAGATCGGCTGGCCGACGCGGCTGGTATCGTTCGGTCCGGACGTTAGCGCGACGGTCTTCGCGCTGGGATTCGCGACGCGCGCCGCGTTGTCGTTCGGCGGGATCTCCCCGGGCGAGTTCCGAAAGATCCTGATATACAACAAGGACCGCATATTCGCGTTCGCGCTGGCGCTGGGTCATGTCAGCGACGAGTGGTACGCCAATGCGGCCGGCGCCATAAACTACGGGTTCCCCGCCATCGCCGACACCCCGATACCGGAGGTGCTGCCCACGGGCATATGCACATACGAGCATGTCGTATCTAACGTCCCTCACGAGGAGATAGTGTCCAAAGCGGTCGAGGTACGCGGTCTGAAGGTTGCGGTCGCGGACGTACCGATCCCCGTCGCTTACGGTCCCGCGTTCGAGGGCGAGCGCGTGCGCGGCGAGGACGTTTTCGCCGAATACGGCGGCGCGGCAAGAACGACGACGGTCGAGTGGACGACCACTAAAGAGATGGATGAGGTCGAAGATGGCAAGATCGAAGTGATCGGACCGGATCTCGACGACGTCGAAGAGGGAGCTAAGCTCCCGTTGGCTATCGTCGTGGAAGTTGCCGGTCGGACCATGCAGCAGGACTTTGAACCGATACTCGAGAGGCAGATTCACCATCTGATCAACTACGCTCAGGGCGTGATGCATATCGGTCAGAGGGACATCTCCTGGGTCCGCGTGAGCAAGTCCGGCAAGGAAAAGGGATTCAGGCTGAAACATATCGGGGACATCGTCCACGCCAAGTATCACCAGGAGTTCGGCGGCATACTCGACAAAGTCCAGGTAAAGCTGTATACGGAAGAGGACAAGGTCAAGGAAATCCTGGAACAGGCGCGTGAAGTCTACACGCAGCGCGACGACCGAATCGAGGGTATGACGGACGAGGATGAGGGTACCTTCTACTCATGCACACTTTGCCAGTCGTTCGCGCCGAGCCATGTCTGCATAATCACCCCGGAGCGTACCGGTTTGTGTGGAGCGTATAACTGGCTCGATGGGAAAGCGTCATTCGAGATTAACCCGACCGGCCCGAACCAGCCCGTGCCCAAAGGCGATGTCATTGACCCGGTCTATGGTCAGTGGAAGGGAGTTAACGAGTTCGTTACAAAAGCGTCGCGCGGTAAGGTCGAACGGTACGACGCGTACAGCATCATGAGAGAACCGATGACCTCGTGCGGCTGTTTCGAGTGTATCGCGGCGGTGCTCCCGATGTGCAACGGTATCATGACCGTCGACAGGGACTTCCCGGGACTGACGCCGTGCGGTATGAAGTTCACGACGCTCGCCGGCTCAGTGGGCGGCGGTAACGTGACGCCAGGGTTCGTCGGACACAGTAAACACTACATATCCAGCAAGAAGTTCATCATGGCGGAAGGCGGCGTCAAACGGCTCGTATGGATGCCAAAAAAGCTTAAGGACGCCATGAAGGAGAAGCTGGCCAAGAGGGGCGAGGAAATGGGAGTCCCGAATCTCGTCGATATGATCGCGGACGAGACTGTCGGGATAACGGAAGAGGAGATACTGCCTTTTCTTCAGGAAAAAGGTCACCCGGCTCTCAGCATGGACCCGATTCTGTGAAGACGGCAGCTAGTACGGCTTTGCGGTAAGATCCGGAAAGGAGGTTCCGGCAAAAATGGCGCTTACAGGTATCGAGATATTCAAGAAGTTGCCGAAAACCAATTGCGGCGAGTGCGGTGTGCCGACATGCTTGGCGTTCGCCATGAAGCTTGCGGCAGGTCAGGCGGAACTCGCGGCTTGCCCCCACGTCTCTGAAGAGGCGAAGGCCGAACTCTCTGAGGCCAGCGCGCCGCCGATCCGGCCCGTGAAAATCGGGACGGGAGACGAGGCGCTCACGGTCGGCGGTGAGACCGTGCTTTTCCGACACGAGAAAACCTTCGTCAATACGCCCGGCATTGCCATCCTGATCAGCGACACGATGGACGATGCCGAGGTCGACGCGCGGCTCAAGAAGCTCGATGAACTGCAGTACGACCGGGTCGGTCTGACGTTGCACGCGGACCTCGCCGCGGCCAAGTGCGACTCCGGCGATAGCGGCAAATTCGAGGCGCTCGTCAAGAAGATCGTTGCTGGCACGAAAATGGGGATCGTACTGATATGCGAGAAGCCCGACGTTCTGGCACCTGCCGTCAAGGCGTGTGCGGACCGCAAACCGCTCCTCTACGCAGCAACCAAGGAGAACTCGGACGCCATGGCGGACCTGGCAAAGGAGAGTTCGTGTCCGCTGGCCGTCCGTGCTGACAACGTAAGCGAACTGTCTGAGCTTGCAGAGAAACTCACGAATGCTGGTCTCAAAGACCTCGTGCTCGATCCCGGCTCGCGAAAGATGCGCAAAGCGTTCGAGGACGAGATCATCATTCGCAGGTCAGCGTTGATGAAGAAGTTCCGTCCGCTAGGGTTTCCGACCATAACGTTCCCGTGCGAGATGACGGACGACCCGATGAAAGAGGCTCTGATAGCCGCGGCTTTCATAGCCAAGTATGCGGGCATTATCGTGCTCTCGGACCTCGCGGGTGAGAGCCTTTTCCCGCTTCTTCTCGCGCGTATGAACATCTACTCGGACCCGCAGCGACCGATGGCGACCAAGGAAGGTATATACGAGATCGGCGGTCCGGGCGAGGACTCGCCGGTGCTTGTCACTTCCAACTTCTCGCTGACCTACTTCATCGTCATGGGAGAGATAGAAACGAGCCGGGTGCCAGCGTGGTTGCTGGTCAAGGATACCGAGGGCCTGTCCGTCATGACGGCTTGGGCCGCCGGCAAGTTCGTAGCCGACGCTATCGCGCCGTTTATCCAGAAATCCGGCATACCCGATAAGGTGAAACACAGAAAAATTATCATCCCGGGTTACGCGGCCGCAATAAGCGGCGAGCTGGACGAAGAGCTGTCCGACTGGGAGATAGAGATAGGTCCTCGCGAAGCGGCGCACATACCCGCTTTTCTGAAACAGTGGAAACCGTGAAAGGAGAAAGTGCTATGATCCTTATCGGCGAAAATCTTAACGTCATGTCCAAGACTCTCGGGCCCGCTATGAAGGCGCGCGACGCAAAACCTATCCAGGAAATGGCCGTCGCGGAAACTGAGGCGGGGGTGGATTACATCGATGTGAACTTAGGGCCCGCGCGCAAGGCAGGCGCCGAGATCATGGAATGGCTCGTCAAGACCATTCAGGAAGTCACCGACCTGCCGTTGTTCCTCGACACGACCAACGTGGAAGCGATTGAAGCGGGACTGAAGGTGCACAGAGGCAAGGCCGTCATCAACTCCATCATGGCACGGCCGGAACGGATGGATGCGCTGTTTCCGTTGGCGAAGAAGTATGACGCATGCGCGGTTGCTCTCCTGTGGGGGCCTCAGGGGATGCCGCGGGATTCTGCCGAGAGAGGAGCGCTTGCCGTCGAGCTTATGATGAAGGCGGCCGAATATGGTGTGCCGAGCGAGGATCTTTGGTTCGATCCGATCGTTACTCCGGTCAATACCCAGCAGGATCAGGTTAAGAGCTGCACCGAGTTCATGATGATGTTCCCCGATCTGGCGCCTGAGAGCAAGGCTACCTGCGGTCTGTCCAACGTATCGAACGGCGCGCCGGAGCATCTTAGACCGATACTGAACCAGATGTACATGACGATGTTGCAGAAGTACGGGATGAGCGGCGCGATAGTGGATGCGTTTGACGCAAACCTGAAGGCGATAGCTCGCGGCGAACGGGAGCAGCTTGTGAACCTGGTTTGGCGCGTCATGGACGGCGAGGCGGTTGACATGGGCTCGCTGAGCAAGGAGGAAGCGGACTACGTTAAGACTGTGAAGATCTTGATGGGAGAATCTCTCTATTCCGACTCGTGGCTCGAGCTGTGACGTGGAGGAACGGGAAAATGATACCAAGACAGATTGCCGCGATTGTGACGTTTGTGTGTTTGGTTGCTCCGGTTGCCCACGCGGATACCGTCATACTTAAGAACGGTGTCGAGCTGCGCAACGTCAAAGTAGTGGAGGAGCAAGAGCACACCATTAAGGTCAATATCGTTGACTATACGAATGTCGTCCTTGGCAGAGGCAAGATTAGTCGTATAGAGAAGGAGGGAGGCGTTGTTGTGACCGCGCCGCCGACCGGCGAGACGCCCAGCCCCAAGCCGGCACAGCCCCAACAGCAGGTGTCTCAACCCCAAACCGCGCTGATGCCGCATAATGTATATAAGTTCTCGACGGACCAACAGGGTAAGTTCATTGAGATCATCATTGACCTCGCAAAAGACGGGACCACCGAAACTCAAGTTAAGGCCCCTTCAGGCAAGCCGGGAGATAAGGACCGCGCCTACGCGGTGACCGCAGAGGGCGGAGATAAGATCGAGTTCGCAGTGCAGTGGGACGATTTGGGCGAACCATTGGCCGTGACCGTCAACCCGCCGGCACCGCCTCGCGAATCGCCGAAAGATGTGTACGAACATATGGTGAAGGACGTTAACGGAAACACCTTGAAGATGAGAGCAAGATGGGACTGGAACACGCGCGAACTGTTGGATTTGCAGTTCCTTCCGTGATTTTGTTCCCTCAGAGTTTTTCCGGACAGCCTTTCTAAGAAAGAGGGGACTGACACAGGCGGTGCGACGCACGAGCGAATAGCTGTCTGTACCCTTTTTCGTGGAGAAGGAAACGCACAATGCACAGGATTGTCTTGAAGAAAGTACTGTCACCGGTCGTGAAGGAGATCGAGGTCGAGGCGCCGCGGATCGCCGCTAAGGCGCGCGCCGGCAATTTCGTTATCCTGCGCGTTCACAAGGACGGCGAGCGTATCCCACTCACCGTCGGCGACAGCGACCCGGAGCGAGGCACGATCACGATTGTGTTTCAGGAGGTCGGCAAGACCACCAAGGCGCTGGGTCTCCTGGACGTCGGCGACGAACTCCAGGACCTCGTCGGACCGCTCGGGCACAACCGCGCGATTCCCGAGGGGAAACGCATCGTGTGCGTTGCCGGCGGCATCGGTACGGCGCCCGTATACTTCCAGGCGAAGGCCATGCGCGCGGCAGGCAATCATATAACCACCATCATGGGAACTCGCAACGTCGAATTGCTGTTCTGGCAGGACCGTATGGAGGCCTTAAGCGACCGTGTGCTTTACTGCACGGACGACGGCACTTTCGGGACGCACGGGCTCGTCACGGACGTGCTGCGTGAGCTTATCGAGAGCGGCGAGCAGATAGACGAGGTGGACGCTATAGGTCCGCTCGTAATGATGCGCGCCGTGTGCGAGCTCACCCGATCGTACGGCATATATACCGTCGTGAGCCTGGACTCGATCATGGTTGACGGCACAGGTATGTGCGGCGGATGCCGCGTCACTGTGGGTGGAGAGGTCAAGTTCACCTGTGTAGACGGTCCGGAATTTGACGGTCACAAGGTGGATTTCGAGGAGCTGGCGAAACGCAAGGCTGCATACCGCGAACACGAAGAGCGGTCGTGTCGGCTGTTCGAGGAGGGGCTCGCCGCACCTGAAAAGGAGGAGTGAGTACGCGTATGGCTAAGGCTTCAGACGTCCCTCGGCAGACTATGCCCGAGCAGGATCCCATCGAGCGGGGAAAGAACTTCAACGAAGTCGCGCTGGGTTACCCGGAAGAGACGGCGGTTCTGGAAGCGAGCCGCTGCATGGAATGTAAGAAGCCCAAATGCGTCGAGGGATGCCCCGTCGATATAGACATTCCCGGCTTCATATCGGCACTCAAGGAGCGGCGGTTCGACGACGCGGTCCGCGTCCTCAAGGAAAAGAACAACCTGCCGGCCATCTGCGGTCGTGTATGTCCCCAGGAAACCCAGTGCGAGATTAAGTGCGTGCTCGGTATCAAGAAGGATCCGGTCGCCATAGGGCGCCTCGAGAGGTTTCTCGCGGACTACGAACTGGAGCACGGTGTGGCCGAACCAGAACGCGCGCCGCGCAAAGGGCACAAGGTTGCCGTCGTGGGAAGCGGCCCGGGCGGTCTCACCGCCGCAGCGGACCTCGCCAAGATGGGGTACGACGTCACCATTTTCGAGGCGTTTCACGACACGGGCGGCGTGCTCCGGTACGGTATACCCGAGTTCCGTCTGCCGAAGGCTGTCGTCGGCAAGGAGGTCGACTACATCCGCCGTCTCGGCGTCGATATTCAGACTAACGCCGTCGTCGGCAAGACCATGACGATTAAGGAGCTGATGGAGGAGGAAGGTTACGAGGCCGTCTTCATCGCGGTAGGTGCCGGATTGCCCTACTTCAAAGGCATCCCGGGCGAGAACTTCATAGGTGTATACTCCGCGAACGAGTTCTTGACACGCGTTAACCTTATGCGCGCGTACAAGTTCCCGGAAGCGGACACGCCGGTAATCATCGGCAAACGAGTTGCCGTCGAGGGCGGCGGTAACGTCGCCATGGACTCGGCGCGCACCGCGTTGCGGCTTGGCGCCGACGAGGTTAACATAATCTATCGTCGCTCCGAGAAGGAGATGCCGGCGCGTGCTGAGGAGGTACATCACGCCAAGGACGAGGGGATCATATTCAACCTGCTCACGACGATCTCAAAAGTGTTCGGCGACGATGACGGTCGCGTACGTGCCGTCGAGTGCATCCGGATGGAGCTCGGCGAACCGGACAGCAGCGGCAGACGTCGTCCGATTCCTATCGAGGGTTCCGAGTTCACGATTGAAGTGGACATGGTGGTGATGGCGATTGGCAGCGGCGCTAACCCGCTGCTGACCAGCTCGACACCTGAACTGGAACTTAACAAACGCGGGTACATTGTCGCCGATCCGGAGACCGGTCAGACCAATGTCGACGGGGTGTATGCGGGCGGCGATATCGTGACCGGCGCCGCTACGGTTATCGAGGCGATGGGTGCCGGCAAACGTGCCGCCAGCGCTATTGGCGCCTATCTCAGCTCGAGAACCGCACCGGAGGAGTAGACGTTCTCACCGTAGGTTCCGCGCTACTTTCCCAATTGTGCTTCGATCTCAGAGGCAATTGTCTCGGAAATGGCACGATGTCCGAAGACCCCCACGCGGATTTTCACCGATGTCGAGTTCGAGGTCAGCGGCTTGAGACTTATCTTGATGGACTTGCTGCCGGTCGCGCGTTGAGCCTCGATACGTCCTCCGAAAGCGTCTTTTTCCGCGCGTGTCTTTGTGAGCTCAAGCGCATCCACCGCGGCGAGAGCCGCCGACCAGGTTTCCTCATACGTATTAGGATAAGCCACTCTAAGCTCGCCCTTGATAAACGCGTATGTGCCGACGCCGACACCGGCCGCCGCACCTATTGCGAGCCCGATACAGCCACCGGAACATAACAGGCTCCCGACGAGCATAACTACTGTCATGAACTTGGCGCGCCTCATATCAACACCTCCCCTCTTCCCCACGTCTCAAACGGGTCTGCCATACGTCCCCTGCAGGCTGGAAGCCTGCGCTACCACAACTCTTACGTCACGCACACCTATGAGGTTGAAGCCGGTGCGAACGTCATCTTGGTCGGTTTCATCGACTCCATCTTGAGCCAAACGATCAGGTTGCTGCCCTCAAGCGCGTGGTAATGGCCGACGCGGAAGTCACTCCCGCGTTCGATCTTGCTGCCATCAATGCTCAGTTCAACGTCACTCTCGCCCCAGTTCTTGATCACAAAGGCCGGATTGATAATGGGCGATTCCTCAGTCGCCGGGATGTCCAACTCAAGAGTCTGGGCTTTGCCCGGGGAGTTGTTGGCCAAAACGAACCCCCGCTCGTCGCGGCTGTACCCTTCGCTGCTGAAGTCGCCGCTCTTCACCTCTGGTTCCGGTGCCTGAAGCCACGCGCGGGCGATGGGAGCGAGGCTCTCAATCGGCTGGTCGGTCAGGCCCATTATGAAGCTCCCATGCGACGTGCCGTCGTCATCCACCTCAACCGACGGCTCCGGTGAGGTCACTGCAGAACTGGCCACCCGGTCAGCGTAGAAGGCGTACCGACCGTCGGACGGCGCCTGGCCAACGGGCCAGTGGTTCCAGGTCGGGAACTTCGAGTAAGGCCGTACTTCAAGCAATCCGCCGCCGTATGGGATAACGCGCGTCCCGGGCTCATAGATGTAGTACGGTTTACTTGTTGACTTGAAGTTTACGACATTGATGTTGGCGTCGGGCAGATCGTTCGTGAACGGCGCCGCAACATCACCGTTACTGGGCCACGGATCCCACCTTTGCACGCGGACCACGCCCTTCATGTTCATCGTGAACAGTCCGTCCACGTTAATGTTGTCTTCAGCCCGTTCGCCCGGGTTGTTGTACGAGGCCGGTTCCGTGACGCTGTGGCGGCCTCCCATGTTGTAGACGGTGAACGCGCGCACGCCGACCCCGTCGGGGTAAATGTAGTACAGTTCGTCAGCCCATGCGCCGAACTCGCTCCGATGCATGTTCGCTATCCGGTATAAGACGTCGTTCACGGCGTAACGCCAGTGGACCACCACGCGCGCATCGTTGTTTTCAATCAGGCGCACGTAGGTATACCGGCACTGTTTGTCCGACATGTGCTCGCAGCAGCCTTCGACCTCGCCGCCGCCGCCTTCGGCGCTCTGGTCGCCTACCCACTTGCCGTTTTCGGTGACGAGGTTCATGTTGTAGTTGGTGCCGCGCCAGAAAACCATGTAATACGGGTTTCCGTCGAAATTCACCACGATATCGGGATGCTCGCCTACGCGCCAGAGGTTGTCCCATTCCGGATAAAACTTCAGGTTACAGTAGACTGCGCCAAACGCCCCGTCACCCGTGGGCAGTTCCGGCAATTTGCGCCACTTTAGCGCCGGGGCTAAATTGGTCTTGGTGGACGCATACGCTTTCTTGATCTCGTCCGCCGACAACGCGCGGTTGTAAATCTTCACCTCATCAATCAGTCCGTCAAAAGAATATGAGGTAGGAAAGTTGACGTCGCGTCGGACCAGAGTTTCAGGGTCCATCATGGTCTTCTTGTGGTTCCTGCCGATCTGGAGGTCCATGTCCTCGGCATAATCCAGCCTTCCGCGCACCGACTTTTCCGCCTTTAATTCACCGTCGACATAAACCGCAAGCCCGTTCCTTCTGTGGAAGGTGCCCGCTATATGCGTCCATTTCGTCATGAACGGCACCTGGTCCTTGTCAGTGTTGCACTCGTGCCATTTGCCGTCCACCGCTGCGTGCAAACCGACGCGTGCAAAGGCGTCAATCCCGAAGAAGTATCCCGCTTCGTGATCCCTTTCCTGGTTCACGATGGCGCACCAGTTGTACGGGTATGCCTGAGGTGCAACCCAAGCTTCGATGGTGAATGCGTCGCGCAGCCGGGGCGCATCATCCGCCTTGCGCACGATATGTGTGGTGAAGCCGTCGAACTTCACGGCCGTTCTCCAAACGCCCAAGCGGTACCAGAACGTCCGTTCTATCGAATCCCGCACCCCAGAGACGCTGTCAGTCGCGATATTGTCCTCCACCTCGTCGAAATTCCACCACGCCACGAGGCCATCCTCCACCGCAAAGGCCGATACGGTACACAGCGTCATCGCCAGCAGGAGACTACCCAGTTGAATTGACTTCCTCATCGAAACGTCTCCTCTCTCCTCTCAATCGTGTGCCGAAAATGCTTCCTTGGCCGAAGTTTGGATTGACGAACCCGAACCCAGTCCAGTTTCTCTTAGATATTCGGGACGTTCGGCCGAATAGACGTTACTGTGAAGACCTTGGGAGAGCGTCATCCAGCGCCTTGCGGATTCTGTCGGCGAAACTCCTGTGATGACTTCCCAAACCCGTCGCAACTTACCACATCTCACGGAAGGAGTCAAGAAGCTTCACCCTAAAACAACACACCCAGGGCCCTACTCTTCTCCCGGAACCGGTGCGGTTCGAGCAAGCGCGCCGGGACCGTGTGAGGAGGGCTGGCAGACGTTCTCTCAAGTCCTGCACGCTTCTGTGGCGCTGCATTGTTAACACTTTGACTACTGTTGACACCCCAAAACCAACGTCCAGCAATGGCTTTTGCTTGACAGGAAGAAGCTGTTTCTGGTATTCTAATAAGTCGGTAGGCAACGTCGTGGGGAGGCATACTCGCACTGGCCGGCAGTCTGCTCCAGAGCGGGAGTTGCCCCTATGACGTGTCCGGAATGGCGGGTATCATTGAACTGTACAATGTGGCCGGTTCCGTGCTAAAGTAGTATGATGAGGGGAACAACCTCTCGAAGCTCGCCGGGGAAATAGAGTAGACCGCGCCGCCCGATGAATGACAAGAAGATGGGACTCTGTTGAAGTTGGCGTGTTAGGCTGGTTTGGGGATTTGCAGGATCTCGGGTGATACTGTGACGAAGACTGACCTGTCTGTAGACATAAATCAGCGACAGGTGTTTCAGCGGTTTGAGGCGAAGTATATAATCAGCGACTTTCAGGCCGAGGCTATCAAGGATTACATCGAACCGTACGTGACCACGGACCCCTACGCCGGAGACGACGGCCAATACCAAGTCAACAGCATGTATCTCGACAGCCCGGATCTCAGGATGTTCTGGAGCTCCGAGATGGGCGAGAAAAACCGGTTCAAGTTGCGCGTGCGCAGCTACAGCGACGACCCCGAGGAACCAGTGTCCTTCGAGATCAAGCGACGCATGGACACGACCATTACCAAACAGCGAGCGCACGTACCTAGAGAGTTCGTGGAGCCCATATTGCGCGGGAGTGAGATCGGGCCCGATGTGCTCGTAAAACCCGGTGACAGGGAAATGAACAACCTCTGCATGTTCCGAGACTACATGGATATGTTCGCGGCCACCCCCTGCATCATGGTACACTACCTGCGGGAAGCTTACCTGAGCGATCTGGAAGAGCCGGCCCGAATAACCTTTGACCGCTATCTATCCTGCCTGCCGGTCGAGAAGTACACGCCGGACGTCTGGGCGTACGGCAACGGATGGCGCCACGTCGAAGACGACGTCGTGGTAATCCTGGAGATAAAGTTCACTGATGTTCTGCCTTCGTGGGTAGGGCGGCTGGTTCAAAGGTTTGAGTTGATCAGGGATTCAATAGCCAAGTACGTTACCTGCGTTAAAGCCGTGCGAAGAGACGGTATCCACGTCGGCGAACTGCTGGAGAACATCGCAATATGAGAGAGGCACTAGGTTTGTGGGGAGTGGGCTCCATCCAGGTGGAACAGGCTCTGCTCGGCCTGCTCCTGGCGTTTGTCCTCGGACAGCTCGCCGCCTGGGTCTACGTCTACACGCACACCGGGCTGTCGTACTCGCGGTCATTTGTCCAGTCAATCATTCTGCTCACGGTTATCGTCTGTTTGGGAATGATGGTGATCGGGGGCAATATCATGATCGCGTTCGGACTGATTGGCGCGCTGGCGGTCATACGATTCAGGAACATCCTGAAGGATACGCGCGATACCGCATTCATATTCTTCGCTCTCGTGATCGGTATGGCTACCGGTGTCGGCCGTCACGAGCTGGCCGTTTTTGGCACAATTCTGTTTTGCCTCGTGGTGCTGTATCTACACTGGACATACTTCGGCAGCAGACACACCGGCGACGGGTTTGTTCGTTTCCACCTTGACGCCGGGTCGGGGGGGCCGTCGGCCCTCCGGATGATCCTGGACCGCTACTGTCGCACCACCCAACTCGTCTCGCAACGTTTTCACGAAGGTGGTCGAGGCGAGGTTGCGTATAGGCTGACAATGCGCGATCCCTCGCGGGCAGATCAACTTATTGACGAGCTCCAGCATCTTGAGGGGATCTCGCACGTAACCTTCGTATTGCACGAAGAACAGGCCGAGATATGAAAGACGCGCCCAAGAAGTCCAACGTACCAACGCCGTTTCTCAGGCGCAGCAAACTTCTGCAGCGGCGGCTCATGCCGATCATGGTCTGGTGTATGGCGTTGGCTATGGTGGTGGCCCTGGGAAAACGCCGCGTCGGTTACGTCGACGCCATCGGCATGGTTGAACTGCGCGAAACGATTGTCGCGCCGCTGACCGACGGTACCCTTCAAGCGATGAACGTTGACCTTTTTGACGAAGTCATGCTCGGTGATACTGTGGCTTTCATGGATGACCCGATGGTGAGAACTGAGTTGCTCGCCGCCCAAGTCCAACTCAGCCAACTGCGGGCTGAGCTCGAAACCAACCGAGACAGGTTGCAGCTGCAGGCCGCAAACCGCGAGGTCCAGATAGGCAGATACCTTGTGAATGAAGATATGGCTCAGTTGGACTACCTTGACAGAAAAGTACTACAGGAAGCCGACCACGCGAGGTTGCAGGTCCTGGAAACTCAGCTCCACCGCGAGGAAAACCTTGTAAGGGAAGGCGTCCTGGACGAAGCCACGTACGATCTCACCCGTGCGGATGTCGAAGAACTTAAGGCCCGGATTGAAGAGAATAAGGTCGCGATCGCTCGCTCTCAACAACTGAGAGAGCAAGCCGGGGCACTACGAGAGGAACTTGAAGCTGAGTCCCCGGACGTCGAGGTAGCGCAGTTGTCGTCCCCGCTGAGCGAAGCTATCCGCGCTCAGAACTCGGTGATCCAGGGGATCGTGGAGCGCCGAGCAAAGCTGGAGTTGAAAGCCCCGTTGTCCGGGAAAGTCTCAAGTATATTCCACAGAATCGGCGAGACCGTCCTGTCGGGAGACCCGATACTCGCCATTACCGATGCGACTTCACAACGCGTTCTGGCCTACGTGGATGAACCGGCCGCACGTCAAGTCGACGTCGGTGGGGAAGTCAGGCTGCTCTCGCGCGACTACCCGAGAACAGTCGTAACTGCAAGGGTACTGAAAGTCAATTCAAAGATGGAGATGTTTCCCCTGCGGTTGAGCCCGAACCCGACTTACACAGTCGTCATGCTAGATTCCGGTGAACCCAGGGTGCCGCGATGGGGGCTTTCCGTCCTTGTAGGGGAAATCCCTCCAAACACGTTTTTCCCCGGAGAAATACTCGACGTCCGGTTCCTGCCAGCCGCGAGACATTAGTCCACGTCAGCGCGTACGAAGATTGTAGGCGAATTCTCCCCAGTCAGGGCGTTTCCTCTTTACTTCCAACGCCGCCGCTGAAAATAGTCCTCAAGCTAACACCCGCGGTTTTCCCCATGAACAACACGGTGCCGGAAAACGGCTTCTCACCGCACGCGTCGTCACGTGACAGGCAAGTTCTTTCAGGTCCGAACGGCCGCTTTCTACCAGCGGCGTCCGCCACCGCCACCACCGCCGCCGCGTCTTCCACCACCACCCCCGCCGCCACCGCCGCCGCGTCTTCCACCACCACCACCGCCGCCACCGCCGCCACGTCCTTCGGCCCGGGGGCGGGCCTCATCGGCGTTAAGCGTTCGACCCTTCAACTCCTTATCTTTCAGTCCGTCGATCGCTGCCTGGCCCTCGGCTTTTGCCGGCATTTCGACGAACCCGAATCCTCTTGATTCGCCACTGTACTTGTCCTTTATAATGGTGACAGATGCTACCTCCCCGAAGGCTTCAAAAGTCTGTCGCAGTTCCTCTTCAGTGACCTCACGCGCCAAATTACCCACATAGATGTTCATTCTGTCCTCCTTTCGCTTTCCTGTTCATGCAATCCAACAACCTTGCCGGATAGAATCTCCGCATCAGAACGTCGCGTTCCATTGATCCCGCTTCGACTCGGATCCGGTCGAGAAGTATGGAAACCCGCGTGGTACGGTTGCTCGTCTCGAGAAACTTGAAAGCGCTGGAAAAATGTGGAAGGAAAACGGGTGCTGCGGCGTTCCTTCAACAAAGAACCCACTCGACGCCACGGGAGGACCTCTTCTCGTGCCCCTACTCCTGTTTCAAAAACCTTGTTCCCGTGTATTCTAACCTATATGATGCCCTCTCGTCAACCTAAAATGTTAGCAGTGTCATAACTCTTTGATAATGTCCTCAGGTGGACTCGGTAGAAATGTCCTC
>CBFDCQ010000049.1:0-23990 GCA_965603355.1 uncultured bacterium
AGAGGACATTTCTAAAGAGTCTTGACACCGGTTTCACGGCAAGCGAGCTCTTGCTGTAACCAATGTTGCGACGGGGACTTACACGAACAGTGCTTGGGAGAAGTCGTTCAACTGAACGACCTTTGGCCCGATTCGGATGCGGATCCTCTGCTGCACAGCGTCAGTTGCGATTGATTCTCAATGCAAACTAGGTCGGCTGCTAATCCAGACCGTACTCGCGTTTTCGATCCTCGCGCCAGAACGGGTTGCGTTTTTCGAGTACGCCGACGAGCTCGGTCAATACGAGGTTAACGGGTGCGACGATGCCTTGTCGTTCGGCCTTTCCTGCAACGGCTGCGTTTATTGAACGGATCTCGGTGGGTTTTCCTCTGATGATGTCCTGGAGCATGGAAGAGACATTCAGCGCGGTTCTCTCGCAGACCTCCTCGACACGAGTCAGAGTGTTCCCGGTTACGTCTCCGGACCGCGCGACCATCTCACACTCGCGGACTACGAGCGCCAGCAGCGCTCGCGCCTCCGGGAGGTCGATGAGTTGCCCGTTTCGCACCCCTGTCAGGGCGGTTAAAGGGTTGATTGCGGCGTTGACTATAACCTTGTTCCAGAGCGTGACATTAACGTCGGTCGTGGTTCGCGCCTCAAGACCGGCATCGTTCAGGGCGGTCACAATTCTCGCGACGTTCTCATCCGGTGAGCCCCGGAAGCGTCCGAGGATCGTGACTCCGGCGCCTGAATGTCTTACGTGTCCCGGTGCTAACAGAGTGGCGCCCAGAGCGGTCGTGCCGGCATAGGCGTGTTCGGCGCCGAACCGTTCGGCGATCAGCTCCGCGTTACCTAACCCGTTCTGCAGCGTGAGGACGGCGCTATTGCTGGACAGCTCGCGCGGTAAGCGTGCGATAGCTGTGGCGGTATCGTACGATTTCACGCATATTATGATCAGGTCGGCGTCGGCGGTCTTAGCGGTATCGGTGGTGGCTTCGACTTTCGCGGTGAAATCTCCGCTCATGCCGGTAACGAGGATCCCACGGGAAGCGATCAGTTCAGCTCGGTCGGTTCTTTGATCAACCATGACCACGTCATGGTGGGACCTTGCCAGACAAGCCCCGAACAGGCAGCCCATCGCTCCCGGTCCGAGTATGCTTATCTGCATGGGCGATACCTGTGAGCTGCGCGCTCTCCCCAAGAGCGTTCTTGTTGATCGTGACGCTGCAGGCCGCGGTTCAGCAGACCCGCTAAACTGGTGGTGGAGACGAGGGGAGTTGAACCCCCGACCTATGCGTTGCGAACGCACCGCTCTCCCACTGAGCTACGTCCCCAGAACATCAGTGTCAAGGGGGAAGGGAAAAGAGGGAAGGGAAAACCGCACATCCTTAAATCAACGCCATCGCAGCAGTTTCTCGCGCGAAGTCCCTTCCGTCCCTATGCTATCCTTCCTTTTCCCGGCATCCTCTCCAATGCCTCCCTCTCTTGGAGAGGAAGGGGAATTAAATGTAGATCCACATCACTGATGCCTCGCGTAATTATACGATCGGCGCCGTCAGAATGTCAAACCGAAGCGAAGTCGGGATGCCGGCAGACGGGCCCGGTTCGGGAAACGCTGCGGCTAGTGGCACTTGAAATGTGACAGCGTTTCGCTCACCAACGTTCGCCGCCGATCGTTGGCCATAATGACAAACCGCCTGTTTCGTTGTGGACAGAAGAATGCGACACCGTAGAATCGTTTGCGCGTGCGTGGTACGCCGGCACGCGACCTTCGCTTGGCTTTAGTCTCCACAAAGGCGATCCCGTCGTGCGACAGAACGCGTTCAGTCTTGGTTGTCTTAAAGCGGCGTCTGCTTCGCTTCTTGAAAGCTCGGCTGGCGAGCCGAGTAAGGTCAGCCGCATCCGGTTCGCGTTTAGCGGGGCCTTTCCACGCCACTATCAATCGGTTTCGCGGTTTCACGCGGAATTCCATCTTCGATGAATCGGTCCTGAACCGTCTCCTCCTGAGCTTGAATTCATGGGGCAAGCGAAAGCGCAATCCGCGCGCTGACCAGAGGATGCCTTTCGGCGATGGATGGTCTTTTACGGAACTCAGGACCTGCTTGACAAGCGTAAAGTTCTTGTTTCTCCCATGGAAGATGACGTGCGCCGCGACTATGCGGTTGCAGTCCCGACACCGCCATATCGCGCCCCATGCGTTAACGTCGGTGGACCAGGAGAAACACTGAAGTTCCCTGTTACGAACCGCTGATCCGGTGGTGAACGGTTGCGGGCTTTCGCTCAATTGAAGCTTTTTGCCCTCTTTGCGCGCCCTGCGCTTCAGGACAGCGAGAAACCGTTTCATTGCAGACGTAAGACCCGCATTCTTCTTCGCCTTTGTCCATCTCACCTCGAGCCGCGGGTGTTGCTCATCGTCGACGCGCAACGAGCCTTCCTTGAACGTGCCGCGCGCGTAGGCCAGGCGCCAGTTCTCGGGAACGTTCACGGTTATGCCTTGCCAGCCTATGGTGTGATACTTTCTCATTCGCACCATCCAACCGGATGATCGTGCGCGGGACCTATTTGCACTGCCATACCCTCAGTCCATCTTTGGCGATTCTGCACTTGCGTACCACACTATTATCGAGGCCGTTCTCCGCAGCCACGCGGGAGAGAAAGGCGACCATCCCGTCGAGTTCTTCCGGGTCCGCAAGGGCGAAGATGGAGCCACCGCCGCCGGCTCCGGTGAGCTTAGCTCCGAGGGCGCCACGGTCGACCGCAGCGTCGATGAGCAGGTTTGCCTCCGTTCCCGCACCCGTGGTGTGCCCGCAGTACCTCATCATCTCGTCCACGAGCCGGTGGTTCTCGTTCATCAGTTCGCCGAAGGTGCGCCAGTCGCCCTCCAAAAGGGCGATCTTGCCTCGCCATGCTGTCGCGCCGATCTCTTCCATAATGCGTACCATGAACGGTTTCTCGCCGCCGTGGCGTTCGTGCTGCTCGTGTTCCTCGAGGTACTTCGCGCGCATTACACTATGCACGTCGCCGGAGTCTCGAACGATGCCCGTGCTGACAATAACGAGCGGCAATTCGGGCACGTAATCGCCGAGTTTCTCGTAGGTGGCATACGGTTCCTGTTTCAGCTCTTTGTGCAACAGCTTCCCGCGATAGTCAATGTAAGCTATATCGCCTAATACCGGTACGTACCTGTCCGCGTACCCGCATGTGATGCCGAGCTCCTTGGCCTCGGCTCGCTGTGTAATCTCAGCGATGAAGTAGTCGTTGTGCAGCTTCTCGTCGAGGCGGTAGAACGCCCGAAGTGCGGCAAGAACCGCCAGAACCAGCACCGACGATCCACCCAGGCCGCTCTGACGCGGTATGTCGGTCCAGGTGGATATTCTCGCCTTGTTCTCGTTGAATCTCGTCGCGAACGGATCACTATACTTCTTCAGGATATTGACGGCCGCCTTGGGTAGGTCGAACTTGCCGCCGTACTCGAGCCTTTCGGCATCGAACGACTCCGATTCAACGGTTGTGAACCGGTCGGTGCCCTCGACCCTCTGGAGCAGCTCGAGAGTGAGCTCGTCGGCCTCCTCGATGAACGCTCCGCCGCGCTCCTCTACAGCCGCCGATATGGTTTGATGATCGCCCTCGTTCGCATCGCTCGGATTGCCCAGCACATTTACGCGTGCCGGCACGCTCACGCCGTATTTCATTGTCGCAAAGATCTCCGTTTTGGCATTGTCTAAAATCAACGTTGGAGTGGATCAGGCCGAGGACGGTGTGACTCACTCAGGCTAATCCTGCACTGAAACCTCCGCCTCGGTCAAGGCAGTTCCGTCGAAAGGGCAGTACTTGTAGTCCGCTTCCTCGAAAGACTTCCCGCACTTCGCACACTCTTTCAGTTCGGGGGAGTCCGTTTCGGAGAATGTGATCGAACGGATGTACTGTTTAGTCACGTCAATGGGCTGATGTCTGTCCCTGTCGGTCTGCTTGGGTTTAAGATATGCTTTCTGGACGATGTACTTTGACGGACGCACCTCTACGACACCGTCGGATTGCTGCCAGGACAACCACCCTCTGAATACCTCGCCGTTGCGCAGCGTCACCGTTACCGTCTGCTGTTTCTCCGACGGTCCTATAAACCGCCGCCAAATGCGTTTCAGGAACGGTGTCTTGCCGGACACGGCCGGACGAGCGTCGGCAACCTCAATCTTCTCGATATCCTCGATCGGTACGGCGGCCTTCTCCCGCGAATCAGCAAGGACTATCGTTATCGTATCCTTTGGCGGAATGTTTATCTCGCCTTTGAGCGCATCGCCCGTTTTGAGCTGGACCGTTCCCGAAACCGCGGACGACCTCGTCGCGTGCGAACCAACCAGCGTCAGAATTAGCGCAAAACCTACCAGCATCCTACCGTTCATTTTGGATGTCCTATTGCCGGCCCGCGAATCATGTCTGCATTCAGAAGATCCTGCGGAAAAAAGCGCCCACCCTGCCAAAGAACGACAGGCGTTCCGCATCGCCCATCCGATCAACCGTCCCGGTGACGTCCGCCCACGTCTCGCCGCGTAGAACGCTTGTTTTCTCCACCTCGAACAGCGAGTGCATGAGCGTCCATTTCCCGCTTTCGTACACGTACGTATCCGTTTGTTTCCCTATGTCGCGTATGAACTCTTCGTCCTGTGCACAGGTGTACCGCGACGAGTGATACTTGGTTGTGAAACGCGCCTTTCGCACTGCAACCGTTGCCTCGTACGGCTTGAGGGTAGATTCTGTCTCTCTGATACTGAACTCCGGTTCGCCCAGGGTAGCAGGGTACAGCTCGAAGCGCTTGTAGAAATAAGGTGGCGTGGACCGTATTCTGTCTTCCTCATCCAGCTTGGTGCGCTCGGCGGAGGCGATATGTTCCTGCACGGCTGCTTTTAGCTTATCGAGGGCGCGGCTCTGGGCGCCCAGTGCGTCGGCGGGCCCGCTCTCCTCATCAGGTTGCGTCACGTTAACGGCGGCTCTGTGACGCGTGCATGAATTCATGCACAGCAATACCGTCAGGGCCGCAACGGCGACGTGCCGCATCGACGATATGGCTGGACGTGTCTCACCTGCCGGCCTCAAAAATGCACCCTCCCTTACCCACCTTCAGAGGCACGTTTCGTTTATCGTCGTACAGCGATACGAGTTTATTGGCCTCGTCGATGGCCGTCACGCGCATATCCATGAAGCTGTCGCCGACGGCCACATTCTTCTGTCCCTGCCATTGCGTCTCTATTGCCGCGACCTGATTGCCTTCTGAGTCCGTGGCAATCGCGGCGAGGTGCAACGAGTACCTGGTTCTGTCTTCCTCCGCGAGCCTCGCCAGCATCATGACCTCGTTGTTCCCCGGCTCAATCTCCAAAGTCCGCTCGGCGTACGCGATCACCTGACCGTAGTCTCTCGCGCGGTACAGCCCTTGCATATGTTGCCTGAGGCTGCCTCGAATGTCGGCCAACATATTCTGTGCCCGGTCGCTGTCAGGGTATACCTCAATCGCCTTATGCGCGGTTCTCAGAGCTTCAACCAGGTTCCCGCCCGCTTTGTAGCCATTTGCCTCTTTGAGTATCTCCACAACGTGTGCATCTTTGAGGTGCGCGCTCTGTCGGCCGGCAAAACGCACTATCCACACGCCGGCCACGACCAATCCGGCGACGGCGGCGGCGACAAGCAAAGCCGTCAAGGTCCCTTTCACATACGGCATAGACATAAAGCTGCGCCTGCTCTGTTTATGTATCCTCTCGGTCTTCTCCTTAAGCTCCGCCTGAAGGGCTTGATATGCGCCGACGAATGTCTCGCCCTTCACGTCCCTGCTCTCCTCGGGGCGACCAATGTCATCGACGGTGAGTTTGAGTTCCTTTGTCAGCGGCTCTCCCACTCTCTCACCGCAGTACCTGCATTTCCGCGCAAAATTACTTATCTCCTCGCGGCAATACGGGCATATCTTGCTCTTATCATCCGTCATGGGAGGAATCCCTCCTCAACTCTAATGAGAACAATCCGCCACCCTGATACGCCTGCCCCACTTTTTGTCCTCTTCCGGACAATCGAGTCCGTTGCCATACTATCACGTTATTAGCAGAATTGGCAATAGAAAAACGTAGGCTGTGCCGAGAGTTGCACGGGTCCTGACGCCGTCATTGTTCCTCACGGTACGTCATCCTCTGAACCCACAACTGGAGGAGGCCGGGTTTCCCGCCGCCGTCGTAGTGGAAACAATACTTACCGTTAGGGGAGATCATAAGTGGTGGCCCCAGGAGAACTCTCTCTTCTTCCAACCCGAGAAGCTCTATCTCGTGTTCGACAGTGCCGTCTTCACTGTATCTCCTTAGGAAGCACAGCCTTCCTCCTTCCTTGAAAAGGCGAAAATAGACCCAGCCTCGATACCTAACGGGAGGACCGGCTCCTTCCCTCTCCTCCTCAAACTCTCCCAGCACTGTGCCAGACTCGTCGAGGACTGTTATTACACCCTTCCCCAGATTCTTGTCATAGCGGCTCTTGTAGTACCGTCCGTTCTTGTCATACATCTTGCAGGGAACGAACTTCACGAAATTGTTGTCTTTATCCACTAACTGTAGTTGGTACTTGTATCCGGCGGTAGCAGTGAGATACTTCAGTCCGTCCCTGCCAAACGGTGCCGTCATGCTAAGGGCTATGTCCGGCTGCGCAGCATCAGGCACCAGTTCCGCTTTCTGCTTCTCAGAAAACGCCCACCCGTCTGCGGCGCGCGTGACGGTATACTGGATATCTTCGCCTCTGCCTGCGATCACAGCATCTACGTGCAGAACGCGATCCTCATCCGCGATGATCTTGATTGGATGATATAGCTCTTCGGTCGTCAGCACTTGGTGGCGTTGGCCATCCTTGGTGAACACGAGTATCTTGTTCCCAAACGTGTCACAAACATATATGTAGCCGTCGTTGTCCACTGCCTTGCCACTCGGCCCTTCTCCATCTCCCTGCGTACCACGCCGGACCACCAGATCCCATAGGCCGCTTCCCTCCTCTGCGAGAAACATTCTCGGACCGGCCGTAAGAGTGGCACGCTCCTCCGCTGCAGCAGTGGAAACTGCGCTGGCAGCCGCCGTGCAACAAAGCAGAAGCGCCACGAACATTCTCAGCGCATAAGTCACCTTGGTGCTCATTTTGAACCCTCCTCCTGCTCAGCCTTTTCCTCGCGGTACGTCATCCTCTGAATCCACAACTGGAGGAAGCCGGGTTTCCCGCCGGCGTCGCGCACGAAGCAATACTCACTGTTAGGTGAGATCACAAGTAGTGGTCCCAGGTGGGCTCTCTCTTCTTCCAACCCAACCAGTTCTATCTCGTGTTCGAGAGTGCCGTCCTGCGCGTATCGTCGCAGTAAACAGCACTTCCCGTCCTTCTTCTCCACGAAATATACCCAGCCCCGATACATGACAGGCTCCGAGAGGATGTCATCTTCCCCTTTGACGATTTCTCCCAACAGTTTGCCCGATTCATCCAAGACGGAGACTACGTTCTTATCGAGTTCTACATCGTAGCGATGTTTATAGTACCGCCCCTTCTGGTCGTGCCACCTGCAGGGAACGAACTTCACGAAATTGTTGTCTTTATCCACTAACTGTAGTTTGTACCTGTATCCCGTGGTAGCAGTGAGATACTTCAGTCCGTCCCTGCCAAACGGTGCCGTCATGCTGAGGGCCATGTCCGGCTGCCCAGCACCCGGCGCCAGTTCCGCTTTCTGCTTCTGAGAAAACGCCCACCGATCCTTGTGGCGCGTGACGGTATACTGAGTGTATTCGCCTTTGTTCTTGATTCCGGCATCTACGTGCAGAACACCGTCCTCATCCACGATGATCTTGATCGGATGATATAGCTCTTCGGTCGTCAGCACTTGGTGGCGTTGGCCGTCCTTGGTGAACACGAGTATCTTGTTACCAAAGGTGTCAGGAACATATATGTAGCCGTCGCTGTCCACTGCCACGCCACCCGACGGACCGAGGCCACCTCCCTGCGGATCACGCCTGACCGTCAGAGCCCATAGGCCGCTTCCCTCCTCTGCGAGAAGGATTCTTGGCCCGGCCGTGAGAGTGGCACGCTCTGCGGCATGACTCGACAGGGAAGCACAAAGTAGACTAACGGAGATGAGCAACAGTACGTTCTGGAGCCTCATTTCGGATCACCTCACTTGCGCGGTAAATCGGACAAGGTTTATGTTGTGCAGCCGCCCCACTTTCTGTAACGTTGAAGACTGCCCTGGCGTGTACCGGTTGTCAGCGGAAGATTCTCGAGACAACGCGGCGTCCCACAATGCCGACGAGCCTTCGTTTCAGTGTGCGGTATCTGATATTGGCACAGCAGAGGCCGGCGAGTAAGGCTCGTGCGTCCGGGTTATGAACCGCCATGCGTACGGCCTTGTCAATGAATCCGTCCCGGTAGATGTGTCTGGCGAGCGCGGCGCCGGCTGTGTGATCCTTGAGGAACGCGTTCCGGCACAACCGGGCGTACTTCTCAGGTCTGCCCTCCAGTATTGCGTCAGCCAGCAATCGCGCCGATTCGAGCGCGTACTGTATCCCCTCTAACGTGACCGGATCGGGGAAACCTGCCGCGTCACCTGCCAGGGCCCATCTCTTGCCGCAAAACGGTTCAGATAAGGCTCTCCCTCGGACGAACATAGCAGCTCTGTAAGCTTCGCCCGGATTGGGACGCCACTCGGGGAACCTCTCCCGGATGAAGTCGTCGAGTAGCGGGCGCAGATCCTCAGCGCGTACCTCAGAGGCCGGACCGCATATCCCCAGCGACGTCGCGTCGGTTCGTGGGAATACCCATATGTATCCTTTCAGACCGGCCACAAACTTCGCAACGATGCTGTCGCAGAGCGGTTCGCCGACAAGGTAACCAGCGGCGATAATGAGGTTCTTGGCGGACGTTTTACCGAGAAGCTTCCTGCGTACGAGGCTGTGGGCGCCATCGGCGCCGACTAGGAAGTCGCAGGCATGTGTGTGCCGGTTGGTGCGAACGATCCATCCGTCATCCTTCCGCTCAATATCGGTAACTCTTGATTTAAGCCATTGCGCGCCGCTCCGAACCGCCCAGTCCAGGATGTGCCGGTCGAACTGCAACCGCGAAACCGTCCGTATCGGGTCATCGAGGGTCAACTCGACTCGCGTGTTTCCCGGAGAAAGACAGGTTACGGTGTCAACCTTCTTGTAGTGCAGGTTGGGAGAATCGAGAACGTCGAACCTGGAGAAAGCCGCAGGAGGCACCCCGCCGCCGCACGGTTTCTCCCTGGGATGTGACGGATCGAAAACGGTTACCGTCATACCCTCGGACGCCAGGATCCCCGAGAGGAGCGATCCGGCAGGCCCTCCACCTACCACCACTACGTCCATAGGCTCGCCCCCAGCCCGTTCGCTTACACCACGGGCGGAAGACCTACGATGTCTTGTAGACAGGCGTGCACCAGGAACTGTATTGCGGGACGCGGCACTGAACGACGTCGAAGTACAGCTTCTGAAGCTTGCCGGTAACGGGACCCGGCTTGCCGTCACCGACAGGTCGCTTGTCCACGCGCGTCACGGGAGCGACCTGCGCACCGGTGCCACAGAAGAAGATCTCGTCAGCAGTGTACAGCTCCGACCTGCCGACAGGCCTGCACTCCGTGTCGAGCCCGAACTTCTCCCTGGCAATCTGTATCACGGTGTTTCTCGTGACGCCCACGAGAATGTCCGCCGTCGCCGGCGGAGTGACCAGCTTATCTCCGCGCACAAGAAAGATGTTCATCGCGCTGCCCTCGGACACGGTGCCGTCCTCACAGAGGAATATCGCCTCGTCGTAACCGTTCTCCTTTGCTTCGCTCGCGGCGAGCGCGGAGTTGACGTAGCCGCCGCTGCTCTTTGCGCGTGCCGGCAAAGCGTTGTCCATAGTCCGCCGCCAGGACGAGACGGCCACGTTAAGCCCGGAAGAGGTGTCCACGTAATCGCCCAGCTTGATGACGTATATGGTGAGGTCGTCGTCGACGTCGTGCACCTTTGGTGCGAGAACGTACGCGCTCTTGTACCCGATCGGGCGAATGTAGATGTCTTCCTGAAACCCGTTTTTGGCAACCAGCTCGACTATGATGTTCGAGACTTCTTCCTGAGAGAGCTTCGATCTTATCCGAAGGATATTGTAGTTGCGGAACATTCTGTCGAGATGTTCCTCGAGCTTGAAGATGTACATCTGCTTATCGTCGTCGTTCCAGTACCCTCTTATTCCCTCGAAGACCGCCGTCCCGTAGTTGAACGCGTGGGTCATGACGCTCACTTTAGCCTCTTCGATGGGACATATCTTCCCCTCAAAATAAGCATATTTGCCGTGATCCATTTACTCTCTCCTCGTATACCGGCTGTCTACCTTCAGAAACCTCTATGCAGCCCTTTCTCGCGCGCCTCGCTGAGCGCTTCCGCGTACTCCTTAGCGGTTATGTGTCTGGCCAGACGCTCGTCCCCGTCAGCTCTATAGCACGGTCTGTACTGATCCATAACGTTCACGTATGTGTCAATAGAGATCTCCTCCGCGAGAACCCGCATCACCTCGCGCGTGCCCGCCAACCCCTCCGGGAGTACCAGATGTCGCACGAGCAATCCCGACACGGCGACTCCTCCGGAGTCCATTGTCAGGTCGCCAACCTGCGAGTGCATCTCCTTGACCGCAGCGCGGCACGCGTCCCAGTAATCCTCTGCCTTGGAGAGCGCTTTGCTGACGCTACTGTCCGAGTATTTCATATCCGGCATGTAAATGTCTACAACGCCGTCGAGCAGCTTGATGGTCTCGAGCGACTCGTACCCGCCGCAGTTGTACACGAGAGGAAGCTCCAGCCCGTTCGTGCGGGCCACCGCAAGCGCCTCCAGTATCTGCGGAACCACGTGCGTCGGCGTGACGAAGTTGATGTTATGGCACCCGAGCTTCTGCAGCGCGAGCATCACCGCGGCCAACTCCTCCGGGTATACCTCACCGCCCCGCCGCAGGTGGCTGATGTCGTAGTTCTGACAGAAGATACAGCCGAGGTTGCACCCAGCGAAGAATATCGTCCCGGAGCCGCCGCGTCCCACCAGGGGCGGTTCCTCACCGAAGTGGGGGGAGTAGCTCGCAACGGCCGCCAGCTCGCCGATGCCGCAGAAACCTGTCTCGCCAACCGTGCGGTCAACACCGCACTCTCTCGGGCACAACCTGCACTCGCGGAGCAGTTCTTTTGCGCGCGCCGCTCGCTCACGGAGTTCGTCGACGCCGATCCTGGGGCTCAACTGAGACACTGACATCTTGCTTTTTCCTGTATGGTATCCGGTGCGGTTATTTTAACGGAGCGGGTATGCAGTGTCAACACGAAGGCGGGCGCGGCAGGTTGTAGAGACGACCCGGCGGGACATCTCCGCCATGGAAATAGGACGAAACAGGGGCAGGGGGGGCTGTTGAGAAAGTCGATGCACGCAAACGGACGTCATTCTGAGCGAAGCGAAGAATCTCGTTCTTCCGGGCTTTTTGAGACACCAGATCCTTCGCGTGCGCTCAGGATGACACCAATATGTACTTTTTCAACAGCCCCGCAGGCAGCTATTCTCATGTTCGTGTTGACGTTACAGTCGCTCCATGATAACGTTATTGTTGTAGCATCAGGGTTGCTGCGAAGCAGAGCCAATGAGTGCCTGTCACCGGTCTTCTATGTCCCGAAGGACATTGCCGTTCCACGGAGGAGGAAAGACGATGAAGAAGTTCCTCAATGATCCCGCCAACCTGGTCAGCGAGTTGCTGGAGGGTTTCGCTCTGGCGCACGCAGATAGGATCAAGGTCACGGAAAAGAATCTCGTGGTGCGGGCGAATCCGAAAGCGAAGGATAAGGTCGCTCTGGTTACGCTCGGAGGTAGCGGACACGAGCCGGCGCTCAGTGGGTTCGTGGGCGAAGGAATGCTCGATATCAGCGTGCCCGGCGACATATTCGCAGCACCCGGTCCGCCGCGCGTCATAGAGGCGTTGCGTATGGCGAACAGGGATGCGGGTGTCCTTTTTGTTGTTCTGAATCATGCGGGCGACGTGATGTCGGCGGATATCGCGATGGAGATGGCGACGAAGGAGGGTCTTAACGTCAAGACTATCTTGACTCACGAGGACATATCGGCTGGCACGCGCGACAATCCGGAAGACCGTCGAGGACTCGCTGGCTGCCTGCCTCTGATAAAGGTCGCAGGAGCCGCTGCGGAACAGGGCAGAACGCTCGACGAGTGCCTGGCGATTGCCGGGCGCATGGAACGTAACATGGCCACTCTGGCGGTGGCGGTGACCGGCGCGACGCATCCAGCCACGGGCGAGTTCATCGCGGAAGTGCCTGATGACGTGATGGTGGTCGGCATGGGCCAGCACGGTGAGGCAGGCGGCGGCACGCAGAAGATGAAGTCGGCCGACGAGACCGCGGCGGTCATGCTTGAAGCCCTGTTGGATGACCTGAAAATCGAAGAGGGAGACAAAGTGCTGGTCATGATCAACGGCACCGGCGCGACTACGTTGATGGAACAGTACATAATCCTGCGGGCGGTCAAGAGGCTGCTCGACGCGAAGAACATCACCCTCGCGCGAAGCGTCGCGGGCGAGTTCCTCACGGTACAGGAGATGGGCGGTTTCCAGATGTTTCTTGCGCGGATGGACGACGAGCTCATCGAGTTGTGGGACGCGCCGTGCAGCACTCCCGCTCTCTCGAAGCCGTAGAAGGAGCTTCATTCATGCCTGAGCTGGTTGGCCGGGACGAACTGGTCGCGATGTTGCGCGGCGCTGTGCGTGAGATCAAGGAGAATCACGAGATTCTGAGCGCGCTCGACTCCCACGGCGGGGACGGCGATCACGGCACCAGCATGGTCCGCGCCATGGAGCAGATCGAGAAGGTGCTCGAGAAGGCGAGTCCGGAGGAGATCAAAGGTCTGCTCAACGATATTGGGTGGGCCGTCATGGGTATCGACGGTGGCGCGACAGGTCCGCTGCTCGGTTCTCTTTTCATGGGTATGGCGGATGGAGTCGAGGGGAAATCCTCGCTCGACGCGAGTGCACTTGCCGCCATGTTTGCAGCCGGACTTGCACGGGTGCAAAAACGCACACGGGCGCAGGTTGGCGACAAAACCGTGATTGACGCGCTGGTACCCGCGGTCGATGCGCTCAAGGAGGCCGTCGAAGAACGTGGGGGTATTGCCGAGGCGTTGGAGCGTGCCACTGACGCCGCCCAAAAAGGCGCACTAAGCACGAAAGCATTACAGGCACGTTTTGGCAGAGCAAGGAACCTGGGTGAGAGGAGTACTGGTGAGCAGGACCCAGGTGCCACCTCGATGGCGCTTATTTTCAGGGGATTCTGGAAGGGGAATGTTGAACAATAGAGTAACACGGCAGCTGTTTCCTAAGGCAGGTCGGGCATCTTGCCTGACAGAACGCGCGCCAGCGCGTCTCCGACATTGACATGGTATCGGGCGCTTTGATAGACTTCATCCATTCCGAAGACTCGTCTTGCTATGTGCTACTATTCAGGGACTTGACAGCCTTGGAGAAAAGCTGGTAATCTAGGCGAGCTTCCGATGAAACGCATAGGGTTTGGGGACCTACGAATCTGTTTTTTCCAGAAGTACTGCTTAAATGAAATCAGGCATTTACGGTACGGGATAGGGAAGGAGGAATGTAATGCAGACTATAGACCTGGTAATCGTGGTCGCGTACCTGTTCGGTATCATGGCCGTCGGACTCGCGGCGGGGTATAGGAAGAAAACGTCGAGCGAACAGTTCTTCCTTGCAGGCAGGTCATTGAAGTGGCCGATGATCGGCGCGGCGCTGTTCACGGCCAACATCTCCACGATTCATCTGGTGGGCCTTTCCGCTTCAGGATTTAGTGAGGGCATCGTCGTCGGCAACTTTGAATGGATGGCGGCGTTTTGTCTGATCTTGCTGGGCCTGATATTCGTGCCGTTCTACCTGAGGAGCAAGATCAACACGCTGCCCGAGTTCCTCGAGAAACGATACAGCAAAGAGTGCAGGATGATCATGGCGTTCATCGCCATCTGGTCGGCCCTTCTCGTGCACATAGGCGTGAGCCTGTATGCCGGCGCAAAGGTCTTCGATTATTTCTTCGGCATTCCAGTCGTCTACTCGATTGTTATCATAGCAGTAGTCACGGCGATCTACACGATTCTGGGCGGTCTGAAAGCTGTTGTTGTAACCGACACGATCCAGGCGGTGCTCCTGCTGGGCGGTTGCATCGTGCTCACATTGCTGGGCATTAGAGCCCTTCCCGGGGCAGGAATTCACTCATTCGCCGAGCTCAAGGCGGCGGTCCAGCCGGATCAACTCAGCATGGTTCACTCGATCAGAGATGCCAACGGCAATTTCAATCAGTACTCCTGGCTTACCGTGATGATCGGGTACCACGTGTTGGGTATCTGGTACTGGTGTACCGACCAGACAATAGTCCAGAAGACGCTTGGCGCTAAAGACATGCGTCACGGTCAGCTCGGTGCGGTATTCGCCGGCTGCCTCAAGATTCTGCCACTTTTTTTCATGGTCTTACCGGGCGTGCTGGCTTACGTCCTTTTCAAGCAAGAGATCATCCAGTTCAATGATGACAATTTCACTCTGAATGTTCTGATCGACAATCTTCTGCCGGTGGGTCTGAAAGGTCTGTTTGCTGCTGGGCTGCTTGCGGCGGTGATGAGCACGGTGGAAGCTGCCCTCAACAGCACGGCTACAGTGACTGCCGAAGACATCGTAGCGCACATTCGTCCGCAGACCAAAGACCGGACACTGGTGCTGATCGGACGAGTCACTGCGGTCGTCGTGATCGTTCTGGCCATGTTCTGGTCACCCTATTGCAAGAGATTCGAGAATATCTTCGTCGTGATTAACAAGGTACCTATGATGTTCGCGCCGGCGGTCACGACGGTGTTCGTTCTGGGACTGTTTTGGAGACGCGGCACCAAGCAGGCGGCTCTAGCTACCTTCATTGTCGGGTTGATCGTCGGGTTGCCATACTTCCTGGTTGACATGCCACATGACGTGCCCGCCGCACAGGTGCAGGCTTCCATAGTGGCAAAACGGGTGTCGCCGGAAGAAGAGTGGGTTGCGGCGTCTGCCGCGGATATACAGGCGGTGATAGAAAGCAGCCAAGTGCCACAAGGTAAGATAGTGGATGACTGGGATGCAATGCCTGTCGCGGTTACGCGAGCGGCTGTAGACGCTGAAATGGTGCCGGAAGGTGAAGAACCTGAACGACCCTGGATGGCGGCTCCCGTCTGGTATGTACGAGCGGCAATAGAAGACAGCCAACTGTCGGCAGACAAGATGGTCAAGGGGATGGTCGAGGTGCCTGAGGCGGAGGTAGAGGCCGCGATAGAAGCCGGCCAAATGCCGCCCGGGTGGACAGCCGTAAACTATGGAATTATCACCGACGGTCGGGGTATCCCGTACATGATGATGGGGCTGCTCCTTACGTCGATGTGTATAATTGTCTACGTCATAACGAGCCTGCTCACTCCTGCGCCAACTGAGGAACAGCTTGCGGCGATTCACTGGGAACCTCCGCTGAAGGCCATCTTCGGCAAGAAAATCACAAGCTGGACGGATCCGAGGGTGTTCGCGATCGGGTTGGGCGTACTGATGATCATTCTGTACTTCTTGCTGAACTGAGCCGGTGCGGTCGGACGATAGGCAGTACAAAGGCGATTTGAGAACAATTTGACAAGAAGGAGATGGGGACAATGAGACAAGCGACAATGACAGCGCCGGGTAAGATTGAGTTCGCCGATGTGCCGGAACTCAAGGCCGGCAAGGGTGAGATACTGATAAGGGTGAGGCGGATTGGTGTGTGCGGCTCCGATATACACGTCAACCACGGCGAGCATCCGTTCACGTCCTACCCGGTAATTCAGGGACACGAGTTCTCGGGCGTGGTCGAGCAGGTCGGCGAAGGCGTCGAGGGTGTAGAGGTCGGCATGAAGGCAACGGCGCGTCCGCAGGTAGTCTGCTGGCAGTGCGGTCCGTGCAAGCGCGGCGACTACAATATCTGCGACGTGCTGAAGGTGGAGGGGTTCCAGACGGACGGTTGGGCTCGCGACCTGTTCGTAACCACCAAGGACAAGTTCATCCCGTTGCCGGATTCCATGTCCTTTGAGCAGGGTGCGCTGGTCGAGCCGACGTCGTGCGGTGTGCACGCGGTATCGCGCGGCCCCGATCTTAAGGGGCGGAACGTGGTCGTGCTGGGCGCGGCGGCGATTGGGAACCTGGTTGCTCAGGTTGTTCGCTCCAAAGGCGCCAAGAAGATCCTTATCGGGAATTACTCCGGCGGGTACAAGCTCGACATTGCCAAGAAGTGCGGGTTCGAGAACACCTTTTTCATGAAGGACGAGTCGCTCGAGGACGCCGTCAAGCGCGTGTTCGGCGATGAAAAGTATGACGTGGGGTTCGAGGCTACCGGCGCGGAGCAGGCGCTCAACTCGTTGATCACGACGATCAACAAGGGCGGCAATATTGTGGTGATGGGCGTGTTTCCGGGGAAACCGGCCATCGAGATGTCGATCATGGGAGACCGTGAGATCAGCCTTATCGGGACGCTCATGTACAAGCATGAGGACTATGAGGAAGCCGTCAGACTGATCGCCAGCGGCGAAGTGATTACCGAACCTCTCGTGACGAAGCATTTCCCGTTCGAGCAGTACATGGAAGCTTACAAGTACATTGACGAGCACCGCAACGAGGTCATGAAGGTCGTGATGGACATGGACTAGTCTGACCTCGGGTTCGTGCGGTCCGAAATGGAGTCGTGTAATGAGCAACGAAAACTCTTGTACGTTGGTCGGGCTGGGCGAGATCCTCTGGGACATGCTGCCGGACGGTAAGAAGCTCGGCGGCGCCCCGGCGAATTTCGCGTATCACGCCCAGGCGCTGGGTGGTCGAGGTGTGGTGGTCAGTTGTATCGGCGACGACGAGCTGGGGAAAGAAATCCTGGCCATCGTCGACGATCTGGGTCTTGAGCGCCGGTACATCGCGGTGGACAATGAGCATCCCACCGGCACGGTCACGGTGAAGCTGGACGAGAACGGCAAGCCTGATTTCACCATTCACGAGAACGTGGCGTGGGATTTCATTCCGTGTGACGACGCGCTGCTGGAGCTGGCGGCGCAAGCGGACGCGGTCTGCTTCGGGTCGTTGTGCCAGCGTAAGGAAGTCTCGCGCAATACGGTACGCAATTTTCTTCAGGCGACAAAAGCTGATTGTGTCCGCGTATTCGACATAAACGTCCGCCAGTCGTACTACAGCAAGGACATTGTTCACCTGATGCTGGAGATATCCAACGTTTTCAAGCTCAACGACGACGAGCTGCCGATCGTGGCGCGGCTGCTTGATATCGACGGTTCCGAGACCGAGATCCTGGCGGAGTTGACGAAACGGTACGGTCTCCGCCTGGTTGCCCTGACAAAGGGCGAAAACGGCAGCCGGCTGTATTCCAGCGAGGGCGACGCGAGTCTTGAAGGTACGCCGGATATCAAGGTTGCCGATTCGGTCGGGGCGGGCGACGCCTTTACGGCCGCTACCGTTATGGGGTTATTGAAAGGCCATGCTCTGGACCATATCAACGAGCATGCCAGTTGTGTCGCCGCGTATGTCTGTTCGCAGAGCGGCGCTACACCGAGTCTGCCGGACGGGTTGAAACATGACGACAAGGAGGTCTGGTACGGAGTTCTGAACGACTGCAAGTGAGGGGGAGGTACCGATGGCTGGCAAGTATCCGTGGACAAATAAGGTATGTAATTCCGCGCAGGTCGGCGGCATTGAGACATCCGTCCTTGACAACGGGCTTGGAAAATCAGTACGGATCGCCTGGGTCAACACCGGCAGCGGCTTACGATACAAGGTGGTTATAGATCGTGCGCTGGATATCGCCGACGCGTTCTACAATCAGCACAGTCTTGCGTGGCTGAGCCATGCGGGGGTCACCGCGCCGCGACCGGATGCGAACCGGGGGCTCGAGTGGCTTCACGGCTTCGGCGGCGGTCTTCTGGCCACATGCGGGTTGACGCATATCGGTGGACCTGAATCGGATGGGGACGAGGAACGCGGGTTGCACGGAAGAGTCAGCAACATTCCCGCGTCTGTAGAATCGATCATTCAACCCGACCCGATTGCGGGCGAGCTCGATATGAGCATAACCGGCGTCGTGAAACAGACGAGCCTTTTCGGCGTGAACCTCGAGCTGCGACGCACCATCTCGTCAACGATCGGCGAGCCGACGGTCCGTATCCACGACGTGGTGACGAACCGCGGGCCGACGCCTGCGCCGCATATGATGCTGTACCACTGCAATTTCGGATGGCCGCTGGTGGACGAAGGGGCCGACCTCGTTTGGAAAGGTAAGTGCGAGTCTCTTGGTCGTGACATGGACGACGAGCTGTTCAGTTCGAAACATAACTATCGCAAGTGCCAACCGCCGCTGAAAATCCACAAAGACCGTGAGGCGGTCGGCATTGTAGATGTCAAGCCCGACAGGAACGGTGTCTGCATCGTTGGGATCCACAACCGCAAACTCAAGATGGCGGTTGCCATCAAGTATCCTAAGGAGAAACTGCCGCTGCTCACCAACTGGCAGCACTGGAGTTTTGGCGATTACGTGTGCGGCATGGAACCGGGCACGAATCCGCCGACGGGACAGAACGCCGCCCGAAAACAGAGGAAGCTGGTGAAAATACGTCCGGGACAGAGCCGGACTTACGACGTTGAGTTGTCCGTTTTGACGGACAGGGATGAGATTGGCAAGTTCCTGAAAAAGGCGGGCCAGTAGATAAGGAAGAAACCCGGAACGAGGGAAGGAGTGGGACCAATGAAAGACTTTCAGTATTTTCAACCGACTGAGATAGTTTTCGGAGCCGGTCGCGTGAAGGAGGTCGGCGAGATAGTGAGCAAGTACGGCAAACGCTGCATTCTGGTGACTGTTGACGAGGGTAAGTTTGCGGCTCTGAAGCCGACGTTCGACAAGGTTAAGGCCAGCCTGAAGGCTGCGGGAGTGGAGTTCGCTCATTTTCAGGGGGCGATACCCAACCCAACGACCGACTGTATCACCGAGGGCACCAAGGTGGCCGCGGAGCTCGGTGCTGACGTAGCGCTGGGCGTCGGAGGCGGATCGAGCATGGACACCGCGAAAGCCATAGCCGTAGAGCTGACGCACGACGGCACATCCTGGGACTACCTGTGGTTCAGCGAGACCCAGCCGACCGAGAAGACGCTGCCAAACATCGCGGTCACCACGACATCGGGCACGGGATCACAGGTGACGCAGGTTTCCGTATTGACCAATCCTGCAGAGCGCGACAAGTCGGCTATTTTCAACCCGATCATTTACCCAAAAGTTGCCCTTGTCGACCCGGAACTCATGTTGACCGTTCCTCAGAAGGTCACGGCATCAACCGGTTTCGACGTTTTCTGCCATGCCTTTGAGGCCATCCTGAACCCGAACTCTTCGCCGTATATCGAGTTGATTGGGTTTGAGGCGATCCGGATTGTCATCGAGCACCTGTCGACCGTCGTGAAAGACGGTTCCAACCTTGACGCGCGGTCGGCTATGGCATGGGCCG
Organism: uncultured bacterium; assembly: GCA_965603355.1. Taxonomy (GTDB): domain Bacteria; phylum Hydrogenedentota; order CBFDCQ01; family CBFDCQ01; genus CBFDCQ01. The sequence goes on from CBFDCQ010000049.1 coordinate 19,590, forward strand.
ACACGTTGGGCGGCCTGTCCATCGCCAACGCCGGCGTCACGTTGCCGCACGGCATGGGTATGGCCATTGGCGGTATGTACCCGCACGTGTCTCACGGTCTGGCGCTGGCTCTGGTCTACCCCGCGTTCATGCGCTACACGTACCAGGCTGCCATCGGACCGTTCGCCACTGTGGGCCGCATTTTCGACCCGGGCCTCGAGAGTGCGAGCGACGAGGAGGCTGCCGAGAAGTCCTGCGACGCGATGGACGCGTTACTGAAAGAGGTCGGCCTGTGGACGAGCCTCGAGGAGCAAGGGATGCCTGAAGAGGAGGTCGAGGCTCTTGCCAAACAGTGCATGGTGCTGCCCGACTACGAGGGCAACCCGCGCGTCGCAACAGCGGAAGAGATGAAAGACCTCGTCGTGAAGTCTTACCGGCGGTAACTGCTGACCACCGGTACCGGCGCACTTGCTAATTCACGCGAATCCACGCCACGAGTGTGTCAGCCCACGTCGTTTGGAGGATTGCATGATCCTAACTGCCGCATGCTCGTCTGAGATCATATGTGCTCGAAAGGAGATCTGTCGATGAGAAGGAAAGCCCTGTTATGTGTCGTCGCTTTGCTTGCTTTGTTGCCTGCCTGCGCGTATCGGTATAGTGTCGCCGTCGAAGAGAAAGCGGTCCGTTCCGAGGTTGAATTCCGCAAGAACGTCATGATTCCCATGCGGGACGGAGTCGAGCTTGCGGCCAATATCGCGCTGCCGGATTCCGAGGGGGAGTTCCCGGTAATTATCGTACGTACGCCGTACGGCAAGGGCAACGGGGAAGATGACAACGGCGTATACCATGCAGCAAGAGGGTACGCCTTCGTCATACAGGACTGTCGCGGAACCGGCAAGTCCGGCGGAGAATGGCATCCGGGTGTGCACGAGAGGGTGGACGGTCTTGACACGCACGAGTGGGTGTTGGCTCAGCCCTGGTGCAACGGCACGATAGGTACGACGGGCGGCTCGTATCTGGGTTACACGCAGTGGATAGTCGCGCCGGATGCCGGCGATTCGCTCAAGGCGATGTTTACGATTGTACCTCTCATCGACTGGCATACAAATTCGGGTTACATCGGCGGCGCGATGGCTCTCGGCACGATGATGGGCTGGGGTGCCGAAATGCTGCGGCCAACCGAGGGTGAAGGAGCCGGAATCGACTTGGACAACTGGGACTGGGACAAGGCGTACCGGCAGCTGCCGCTGTCGACCTGGGACGATGTGATAGGTTTCGAGGTGCCATTCCTGCGGGATTGGGTAGCGCATCCGACGCCCGACAGCTACTGGGCGCAAATGAGTGTCTTGGACCGGTTGGACGAGGTTAGAATACCCAACATCACGCTGAGCGGCTGGTTCGATATCTTCGTGCAGCAAGGTCTCGACCATGTCAGCACGGTGATGAAAACCTCGCGGTCGGACGTGGCACGCCGCAACCAGCATCTGATAATAGGGCCGTGGGGACACGGCCCCAACTGGTTTGTCGGCAAGGTGGATTTTGGAAGCGACGCCGGGCTCGATGTGGAGGACCTGTCGAACCGGTGGTTCGATCACTGGCTGAAAGGGGAGGATACAGGTGTCGAGCAGTTGCCGCCGTATCGCATCTTTGTGATGGGCCGCAATGAGTGGCGCGATGAACAGGAGTGGCCGTTGGAGCGAACCCGGTACACGCCGTACTACTTCCACAGCGGCGGCTCCGCCAACAGCTTGAACGGTGACGGCACGTTGAGCGCTGTCAAGCCGGGTGAAGAGCCTGCAGACAGCTACGTCTACAATCCGGACAATCCCGTCCCGACAAACGGCGGGTGCCTGCTGTTCGGTGAGGATTTCGGCCCGCAGGACCAGACGGAGGTGGAAAAACGTGAAGACGTCCTGGTGTTCACCAGCGATGTGCTCGACGAGGAAGTTGAAGTCACGGGTCCGGTGAAGGTTGTGCTCTACGCGGCCAGCAGCACGCCCGACACCGACTGGACGGCCAAACTGGTTGACGTGTTTCCGGACGGACGCCCGTTCAACTTCTGCGACGGTATAATCCGCGCCCGCTACCGTGAATCCGCCGATAATCCTACGTTAATTGAACCGGGCAAAATGTACCGGTATGAGATTGACCTGTGGGCTACCAGCAACGTGTTCTTGCCGGGCCACCGGATTCGTGTCGAGATTTCCAGCAGCAACTTTCCACGGTTTGACCGAAATCCCAACACGGGCCACGAATTCGGTGCGGATGCCGAACTGAAGAAAGCAACTCAAACCATTTACCACGACGCGCAACACCCGTCGCACGTTCTTCTGCCTGTAATCCCGAATTGAACCTGCGGGCCCGGTGGAAGTCTGTGTTGAAAATATCCTGACGTAGTATATAATGGAACTTGTTCGTCCCGGGCCGATTCCAGCGATGGATTGGTGGGTATTACCGTTAACGAGGAGATCAGACGATGCGTCGAGCGATTCCCTATGGCCTTGCGTTGTTGTTCGCGTTGTGTGTGGTCCCGAATTGTGGAGATGATGCTGCCACCCAGCCCGGGGAGTACTCGTCGGGCCTGGTCGGTGCGTGGTACGGGGAGTCCGATCTGACGAACTGCAAGGGCGCGGACCTGATCGGGACGCTCGAGCCCGTTTGGAGCGAGAAAGATGACCGTGGCAGCGAGTGGTCTGCCAAATGGGAGGGGTCGATTACAGCGCCGGTTAGTGGCGAGATCACGCTCCACGTGGAGACAGCGGAGAGCGCCGTTGTTCAGATCGATGGAAAGCAAGTTGTGGCCGTGCTGGAAGGGCAGGGTCGGCAGTCTGGAACCGTGTCTATGCGAAAGGGTGAGGCGTACCCCATCGTCGTTACGTACTCGCACGAAGGCGGATTCGACGGTTTCCTGACGGTGAAGTGGAGTTGGAGGGGTCAGGACGAGACATCCGTCCCTGCCGATAACCTTCGGCATACGGCGGAGCAGGCGCGGTACTGGAACTGGCAGCCGGACCCCGATCCTGAATCGATCGATTTCAGCAAGTACGTTAAGGCGCGCGGGAAAAACCTGTTCGTCTACAAGGCCCCGGGACGTTTCGGCGGATGGCCCGCGAACAACGGCATATGGTGCTGGGATAACGAGATCGTTGTTGGATTTGCACAAGCATATTACAAGTACAGTCGGTACGGGCATTCCTGGGACGGGGACAGACCCGAGCTAAAAGTTCTTGCTAGGAGTCTCGACGGAGGCGAGACGTGGACGGTCGAGGACCCGGACAATTTTGTTGGCGACGGTCTTGAACCTGTGCCGCTTACTGAACCCGTCAACTTCGCCCATCCGGATTTTGCGATGTGTTGCAGCGTAGAAACCTTCTTCATCTCCTATGACCGCTGTAGGAGCTGGCAGGGACCGTTCGACTTCCCTGATTTTGGCACGGATGACCTGTCTTCGCGGACGGATTATATCGTCAATGGAAGGGATGACTGCCTGTTCTTCCTGTCGGCCAAGGAGGAGCGCGTGGAGGCTGAATCACAGGACCGGGCATTCTGCGCACGAACTACCGACGGAGGAAAGACGGTCGAGTTCCTCTCCTGGATGACGGAGGAGCCCATCAAGGCACGCTCTGTCATGTCGTCAACGGTACGGATTTCAGATAACGAGCTGGTTTCCGCCATGCGTCGACGGCATGACGTTCGTCGCGATAATCTCCCTGACATTACGAGAAACTGGATCGATGCGTACCGCTCCAAAGACAACGGTAGGACATGGGAGTTCCTGAGCAAGGTGGCCGATACGGACACCGGGAAGCAGAACGGTAGCCCGCCGGCACTTGTGCGTCTCAGGGATGGCCGGCTCTGCGTGGCTTACGGTTATCGCGCCGTGCCCTTGGGGATTCGCGCGAAGATCAGCAGCGATAACGGCAAGACCTGGGGCGAGGAGATACACCTGCGCGATGACGGCGCGACATGGGACACGGGGTACCCCTGTATGGTGCAGAGGCCGGACGGCAAGCTCGTCACGATCTACTATTTCAACACGAAAGAGATTCCGGAACAACATATCGCGGCAACTATATGGGACCCGGATGCGGTGGACCAGTAGCGGAAAAACCGGCCACGCCAATAGAAGGACCGTGTCGACTGGGCGCAGTCAAACCACGCCGCCACTGCTGAAGCGTTACGGGAAGCCACGCTAAAGCGCGCTGTCTCGATATCCCACAGGTCTGCCCACCCCCGCTCAAGCGGGGTGCAAAGAGGAGCCCGCCAAGGCGGGCTAAACGGTACGGCGTTCAGCGGTTTGCCCACAGGAGTGGCCGGGAACAAGAAGGAGGCGCTACGCGAGCCCGTCCGCCACGGGGCACCTGCGGCAGATTGATGCCACGGACCGCCAGATCGACCGGCTGGTGTATGAGCTGTACGATC
>CBFDCQ010000050.1:0-23889 GCA_965603355.1 uncultured bacterium
GAGTTATGACAACAACGCAACGCTCCCGTTGACAAGCAGAGCGTGCTTCGCATAGAATATGGCGAATCTCGCGCGGACGATCGCGTCACCTTTTATCCGAGAGGACTGGCATGGGGCTACGATTCTACAACACCCTCACACGTCAGGTGGAGGAATTCAAGCCTATTGAGGCTGGTACCGCAAGAATGTACACGTGCGGGCCCACCGTATACGATTATCCGCATATTGGGAACTTCCGCGCCTACATTTTCGAGGATATACTCAGGAGGTACCTCAAGTTCAAGGGATTCAGCGTCGTTCAGGTGATGAACCTCACGGATGTCGATGACAAGACCATCCGAGGCGCGCGAGAGGCCGGTGTTCCGCTGCAGGAGTTCACCGAGGGTTACGTCCGCGCGTTCTTCGAGGATATGGACACGTTGCGTGTTGAACGGGCTGAACACTACCCCGCCGCGACGGAGCACATCGACGATATGGTTGCGCTGGTACAGAGGCTCGGCGAGAAGGGGTACACGTACGAGGCGGACGGTTCCACCTATTTCAGGATCGCCGCCTTTGAGGGTTACGGCAAGCTGTCGCATTTTCGACTCGACGAGTTGGAGCGCGGTGCCGGCGGCAGAACCGCGCTCGACGAGTATACGAAGGAGGATGCACGGGATTTCGCGCTGTGGAAGGCGTGGACCGAGGACGATGGCGACGTCTCCTGGGATACGCCGCTGGGTCGCGGCCGACCCGGATGGCATATAGAGTGTTCCGCGATGGCCATGAAATACCTCGGCGAGCATTTCGACATCCATACCGGCGGCGTGGACAACATCTTCCCGCACCACGAGAACGAGATCGCCCAGTCGGAAGGCGCCACCGGCGTCACCTTCGCGGACTACTGGCTGCACTGCGAGCACCTGCTCGTGGACAACCGGAAAATGTCGAAATCGCTCGGCAATTTCTACACCCTGCGCGACCTCCTGCAGAAAGGGTACAGACCGGAGGCTATCCGGTACGCACTTCTGTCAACGCACTACAGGCAGAAGTACAATTTCACGCTGGCGGGCCTCGAGGCTGCCGCGGGAGCTATTAACAGGCTACGCGATTTCAAGCGGAGGTTGGCGGACGTAAAGCGCCGCTCACGTGACGACAAGATCCGGCACGTCCGCGATCTGGTGACCGCTGCGGACCGCAGGTTCGTCGAATCCATGGACGACGATCTCGGCATATCCGGCGCGCTGGCAGCGGTGTTCGAGCTCGTGCGCGACGTGAACGCTCTCATAGACGAGAGGGGAATTGGCAAGGACGGCGCCGCCCTCGTCACCGAATTCCTCGATCGGGTCGACACGGTTATCGACGTGATGCGTGGCGAGGAAAGCGTCCCGCAGGAGGTGTTGCAGCTTGCCGAGGAGCGCCGTATCGCCCGCCGGAAGAAGGATTACGCACGAGGCGACGAGATACGCGACAAGATCGCCGCGTTGGGCTACGCCGTCGAAGATACCCCTTCAGGACCTCGCGTGAAGAAGCTTTAGTTTGGGGCTGCGTGCAAGGCGCAGGATCAAGCAGGGGGTTCTTCATCCACCCGACGCGCCACGGCGATCAGCGACCCGCAGAACGGCATGAGCCACCGCCGACCTGTTAAGTAATAAATCAGTTTCGAGATGGCTTTTACCGCGACCACCCCCGCCACCGCCGACCGGGCCACTCTTTCACGCGACCCGACGTAAAGGTGCACCACTTCGTACCCGTTGCGTTCGAGGATCAGTCGGAGCGTGCGCGGCGAGAAATCATAGAGGTGGCGCGGTGCCCCGATGCGTATCGGCAGCTGCGGTACAGCGCTCTTAAGGCTCAGATACCCGCTCATGTATGCCACGCGTACGAGAACTAGCCCGCCCGGTTTGAGCGTCTCACGTATTCTCCGGAGCGCCAATGCCGGATCGGTAATATGATCGAGAGTTGCCATCACGGTGACAGCGTCGAACTCGCCGACAGCTGTCGACAACGACTCCGCGTCCCCTTCCACTATCTCCGCGTGCGGCACAATATGCCGGGCACGCTCGCACGCGTGCGCGTCCGGGTCGACTCCCGCAAGCTCCCACTCGGCGCCCAGCGTCCTGAGAAAGAGACCGAGTCCGCTGCCCACATCCAGCAGCTTTCCACCCTGCGGACAGTAGCTTCGCAGAATCCGGCGCATCTGCCGGAAACTGACTGCGTGGTCCCAGGAGACTTCCGCCTCCTCGGAACCGACCGGGTAGAACCGGGCGTAGTACTCCTTGAGCGCCTCTCTGGTAGGCTGAGGCGAAACGTAGACGAGCCCGCAGGACTTGCACTTGCGCACGCCGTACACATCTTCAGTGAACAACAGCGCTGCTTCCTCCGACCCGCAAAGGTTGCAGGGCACGTCGCGCAACGCGCCTTCAGGAAAATGTTTCCCGAACTCGGCGGCATCAAATATGTTTCCGCGCAACTCGGACTCGGATTTCACGGAGCAGCCCCCGTATGAACGAGCGGTTGTCTTCTCAGAGAATCAGCGTTTCTTCTTCTTTTTCTTTTTCTTCTGCCTGCTCAGATACTCTTCGAATTCCTCCGGCGTGTCGAACATGACATCGTAGTAGTCCCCGGTCATCTCGCATTCGTCGGAAGGATGGCGCCTGCACCGATCAGGTCGCCGATCGTATATCGTACACATGTCTTTCTTGTCCAGATAAATGCAGTTGCCCTTCACCAGTATGTACCATCTATGGTTTCTGATGAACACGCTCACCGTGTCGAAATGAAGGTACCACGTGACTTCCTGGATGTCCGTCTTGGTTGTTGGCTTCAGTATCAGCATCGCCAGGTTCCTGCAACAAATCGCATCGCACTTAATGCACTTGTCCGGTTCCTTGCGCGATTTGGTCTTCCTGCCCATTATACAGCTCCTCTATTTCCGCACTACATTTCCAACATTTCTCCCGGGAAGGGCACACTGCAACGAGGCTTCTTGATTGCAGGAGATGATCCCGGTATGAACCAGCCCCGATATTATACCGCAGCGGATACGGTCATGCAACATCGGGATCGTCATCGCTGACGGGCGAGACGCCCGTCCTACGTTGTGGGCTGCGCTGGCCGGACCAAGCAGCGCCCCTATACGTGCGCACTAACCTGGTTCTTCCGCGCGAGCTGCCTACTTTCTCCGTGCACGCGCCCTGTACCGGGTGGCGCCGGTTCGCTTGCCGGCGCGCTCCTTCTTGCTGCGAGCCCAGGACGTATCCCGGACGCCGAGCACCTCCATCTCCTGAAGTTTGCGTATCCTGTCGCGCAGCTCCGCCGCACGCTCGAAATCCAGCACTTCCGCAGCGCCTTTCATCTCTTTCCTCAGGCTGGCAACGAGTTGCGGTATCTCGCTCGCCGGTATGTACTCCTCGGCATCCTCCGAAACCACGGGTACCGTGTAGTAATCCGCCTCGTAGATTGACGAGAGCACGTCGCTTATAGATTTCTTGATTGTCTCCGGAGTGATACTGTTCTTCTTGTTGAAATCGAGCTGCATATCTCTTCGTCTATCGGTCTCCTTAACCGCCGCGTCCAACGATCTGGTCACAACATCCGCATACATCAGTACGGTACCGTTGACGTTTCTGGCGGCCCGACCGCAGGTCTGGATAAGGGAAGTCTGGGACCGCAAGAAACCCTCCTTATCAGCGTCCAGTATCGCCACCAGCGACACCTCCGGCAGGTCAAGACCCTCCCTGAGCAGATTGATCCCAACAAGCACGTCGAAATCGCCTTTGCGCAGGTCGCGGATTATCTCCACGCGCTCCAACGTCTGTATGTCGGAGTGGAGGTACCGGACGCGTACGCCGAGGTCACGATAGTACTCCGTCAGATCTTCCGCCATGCGTTTTGTCAGGGTCGTCACGAGCACACGCTCGCCTGCCTCGACGCGTTTGCGAATCTCGCCGAGCAGATCGTCCACCTGGTTTTTGGCAGGACGAACCTCGATAACCGGATCGACCAGGCCCGTGGGACGAATCACCTGCTCCGCGACCAGCCCGCCGCTCTTCTCCAGCTCGTACGGCCCGGGCGTAGCCGAGACGTATATTGCCTGATTCACGCGCGTCTCAAACTCCTCGAACCGCAGCGGGCGGTTATCCAGCGCGGACGGCAGCCGGAACCCGTATCGCATGAGATTCTCCTTGCGCGACCTGTCGCCTCGGTACATCCCGTTAAGCTGCGGCACGGTCTGGTGACCCTCGTCAACGAACAGCAGGAAATCGTCCGGGAAATAGTCCAGCAGCGTATAAGGAGGCTCGCCCGGTTTGCGTCCGTCCAGATGCCTCGAATAGTTCTCTATGCCCGAACAGAACCCCATCTCGCGCATCATCTCCATGTCATATCGCGTGCGCGTTTCGAGCCGTTCCGCCTCGAGAAGCTTCTCCTCCGCCTTGAGCACCGCAAGTCTCTCAACGAGTTCCTGCTCGATGCTTTGAAGCGCAGTTCTCATAATGTCGCCTGGAGTCACGTAGTGGCTGCTCGGGTATATGACAACCTGACGCATCTTCCTCACAGACTTGCCCGTCAGCGGGTCGACCTCCGAGATCGTCTCTATGACATCGCCGAAAAACTCGATGCGTATCGCCGACTTCGCCTCGTACGCCGGGAACACCTCGACCACATCGCCACGCACCCGGAACGTTCCTCGGTGAAAATCGTAGTCGTTGCGCTCGTACTGAATCGCGACTAGGGTGGCTAACAGCTCGTCCCGGTCCACCTCCATGCCGTGGTTCACATTCACCACCATGCCCGAGTAGCTCTCCGGCGAACCTATCCCGTATATGCACGATACGCTCGCGACAACTATCACGTCGCGCCGCGACAGTACCGACCGCGTCGCCGAATGGCGCATCTTATCTATGTCGTCGTTTATGGAAGCGTCCTTCTCGATGTAAGTGTCTGTATGAGGCAAGTACGCCTCCGGCTGGTAGTAGTCGTAGTAGCTGACGAAATACTCCACCGCATTGCTCGGGAACAGCTCCTTGAACTCGCTGAAAAGCTGCGCGGCGAGCGTCTTGTTGTGCGCGATCACCAGGCTCGGCCTGTTGACCTTGGCGATAACGTTCGCCATCGTGAAGGTCTTGCCCGAACCCGTAACTCCAAGCAGAACCTGGTGTTGGAGGTTCTCCTTCAGCCCGCGCACCAGTTCCTTGATCGCCTGGGGCTGGTCCCCCCTCGGTTTGAATTCGGAAATAAGCTCGAACTTGTCCATGCCCTGATGCTAGCAGAGCGATCCGGCCAAGTCAACGGAGCCAAGCAGAATGGCACGCCCACCAAGCGATCCACAACGGTTTGCCCGTAGGGGCAGGTCTCAGACCTGCCCGGTTTTTACCGAAACCTCTCTGCGGGCGGGTCTCAGACCCGCCCCTACATCGACATTCGGCGTTGCACTCAGAATCACAGTTAGGCCGGGCGAGACGCCCGCCCTACCTGATCTTGGCGGAGCAAGCAGCGCAGCCACATTTGGCCCCTGCATGATTGTTTGGCAGACAGGAATGTCTGCCCCACCAGTCAACTCTGAAACCCTCACCCTAACCCTCTCCCGTCGGGAGAGGGAACCGTTGCCGAGCTGGTGCTCGGCCGCCGATGTCGCAGGCGAAAAAACCTCTTGACAACTGAACATCTTTTCAGTATAATATAGGGAACCTGTAGCACCCTGACATTTGATCCTGCTTGCAGCGGGAATAGTCCTGGAGGACGAGAAAATGAACATGACAGACCTTGTTCGTTACGGTATCCCCGTGGAACTCATACAGAGCTGGGTATCCTGCGAAAGCCATAACCTTCTGCCGTTACAGGAGATAGCTGTGAAGAAATACGGCCTGTTCTCCGGGTCGAGCATGGTGATTCAGGCGCCCACGAGCGCCGGCAAGACCTTCATCGGCGAGATGGCGGCCGTTATGGCGGCGTTGAACCGGAAAAAGGCGATATACCTCGTGCCGCTCAAAGCGCTTGCGGAGGAAAAATATCTGGATTTCAGCGAGAAATACGATTCATACGGGATAAAGGTTATCGTATCCTCCCGCGATTTCCGCGAGTACGACGCCAACCTTGAGCGAGGTGATTTCTCCCTCGCGATAGTTGTGTACGAGAAGATGGCGCAGCTTTTTGCCCGGCGACCGGAACGGCTCGAGGAGGTTGACCTGGTGATAATTGACGAGTTGGAGATGCTCGCGGAGGAGAAGCGCGGTCAGACCCTGGAGCTGCTGCTCACGCAGATTCTGATAAGGGAGAAACGCCCGCAGCTAATAGGTCTGTCGGCGGTACTCGCGGACGGCGAGGCGATAGCCGAATGGTTGGGCGCGAAGTTCCTCGCGTGGCACAAGCGACCGGTCGAGCTGCGGCAGGGCGTCCTCTACGGCGGCACGTTCAAGTACCGCACGTATAACGATCGTGAGGAAGGCCGCGAGAAAATGGCCCGGTCGGATGACGGGACCCCGTGGGGCAACCTGCAGGCCAGCGTGGTTGCGCTCGCCGAGCGCGGTGAACAGAATCTGGTATTCGTGAAAGGTAAGGCCGAATCGCGACGCGGCGCGCAGGAGATCGCGGAATCCCTACCCTGCGAACCGGTTCAGGAGGCTATCGAGGAACTGCGCGGCATGGAACCGACACGGTCTAAACGGCTCCTGGTCGAGTGTCTCGACCACGGCGTGGCGTTTCACAACGCGGACCTGTCGGCGGCGGAACGAAGGGCCGTGGAGAAGTATTTCAAACTTGGCGAGATCCGCGTCATCGTCGCAACCAGCACGTTGGCGATGGGGATGAACCTGCCGGCGAAAAACGTTTTCATAGAGGCCGACAGGTGGAAGTACGACGACCGGTTCGGCACGCCCTGGATAAGTTCAATCAGTCAGGCGGAGTACGAGAACATGGCGGGTCGCGCGGGCAGGCTCGCGCTGGAGCGTGACTTCGGTCGCGCAATTCTCGTGGCGGCGACGCCCTACGATCGCGAGGTCCTATGGCGGCGATACGTTGAAGGGGAGTGTAAACCGCTCGAACCGCAACTGGCTAACGGCAGGCTCGAGGACCACGTGCTGAAGTTGGCGGCTTCCGGAGCAGCTTCGACGGGCACGGAGATTGTCAACGTGCTGCGATCGACGCTAACCGGACGTCGGGTTTGGGGGAGGAAGTACGGCGACGAGGAGTTTTGCAGCAACGTTAACGTCTCGATCGACGACCTTGTCAGGGCTGACGCAATGGAACGGGATCAGCAGGGACGCCTGTCCGTCAACCCGTTCGGGCGAGCGGTGACTACCTGCGGTATATGCATAGATACCGGACACGGCATCGCGGATTGGGTGAAGAAGTCGAGCGACCGGTACTGGGAGGATATAGACCTGGTCCTCGCGTTGGCTATGACGAGGGACGGCCGTATGCTGCACGTAAGCATGTCCTCGCACGAATACGAATGCGCGGGCTATCTCGAGCGGCTGCGCAACGAACGACACAGCGCCGACTGGACAGTTGATACTCCCATAAACAGGCTGTTGAACTCCTCGGCGCCACCTCTGTTCGACGAGATGAAAGCGATAAAGATAGCCCTCTTCCTGAGACGGTGGGCGGAGATGGTCCCTGTTAATGAGATCGAGGAGGAGTTCTCGACTATGGCGGGGCAGATAGTAGCGGCCGCCGAGTACATAAGCTGGCTGGCGGACTCGGCGATCGAGATAGCCAAAACCTGCGGTCAGACCGAACGTCTGTGCGAGGAGATGCGCGAGCTGTCCGACCGGCTGCGGTTTGGAGTAACGTCGGAAACATTGGAAATCGCCAGGCTGGGGATTGACGGTCTTGACCGCGCGGGGATCGCCGGTCTCTTTGCCGCTCGACTCACAACGCCGCAGTCCATAGCGGAGGCGCCTGTCGAGACGCTCTCCCCTATTGTCGGCAAGAGTATAGCGCTCCTTCTGAAGGATGAATTTCCGGAGCCGTCCCAAGATGCGTCTCGGAGCGATGTCGAACCGTTCGAGCTTCTGATCGACGACCGCCAGCCGGGCAGCATAGTTATACGAGGTAACCGGGTCCAGTTGCCGGAGCGCCCGTACAGGTTGATCAGGTTGCTCGCCGACAAACCTCAAGAGTGCGTCACATACGATGAAGTCTATTCCGTGTTGTGGGGGCCGGACGTATTCGTCGAAAACAACCAGATGCACCAGCACAAGAGTGAGATTCTGAAGCGAACCCGGGACCTCCTGCCTGAGAACCACACACTGATCAAAACGATACCTAAACGTGGTTTCATGCTGGACTTTTCCCCCGAAATGGTGCGCGTCGTCCGCACCGAACCCGCACCGGCAGCGGTTTGATCTGACGGTTGACATAGGCGAACGCCATCTGCTAGGCTCGGACTGCAGGGAGGTGTCAAGCGCCGCCTCTGCGTCGATCGTCGGTGCGTCGGCCACGCTATTCCATGGTTCCAACGGATTGCACTGAAACGGGGAGTGGAACATGAACTTCAAAATGCTTTCGACGGTTTTCGTGAGCATATTTCTCGCGGAACTCGGAGACAAGACCCAGATAGCCACACTAATACTCGCCTCTCAAGAGGGGTTGAATAAGGCTGCGGTGTTCGTAGGGGCGTCGTGCGCGCTGGTGCTCGCATGTCTGCTTGCGGTTGTCATCGGGTCACAATTCAGCCGGTTCGTGTCACCGCAAGTGCTCAAAATAGTCGCCGGCATCGGGTTTATCCTGCTCGGAACCTGGATTCTCGTCACGGCAAGAGCGTAGCACGGGCACAGGTATGGAGACGGCGTAGATGAAGAGATGTTACCGATGCGGAACGGAGTGGCGCGAGGAGAAACGCCTGTCGCGGATTGATGTGTGCGAAAAATGCCATGCTTACAGCCGTTGCTGCTTGAACTGCAAGTTTTACGATGAACACGCTCACAACAAATGCAGAATACCGAGCACTGAATGGGTCGGTGACTCGGAAAAGGGTAACTTGTGCGATGACTTCACTTTCGCCGATCGATCGGCGGAAGGCCGACAGGCCGGTGAGGGGGGAAAGCCGCGCAAGGTGTGGGAGGAGCTCTGGCAAGACTCGGATTAGCAGAGTCGAAAGAAAGGTTCTTGAAAATGTCATTCAAGTTTCATCCTCTTGGAATTGTTGTGGTTGCACTTATGATTGGGAGCAACCATCCGGCAGAGGGTTCGGACAGCAGCGAGGCCTTGCGATCCGCGCCTGACACGCTCCACCCGGCGGTCAGCCATCTGGAATTGGCGATGGACGGCCTCCATGAACCGCTCGTCCTGGCTCAGGCTGAGACAGATGGAGCAGCCTCAACAGGGGATCAGAGCGATGAGGAAAGTGCCGCAAGTGTGCCGTGGACCGGCAATGTCGAGGCTGGGCTTCAAATAAGAGAAGGTAACACCGAGACACTCGACCTATACGGTAAGGTTGAGGCTCTGCGCAAAATTGACGTCAGGGAGCTGTCCTTAAAAGCCTCCTACGACTATGCGGAACGTGGCGACGATACAGAGAGGAACCGGGCGTTTGCCGAAGCAACATACAGGCGGTACAGGTCGGCCAAGGCATACATTTTCGGAACGGTCAATGTCGAGCACGATGAAATAGAAGAGCTCGATTTCAGGCTGAACGCTGCGGTTGGCCCGGGTTATAAGTGGATAGACACGGAAAGAACCAAACTGATCGGCGAGGCCGGTGTCGGTGTGACCGCGGAGTGGTACGACGGTGAGGACCAGCATACCGAAGCCATTGTGCTGCTGCACGGGCTCTGGACGCAGAAAGTGTTCGATCAATCGCTCTTCAGCCAGGAACTCACCGTCTACCCCAGCATCAGCGATTTCGGGTCGTTCCGGCTCGTGTCCACCACAGCGCTCGCAACGCCGCTCAGCGAATCGCTGGACTTAAGGGTAAGTCTTGTCAATGAATATGACAACGATCCCGAGGTTTCGGGTGTCGAGAAGAACGACATGACGTTCCGGACGACTCTCGTGTACAGGTTCTAGCCCCGGCGCGCGAATCCTGTTGCAAAACGATGAGGAACGTGATACGATGTAATACGGTATTCATATCTCGTATAGTGAAACGAACTCGTGACTGGTATGGGCGTTTCGCACGCTAGGAGGCTCATCATGAAAAGCTTCAAACTTGCCATCTTGCCGATAGTCGTCGTAGCTCTACTTGTAGCGGGATGCCCGCCGCCGGAACCCAAGGACGACGAGGACAAACCGGCGACCCCGGAGGAGATCAGAGCTGAGGGGCAGGCGATTCTCAGCGACATTAGCTCCCTCGGCGGCGGCGGCGACCCGGGCGAGTTGCAGAGCGGAATCCAGCAGCTCCGAGGAAAGTTGAGAACGTTCCGCACCGAACACGGCTCGACAGAGGACGGCAAGATGATGATAGACCAGATCACTTCAAGAATATACGGCAACGCAAACAACCTGTTTAACAGGGAGGAGTATCAGACCTGCCTACTGGCGTGCAGCATGGTGATTGAAATCAATCCCACACACCCGCGTACGTTAGACCTTCAAGGGCGGGCGCAGGAAGAGCTTATGAAACCTCGGGTCGAGCTGCAATGGTTCTTCACTGCAGAGGAAGGTCCAGGGGCTGGCGAAGTGATCGCCTCCGTGAAGGTCACCTACCTTCAAACGGGCCTGACGGAAACTCGACAAGTGAAGGTTGGCCAGGAGTTCGACGGGTATAGATTCAAGAAACTGCTCGAGAGCAGCTCGGGAAGACCCGTCGGGATCGTTATTAGGTGGCTCAAGACAGGCAAGGACGTGGAACTAACACTCCGCGGCCCGTGAGAAAAGCCAGCGTTAGTTCGGAGCAACGAGGCGCTTTGGTCAGCGTGAAACTCGCCGTCTTCCTCATTATACTGCTCGGTCTAATAGCATATTCCAACTCGCTGCGTAACGAGTTCGTATGGGACGATGTCAGCTCCGTCCAATTCAACAAACACATCACCAGCCCCAGCTACATTCCGGAGATTTTCAAGTCAGACTTCCACCATGTTGGGCGAAGTCAAGGCAACTTCTACCGGCCCGTTCTCACGCTCTCGTTCATGTTGGACTATAAGTTATGGGGCGAAAGGGCAACCGGCTCAAAAGCCGCAAATCAGGTTGTAGGGCACGGTGCCGCGCGCGGCTTTCACAGGACCAACATGCTGATGCACATCGGTGTCGCCCTGCTGGTCTTCTTTCTCGTGAAAGCCGTGTTCCAGAAGGCTGGCGCCGCGTTGGCCGCTTCGTTGCTCTTTGTCGTGCACCCGATACACACGCAGGCCGTAACGTACGTGTCGGGACGCGGCGATATGCTGACGAACCTGTTCTTGCTATCCTCCTTTCTTCTGTACTGGCGGGTTTCGGGAGGGTCCGCCGAGAACGATTCCGGACAGCGTCGCGCGCAGGACGTTCTGTGCGTGGCGGGAGCGATTCTCTGCTACATAGCCGCGCTCTTGTCGAAAGAATCGGCAATAATCCTGCCCTTTCTCGTGCTTGCTTGCGCGCTTGTCTTCCGGGAACGAAGGAATCGTAAGGCTCTCGCTATCATCATAGGTCTGTTCATCTGCATGGTGGCGTACGCGGTTCTGAGAGAGACATCCCTGAAGTTCGGCATCACGACGACAGATCCCCTACCCTTCGGAGAACGTATTCTCAAAGGATCCCAGGCGTTCGCGACATACATACGGCTTTTGTTCGTGCCGGCCGGTCTTCACATGGAGCGCGGGATTGAGAAGGTATCGCCTCTTGCAGTCATCTTCACCATAGCATGCCTCGCAGGCGCGTGCATATTCGCCTGGAAAAGGTGGCGGCAAAGTCCCGCCATTGTTTTCGCCCTGCTCTGGTTCCTCATAGCATGGCTGCCGGTATCGGGCGTCTACCCGCTGAACGCCGCTATCGCCGAGCACTGGCTGTACCTGCCGTCAATAGGGTTTATCGCCTTCGTGGTAGCCCGGGTGGACCGGATCCTGACGAGCGAGCGGATACGATTAGCGCCGAGACACCTCCGTGCGTTATCGGTGGGATGTCTCGCGATAATCCTGCTCTGTTTCACCGCGCTGACTATGCGCCGCAATACAGACTGGCACGATAACATCTCTCTATTCACAAGTACGCTCGAGTACGCCCCGGACAGTTCCCGCGTCCACTACAACCTGGCAGTGGCATATCAGGGTCAGGGCGAGGAGGAAAAAGCGCTGAACGAGTTCGGCGAGACACTAAGGCTGGATCCTAACAACGCGTACCTTCGCCTCGACCTCGCCGCCATGCGCGCCGGCAAGGGCGAGCAGGAGGAGGCCGCGCGCCTCTATCTGGAGGCAATACAACTCAACCCGAACGATCCTGATATCGTTGAGGCCTACGTTAACCTCGCCAGGATATATCATAAAGGCGGGAAGCCGGAAGAGGCCGCTAAGCTAATGCAAAAGGCGTACCAAGTGAACCCGCAAGTCATGCGCAAGTGGTTCCCTCAACTCGGACAACAGTAGCAGCCTGCACGCTGCCGACCTGGCGGCACTATATGGTGTGGAGACCCGGGCCCTGAATCAGGCTGTTAAGCGACACATTGGCCGGTTCCCTCGTGATTTCATGTTCCAGCTCAGCAAGAAGGAGCTCGAGATCTTGAAGTCACAATTTGTGATGTCAAGTTACTGGGGCGGTAGACGTTCCTCACCCTATGCCTTTACGGAACAGGGAGTTGCAATGCTGTCCAGCGTCCTCAACAGTCCACGCGCTATTCAAGTGAATATCGAAATCATGAGGGCATTCGTTACGCTTCGCCGGATGCTCGCATCACATGCGGAGTTGGCTCGGAAAATCAAAGCGCTCGAAAGCAAGTATGACAAGCAGTTCAAGGTAGTGTTCGAAGCTATCCGCGAGTTGATGGCACCTGAGAAGCCCCCGAAAAGCCGCCAGATCGGTTTCACGAAGTCGAAGTAGAACTCGACGGACGCACACGAATGGTAATAGTCTTGCGGCTGCCCTTCGACGCAACGCGATCACAATCCGGAAATGGTGCCGGAGGAGGGAGTTGAACCCTCACAGTCCAAAGGACCGCGGGATTTTGAGTCCCGTGCGTCTGCCAATTCCGCCACTCCGGCACGTCAAGTGGTGAGATAATCCTGCCTGAAACAGGTCTTCCTCGGACGACCACATTATACCAAACTGCCGCTCGAGATGTCTATCCCAATGTCGCGTGAGAAAGAGAGATAACGGGCTGCGACATCACTGCAGCTATGTGCTCTGCTGCACGAGCGGTTCGGCAACGGCGCTGACGAACGTCCCGCCACCGCACGCTCGCTAGTAAGAAACGCCGAGCAGTGGCGCAGTAGTCCATCCCCACTTTATCTTGATCTTGTTCGGCAAGGCGAGCGACGTGCACCCCAGACCGTAATCCTCACCGTAGAAGTCCGTGTCGCCCACGCATCCGTATTTCAGCTTGAAGTTCTTCACGTAAGAGACCTCGCCGCACACGTGCAACTGCGTTTCAAGCCTCCCCTTCAGGTTTATCGTGTTGATCGAGGCCGCCGGCGCATCGATGTAGACATCGCACCGATCATCCCACTCGAGGTACGCCTCTTCCCCGCACTTCACCGTCAGGTTACCGTCACTTTCAGTAACCTGGATCGTCAAAGTCCCGTCGGTGTCGTTGTAGAACGCCTCGCAACCCGGCAGGCTGTAAAGCACCTTTACGTCTCCGTACTCGAACGTGTACGCCGCCTTCGTCTCGTCACCTTCCTCATCTTCATCGTAATCATAATCGTAATCGTAATCGTAATCAGCAAGCTCGAATTCGACGAAAGGCTCTGATTTCCGCTCTGGCGTGAGGTCGAACGGGGCATCAGGGTACGATAGGCCAAGCACAGACGCCGTCGTAGCTCCCCACTTGATCAAAACGTTCTTCGGTGGATCGTCCGCGGCGCTGCCAAGACCAAACGCCTCGCCATAACCTCCCGTATTGCCCACGAACCCGTACTTCAGGATGAAGTTCTTCACATAATCCACCTGCCCGCAGACGTACAGGTCCATCTCCTCTCTACCCTTGAGGTTGATCTTCTTGAGGGAAGCATCCGGCGCGTCAATATAGATATCGCAGGCCGATCCCCAGTTGGCCGAGGCATCCTCACCGGCTTTCACAGTCAGCGCTCCCGGTTCGTCGCCCCATACCGCCACCAGCAGCGTGTCGCTCAGCTCGTTGTAGCAGGCGAAACATGTAGGCTTCGTGTATATCACCTTTATGTCATCTATGACCACCTTGTACTTAAGACCGTCAGCCGGTAGCGCCTGATCGACGTTAATAACGGCGGTCATGGTATCGGAGCCGCTGGCTCCGGTCACAGTAAGGCTGGCAGTGAAGTTGCCCGTAAAGTAGTACGTATGTGACGGGTTTTGAGCGGTGCTCGTGTACCCATCGCCGAAATCCCATTCCCAACTGGTGATCGGACCCGCAGATTGATCCGTGAAATACACCCCCAGAGGTCTGTTTCCACTTGTCGGACTGGCAATGAAATGAGACACCACCTGCTGCTGTGTCGTAACGCGAACATACCTCACCTTGGTCTCGGTGTCCGACCCGCCCGGACCTGTGACCGTGAGGCTGACGTCGAATGAGCCGGCGGTGTTGTAGGTGTACGATGGACTCTGCTCGGTGCTGGTACCGCCATCGCCGAAATCCCATGCCCAGCTCGTTACCCCGCCCGCGGACTGGTCCGTGAACTGGACTGTCAACGGCGAGTTACCGCTGGTCGGGGTCGCGGTGAACTCCGCTGTTACCGTGGTGTCTGGCACCGAGTTCTCGTCCTGCGGATCGCTGCCGCCGTCGTGTTCCTCCAGGTTGCTGAAACCGTCGTCATCCGGGTCGCCGTCGGCGCCGTTATCGCCGGTACCATCGTTAGGATTGAGCTCGTTCTCGACTTCCCAAAGGTCAGGCAGACTATCATCGTCGGAGTCGCCGTCGTTCGGGTCAGTACCGTACACGTCAACCTCGTCGCCGTCGTTCAGACCATCGTCATCTGTATCAGGGTCGTTTGGGTCGGTGCCGGTGTCGTTCTCGGCAACAAATACGCCGGTATTGGTTTCCACGTCATCAGGCAAACCGTCACCGTCGCTGTCAGTAGCAACGAGCGTGCACTCATCGGCGCCGATATCATAGTCCGAGCCATCGCCTGTAGTCCCTGCACCCAGACCGTCGCCGTCATGCCCTCTGGCATCGCCCTCAAAATCCTCCGTCAAATCAGCGACGTGGCAACCCGTGTCTATGCAGGGTGAGCGTGTGGACAGGCGGTAATCAGCGCTTGCCGCGTCAACGAACAACGGATTCAGGTCGATGTTGCCCTCGCCTTCATAACCTCCGTCCACGTCACAGTAAGTAATTGTCTGTTCGGCCCCGGTAATGTAAAGCTCATCGGGCGTATCGTTCCACAATATGCAGTTAGTTATGGTGGTGGAGCGCCATTGGTTCCACATCGCGCCTCCCCGGTCGCCTGCCGAGTTGGCAGTAAAGGTACAGTTGGTCACGGTCGCGAAGCAGTCATAGTTCACCAACGCACCGCCAAGGGATTCGGCGGAGTTGGCGTAGAATGTGCAGTTGGTTACCTGCGGCGAGCCGGAGCTGTTGTGCATTGCGCCGCCCGTGGACTCGGCGAAGTTGCCATAGAATGTACAGTTGGTCACCTGTGGCGAGCCGGCGTAGCTGTACATCGCCCCTCCGCCGTGAGCCGAATTGCCCGTGAAGATGCAGTTGGTCACCTGTGGCGAGCTGCAGTAGTTGTACATCCCGCCACCCATGCCATCCCACCCTGTGCCATTAGCATTGCTGCCTGTAATCGTGAATCCATCAAGTGTCGCGTCGTTCACCCCTATGACCACGTGGTAGGCGGGCTGGCCTGAGCGCGCAACGGAACCATCAATGATTGTGACGTGCGTCTCCCAGTCGCGCTGGTCGCGGGCTGTCTCAGTCCCGGCAAACCCACCATAGATTTGCACACCTCCTTTCATAATGACCGAACCAGTTTCGTTGTCGCGCTCCTCGCTATATACACCTTCCGCAACCCAGACCTGCGCGCCCCACCCAGGACTATCGAATGCGGCGTCTATGCCGGCCTGGATGGTGGTGAAGGCCGTGCTCCAGGATGTTCCGTCTTCGATACCGGAGCTGTTACTCCCGTCAACGTACCAGCGCGGGTGGCTCTCAGGATCGTTAGGATCTGTACCGGCTGCGACTTCGTCGCCATCGTTCAGGCCGTCATCGTCCGTATCAGGGTCGTTGGGATCCGTCCCCGTGTCGGTTTCGTCAACATAGACGCCCGTGCCCGTCTCCACAGAGTCGTTCAGCCCGTCGTTGTCCGTATCACGGTCGTTGGGATCCGTCCCGGTGTCGGTTTCATCGACATAGACGCCGGTATTCGTCTCCACTCCGTCAAGGAGGCCATCGTCGTCCGAGTCCGCGTCCGACGGGTCGGTACCGGTGTCGTTTGGGCTTACGTAGATGCCCGTATCCGTCTCCACTCCGTCGAGCAAGCCGTCATCATCCGAGTCAGGATCCCACGGGTCGGTACTGTGCGTTAACTCCTCGGCGTTCGTGAGTCCATCCTCGTCCGGGTCGCCGGTGTCGCCATTGTCGCCGGTCGCGTCCGTCGGGTCTAATCCGTTGTCCACCTCCCAGCCGTCCGGCAAACCGTCATCGTCGCTATCGGCATCATTCGGGTCGGTACCGGTGTCGGTTAGGCTCACATAGATGCCCGTATTCGTCTCCACTCCGTCAAGCAGGCCGTCGTCGTCAGTGTCGGCGTCATTCGGGTCGGTATCATGCGTGTGCACCTCATCCCCATCGCTCAATCCATCGTCGTCAGTGTCGGCGTCTGTTGGGTCAGTGTGGTATTGGTACTCCAGAGCGTTCGTCAACCCGTCGTCGTCCGGATCGCCATCTGCGCCGTTATCGCCCGTGCCATCGTTCGGGTCGAGCTCGTATTCGGTTTCCCAGCAGTCGGGCAAACCGTCACCGTCGCTGTCGGACCAGGGACAATCGGGTATGCTGAAAGAGCGGCAAAACGCGTCCGTGTCCTGATTACCGACAGCGTCCCAGGCATCGACCTCGACGTAGTACGTCGTGTCCGGCGAAAGTCCGGTCAGACCGAGCGCGTGACTTGTCGTCAGTACCGTGCTTTCAACAACTATGTCGTAAGACCCGCCAGCGATCTCGCCGCACAGGACCGCTGCGGTGCTCGGTTCATCCGTGTCGAACGTAACGCGAGCTGAGCTAAGGCTCCTCGAGCTCACTTGCACCTCTACATCGGATATTTCCGGACCCTGAATGTCCACGATCGCCGTGTCAGTCTTGGTTTCCGGACTGCCCGTCCCGTTGTTCTGATCCTCGTACGTAGCGGTGATCACGTCTTCGTGAAGCCCTTGGAGGGTGCCGTCCTCGTCAGGGCCGCTGCCAGGTGCCGTTGCGATGCTCCCGGAAAACACGCCGTAAGTGCCAGTCGGAAGCATGGTTACAGTTTCGGAGTCGCCGCTGTCAGTAGTCAATGTAACGTCCTGCGTGCCGGTCGAGCCAAGATCCGAATCTATCACCACAATGGTCACGATGTCCGGGCAGGTGTAACCCGGACTCCCAAGCCAGATAATGCCGTCCGCACCTGCCGTGACGGGAACGCTATCCTGGTAAGGCTTGTAGTTGTGACGCGTGACCGTGACCAGAACGTTACCCGTGAACACAGGCGGCGAGAGATTCGCGACGGCAGATCCGCCAGAACTCAGTGCCGTGCCATGGAGAACGCCATTGCGCGACAAGGCGACGAGGGCATCGTCTTGAGCCACGTGAACGGAAAAGGTCGAGGTGCCGGCACGAACGGCGCTCGGATGGGAGACGGTGAGCATTCCGGCAATGTTCATGTATAGGTCGACAGACGGATCGCCGAGGAGGTTGTACTGCTCATAGTAGCGGTGGACCGTGGCGGTCGCTCCGTAGTGCATGTAGACGCTCTGCAGGCCGTATACGCACATGCGCGCAATCCAGGTCATATCGTTATCAAATGCGCCGTCGAAGACGCCCTGTTCGAGGACGTCGTCCTCGTCCCAGTACGAAGTAACCGACGATCCGTAGAACGCCAGGCTCCCGCTCTCGTCACGCAGCCAGGTCTCCCCGAAACACTCTGAATAGGAATAATCCCCAGTAAGACACGAGAAGCTCAGTACCAACGGATGAACCTCGTTGATAAGCGCACGCACGTTGGCCTGACTGAAGGGGGGACCGTCTGCCCAGGAGGTTTCAGCGCCGTGTCCCGAGTATACCGCCAGCGACCGGCCGGCGTTAATGGCTGCAGACACGTCGCCCGTGCTGGCATTGTACCACCAATCGTAGAGCTTATCGCTGGCATATCCTGCAGGATCGAAATGGTTGGAGATGACCGCGTTATGCGTTCCTTCGGTAATTGTGTGGTTGTCGTTCCCCGCCATGAACGCGGCGTGCTGCTCCCAGCCCTCGTACCCGCCCGGCCATAGTCCCTGCTCGTAGTCCAGGGTCTTCTGAATAACATTGGCAAGTTCAGCGGCTGAGGATACGGCAAACCGCCCGATCCCCATGTCGGGTGTGCTCCACTCCGTTCCGTCGACCGTCGTGTAGTAAAGGTCTGTGGCAGGGTTGTCCGTTTGCGTCCCCACCCAATGCGGAATCTGACCGGTGTCTCCTACCAGCAACACAAAACTCGGCGGTACTGGCCAATTCTCATACGCATTTTGGATATAGGCCTTGATGCTCGTGGTGGTTGTGCCGGCGTCGCCGGTAGTGACAAGCGTTGTATGAAAGCCGCGCTCGGTTTTCCAGTCGACAAAGTCGGCAAGGTCGGCGTTGGCAGCGTATGCGGGATCCGTGATAATCAGGTAACCGATGGGAAGCGGAGGGAGACCCTTAGACCTGTCCGGCTCACCATTCAGAACAAACTCGTCCACAATACTATCAAACAAGGGCGACCGGTAACGCGCACCGCGCACCGCGCCCTCTCCTTTGGCGGATTTCCACGTCACCTCAAATCTAACTGATTTCCTCACGGTGAGGCGATGGTTGGCAGGACTGTAATCGAATGGATGGACCGTCACCATATAGAGCCGACGACCTCGAAGTACTCCGACGGGAGCCAGTTCCACCTCAGCAGATCTGACACTGGCCTTGCTAGCGTAAAACGTCTGATTCCATGCGAAGGGTTCCTCTGGGCCATGTCGAGGCAGCTTCACCCGAGGAGGTTGGACCGGGTAAACCGGATGAGCAATGCCGACCGATGGAGCGTCAATGGTCTGGGCTTCCCTGCGCCCGATGACCAGCTGCACGTCAGTAGCATCATACGGAACCTCTATGAACCGCCGCCACGCAGGCATCTCAGGCGTGCCAATCTCGCCGGATACACCCAATCCGTCGATGGAGAGTCTCGTAAAAGCGCGCCCCTCTTCCTTGATGTCTCGGGTCATTAATCCATCGAGCGTACAGTACACTCGGAGGCCGTTCGCGATTGGCTCTGTTCGCCACACGAAAGCCTCGGACGGGGCAGCGTCAGCAGACAGCGGTTGCCATTGCGCACCTTCCTGGGGGTAGGCCACTCCACACACTGCCAAAGCCAGTGCAAATAGCAGCGCGTATCTCTGTATGGCTCCATCCTCCAAGTTCATATACCCACACTTCCCCAAAGACAGAAACAGTCCACCCTCGTGGTAGTCTCAGTCCGGTGATTTGACGTATGGCAGGCACAATCGTACTGCTTAAGGAACGCGCACTTCGGATGGAAGCGACTCATACTTCCCCCTCAACAAGACACAGGATCTCGGTAGCGCTTCGACGCTACTCCCCCCCAGGCAGTTAACGTCGACAAACTTGGGAAAACGGGGATCTTGACTGGAACCTTAACCCCCTCTTTCCCGACTTCTCCAGAATACCACAACCTTATTGCGCTGTCAACGAAGACGCTGCAAGCGGCATGCTCCACAGCCCGCGGCTGCGTCCGCCGAAACCTCCCTGTCTTACCTGGACGCGCCGGGATGGCTGCACGTAAACCCACTAATATCAGACACTTACTCTCTAGATTCGCCCTATCCCCAAATGAGCGGATTTTTTACTTGACATCCATCGGATAATATGGTATAGTAGTACCGAAATACCAGGAAAGGAGCTCGATTCTATGGCAAACATGTTGAGAATATCGGATGCAGCCTCGCTGGCTCTGCACGCTGCAGTAATGCTGGCGGCGAATCCGGGAAAAGAGGTTTCGACCAGACGGATCGCCTCCCAGTTGCACGCGTCAGAGGCGCATCTATCCAAGGTGCTTCAGCGTTTGGCGAAAGCGGGACTCGTCACCTCGATGCGTGGGCCGAAAGGCGGTTTCATGCTGCAGAGACAGGGCGATGAGGTCCGGTTGCTCGATGTGTACGAGGCAATAGAGGGTCCGCTCGTGCCGAACAAGTGTCTTCTCGGGACGCCGATTTGTGATGGACAGTGCATTTTCGGAGACCTTTTGGAGACAGTTGACCGGCAAGTAGGTGATTACCTCGCCGGAACAAATCTGTCAGAACTCACAGACGTGTATCGCTCGATGGCCGGAGCGGTGCAAGAGGCAACCTAATGGCGCTCAGAAAGATAGTCAAGATTGATGAGGAAAAGTGCGACGGGTGCGGCCAGTGTGTTCCGGCCTGTGCAGAAGGCGCTCTCGAGATAATCGACGGGAAAGCGCGGCTCGTGAGCGAGGTGTACTGTGATGGGTTGGGTGATTGTCTGGGCGAGTGCCCGCAGGAGGCAATAACGATCGAGGAGCGCCAAGCGGACGAGTTCGACCTCGAAGCTACCGAGCGTCACCTCACCCAAAGGGGCGAGAAGGAGGTCCCGGCGGTGCCTGAGACTTCGGCCGAGGCGGACGATCCGCCTTTCGCCGGGTGTCCCGGTGCAGCGGCACGGCTACTTCGTAACGATACTGCGGTGGCAGCGCCGGATGCCGAGACTACCGCGCGGGGGCCCTCCATGCTTATCAACTGGCCGGTGCAACTTCGGCTGGTTCCGGTACAGGCGCCGTATTTCGATGGTGCCAGACTGCTGATCGCGGCTGACTGTACGCCGTTCGCGTTCGCGGACTTTCACGGCAGGTTCCTGGCCGGAAGAACGCTGGTGGTGGGCTGCCCGAAGCTGGATGATGTCGATCTGTACCGCAAGAAGCTGGCGCAGATATTTCTCCAGAACGACATCCGCGAGGTCGAAGTAGCGTACATGCAGGTGCCGTGCTGCTACGGTCTGGTGCATCTCGTACAGGGCGCGGTGCAGGATTCCGGAAAGGATATACCGCTCTGTTTGACAAAGATCGGAGTCAAGGGGGATATCCTGGAGAGCTGCAGAGTACAAGGTGACGGGGAGCAGGCGAGATGAAGTGCCCGGGACAGGATATGCGGTACTGGAAGGCGGAAGACATATTTAAGGTACCGTGCCCGGCGTGCAACAAGCCGGTGGAGTTCTTCAAGGACGACAGTTCCCGCAAATGTTCTAATTGCGGTTACAAGTCCAGGAACCCGCGCCTGGATCTGGGTTGCGCAGAGTGGTGTCCCTACGCCGAACAATGTCTCGGGGAAATCGGAAGTCTTCTCCCGGATAAGGAGAAGAAATAAGGTCGGGGCTATCCTCTGAATCTATCTTCAAGGGATGCGCACGGGGTAAGAACGTGGACGGTTCGATTGGCTGATAAGGGGTTTTGTCTAGAACCGGTTTGGGGAACGACAATGACCGACAGAAACCGAAAAAGTGATGGTCGAGTACCGACGGCAGAGGCGTTGAACGTTGCCGGTCTGGTTGAGTATGTGGACGGCGCGGTCGTCAGCCGCACGGTCGCCGAGAACAGCGCGGGTACCCTCACCCTCTTCGCGTTCGACGAGGGACAGGGTTTGAGCGAGCATACGACACCGTACGACGCCATCGTGCAGATTATCGACGGTGAGGCGGTGCTGACAATCGGCGGCGAGACGGTTCCCGCAGAAGCGGGGCAACTGGTCGTTATGCCCGCTAACATCCCGCACGCCGTCAAGGCGGAGCAGCGGTTCAAGATGCTTCTCATCATGTTGCGGGCAGAGTGAAGGTGGTTTTGCGTTAGGAAGAGAGGATAAGGAGGTAGGATGATGTTTTGCTATCAGTGCGAACAAACATCTAAGGGAACCGGTTGCACCGTACGTGGCGTGTGCGGAAAGGACGCCGAGACCGCAGTGCTGCAGGATCTGCTGGTCCACGCGACCAAAGGGATCTCGATGTACGCGCACAGGGCCAGAGAGCTGGGCGTTGTGGACCGCGAGATTGACATCTTCACCGTTGAAGCGCTCTTTTCAACCGTGACGAACGTGAATTTCGATCCAGAGCGGCTGCAGTGCTCGCTGCTCAAAGCGGCCGAGCTGCGCGATAAGGCCAAACGTTTGTATGAGGAGGCGTGCGAGAAGGCCGGGCGTTCGCCGGACACGCTCGCAGGACCCGCCGCGTGGGCTCCCGCAGGCGACTTGGAGGGGCTTATCAGACAGGGTGAAGAGGTAGGCATCACGAAACGCAAGGAGGCGCTCGGCGATGATGTGACCGGACTTCAGGAACTTCTCACGTATGGCCTCAAGGGTACGGCCGCATATGCCGACCACGCCCAGATACTCGGTAAGGAGGATGACAAGGTATACGCGTTCTTCCACGAGGCGTTGGATTTCCTCGCGAAAGACGACCCGACCGCAGACGAACTGGTGGCCATGGCGCTTGAATGCGGTGAAGTCAATCTCAGGGTCATGGAACTGTTGGATGCGGCCAACACAGGCGCTTACGGTCATCCGGTCCCGACGCCGGTACGCATCGAGCCGGTTAAGGGAAAGGCGATTGTCGTCTCCGGCCACGACCTCAAGGACTTGGAGGAGCTGCTCAAACAGACCGAGGGCACGGGAATAAACGTCTACACTCATGGCGAGATGCTTCCCGCCCACGGCTATCCCGGGCTCAAGAAGTACAAGCATCTTGTCGGCAACTACGGCGGCGCGTGGCAGGATCAGCAGAAGGAGTTTGACGCGTTTCCCGGGGCGATTCTCATGACGACGAACTGCGTGCAGAAGCCGAAAGACTCCTACAACTCCAGGATATTCACCTGCGGCCTGGTCGCGTGGCCGGGTGTTGCTCACATAAGCGACCGCAATTTCAAGCCGGTGATCGATGCGGCGCTGGCTGCTGAGGGGTTCACGGAAGACGGTCCGGACAAGACAATCCTGGTAGGCTTCGCGCGTGACGCCGTTCTCGGCGTGGCGGACAAAGTGGTCGAGGCGGTCAACGCGGGCGCGCTCAGACACTTCTTCCTGATAGGAGGATGCGATGGGGCTAAACCCGGACGCAACTACTACACGGAGTTTGCCCAGGCCGTCCCGCAGGACTGTGCCATTCTGACGCTGGCGTGCGGCAAGTACCGTTTCAACAAGCTGGATTTCGGCGACATCGGCGGCATTCCGCGTCTGCTTGACTGCGGTCAGTGCAACGACGCCTACTCCGCCATACAGATAGCTGTGGCGCTCGCGAAAGCTTTCGGCACGGACGTCAACGGGCTGCCTCTTTCGCTGATAATATCCTGGTACGAGCAGAAGGCGGTATGTATCCTGCTTACGTTGTTACATTTGGGGATAAAAAACATGCGGCTCGGTCCGAGCCTTCCCGCGTTCGTGACACCGGCTGTGTTGAACGTCCTTGTGGAGAAGTTCAACCTCACGCCAATCTCAACGCCGCAGGAGGATCTCAAGGCTATTCTTGGTTAGTGCGCATGAGACGTCGCGCAGCAAGCAGGTACAGAACGCGTTGCGTGGGATTGAGGCCGAGGTCGTTGCGGATTAGCGTTTCCAGCGGCCCTGTTCGTCACTTTCGTCGCGCCGACA
>CBFDCQ010000051.1:0-23597 GCA_965603355.1 uncultured bacterium
TTGGCTACCGCATGTGGTCGCCTTACCGAAAACCTGTTTTCTCCCGCACCTACGACATCCGTTCTCTCTGCTTGGAAAGTATAGAATGCCTTCGCTGTCCTGTCGAATTTACCTGCTGCAGAAGCAAGGAAATGGCGTCAAATATGGCCCCAATATTTCGTTTCTCCCGACTACTAAATTATACCCGATTTTAGCGTCTTTTTGCCAATCCAACACCGAAAAAATGGCCTGTTCGGCGCCATAAAACGCAATGATTACACTATACGCAGTTTCCTGCCGCAAAATAGTTGGAAATGGGCCGCTGTTGAGCTGAAATCGTGTCCCGACGGCGACCGGCTGCCCCTTGACCGGCAGGCTGAAAACGGGTACAATGCTGCCTTCAGTACGGAGAGCACGGACGCGTGAGTGTCCGCGGTGGCAACTCGGGCGCGATGCAGGAATGGCTGTCGCGCAGGTGGGAAGGAGATCCTGGTGAATAGAGTACTGGCTTTAACTGTCGCAATCGGTTTTCTGGCATCCTGGACCGGTGTGAGCGCATACGGTGAGTCAGCCGGCGACTACTGGCCGACGTGGCGAGGACCTGATGCCACGGGAGCAGCCGCAAAAGGCAACCCGCCTGTAACCTGGAGCGAGACGCAGAACATCAAATGGAAGGTCGCGGTACCCGGCAAAGGCTCATCCTCCCCAATCATCTGGGGCGATAAGATCTTCTTCCAGACGGCCATCGAGACGGAGAAGAAGGGCACCCCTGACGCGGGTGCAGAGGACGAAGAACCTCCCTTCCACGGCGGGCAGATTCCGACGAACGTCTACAAGTTCGACCTGGTCTGCGTGGACAGAAACACCGGTACGATCCTCTGGCAGAAGACCGCGCGTGAAGAGATGCCGCACGAAGGGCACCACCCCGATCACGGGTTTGCCTCCTATTCGCCGGTAACCGACGGGAAGCACGTCTGGGCGAATTTCGGTTCACGCGGCGTGCATTGCTATGACGTGGACGGCAACCACAAGTGGAGTCGAGATTTTGGAAAGATGAAAAGCCGCATGGTTTTTGGCGAGGGCAGTTCGCCCGCGCTGGCCGCGGATGCCCTGGTCGTGCCGATGGATCACGAAGGCGACTCCTTTATCGTTGCCTTGAACAAGGAAACGGGAGAAACGATCTGGAAAAAGGATCGAGACGAGTTGACGTCCTGGTCGACTCCGATAGCGGTTGAAGTGAACGGCCGCCTCCAGGTCATCGTCAACGCGACCAAACGCATTCGAAGCTACGACGTCGAAACCGGCGACCTGATCTGGGAGTGCGGAGGACAGACCCCGAACGTCATTCCGTCGCCGGTCAGCGGTTTTGGAAAAGTGTTCTGCACGAGCGGATTTCGCGGCAGCGCTCTGCAGGCTATCGAGTTGGGCCGCACCGGCGACCTGACCGGTACCGACGCCATCGTGTGGGAGATAAACACTGGGACGCCCTACGTACCCTCCCCGCTGCTCTATGGCGACAAGATCTATGTCTGTGCGAGCAACAGCGCGGAGATTTCCTGCTACCAGGCCGAGACAGGTGAACCAAACTTCGTTGAACAGCCGATCAAAGGGATGAAAGAAGTCTACGCATCGCCCGTCGGGGTAGCCGACCGGGTCTATCTCGTTGGCCGGGACGGCAAAGCCGCGGTCATCAAGCGGTCGGAGAAACTCGAGGTTCTGGCGGTCAACAGCCTAGACGATGAGATCGACGCGTCCCCTGCAGTTGTGGGCGATGAACTGTTCCTGAAAGGTAAGACCTACCTCTACTGCATCGCGGAGCAGTAGGAGTCAGCCTTACAAGCGGCGTTCCTAGACCGAGTCCGTTGAGCTACACGTCACAGATTTGAATCGCCTCTTCCAGCGACTTCATCGGGTCTCTCTTGGGTATGAACTCCTGCGCGACATACCCGTCGAACTTCGTTTCGACAATTGCACTCATTATCGCAGGATAATACAGTTCCTGGGTCTCGTCGATCTCATTGCGGCCCGGCACACCTCCCGTGTGGAAGTGACCGATATAATCGATATTGTCCCTGATGGTTCTGATAACGTCACCTTCCATAATCTGCATGTGGTAGATGTCATAGAGCAGCTTGAACCTGTCGGACCGTACCCGCTTTACAAGCTCCACGCCCCATGCGGTGTGGTCGCACATGTAGTCCTCGTGGTTGACTTTGCTGTTGAGCAGCTCCATGCAGAGTGTCACGCCCTTCTTTTCGGCCAGGCCTACGACCTTCTCAACACCTTTGGCGCAGTTTTCCAGCCCTTCATCATCCGGCATACCCGCACGGTTGCCCGAGAAGCAGATGACATTCGGAAAACCGGCCTCGGATGCCGCCTCTATACCTTGCCTGATCGCGTCCAGACAGTGATCATGATTCTCTACGCGGTTGAGACCCTTCTCGATACCATGAGTGTTCACCATTGCGCAGATGAGCCCATTCTTCTTTAGAACCGGCCAGTTCGTTGGGTTAGCAAGCTCAATCGACTTTATACCTATCCGGGCACAATTCTCAGCAAGCTCTTCAATTGGAATGTCGTAGCACCATTTGCATACAGAATGTTTAATGTTCCCTTTAAGCCGCATTGACGTCCTAGTTTCGCCGCTTGCCGCTACTGCACTTCTGGTCAGCCCCATCGTTGCAGCAATTGCCGCCCCTCCAGTTGTCGTCAGCAGTTTGCGCCGGCTGATGTCATTTCGGCCATCATGGATTCCACGTGCATCATCTCGGTGTCTATTGTTGTGCATCGATTCCCCTCCTCAATTCCTTTCTGGTGAGTTCCCTCGAAGCCAGAAACGCTATCCTCAAGCTATCCAGCGACGTCTTCTTTTGAGATCGCCGGAGAAGATGCCGGCGGGCAAGCCACTTTGCCTCATGAGTTCGACCGCTTTGCCGAGTTCTTCAACCTTGCCTTCCCGGACCAGCCCATCGGCATCCGCATCCGCACGGTGCGCTCGACCTCTCCCAGCACTTTCAATTCCACGGCCGAACCGGCGCGCTCTCCCAACAACCTTTGAAGATCTGCCAAATCGTGTACCTTGTGGCCGTCGACTGCAAGGATAAGGTCGTTCGCTTCTAAGCCTGCTTGCGCCACAACACTTCCCGGCGGCGCGGCGATAACGAGCACCCCTGTCTCCTCTCCAATTCCAACGGCGGACTTCTCGGCTTCGCCTACCAGATTCTTAAGCGTCGCGCCAAGCCACTTCATCGGCTGCTCGGTTCTAACGACGGCTTCCTTGCGCTCGGATTCGGGCGTGCCGAACGAGCGCTCCACCCGAGATACTTCGTCTCGAAACGACTCTTTAATCACGCCAAATTGGTTCATGGGAAAATTGTTGAAACCCAAAGCAAGGGCTGATGAATTGGGCCGCACGCGGTAATCCCCATGCTCCGGATCAATGAATAGAGGGTCGGCTTGCATCGAATTCTGACCGAAGCCGCGTGCTCGCCACGTTGAAAAATCCGCGTCCCCCTGACCTTCAAAACACATGCGCACAACACCGTCGGGGTTGTGAAAGAGATTGAAGTCGATCTCGGCGGCGGTCGCCGGATCCGCATTGATAAACTGGAAAGGCGCATCGCTGACAAAAATATTTCGCGCCACCACATCATCCCCGTCCGGCAGCCAAATGTGGAAACCTCCGAAGCCGTTGACCACGATGTTGTTCTCCGCTCGGCGGAAGTAGCCCTCGCGAAATTTGAAGCCCATCCCAAGACACAGGTTGTTATAGAGGTAGTAGTTTGACGTACCGTCGTCCAGGTCGATGCCCCACGAATGGCCGCCGGGGTGGGCGAAACGGTTGTTGCGGATATGCGTCGTCTTCCAGTTGTCCAGCATGGCGCGTGCGCGTTGGTGCGGTTCTACGTCACGGCCGCTGTGGGTGGCGGTCTTCCAGAAGCGGTCGCGGCCCCAACTGTTGAACGGACCGTGGTCGCCCGTTTCGCGCACGGTATTGAACACGTCGTTGTACTCGATGATATGCCCGCCCCAACAACCGTCGTTGATGCAGATCGCCGCGCGCGGACACTCGTAAATGGTGTTGTGGCTCACGGTGATGCTGTCGGCCATCGAGATCACCGCGCCAGCGACTTGTTTGCCCACCAAGCCAAAGTCATGCATCAAGTTGCCATGTACGCGGCAGTGGGCCGGATGGTCCGGCGTCCGCGGTCCGGGCGTCGGATCGATTTCGTCCTGCGGCAGCGTTACGCTGTATTCCACCGCCGGGCTGCGCACCGCATCGAGTTTTCCGATCAGGCAGACGCCGCTCTCGCCGAGACGCGTGAACTTCGAGTCCAATACGTGGACGCGTCGATTGTAACCGCTCAGAAACACGCCATTGCCGCCCAAATCCTCGAAGACGCAGTCCCGGACGACACAGTCTTCCGCACCCTCGAATCGCACAGCCCCAAGCCGTGCGATGGACCAGTCGCCCCGCAGCAGCCGCTCGTAGGGCTCCATGAAGACACGCCGAGTGTGCTTGAAGGTAAGCCCCTCGAAGTTGAGATGACGCACGGGCGCGCCGGAGGCGCCCTCGACCACGAACAACTCCAGTTGTTGCGCGCCGATCATTTTGGCTTCGTCAAGTTGCAGGCCCGCGGGCGGATACACGTACAAAGTACGCTTTGCCTGGTCGAGAAACCATTCTCCCGGCACGTCCAGTTCCTCGAATACGTTCTCGACAAACAGAATTTCTTCGTGATAACCGTCCCGGAAGAATTCATCAAATCCGCCGCCACGGTTTTCTTGCCAGCCGCCTTGAAAACGGATATTACCCTCCGCATCCGTATCCGTTATGCGGTAGTGCTTGCTACCCCATTGGCTTTGGTGCAGCGCGTGCATGTAGCCGCCGGATGGATTTGCCCAAGTCCTTGCCCGCTCGCGCGAAATGGCATCCCCCGAAGTTCCGCCGAAGTACTGCGCATCCGGATCGAAATTCGGGTACCTGGCCTGGTGCAGCCGAGTCCCATCCAGGAAAAGCTGGTCCATAGCGACCGCGTCTGCCGGGACTTTCGCCGAGAATATCCCATCGCGATAGGATCGCCATTCCAGATTGAGTTCGATTCCACCGCTAATAATCGCCGACTCGTCTTCATTCGGGCGGTACGTGACCGGCGCGCCCGCGGCGCCGCCGTCTTTCGGCCCAAACAATAATGGTGCATCCAAAAAGTGAACGCCACCACGTAGATATACGGTGACCGGCAGCGCGCCCGCGAAAACGGCCTGCCGGGCGGCACGCTGCGCGCGAGACAGCGTTGCGAATGGGGCGTCCACCGCGCCCGAAGCTGAATCGCTTCCCGTGGTTGAGACGTAAATCGAAGTCTCCTCGCCGCGAACCGCCACGGAAGAACCAACGAAGACGAACAGCATAAACAAGTGCATAATTCTGCGTCTCATCGAACTCAGCGCCTTATTGTGTCTCACCCGAAACAGCGGATGGATTTGACTCCTGAACGCAACGAACGTCTTTGGACCGACATTTCCCATATGGACCTGCTTGCGACCACCGCAGCCCGATTCTCAGTGATGATAGCCTATTTCCCCGATGGGATCAAATGTGCCTCTTCAGGATAATTGGCACACGTCGGGCATTCGGGGGACACGCTATACTCATTTTACCGAGCTTTCAGTGTGCTGTGCCACTATTGACGGATTTTCAGCTCTTGTCTTCCCCCCAACGTTCTGGAGAGACCACGAGTGTACCGAATCTCGGGACAGACAGACAAGTAGCGCCGATTCCCACAATGAAGAACGCACCAAATAAGGCGTCCGCCAGTGTAGGATCTGTTACGAGCTGCGCAACCGCCGCGCCAATTAGGATTGCGACACAAGGAGTAAGATACAAGCACAGGCGTCCTTTGCGGTCTAGTCTCACAATGGATCGGCAATGTGTGCACCTTATTGAGACAAGCCTGTATAGCCTGAGCGGTTCGAAGAACGAAAATCCGCTCTGACAATTCGGACATCGCAAGCTCATGCTCCCTCCTTCAGCCGGAAACTGAGGGAATCCCGGGCGCACCATGCTCATCTCACCGCGCTTTCAGTGTGCCGTCCCCGTATTCTCTTACCCGGACCATTCGTTTGGGCCTTGGTTCTCGTGCCGTCGTTGCATCAGGTATTCAGAAGCGAACACGGCAAGTACGACCGTGAGCAGACACACCCCCACGCCCGCCCAATCGAAGGATAAGGCAGCCAACACAGCAGCATATGCGCTGCAAACAGCTACGCCGACGAGAAAGAACGGCGAGAACGGTTGGCCGGTGTAGCCGAGCGCGTATCCACCGATTAGTCCCAGGAAAGCCGGCCCCACGCTCCAATGGAAATGGAAACGAAGGCAGACGAGAACAAGACTAGTCCCGACCGCCCCAATGAGCGAGGCGATTATTGCCCCGGCAGGTTTCCCACGGTATCGTTCGTGTTTTGCAGCAGTTCTTGCGGCGACTATCGTAAACGCCAGGACTACCAGTGATGCGAGAATTCTGATCGCGCCCATTATTGTCATCTCTTTCCTCCTTCCACCACGCCTAACGGTTTGCCTTAGCGTCACTCGAGGCGCTCGTTATGATTGTTCCTCCAACGGCACAGGAGGTGCTTCCGGTGCTGTACATTTGTTCGCCTGGGAATTCAGCCATACAAGGTAGGCGAAGACGGCCAAATAGACTATGCTTGCTGGAATGATGAGCATTTCTACGAAAAGCTGGGGAAGTGCGACATCGAACACTCGGGCTAGTCCTGCGGCAAGCAAGGGAATCAGCAAATTGAACAGCAGGGCTAGTCCGAACACGGTCCAAAGTAAAGTCCTGGCTCTGGTATCCTTCCATGGTGCCTTGGACCTGTAAACGGAAATGATCGTCACGAGGAGAAGAACCGCGTGTGCGGCCGCAAAGATTACTCCGAAGTCAACTCTGCGCTCGTTGATGCGAACAGCGATGACGATCACTGTGAAGATGAGCCCAAGGATACACACGTCGGCGACAGAACGATAAAGCCGTTTCAGGTTGGGATTCTTTGCTTGGCAACTCGGACAAACCCACGGTCTTTTGGTCTTCACGTCAGGTTGAAACGTGTTCCCGCATTTCTTGCACTTAATGCAGACGGCGCTGTCGGTCATTTGCTCCATCCTCCATCATTACCAGGGTTCATGTGGTTTCCGCGTAAAACCTATACGTGGCGATCTTGCCGCATAACCGAATCAGCATCCAGTTATCGCGCTGGCAACCACCTTTAAGCACCGTCTCATATGCTTTCCGCTGGCTTTCCTGGTCGGAACATCTGCAGCCCCGTTACGACATGACAAATTATATTCCTCTAGCGTACGCGATGTCAAGCCCGTGATCATGGGCGCTTTACTGTCTCACCACGAAGGGTGGCACAGGCTGACAGCCTATGCTACTGCCGCACAGTGGATGCTTTCCTGTCTCACCACGAAGAACACGAAGGGCACGAAGGGAGCCCGTGGGGGTTAAGCGCGTCATTCCCGCGAAGGCGGGAATCCAGGAAGAATGAGGATGGTTCACCCGGACCCTGGATCCCCGCCTGAGCGGGGATGACGACAACAATGAGCATAGTCTCCGTTTCGCAAACAGGGACTTGAAAGAGCCGTTGACGTGGCCACAAGTAGAACAGAGGGTTACATTCCAGGTCTCGTACAGGTCCCTGTTGAATCAAGCACGGTCTAGACCTCTCCAAAGGCGGCAGGCAGGAATGCCTACCCCACATTGGTTTCTTTCTCTGCGTCCTCTGCGTCTTTGCGTTGAAAACGGTTTGAAACAGGGAGGGCATCAACTGACAGGGACTTGAAAGAGACTTTGACGTGACCACAAGTAGAACACAGGGTTACATTCCAGGTCTCGTACAGGTCCCTGTTGAATCAAGCACGGTCTAGACCTCTCCAAAGGCGGCAGGCAGGAATGCCTACCCCACATTGGTTTCTTTCTCTGCGTCCTCTGCGTCTTTGCGTTGAAAACGGTTTGAAACAGGGAGGGCATCAACTGACAGGGACTTGAAAGAGACTTTGACGTGACCACAAGTAGAGAAGAGGGTGGCATTCCACGCGCCCGCACCCTATTTCTTCCGATTTCTTGAAGAAGAAAAGGAAGAGACTTACGGGCCGGTCAACGGTAACGCGATATCCGCGCCTCCCTCTTCACCGGGAACCGAGCGTCACGTCGATGAACGGCCACATGAGCTCTTTGTAAAAACGGTGGCCGTGG
Source organism: uncultured bacterium (assembly GCA_965603355.1). Lineage (GTDB taxonomy): Bacteria > Hydrogenedentota > CBFDCQ01 > CBFDCQ01 > CBFDCQ01. The sequence goes on from CBFDCQ010000051.1 coordinate 8,232, forward strand.
GGACCGACACGGAGCTCGAAGTGGGTGGGTACGCCGGCGGCGGCGAAGACGGCGCGTGTGCGGGCGGCGGCGCCTTCGATGTCTTCCATGTAAAACATGCCGTCTTTTTCGCCATGCACGGCGAGTAACCAGCGGGGGGCGATGAGTCCCGCAATGTCGTGTGCGTCGCCGAACCGAAGAATGCTCGGCACGAGGTTGCAGTCGCAGAACTGAACGGTCCCGTCATTGCGTATGAAGGAGGAGAACGAGCACGAGGGCACGGCCACGGTAATCCGCTCGTCGCAGGCGGCGGCGAAGACGGCGACAACGCCGCCCCCGGAGTTACCGAGCATCAGGACGCGCTCTGAATCCACGTTGGGGAGTGCCAGGCCCCAATCGAGGAACCGCTCCATGTCCCAGACGCGCTCGCCAAGGGGAGTACGTCCGGCCAGGAGGCAATGGACCATTTGGCTACGGCAGTCCCGTTTGCCGTGGCGCCCGTCGATGTCGGGTACACCGGCACACCCCAGGCCGCGGGTGGCGGGTGCAATGGCGATATACCCTCGCCGGACGGCCTGGACGGCGACGTCCCGGTCTTCGCTGGCGATGCGCGACCTGTCTTCCTCCGTATCGTAGATGTTCGCATACCAGCCATGAGGATCGTGGCCATGCGGCATCACAGCGACGGGGAAGGGCCCTGAGCCTTGCGGACGCAAGACCCAGAAGGGAACGGTCACATTGGGCTCAACGAGCATCTTGCCTCTTGCCCGGGTGTAGCCGTCCATGCTTTTTGCTTTGCTGAGTTCGACCATGGGTGTCCAGCCGGCCAGTTCTTCTTGCATGTGGTCCAACCCCAGCAACCGGCGTAGGACGGGCCGCGCCTCGCTTCGCCACTCGGCATGCGCGGCCGCATTGGTGGCCGTGCATGCAAACTCCCGGTGGCTCACGTCATAGATCTGTTCGAGGTAGCGCTTGACCTTCGGTGAGTAGCTCCTCTTGGCTGCTTCTCCAGATTCCGACGCTGGCGCGGCTGCCTCCGTGACGGCTGCAGCCGTCACGGCAGGCTCATCCATAATTCCGTTTGCCGCCATGGATTTCGCCTGTTCAGTAATCCTTGGAGGAGGAGTCTCAGACCCACATCCGAGGACAATTGCCAGTAATAGACAAGAGCACATAGCCGGCCAAACGATGTGTGTGTAGAGCTTCACTTCGGTCTCCCTTCGTTCTGGTTTCATCCACATTCGGGGGACACTTATGTCATAATGACGTTCGTTGTAGCTCAGGCGGTCGGGATAGGCGGTCATATGACCTATATTCATGGTTATCATAGCAGCCTTACGCGTCGAGGGCAAGCAGAATACTCCGAGGAGAAATCACGCGTACACCATACTCATCTCACCGTTTCTTCACTGTCCTGGCCGCCGAATTTGATGGTTGGAACAAAAAGTTCATTATACTCGCGCCAAGACGCAAAGCCGCAAAGAAAACCTCTAGGGCTCTTCTTCAAGACCGTTTACTGCCCTTACGATTCCATCCTTCATGAGGGCTTCGCCGAAATTAAGCAGAAAGCCGAGTTTCTTACGGATTTCGTTCTCTGTCATTTCTTGGCGTCTTTGCGCGAGATTGTTTGGTCTTGTATTTTTTATAACACACGCCGTTAGAATAGAGTCAAAGTGAGTTTGGCGGACTTCGCACCTCCCTTTCCCCCACGGTTAAGGAGGTCAGCGTGAACAGCGACTTCACTGACATGTAACGTTTTTCGGTGGTGTTCCAGGTCGTAAGTTCTGCAGCCCCGTTACGACACGGCAAATTATATTCCTCTAGCGCACGCGGTGTCAAGAGGAGTTGGCTGGCGGTTTCCGTGGCGACTTGATGACGGCAAGTGGCCTTTTTGGCAGTGTCCCCCCACCCCACGCGTCATTCCCGCGAAGGCGGGAATCCAGGAAGAATGACGATGACTCACCTGGACCGTGGATCCCCGCCTGCGCGGGGATGACGACACCAGTGAGCATAGTCTGCGTTCATGCAAACAGGGACTTTGAAGAGACGTTGATGTGACCAAAAGCAGAACGGAAGGTTGCATTCCGGGTCTCGTACAGGCCCCTGTTGAATCAAGGACGGTCTAGACCTCTCCAAAGGCGGCAGGCACGCCACGGCGCGTCTGCGACAGAATGCCTGCCCCACGAATGCAGACGCCCCGTCGGGGCGTCTCTACAATCGGCGCAAGCGGAAACGGCGGTTCATTCGTGCCTGAGGGCACGGGGCACATTATCGGGCGGTTGGGATTCGCAGCCGCGTTTCATCGACAAGTTTCAGGACGACCTCTTTCAGCTCCTCCCACTCCTTCCCGGCGCCTTCTACCTCCATCATAGCTAATTCCGTTTGAGCTCCGTCCAATCTCTTGGTCAAGGACATGATGGTCGTGCCTAATTCGTTCACCCTTACCAGCAACTCTAATGCTTCTTTCTCGGTCATCTCTTTGCCTCCCCAGGCGTTTCTCTGATGCACCTGTAGCTTTATCCATTTAAGGAGACGTGGGAAAGCGCGAATTTCTTCCCAAAAATTTCGATGTTGCCCCCCTCTCCGATGAATTCTTGGCCTTTTCAGGTAATCTGTAGGCGAAATCCGCGACTTGCGCCCCGGTGCGGGTCGGGTGTACAGTTAGGGGCAATGTGTGCCGCAGTGAACCTCTGCGTTCCTGAGTCGTAATAAGTGTAGAGCAAAGCGCGGCAGCGTTCGCTAATGCCTGGCACAGGAGGTTCGGAGATGAATGATATTGTGAAACGCTGTATCACAGGGACTTCTATTGTTGCGCTGGTTCTTCTGCTGTCTTCGCCGGCGTTTGCCTCGGAGGCCTATGACGAGCGTTTTTCAAGGTATTTCGAGGTCAGAACGGGCTATACACTGACGGAACAAGGTGTTAAAGAAGCGCTCGAACACTTTGACAACCTTGACTTAAATCAGTCCATTGCAGCGATTGCGGTCGTGGGTGAACGGCGATACAAGAACCTGGTCGCTGACCTGAAGGCGATCTACCATAGGCGTCCTGAAGATGTTGACAAGAGGCGTGCATACCGATACCGCAGTGAGATGATCATGAATCATATCAGGGTTGTTATTGCTCGGGCCTTGATACGGTGCGAGGACAGCGAGGCAGAGAAATATGCTCTCGAACAAGTCAAGAAAAGTCCTGAGATGTCGATTGTGCCGGCTACCTGGGCTGTTGAGAACCTCAAGTATCTCGTGAAGTTCTTCCGTATAGACGTTTCCAAAGAGTTTGATTCTCTCATAACCTCCTGCACGAACTCCGCTGAGCGAGTGGACTTCGGGCGAGGTCTGGCCGAGTATGCATTCCGTGAGTTGCTCGAGACCGAAACGTACGTCCGACTGACGAACCATCCGACTGCGCAGGAATACTCGCAAGTTATACAGAAAATCCGTGAGTCGGCGCCGTCGGATTTGAAGCGTAAGTACGAAAGACACACGCAGGCAGCACCAAGACGATGGGTCGAGAATCGAAAGCTGCTGGAGAGGAGGACGAAGGTCACGCCGTCTGCGCGTTCGGCCACAGCGCATGCGGCTGTCTGGTATGTAGACAAAGACAACGCTTCCAATGCACGGGATGGTACAAGCTGGGGAACGGCTTTCACGACGATCCAGGAGGGGGTAGATGCAGCGTTTGCAGACGGGGGCGGCGAGGTGTGGGTGGCCGAAGGTGTCTATGGCGAAAACCGGAACACTACGATGAAGAACAGGTGGCGCGGTTCGATTGAGATGAAGGAACACGTTCACCTGTACGGCGGCTTTGCCGGCAACGAAACCGCCCGTGACCAGCGCGATTGGAAAGCCCATGTCACTGTGATCGACGGTTCCAAATCCCGCGGCGGGTTGCACGCGTTCCACGTGGTTAGCGGAGGTGGTACTCATAACGCCACACTCGACGGCTTCACCATCACGGGAGGAACCGGCCACGGCGGGGGTCAAGGGCATGATGGGTTGGGTCACCCCAGCAATCAAGGGGGCGGCATGCGCAATTACAGGGCGTCGCCGACCGTAGCTAATTGTATATTCACCGGCAACTCAGCTCTCGGCAGCGGTGGTGGGATGTACAACCGGGAAAGTTCACCGACCGTCACGAACTGTATCTTCAGAGCCAACTCGGCACGCGGCGCAGGTGGTGGGATGTACAACCGGGAATCATCCCCGACAGTGGCGAAATGTACGTTTGAGAGTAACTCGGCCAGCTCCGGCGGCGGCATGCGCAATTATAAGGCGTCGCCGACCGTCACGGATTGCGCGTTCAAAAACAATTCAAGCCGCATGAGTGGCGGCGGGATGTGCAACACGGATTCCTCGGCTGCAAGGGTGACTGCCTGCACACTCACGGGAAACTCGGCCAAGAAGGGTGGCGGGATGCACAATAGCGACTCTGGCCCAACCAGGGTGACGAACTGTACCTTTATGTCTAATTCCTCCGAGTGGGCAGGCGGCGGGATGTACAATTACAGATCTTCCCTCCAGGTATCCGGCTGCACGTTCAAGGAAAACACCGCCACCAGGGACGCCGATCTGGCCAACACCGACTCGTCGCCGGTGCTCAAAGACTGTACGTTTGAGGACAAGTAGGTATCTATCGCGACGGCGAGATGTACGATCGCAGTTCATTCATGCCTGAGTGCAGGCAGGGGGTCTTTCTCCAACGCGGTGAAGAGGGCAATGGCCATGCATGCGCCTCCGACTAACAGGACAAGAACCAGCAGCGCGAGTTGAAACGGCACGGAGACGTCCGATTCGGCGGAAATTACGGCGGGAGTCATGGATACTGCGGCGGCTATCGCGCCCACCGCCATGCCGGCCAGGAGAAGCAATCCGTGTTCGGTGAACAGCATCTTGAGAACCGCGCGGCGTTCAAAGCCCAGCGCGTGCAGCACGGCGATCTCCCGTCGCCGCTCCAAAACGTTGCGCAGTACGACAATTCCCATGCCCGCGCCGCCGAGTGTCAGGCCCAACCCGCCCAGCGCAAGGAACATGGCGAGGTACGTGCTTTCGACAACGTAAAACTCGCGCAGACGCTCCACCGCCGGAACGGCATCGAGCCCGTGACGTTCGTACTCCTGCTTGAGTGTGTTGGCAGCGTCTGCCGCCCTCCCGGCAGGCGTGTCAATGAGGAAGATCCGGAATCCGCTCTCGGAAGGGTACAGCTGCGTGAAAGCTTCCTCGGAGATCAGAATCGTTCCCTGGAACACCGACAGGCGCATCGGTAGCTTCCCTACCAGCTTCACCGACACGTCATTGCCGGCCTCGTCGCGGTAGAGAAGCAGGTCACCGTTGTCCACGCCCGTTTTCTTGCGCAGTCCCCACATGGCGGTATCCGAGTCGCCTACGAGCGCGGGGACCGTGTCCCCCTCAAGCTCGAGGCTGAGAAGCGCCCAGAGGTCCTTCTCTCCATCTCGCGGCAGGAAGGCGCGAAGCGCGGACAGGGCTTTCGCGTTCACCCCTAGCACACGCGGCGCCCGGGCATGATTGAGGTTCAGGCAGCTCGCATCGTCCCCGTCGCGGACGCGGACAGGGACGGCCATGACGCCTTCATCGACAAGGGATGCGGCTGGATTCTCCTGTAAGGGTACGGTCGCTTCGGCGTAAAGTTCAAAGCCACCGGTCCCCGACCAGCGTTCGCTCGAATGGGCCGTGAGATCCTCTCGCATGGAGGAGACCGAGAACACCATGAAGCAGCCGCACGCCAGCAGCCCGGCCACACTCAGGCTGCGGCCCCGGCGGCGCGCGATGTTCTGTATGGCGATACTCGTGACCGTGGGGCGCTCCGTGGCCTGTCTGGACGCCTCGACTATCAGGACAAAACGCAATAGACCCAGTCCTGAGAGCAAGAGAAGCGACCCTACACCGAAAAAGGGCCCCACAATGTCGCTCGGCTTCGCGGCAACAATAGCAGCGACGATAATGATCGCCAACGCGAACCCGCATAACGGCAAAACCAGCGGGCGCAGGCGAGAGGCGCGGCGGTGTCCGGCCAACTGTTTGTCGAGTGTGAAGTCGGCGGCGAGCAGTTCCCGGCCGGTGCGGCGCGTCTGACGCCACGAGGCAATCGCCATCGTGATGACGGCACAACAGAATCCCGATGCCCCGCCCATGAGCGCCGTACCGGGTTCAGCGTGGTAGCGGATCGCTGCATGCGCTACTGCGCCCTGCCAGAACCTGCTGAGACCGAAAATGAGCGCGCGCGTGTAAGCGGTTCCGGTCAGAGCGCCCACGGCGGAAGCCACCAGTGCGACCATGCCCGCTTCGGCCAGAACGAGCAGGCGGATCTGGCCGGGTCTGAATCCCAACGCCAGCAGCGTCCCGAACTCGGGAGCGCGCTGCTGCAAGATGAACACGAACAGCAGGCCGGTCAGGATTAGCGCCGCAACAATGAGGAAGAAGCTCATCCCCAAGAAGAGCTGGCCAAAGTCCATGGCCTGCGACGCGGCCTGCAGCGCCTGTTCGCGGACCGGGAGAAAGCCTACGCCCATCTTCGCGGGATCAACGTCCTTCTTGAGCGAGCGCCGGATTTCGGCGACGCGGTCCTCGGTTGCATCAAACCGTACTGCTGTCAGGCGGCCGAAGCGGTTGCTCCACATCCCCTGCCCTGCCTCGAGACCGACGAAAAGCTTGGGTGTCTGTCCGAACTCCTGCCAGTACGCCTCGTTGGCGGGGTCTTTCAGGAGCGCCTCGTCCATCGGCATCCCTACTTTCCAATCCGCGCACGTGTTCACGTTGCTCAGGCCGGGAAACACCGGCATGAGGTCGCGTTCTACGCGCAAGCCATCCATCTCCACAATGCCTGCAACGGTTAACGTGCGCTCGCTCTCGACGAACTCGTTGTTGGGAAGGAGCTGATAGTACGTCACGCGGAGTTTGTCCCCCTCCCGGGCATCGAGGTGTGCGGCCAGCCACCGGTTGATGGCGGTTTCATCGTCACCCAAACCCTCAGTAGCGCCTCCGGCCAACGCGAACGAATACGGCGTGACCTTGTCGCCCTTCGACACCATGTTTACGAGGTACGCCAACCCACCCTGAGCGCCTGGTATCGCGAGCGCGACACGGGCGACTTCATCGTCGAGGAAGATGCGGTCAGATTCGAGTTGGACGACGCCGGAGGGATGTTCGCGAATCCGCATGCCCAGATGCTCAAGCTCCCAGCTTTGCCGCAGCGCCTCCTCGAGCGCTTCCGATGTGACGCCGTCACCCGCCAACAGCTTGTTAACGCGTCCTTCCAGCCCTACCTGCTCCTGAAGCCAGAACAGACTGACAAACGCGTTGTAAGGCGCTATCTGGCCGGCAGTCAGGCTGTACCGCCCCAGCCCGGTATCCGGCAGGACTTGCCTTACCGTTAGGAGCGCGCGTGTCACCGGTTCACTCTCGCGCGAGGAGAGCGGCGCATCACGCGACATGACGTCGGGCCGGATGACGCGCAGCGATATCTCGTCGCCCGGAGCGACGCCAAGCGCCGCCGCAAGCTTCTCGTTGACGGCAACCTCATAATCCGCAAGATCAAGGGTGATATCCGGACTGAAGTTCCAGAATGCGGAGTCGACGCCGAGTACATCGACCTGGTTGATCTGGGTCGTGGCGCCGTCCGAGAAGCGCTGCACCATGGCCATGCCGCGCAGGTGCAGCATCGGGTTGACTTCCGCAGGGACACCGGTCTCTATCGCATCGGCCAACTCTTGCGCAACAAAACGATTCGGCAGATCCATCGCGTGCTCGATCCCGCCGAGGCGGGCGAGCGCCGTCTCGCGTAACGAGTAATCCACCGAGTCGCCGACCAGCAGAGCGCCGGTCAGTACGGCCGACGCCAGCAGGACGCCGCACGACACACCGGTGTGCGCGCGCCAATAGTGGCGCAAGCTGCTGAGCACCAAACGTCCTGTCGACAGAGTCTTCATCAGCTGTGAGACAATACGCCCTCACGGAGTTCAAAGACGCGCTCCATCCGCTTTGCCACGCGCGGTGAATGCGTCACTACGACGAGCGTCATGCCCTCCTCCTGGTTCAGCTCCAAGAGCAGCGCGGTCAGGTTATCGGCACCTTCTTCGTTGAGCGAACCGGTCGGTTCGTCCGCCAGCAGCAAGCTGGGCCGGTTGATGAGGGCGCGAACCACTGCGGCGCGCTGCCGTTCACCGCCAGAGAGCTGGCCGGGCCGGTAGTCCGCCCGGTCGGCGAGACCGACGCGCTCCAGGAGGTGTCGCGCGCGTTCTCCCGCCTTCTGCTGCGTCTGATCGACCAGCGTTGGCACCAACACGTTCTCGAAGACGGTGCACTGCGGCAGCAGATGGTGAAGTTGGAATACAAAACCTATTTCACGGTTGCGAAACCGCGCCGCATCGGACGGGCTCAACTGAAGCAAGTCTCGGGCTTTGAAGGTCACTGAGCCGGAGGTAGGTAGGTCAAGTGCACCCATGATGTTGAGCAGCGTACTCTTGCCGCAACCGGATGGCCCCACAACCGCGACAGCCTCGCCCGGTTTGAGACGCAGGTCCACTCCCTTGAGCACTTTCGCGGGTGCGGGGAACGCGTCGTATTCCTTGGTCACCTGGCTCAGTTCGAGTAGTGAGCTTGCCTCTTCCACGATGTGGGTTTCCTTTTATGCCGCGGGCTCGCCAAATGCCGTCACGGTTCCGTCCTCACTTCCCACGATAATCATGCGGCCGACCACGGCGGGTCCCGTAATCACGTCGCTAACCTCATACGACCACACGGGAGCGCCATCGTCCAGCCGCACCACATGCAGAAATCCGTCCGACGTGACCACCACCTTGTCCCTCGCAATCACAGGCGACGATGGCGTGCCGTTCGTGTCGAAAGTCCAACGCCGGTCGCCGGTTTCACGGTCGAGCGCGTAAATGTAGCCGTCGCTCGAAGCAAACACAACGGAATCACGGCTGACCGCCGGAGTCGTGAACACCTCGTCCTCGGAGTCTTCGTTTACCCACAGAATATCGCCGGTCCGGAGGTTCGCCTGGAGCACCCGGCCGCTTCGCGACCCCGTAAATACCGCGTCGCCGTACACGGCCACCCCTCCGGCCACTTCAGAGTCAGCGCCGACTTCGATATCCCGTTCCAACTTGCCGTCGGCGGCCGAGAAAACGTGAAGTGCGGCAACACAACTGCCGAATACCACAAGCCCGTCGCCTACCGCGGGCGAACCGTCACAGCGGCTGACACCTTCCGTTTTCCAGATCGGTTCCCCGTCCGCCAAGTCGACAGAGTGCAGAACGCCGTCGCTCTGCGATACAACAACTACGGCGGCACGGTCAGCGCCTTCACCCGCTACCGGCACCGATAACAGGTTGGGCGTACCCAGAATCGGTTCATCCACCTCGTACCGCCATTTCTCTTCTCCCGTGGCCGCGTCCAGGGCGTAGAGAGTGCCGTCAGCCGTACCGATCAGCAATACTTCGTCAAAACACGCCAGGGGCGCGTCTATGACCTCCTCTTCCGGCGTGCCGTCCTCCCTCGTGCCCTTTGTCAGCTTGACAGACCACAGCGGTTCCCCCTGCAAGTCCGCGGCAACAACCTCCCCCTTTGCGTTTGCGACGAAGACCCGGCCGGCGGCCACTACCGGCGTATTGCTGACGGCCGCACCGGCCCGGAAACGCCATAACAGGGCAAACTCGCCAGGCAGCGCGGCGGACACCGCTCCGCTTAGAGCCGCGTCACCGTGATACGTATTCCACGTGCCAATCTCTTCCAGCCCTTCGCCAACTCTTACCTTCTCGGAGACATCATCACCGACCCTCGGAGGCGCGTAGTCGTCCGAAACGCGCTTGTACTTATAAGAGACCCAGATCCCAACGCCCACCAGCACGGCAACGAGAACAATGCCGATAATCCAGAACGCTCTAGTCTTCGTCATGACGATTACGTGACTCCAAGCGACCTGTATACGGCCAGCATGTCGCTGACCATGCGGTCGATACCGTAACGGGCAACGACGGTCTCGCGTCCCTGCTGCCCCAACTCCTTCGAGTAAGCCGGATCGAGCAGGAGCGTCATCAACGCCTTCTTGAGACCATTTTCCTCTTCCAGTTCATATAATAGGCCTCCCCCGGTATCTTTGACAAGTTCGGGAAAGGCCCCGGCGCTGGGCTGAACGACGGGCACACCGAAGGCCAGCGCCTCGAGAATGAATCCCCCGAACGCCTCGCCACGAACCGCCGGTACGGAGAGCACGGAAACGGATTTCAGGAACTCCCGCCGCTCGGGCTGTCCAAAGTCCGGCAGGAACTCGGCGGCGCCTTGCATGCCGTGCCGCTTCAGTTTCCTCTTCAATCCTGCGACAAAAGCCTTGTCCGGACCCACCATCCCACCGGTGGCCTTGAACCGCAGATCGCGCAGACGGGGGTCCTGTTTAAGTTCGATGAGAGCGTCCACCAGGAGTCCGAGTCCCTGAGACTCGCTCATGCGTGACAGGTATCCGATCACTGGTGGATCGAACGGCAACGGCCCCGGCTCAACAACGCCAAGGTCTACCGCGAGCGGGACGACCGCCATCCGGTCGCGCGGTACGCTCATGCGCTCAGTCATCTGATCCGCGTACCATCGACTGACCGCCACAAAGGCGTCGACATCTGAAGCGCGCTCGGCCATGGCTTCCCAACAGCGACTGTTGTACGGAGTTTCCATAGCGTCAAGCCACGTGTCCTCATCCTGCAGCGAGCATACGATAGGCACGTCGAGGGCCCGCTTAAGTTCGCCCACCAGCCCCAGGAGCAGCGCGTTGGAGATGTGGATGACGTCGGGGCGCTGCTGACCTCGCGCCCAGGCCACCAGGCGGTCGAGTTCTTTGCTCTGGTTGCCCTGCGGCCCCTCCAACATGGACAGGGTCATCGGGCCCAGCTTTGCTGCGCTGACCGTGCCTTCACGGCGTGCCGCGCGCCTGAGCATCCAGGTCGCGTCAAGAAGACGATCAAACCATCGAGGAGTTCTGCGGAAGACCTCAAAACGCTGCTGCAAATATGCGTTGATACCACCAAAAAACACGGGGGCACCGGCAGCAAGATCGCCGGCGTCGCTCAACAATGGAAGGTAGAGTGGAAGCATGACGACGTCGTGCCCGCGCGCGCTCAATGCCCGGACAAGAGCCGTGTCGCGCACGCAGTTCTGGCAGTAGAACGTACCGCCGGTGCCGGGTACGATGAATGCTATTCGCATACCTTCCGTTCTTCCTGGTCCGGGAACGTCAGCGCTCCCGTCGGACACGCCTCAACGCAGCGCTGCGCCGAGACCCGAAGCCCTTGTTCCAGGGTTCCTCCCAGCGGGACAGCGACCCGTATATCGAAGCCACGGTTCACGAAAGTGAGTCCAAGTTCCTCACCTGCACTGCGCGTAATCTCGACGCAGAGGCCGCACCGGATGCATTTCCCCGACTCGAACAGCACCCCGGCGCATCGCTGTATGATCTCGAGCGGCGGGCGTCCGAACGTGCCATGGGCGCCCGGCTTTGCGCCGTAAGCCGTGGCGTAATGTCTCAGTCTACATGAGACGGGAGTCCGGCAGTCGCAATGCAGGCAGCGCGCTGCCTCTTCCTGGGGCCGTCCGCCGTCGCGCGGGCGTGCAAGAGAGGCCTGATCCACTCGGTTGATAACGTACCGTTTGAGCGTCTCAGGATCCAGCTTCCCGATTCGGGAATCGTAGAGCTTTGAGTTCGTGCATGAGGCGCCGGACTGGAGATAACAATCAACCTGTTCCGCCGCCGCCTTTCCGTTAGCAACGGCGCGCACCGGGGCCGCCGCCGTTTTCGCGACGAACAGACCCCCGGCATCGTCGGCAGCGTGCTCTCCGGCGGTCACTATGACTGCGTCGTACTCTTCACGAAGCTGCTTGAGGGGACGCACAACTCCAATCTCGCAACCTGTCTCAAACGTCACCCCTATCTTCCGCAAGAGCCCGATTTCAGCGTCCAGAACGCGCCTGGGCAGTTCATCTTCCGGAAGCTTCCGGAACCGTCCGCCTGGCTCCTCGGCTTTTTCGAAGACGTGGCAGACATGACCGAGGCGCTGCAGGACAGTTGCCGCCGCCAACCCGGCCGGGCCGGCACCGACAACGGCGACTCTCTTGCCCGTTGCCGCGTCACACTCAGGGGGCGCTAGCCCGTTCTCAAGGGCCTCCTCAGCAACGCGGCGGTGGAGTTCGCGAATGGAAATCGCCTCGTCGTATGCACCCCGGCGGCAGGTTTTCTCGCAGGGCGCTGCGCAAACCCAACCCAACGTGGCGGGAAGCACCAAGTCGCGTCGTGCAATCCGAGCGGCCGCCGCCATGTCGCCTTTCGCGATCTGGCGTAACATCAACGGAATGTCCGTCGATGCCGCACAGGTGCGTCGGCACGGAGCCTCGCAATCGCCGAGGTGTTCGCTCAGGAGCAGTTGCAGCACCTCCCGGCGCGCCGAACGGATCTCCTCGCTCGCCGTTTCGATGACCATCCCGTCCTCCGCTTTGGCAGAACAGGCAGGCAACATCCGTCCGGTCACAGTCTCTTTGACAACACACACCATGCACGAAGTAAGCGGGCGTACGTCGGGCGCATGGCACAGCGTGGGAATATCGGCGCCGACCCGATCCGCAGCTTGAAGAATGGTCGAGCCTTCAGGCACCTCTACGCTTTTCCCGTCAATCGTCAACTCCGGCATAGTCGGTTATTCCACCTCAACAGCGTCCACGGGACAGATCTGGCGGCAGTTGTCGCAGCGAACACACAACGCCGGGTCAATTTCGTGCTGCTCATAGGGCTTCATCTCGATAGCGCCCATCGGACATCCCTGCGCGCACTTGGTACACCCGTTGCAGCGGTCCGTTATCACGTATTTTATGAGTGCCTTGCACTTGCGCGAAGGGCACCGGCCCTGGACGTGAGCCTCAAACTCATCGCGGAAATAGCGAATCGTCGTCAGGACGGGATTCGGGGCGGTGCTCCCAAGCCCACAGAGGCTCTGTTCCTTCACGACCTCTGCCAGATGCTGTAGTTGCTCAACATCGCCGGGTTTGCCTCCACCCTTGCACAGGCGATCCAAGATCTCAAGCATGCGTCTTGTGCCTACCCGGCACGGCGTACACTTACCGCACGATTCCAGCTGTGTGAACGACAGGAAATAACGGGTCACTTCCACCATGCAATCAGATTCGTCCAGCACGACGAGTCCGCCGGAACCCATCATCGCCCCGGCCTCGGTCAGCGCTTCGTAGTCAACCGGGGTATCACCGAGGTCGGCCGGAATGCATCCGCCGGACGGACCGCCCACCTGGACTGCCTTGAACTCGCCGTCCGGCACGCCTCCGCCGACATCCTCAACAATCTGACGCACCGTCATACCCATCGGCACTTCAATAAGGCCCCCACGGTTGATTTTCCCCGCGAGCGAGAACACCTTAGTGCCTTTACTGCTTTCGGTCCCAAGTGCCGCAAAGTCATCTGCCCCGTGCCGAATAATCCACGGCACAAGAGCGAAGGTTTCGGTATTATTGACCAACGTTGGGAGGCCGTGAAGCCCCTGCTGTGCAGGATACGGCGGACGATACGTCGGGGAACCGCGTCGACCCTCGAGCGATGCGATCAGGGCCGTCTCCTCACCGCATACGAACGCGCCCGCACCCTCCATTACCCGCAGGTGCAGCGCGTGCCCGCTGCCGAGCACGTCATCACCCACCAGCCCCTCCTTCTCGCAGATATCAATCGCCGCGCGTACCCGGCGCACCGCCAGCGGGTATTCCGCGCGGATGTAGAACACGCCCTCGTGCGCGCCGACTGCGAGCGATGCGATCAGCATCCCTTCAATCACCCGGTACGGATAAGACTCCAGTATCATCCGGTCCATAAACGCCCCGGGATCGCCCTCGTCACCGTTACAGATGATGTACTTCCGATCGCCGGGAGCCTCCCGCATAACTTCCCACTTCCGTGCCGTCGGGAAACCGGCGCCGCCTCGGCCGCGCAATCCGCTGCGCCGGATCTTCTCTATGATAGCCTCCGGTGAGAGTTCTCCGCCTGGCGAATCCCCCGACTCGGTTGTGCCGGGAATACACATCCGCAAGGCCTCGAAGCCCCCCATTCGCCGGTACTCCTCCATGTCGGTAGGACTGATCTCGCCGCAATGTTCCGTAGCCAGACGGCGCTGTGAGGAAAGAAACGCCGCCACCGGCTCGTCACGCACATCGATGGAGTACTTTGCCAGCGCACGGCGCCCATCATCCGTGTAGAGGCGCTCGAGCCACCGGGTCGCGGAGGTACGGACGCGCGCCAAAGGAGTGCGCGCCGCAAAATGGTGAGTGACTATGCCGTACACGTCCTCGGGCTTCACCTTTGCGTACAGCTTCGGTGGCATGTCGGGCAGCACGATCTCAAGCATGGGCGTTTGGTGGCACATACCCACGCAACTCACGTGCTTGACGTGCACGTCGGAGCCGATATCCAGAAGGGTATCCTCCAGCGCCTGCCGAATCTTCTCGCTGCCGCCCGCCACGCAACACGATCCCAGTCCGATACGGATCTCGCCCGAAGCCAGATTCGCTTCCCTCTTCCGTTCGCGCCCTCTGCTTTCCCCGGCAGCTTCGTGCGCGAGGAAATCCTCCAACATATGCGACACCGCGTTAGGGCGCACGTGACCGTAGACCACCTCATCGATTCGGACAGCAGGCGCGCGCGTACAGCAGCCGAGGCAGGCGATTGTATCGAGCGTGAACAGCCCCTCGGCGTCAGTGTCCTCTCCTTGTCCTATACGCAAGTGCCGTGCAATGGCATCATAAACCCCCGGAGCGCCTTTGACGTGACACGCGGTTCCGTCGCACACACTGATAATGTGTTCCCCGACCGGCGTGCGGCGGAACTGCGAGAAGAAGGTCGCCACACTCTCGATCGCCGCCGGCGTGATCTCTGTGGTCTCGCACACGCGGCGCAGAGCCTCGTCCGGAAGATAGCGGAAGTGCGTCTGGATACCCTGTAACACGGCGATCACGGAGCCAGCACCGCGTCCCGCTTCGTCTACAATCCGGTCAATATCAGCGATATCAAGCTCGTTACTCACTGGTTTCCTCTATGCAAATGATGTGTTTCTCCGTACGCACGTAGATCCGCCCGTCGAGATAGGCCGGTGTGGCGTGAGTCGGCTCGCCCAGCTTGGGAGAGCCTATCAGCTCAAACTGTGGACCTGCTTTGAAGATCTGCATCGTGCCCTCCACGTCGAGGGCATAGATCCGGTCGCCCACGAGAATAGGCGAGGAGTAGAATCCCTCGTCGAACTCGTGGATCCACACTTGGGCGCCCGTCTCGATGTCCAGACACACTATGTCTCCGAGGGACGTGGCTATGTAAAAGTGCTTCTCGGTAGCCACGGGGCT
>CBFDCQ010000052.1:0-23395 GCA_965603355.1 uncultured bacterium
TGCGGTCCCGCAGTGCCGAGCATACGCCAGAGCACGGCGAGTATCAGCAGACCGCAGATGCCAAGAAACCAGCGGTTTCTGAGCATGCGCTTGTCTCGGACGCCGCCTTTCAGAACCATAAACTCGCTTTACCTCTTTAGCCCACGTACAGCCTGGCCGCACAAACACAAAAAGAGACAGTCTCCCCGGCAGATTCGGATAGAGAGGCTGCCTCCTGCCTCCTTTCCAAACACGGGGGGCCTGACCGTTTCCCGTCAGGCCTGGCGGTCTGCAACCCTGGCTGTACACCTGTAGGTATGCAGACTCGGAGACCAGCCATAGTCTACGCTGATTCGAGGACGGTGTCAAGATGTGTGAGAACCATCATACGGCGGGTGTACCAGCGAGGGCGGACATGTGTAACAGGTTATCGCATCAACGACTCACTGTGGCGGCGCTGCCGTTCCGGTCGCCGGCGGAGGCGATCCTGATATGGGAGGAGTGACTACTGTAGGATTCTGGTATAACGGCGGCGGCTGGGGAGCCGAATTCCACCATCTTTTCCACTCGTCGGGTCGTACTCCGAAATTCTGTCCGGTAATGCCACGGAGCGCTTCCGCAATGACCGGCCTAAGATAATAATACTTGCGCATCGTCTCGATCAGCAACGGTACTGCCTCCCTGTCCTGAAGCTGGCCCAGGTAGTACGCGGCGTCGCTGCGCACCTGGTGCGGTTCTGTCTCGCGCGCCAGCACCTCACGCAGCTTGGCTCTGGCCTGCTCTCCCCCGATAGTACCCAGTCCGGATACGGCCATACGGTGCAGGTCCTGCATCCCCTGCTCGCTCAGCGGCCTGTTAAGAAGCGCGACCAGATGGCCGAGGGCATCTTGATCTCCTATCTCAACCAGAGCCCGCGCGGCGTCCATAGCAACAGTCCACTCGGTGTCCTGGGTCGCACGACCCAGCGCCGGCACCGCGGTCTCGGCCTTGAGTTTACCCAGAATAAACGCCGCGCCTCCTCGCGCCGCCTTGTCGCCGCGTTCAAGCATGGCGGTCAACTGCGGAACCAACGACTCGCCGATCTCGGGAAGTGTATCCAGAATGAGCTGTTGCTGCAAAAGATCGCCCTGCGTCAAAGCATTAGTCAACACGGACACAACCCTTGCGGGAGGCATCTTGCCGAGCGAGTTAGCGGCAGCATCGCGGACATCCGGGTCTACGTCGGCAAGCTTGCCGAACACGACCGATACTGCCGACGGGTCGCCGATTTCGCCCAGGGAGCGGACCGCACTGGCGCGTACCGACGGGTTCGGATCGTCACAGGCCTCAATCAGTTCGCCAAGTGCGCCCCTGCCGATTCCAGCAAGGACTTTCTCAGCCTCAGCCTGCACATCTTCGCTGGCCAGCTCGCCGACGAGGAGCTTCGTTGTCTGCGGCTTTGCCGCGACCCGTAGCACATTCGCCGCCGCGTCACGCACATGCCCCTCGCTCTCGTTCATGATACTCAATAGAGCCTGTAAGGCCGCCTGACTATCGTTTGTCACGTAGTCAAACGCGTGGTCCTGGACCGTGCCAAGCATCGTTATCTCGTCGTCCGAGTAGGTCGTGATCCCGACAAACTTGCCGTTCCGCATCCCGGCGGCATGGGAGCCCATGGCAACCTCTTCATGACTGCCGGGCGGATCGTAAACCACCAGCGCGACAAAATCCGTGTCCGGCTTCGCGCGGCTGTCATACCCGTACTCTTTCGGCGAGGACGAGCCGCTCGATACCGGGCGTTCGCAGACTTTCAGATCATCTATGTAGCCGGGATAGAGGTCCGTCAGTCTCCCGGGCAACTCTCCCTCGTTCTCGCTCGCATACTTGTCCAGGGCGCGTCCGAGCGTCTCCAACCGGATGATGCACTCTTTGCTGAGCGCTTCAGGACGCTCTCTGTGCGCCGCGTAAAACCACCCGCCGGTAACCGCTACACCGCCCACCAACAAGATACTCAACACTATCCGGAACCACTTCAACGAAAACAACCCTCCAGTTGTATCGAACCGCTCATCACGCCAACCTACAACACATGATATCACGTATCGCGCTCAGCGCCAATCGCAAACGTCTCGGAGCAAGGACGGCCCGTTTCGCCCTCTTTACCGCTCGAAATACTCCTCCCTGATCTGCTTCATATCCTGCCACACGTATTTCTTGTTACTTGGGTTTCTGAGACACGCGGCCGGATGATACGTCGGCATGAGTTTAGCTCCCTGGTAATCGTAGAACTTCCCGCGCAACTTCCCGATCCCTTCGCTGCTGCCGACGAGCGTTTGAGCTGCAAAAGCCCCCAGAGCGCAGATGATTCGCGGCTGAATGATCTCTATCTGCCTGGTGAGGTACGGCAGACAACACGATATCTCATCCGGCAGAGGGTTTCGGTTCTTCGGCGGACGGCACTTGAGCACGTTCGCTATGTAAACCTTCTCTCTGGTCAGGTCGATCGACTCGATGATACGCGTCAGGAGCTGGCCGGCACGTCCGACGAAAGGTCTGCCTTGAAGGTCTTCGTCCCTCCCCGGCGCTTCTCCGACAAAGAGGAGGCGGGCTTCCGGGTCGCCCTCACCGAAAACGACGTTGGTCCTCGTCTCGTGAAGCTGACACTTGACGCACTTCAACGCCTCCTGCTCGACGACGCCCAGAGGCTGCGGTCTGGCACCTCCGGCCGGTCGCACAACCCTGCCCAGTTTTGCCACTATCTCCGGGTCGACTGGGACAGTCTCCGTGCCGCGTTCGAGCTGTTCCTCGAGGTACTTCCGCGTCAGACCGACTATTTCCGCCAGGTCTTTTTTCATCCCGCCATCACTTTCCTAATGTGCCTACACCGACAGAACCGCGCTCCCAAACGAGCCAGGTACAGGGCTTGCTCCGCCCCCCTGGCCCTAATTATAGCAGATAAGTCGCCTGTGAGACAGCTTCGTCACCCAGAGAAAAGTAGGCCGGGTGTCTCGCCCGGCGCGGGCGCGATTCACGGCCCGGCACACCGTAGGGGCGCTGCTTGCCGCGCCCTGCGACCTCGGAAATCGCGGGCGGGTCTGAGACCCGCCCCTACACAGCCGATGGTGGGGCGGACATTCCTGTCTGCCATGGAGGGGAGGTCCTCGTGGCCTCCCGCGGGAGGGTACAAGACCCTCCCCTACCCTTCTCTGACGCGCGAGACTAGCCTCTCGCAGGCCTATGTGGTATCATCTCCTTGCACTGTGATGCGGGTAACCAGATGACCTGATTGAAGAATGCGGATATGGGGGGAACACCGGTGCACTTCCGCTCGGCAACTTTTCCGTTGGCGATAGTGGCGCTCGTTCTGGCCGTCGCGGCAGGTTGCAGCCCCGCCGACATGGACCAGAATGTGCCCGAAAGAAGCGCCGGCACGGTCGTAACCGACGATACGGGACATCAGATTGAATTTCCAGAGGTTCCCACACGTATCGTCTCTATCGCACCGAACATCACGGAGACCCTGTTCGCGCTCGGAGCAGACGACAGGCTGGTCGCCGTCACCGACATATGCGACTTCCCTCCGGAAGCGAAGGAAAAGCCCAATATCGGGAGCTTCGTGAGCCCAAGCTCGGAGAAGATAATGGCCTTTGAGCCCGACCTGGTTATAGGGTGCGGTACGCTGCACCCGGTGCTCGGCCGTTTGCGCGAACTCGGCGTACCGGTACTGTCCTTCAATCCACAGACGGTGGATGAGCTGCTAGCAATGATAGGCAGGGTAGGTAGCGCCGTTGGCAGAGAAGATGCCGCACGCGGGCTTACAGGGCCCTTGAGAGACGAGATTGGGACGGTTCGCTCACGAATCGCGGCGCTCGACGCCACCGACAAGGTCGAGGTGTTCATCGAAATGTGGCACGACCCGCTCATGACAGCCGGCGCGGGTTCGTTCGTGAACGATCTCGTGGAGAGCGCCGGCGCGGTCAATGTCGCGACCTCCGTTGGTAGCCACTACTTCCAACTGAGCCAGGAACACGTGCTGGATGCCGACCCGGAAGTCATACTTACGGCCTACATGGAGCGAGGCGTATCGGCCAGGGACATGATATTGAAACGCGACGCGTGGCAGACCGTCTCCGCGGTGTCTTCGGGACGTATCGTCGACGACATCGACCCGGACCTGTTGCTGCGCCCGAGCATTCGCGCGGTGCATACGGTGAAGGAGCTGGCTGAGAGGTTCTATCCCGAACTGTTCAGAGTACAGACGAAATGAAGAATCGTTCACCCAAGCGTGTGAAAAGAATTGCCTCGTCCATGGCGCTATTGCTGCTGTTCTGGGCGGTTATCGTCGTGTTGAGCGGGTCGATAGGTCCAGCGAAAATCTCCTTTGGCGAGTACGTCTCCACACTTTGCTCGCGTCTGCCATGGACAGCGCGCGCCGACGGCAGTCCCGCCGCACACGACGCGATCATTTTCGGGATACGTCTCCCACGCATCCTGATGGCATCGCTTGTGGGAGCGGCTCTTGCGGTGGCAGGCGCGGTCTTCCAGGGACTGCTGCGCAACCCTCTTGCGGAACCGTACATACTGGGGGTATCGTCCGGTGCCGCTGTAGGCGCGACAGTTGCGATGGCTGTCGGGCTGGCCGCGGTGTTCGTGCCTTTGGTCGCGTTCGTTGGAGCGCTGCTGGCAATGGTCGCCGCGTACCAGCTGGCGAGGCTCGGCCGGACCGTACCGGTGCACACGCTGATCCTTGCAGGAGTGGTTGTGAACGCATTCCTTTCCGCGATCATGATGTTCATCGTATCCAGAGCGGGAGATCAGCTTCACGGGATAATGTTCTGGCTCATGGGTAAACTCGAGCCGAGCGCCGGCACAGGTGCCGTGGCAAGGTTCGCGGTACCGCTCGTTGGTGTCGGATTCGTGCTCATACTGCTTCATTGCCACGACCTTAACATTCTGGCTTTCGGGGAGGAGTCCGCAGCTCAACTCGGGATGCGAGTCGAAACCGTTAAGAAGATCCTTTTCGTCTCAGCATCACTGATCACCGGCGTCGTGGTCGCAATGAGCGGGATGATCGGGTTTGTGGGATTGATAGTACCGCACTCGGTTCGGCTGGTCATCGGGGCGGACCATAGATCGCTCATTCCCACGGCAGCGATCGCCGGCGCCTCATTTCTCGTGATTGCGGATACGCTGGCCCGAGTCGCTTCGGTGCCGGTCGGCGTTGTGACGGCCCTTATCGGATGCCCGTTTTTCGCGTACCTGTTGCGCACCAGAAGAAGGGTGATGAATGTATGATCAGGGGTGGAGCGTCGCGGTGAAATGACGGCGATTCTAAACGTAAAAGACATACACTTCGCCTACGATTCGCGGCCCGTGCTCGAAGGCATCTCCTTCGAGCTGGAGCCGGGCGCGATGGTCGGGCTTATCGGCCCGAACGGGTCCGGCAAGAGTACCTTGATAAAGCTGCTGAGCAAAGTCCTCAGACCAACGGACGGGGAGGTTCGGTTTCGAGGGCAGGATATCGACGGAATGGCGCCCACCGAACTGGCTCGTCGCGTCGCGGTCGTTCCCCAGCATCCGACGGTCGCTTTCTCGTTCAGCGGTCTGGAGACTGTCACCGCAGGCAGGTACCCTCACATCGGCCGGTTCGGTTTTGAGACGCAGCGCGACCTTGAGATAGCCCGGCACGCTATGGCGCTCACGGACACGATACACCTCTGCGATCGCCGGATAGAGGAGATGAGCGGCGGCGAGAAGCAGCGCGTGTTTCTGGCTCGCGCGATAGCGCAGGAACCCGAACTCCTGCTGCTTGACGAACCGACGACGCATCTCGATATAAACCATCAAATTGAGATCATGGACCTGATACGGAAACTTCACAGCGACCGTAACCTCACGGTGCTGTCGGTCACGCACGACCTCAACCTGGCCGCAGAATACTTCGACACATTGCTGCTGCTGAGCGATGGCGCACTCGCGATGGAGGGGAGCCCCTCGCAGGTGATCGCTGAGGAGGTTATCAGAAGGGTCTATGGCGCGAACGTTGTCGCCGGAAAAAACCCCAAGACGGGCGCGCCCCAACTTGTTCTGGTACCCAGGGTGCCGCCCGCGGCCGCACAACGCAAGGGAGTCAAGGTACACGTCATATGCGGTGGCGGGACCGCTTCCGATCTACTGCGCCGGTTGGTCATAGAGGGGTACACGGTCAGCGCAGGCGTGCTTAACGAGGGCGATTCGGACCACGTGCTCGCTGCGGCGCTCGCGACTGAAATCGTCGATATCCCGCCCTTCTCGCCGGTCAGCGATAGCGCCCACGCGAGAAACGTGGAGCTGGCGCGCGCCGCGGATTTCGTTATCGTGAGCCCTGTGCCTGTAGGAGAGGGTAACCTCAAGAACCTGGAAGCCGCTCTGGAGGCGTCCTCCGGCGGCGTGCGGATAATCATGCCCAGCTCGTTCGAGAATCAGGACTTCTGTTCGGGAAAAGCCACGGCGATCCTGAGAAGACTGGTCGACAATGGCGCTGAACTCGTCAGCGACCTCAACCGGATTCTTGAGATTCTGCAGGACTGACGCAATCCCCTTTCCCTTCACCCCGGGCGAGCATTGTCCCACGAATCAGGATGGCGGACGCAAACAAGAACACCGGCACACCGATCACCTGCGAGATGGTCAGACCGAAAAGCACCGGTGCGTTGTCCGCTCGCAGGAACTCGACGCCAAACCTGAAAAGCGAGTAGAGAAGCAGGTACGACCAGAATATCTGTCCTTTGAACACGCGCCGTTTCCAGAGGAGCAGCAACAGCAGACTGATTGTAAAAAGTGCGAGCGTAGCGTAGACCTGGGTCGGATGAACCGGGAGCGACCGCATGGCATCGGCCCCTATCAGAGGTGGGTTGCAATAGTAAAGCTGATGTTCGTAAACCGGGCTGCCTGTCACAAATCCCGTCTCATCAACGAACCTGGGGAAAGAGATCGCCCAGGGCACGTTCGACGGTTTACCGTAGCAGCACCCGTTGAGGAAACAGCCGATCCTGCCGATACCGTGCGCAAGCGCCATGTACGGAGCCAACACATCCGCGAAGTGCCACACATCAACCTTCTTTTTCCTCAGCACGAATACCCCGACCGGAAGCGCCGCGAGCACGCCGCCGTAGAACACGAGACCCCCCTCCCAGATCTTGAGGAAGTTGAGCGGATGGTTGAGCGGAAACAGCGACGGGTTGAGGATCATGAACATTACCCGCGCTCCAAGCACCCCGGAGATCAGCAGCCACAGTCCGACATCGGCGATCGTGTCAGGATCGACGTCTTTGCGTCTGGCAGCTCTCTGAGCGAGCGTGACCGCCGTCAGAAACGCTATCGCCAGCATCAGACCGTAAGAGTGGATCTTAAGGGGTCCGAAGAGTTTTAGAATTACCGGATGCATCGGCTGCCTCTTCCTTCGAAGCGAGGAAAACACTCAACAGGAACAAAGCTACACCAACGGTTATCGCGGAGTCGGCTACATTGAACGGAGGCCAGTGATGGCCGCGAATCGAAAAGTTGAGAAAGTCCGTGACCGGACCTCTGAAGAGTTGCTCGCCGCAGAACGTGCGGTCAATGAGGTTGCCCACGGCGCCTCCCATTATAAGACCGAAGGCCACATGCTGCGCCCGCCGCTGCGGGTCGAGCGTCCTGAAAAGGTACACAAGGAAAAGCAATGCGATGAATGAAGCGACGGTGAAGAACAGCGGTTTCGCGGGACCCAGCCCGAAGATGCCCGATGGATTGCGCAGATGTGTCAGTGAGAAAAAACCCTTGATGACGGGCACGGATTCGTGAAGGTCGATCGTGCGCGCGATCATAAGCTTGGTCACTCTGTCCGCCAGGACCACGCCCAGCGCCGTGCACGCCGCCCAACCTCCCGCCCGGAACTGCAGACTCTTATGCATGCGCTAGACCAGTCTCTATTCCGCGCGGCTGTCGAGGCACGCGGCTAGCTGTTTCTCTCTTGCTCCGACTTGCAGCTTATGCAGAGGTGCGCGTACGGTACGGCTTCGAGCCGTTTCTCAGACACTTGTCCGCCACACACGTCGCACTTCCCATAGGTGCCGTCCTCGATCTGTCCCAAGGCCTCGTCAATATCCTTCATCGTCTCGGAACCGGCTGAAGCTATTGTCAGCTCCACTTCGCGGCCGAACGTATCAGTGCCGACGTCCGCCATATGATACGAGTACCCGGACAGGTCGCCGGAGGACTCCCTCTGACTGCGGTTCAAATTATCCCGCTGCAGCTGTTGCACCTCAGCCTCGAGATTCTCCTTTGCAGCAAGGAGTAGTTTCTTGTACTTCTTCATCCGTGCTTTTCTCATTCCAAACCTCTCTCCACCTGAGCTACGCACCTGTCACAAATGTCGGGGTAATCGGGATTACGCCCGACTGACCTCCTGTAGTTCCAACACCTCACACATTTCGAGCCGGCGGCCTTCTCGACGCTAATCTCCGGCTCATCCAAACCTTCAGTCTCCGCAAGCTCGACTTCCGACACTATGAAAACCGATGGTAAAGATGCGCTGAAGCTGTCAAGCAGCTTGAACATATCTCCGCCGGCTCTTACCACGACCCTGGCTTCCAGAGCATTGCCGATCAATCCGCTGCGTCTGGCATCTTCCAGCGCCTTCATCACGAAGCCCCGCGCGTCCAACAGTCCCGCCCACCTCGCGCCAAGGTCTTCGTCAACAAACTCGTCCCGAACATCCGGCATCTCCGCAAGATGAACGCTTGCCTGGTCCCGCGCGCTTTGCGGCAAACACTGCCACGCTTCCTCAGCAGTGAACGAGAGTAGCGGTGCGATCATGCGGATAAGGTCTTTAAGACCCTCCAGGAGCACGGTCTGCGCAGAGCGCCTCTCCCGCGAGCATGGGGCAAACGTGTAAAGCCTGTCCTTCAGCACATCGAGGTAAAACGAGCTTAGGTCCCCCGTGCAGAAGTTGTACACCGAGTGGTATACCTGATGGAACTCGAACCGGTCATACGCCTGGATCACACTCTTCTTCAGCTCCTGCAACCTGTTGAGCGCCCACCGGTCGATCTCTTCGAGGTCGGCGTACGGCACGCTATCCGTTTTCGGCTCAAAGTCGTAGAGATTGCCCAGCATAAACCGCCATGTGTTCCTGATCTTCCTGTACGCGTCGGAGATCTGAGCGAGTATCTCGGGCGATATCTTGACGTCTTGCGTGTAGTTCTCGCTGGCAACCCACAACCGCAGCAGGTCCGCGCCGTACTTATCGATAATCTCGAGCGGATCCTCCGCGTTCCCCAGCTTCTTGGACATTTTCATCCCGTCGCCGTCAACAACGAAACCATGAGTGATCACGGTCCTGTACGGGGCCGTGTCGCGCAACGCGACGGAAGGTATCAACGACGATTGGAACCAGCCCCGGTACTGGTCGCTCCCTTCGAGATATATGTCAACCGGAAACGTTAGATCTTCGTGAGCCTCAAGCACCGCGCGGTGGCTCACGCCGGACTCGAACCACACATCGAGGATATCCTTTCCCTTCTCAAACTCCGTTCCGCCACATTCGCAGACAGCTTGATCCCCCAGAATGGCACTCGTTTCACGTTCAAACCAGAGGTCTATACCCTCCTGACTCACAAGCTCCACAAGCCGCTCCAGACTCTCCTGCGTCACGTGCGGTTCGTCGCAACTGTTGCAGTAAAACACTGGTATCGGCACACCCCACGCGCGCTGTCGGGAGATGCACCAGTCCGGCCGGCCCGATACCATGAGCGCTATACGCTCCTCACCCCATGGCGGCACCCAACGCACGTCTCTTATGCGTTCCAGCGCTCGGTCACGCAGATCCTTCTCATCCACCTTGATGAACCACTGCGCGGTCGCCCGGAAGATGATGGGATTCATGCATCGCCAACAATGCGGGTAGGAGTGCGGTAGAAAGTCACGGTACAACAGCGCGCCCGATTCGCCCAGCTTCTTGCTGATCGCATCGTTCGCATCGAAAACGTTCTGCCCGGCGAACTCGCCGGCCTCGTCCGTGAAACACCCATCGTCGTCCACCGGAGAGAAAACCTCCAGGTCATAGCGCTGACCCACAACGTAGTCTTCCTGACCATGACCCGGCGCAGTATGAACGCAACCGGTGCCCTGATCGAGCGTTACATGGTCCGCGAGAATTATCGGGCACTCCTTGTCCGCCAATACGTGGCGATAAAGTTGACCTTCGAGCTCGCTTCCCGAGAACTTATCCACCACCTCGTACTTCTCGAGCCCGCACTGTGCAACCACCGAGAGCACGAGCGGCTCAGCCACGATGTACGTCTCGTCGCCGACCTTCAGTGCCACGTAGGTGAAGTCCGGATGCAGGCATATGGCGAGATTCGCCGGCAGAGTCCACGGAGTCGTCGTCCAAATCAGGAAGAACACGTTCCCTTTCAGGTTCCCTATCTGACCGCAAACCGGGAACTTCACGTACACTGAAGGGGACGTATGTTCGGAGTATTCCACCTCGGCTTCAGCCAGAGCCGTCCGACACGACGGACACCAGTGCACAGGTTTCTTGCCCTTGTACACGTACCCCTGAAGATAGAGCTCGCCAAAAACCTCGACGATCTTCGCCTCGTACCCGTGAGACAACGTCAGGTAGGGTCTGTCCCAATCGCCCAGGATCCCTAACCTTCTGAACTGCTCGCGCTGAATATCCACGTATTTCAAGGCATATTCCCTGCACCTGGAGCGGATCTCGACCTGCGAAGCATCCCGTGCCCGGTCGCCGAGCTCTGACAAGACCTTGTACTCGATCGGGAGACCGTGACAATCCCAGCCCGGAACATATGGCGAATCGTACCCTTTCATTGTAAGATATTTCACCACAAAATCTTTGAGAATCTTGTTTAAGGCCGTGCCTATATGAATGTCGCCGTTGGCGTACGGAGGTCCGTCGTGGAGTATACGTTTCTCCTTGCCGCGCATCGCTTTACGTATCGCGCCGTAGAGATCCTTCTCCTCCCACGACTGAAGGAGCCCGGGCTCCCGTTTCGGCAAGTTCGCTTTCATCCGAAACTCTGTCTTCGGGAGATTTACAGAATCCGAGTACTCGTTCTGCGACTTCTTTGACACATCCATACCCCTTCTACCACCGAATCGCTCAAAACTGCTGAGCGGTCAACGCGAACCGGCTCTGCAGAGTATGACAAAGTACCACATTGAGCTCGCTGCTGTCAAGCCATTTCGCGCATGTATGAGGGACTTGGCGGGTACAAGGTCACCGGCAGCGGGCAGCGCCCGAGCGGTACGCGACCACACTTGGTCGGAGAAGCTGGACCCGTTGCATCGCCCGGATCATTCTGATATAATCATACCGAAACAGGGGAGGCGCGCAGATGGCAAAGGTTAGGTATGTTACGGGGCTGGATATTGGCACGAGCAAGATCTGTGCGATCGTCGCCGCTGCCGAGGAGGACGGAAACGTCACGGTCCTCGGCATGGGCCGAAGCACTTCCGAGGGTCTCAGAAGGGGTGTTGTTGCCAACCTCGAACGCACAGTCGAGTCCGTAAGGAACGCGCTCGAAGCGGCGGAAGCTTCTGCCGGAGTGCACATTGATTCCGTGTTCGTCGGCGTTGCCGGCGGCCACATTCAGGCTATAAAGAGCCACGGTGTGGTCGGCGTCGGACGCAAGGACAAAGAGATCACGAATGACGATGTGGAACGCGTTCTGGACGCGGCGCGCGCGGTAAACATCCCGATGGACCGGGAGTTGCTGCACGTTTTCCCGCAAGGATTCGTCGTGGACGATCAGCGCGTGATTAAGGATCCGGCCGGCATCATTGGTGTGCGTTTGGAGGCGCAGGTCCTCATAGTGACGGGCGCCGTGACCGCCACACAGAACATAATCAAATCGGTCAACCGCGCCGGTTGCGAGGTGGAGGATATAGTGCTCGAGCCGTTCGCGTCCAGCGAGGCGGTACTGACCCAGGACGAAAAGGAGCTGGGCGTGGCGCTTGTGGACGTGGGCGGTGGCACGACTGACATCGCCGTGTTTATTGAAGGGGCGATCCAACACAGTAAAGTGCTGGCCATAGGCGGCGAATACGTGACGCGCGACATTGCGGTCGGACTTCGCACCCCGATCCACCATGCCGAGCAAATTAAAATAAGTTCCGGACACGCGCTTGAGGAGATGGTCGCAGATGACGATACGATCACCGTGCCCGGCGTAGGTGACAGAGATGAAAGGGTCGTGCCCAGGCGCGAACTAGCCTCAATCATTGAGCCGCGCATGGACGAGCTGTTGTTCATCGTGAATGGCGAGATTGAGAAGAGCGGATACAAACATCTGATCCCGACAGGGGTCGTGTTGACAGGCGGTGCGTCGTCGCTTGAGGGCACACTGGAGCTTGGTGAATCCATCTTTGAATGTCCTGTGCGGCTCGGGCGCTCTCGCAAGGTCAAGGGAAAGGCCGATGGGCTCGACGATCCAGCGTACGCTACGGGCATAGGACTTGTGCGATACGGTTTGAGATACCGCGCCGAGGGAAGACGCGCGAGGTTTGACAAGCGGAACATTTTCGCGAAGACGGCTCGTAGAATGAAGGAGTGGATCACCGAATACTTCTAGGGAGAGGCGAAAGCCGATGACTGTGAGATTGGTGGAAGATCCGCATGCCGAGAGGAAGGCCGTTATCCAGGTGGTCGGCGTGGGAGGTGGAGGCGGCAACGCCATAGGACGCATGATAGACGGTAACCTGCGCGGCGTGGACTTTATCGCTGTCAACACCGACGCTCAAGCCCTTACCTCATGCCCAGCGCCGCAGAAGGTCCAGATTGGCGGCACCCTCACCGGCGGGCTCGGCTCTGGAGCTGATCCGGATGTAGGACGGCGTGCTGCGGAGGAGGATCGCGATCTGCTTACAGAGTCCCTGAGCGGCGCCGACATGGTCTTCATGACCGCAGGATTGGGAGGAGGCACCGGCACGGGAGCTGCGCCCGTCATTGCGGACGTGGCGAAGGAGCTCAACGCCCTGACGGTGGCCATAGTCACCAAACCGTTTCGGTTTGAAGGCGACAAACGCGCCGAAAGAGCCGAGGCCGGTCTGAATCTGCTGAGGGAAAAGGCAGACACGCTTATAGTGATAAGGAATGATGCGCTGCTGGATATCGTTGACAAGAGCACGACAATGATAGAGGCGTTCCGGATGGCAGACAACGTGCTCTACCAAGGCGTGCAGTGCGTGTGCGACCTCGTGTCCGATCCGGGAATAATCAACCTGGATTTTGCGGATGTGCGCGCGATCATGAGTCAAACGGGAACCGCGGTCATGGGTGTCGGCGCGGGACAGGGAGACAATCGTGCGGCGGAGGCTGCGGCAAACGCCATGGCGTGCCCCTTGCTGGAACATTCTGACATACGCGACGCCAAAGGAGTTATCATCAACATCGCCGGCGGGAAGGACCTCACCATGCTTGAAGTGAACCGGGCCGCAGCCGTAGTCCATGAGGCTGTACATCCGGACGCTAATATCATATTCGGCGCTGCCGTACGTGAAGCACCAAGAGGGGAGGTGCGCGTGACACTCATCGCTACCGGGTTTGCTACCGCTGACGAGACGTCCCAAATCAAACAGCCGACAGAATTGCCTCTGTTTGAGGAGATCGAGATTGAGACGCCAGCCTTCGTCCGGCGAGGCAGACATCCTCGACCGAAAAGGGCCAAGACGCGGAAACAAGTATCATCCACCAGATCAGACCTCGATCGGCCCGCGTTCATGAGGAGGAAAGAAAAAGATGCTTAGCCTGAAAGCGCTGCTCGAACTCGCCATAACCAAAGAAGCTTCTGACCTCCATCTGAAGGTCGGTTCACCACCATACCTCAGGATAGACGGCGAGCTTGAGCCGCAGCTCGATTACAAGCTCACGGACGAGCAGACCGAGGCCTTCCTTGACGAGATACTCAACGAGAAACAGCGGGCGCGGTTCAACGAACATAACGAGATAGACCTCGCGTACAGTGTGAAAGGGTTGGGAAGGTTCAGGACAACCATTTTCCGCCAGCGAGGCGCAACAGGGATCGTCATGCGGCGGATCAAGGCGAACGTCCCGAACTTCGAGGAGCTGCATCTGCCGGAGATTCTTAAGAGAGTTGCAGAGCTGAGGCGAGGTCTTGTGCTGGTTACGGGCACGACCGGCAGCGGTAAGTCGACGTCCCTGGCGGCGATGATAGAGTACATCAATGAGCGTAGGCGTGTTCACATAATGACGCTTGAGGACCCGATCGAGTACCTTCATAGCGATAAGAAGGCGATAATCAACCAGAGAGAAGTCACGATTGATACGGAGACGTTTTCCTCGGCCCTCAAAGTCCTGATGAGGCAGGACCCGGATGTGATATTGATCGGCGAGATGCGTGATATAGAAACGTTCCAGGCCGCCATATCGGCTTCGGAGACCGGACACCTCGTGTTCAGCACGCTGCACACATCAGACGCCATGCAGACTATTGACCGAATCGTAGACCTGTTCCCGCCGCGTCAGCACAATCAGGTACGGTCTCAGCTTAGCCAGAACCTGAAAGCGGTTATATCTCAGAGGTTGCTGCCCAGGGCCGATGATGAGGGAAGAGTTCCCGCCGTAGAGGTGATGCTCATAACTCCCCCAATACGGAAACTGATCAAGGACAACCGGATCGCGCAGATCCCCACGGCGATCCAGGCCAGCCGTGACGAGGGGAACCAGACGTTCAACGATTCCCTCAAGGATATGGTCATGTACGGGTTGGTCACCGAGGAAGAGGCGATGCTCGCCTCCGACCATCCCGAAGAGCTGGCCATGAACCTGCAGGGAGTGTACCTCGATCAGTCTCGCGGAGGAATCATAGGGCGCTGAAGGCTCCCGCCGAATGGCAAAATCGCGCTTTTCAGTACGAGAATCATTCCTGCGTGCCGAGACCGGCACGTTGACAAAGTCCGGCGGTTCGCTACGTGTCTGTCTTGTTTTCCCGAACAAGTACCGCGTCGCGATGTCGAACCTGGGTTTCCAGACGATCTACCGCGAACTCAACGGCCGCCACGATACCTGTTGCGAGAGAGGTTTCCTCGATCCTGAACTGGGACTCAAATCGGTGGAGAGCGGCAAACCCTTCGGTCAGTTCGATATCCTGGCATTCTCAGTATCGTTCGAACTGGATTTCATAGGTTTCGCAAGAACCCTCTATGAATCTGGAATGCCGTTGCTCGCGCGCGAGAGACACAGTTCCCATCCGCTGGTTGTGCTGGGCGGAGCGTGCGCAACGTCAAACCCCGAACCGCTGGCGGATTTTGTTGACGTGGTCGTCGTCGGGGAGGGCGAGAACTCCATACACTTCCTGGCCGATCAAGCTCTGCTCCACGGCGCCCGTGACAGGGAGGCTTTTCTAAAAGCTTTGGCCGCTGTCCCCGGCTTCTACGTCCCCCGCTTTGTGAGCCCCGTGTACCGCAGCGACGGCACAATTGGAGCGATTGAGAGCAAAGCGCCAACCGGCGCGCCGGCCGAGCTGCCGCACGACGAGCGGATAACGCCGGCATTCTCGCAGATTACCACGCCGAACGCGGAATTCGCCAACACATTTCTCGTGGAGATATCGCGCGGATGCGGGCGCTCCTGCCGGTTCTGCCTTGCGAGGCGGCTCTACCCGCATCGAGAGTGGCGCGCGGCGGAAGTGCTGGAGGTCATCGACAGGTTCTGTCCACCCAAGGCTAAGATAGGTCTGGTCGGCGCGGCGGTGTCCGATCACCCGGAGATTGACGACATTGTCACCCGCCTTACCGAGAGAGGGAACAAGGTCTCCACCGCGTCCCTGAGGGTGGATTCAACCTCTGAGACCCTTCTTCGCGCACTCGCCGCAAGCGGACAAAGAACAGTCACGTTCGCTCCGGAAGTGGCTACCGACCGGCTCAGCAGCGTCATAGGAAAGGGCATAAGTCAAGACGTCCTTTTGGAGAAGATGGAGACCGCACTCGCCGCGGGACTCAGAAACGTGAGACTCTACTTCATGGTCGGACTGCCATCGGAACGCGACGAGGACATCGCCGCAATCATCGAACTGAGCAAGAAAGCGCGTGGCGTCATAGCCGACCGAACAAAGGGGCGCGGAAGACTCACGCTTTCGATCAGCCCGTTTGTCCCAAAACCGCTGACACCGTTCGAGCGCGTGCCGATGGAACATGCGGAGGTTCTGAAAGGACGGCTCGACAGGATAAAGTCAGCGCTCGCAGTTTGCCCGAACGTAACGGTGAAGCAGGAGAGCCTCCGTTTGGCATTACTGCAGGGTCTGTTGTCCCGTGGTGATCGAAAACTAGGCCGGCTTGTCGCGCTGATGGGCGGCCAGAGGATGAGTTACAACCAGGCGGTGCGAAGGACAAAGGTAGATCCGGATTTCTACCTCTATCGGGAACGTGGCCCGACGGAGATTCTGCCGTGGCATCTGTCGCGGGCGTAAACAGTTGACAACCATCGCTGATCCGTGTACACTCGAAATCGATGTGAACAGCGACTTGATTTGAGGCAACAGGAATGAGCAGATATCATAACGGAAAACAGCCGCGAACGTTTAGCAGACGGGAATTGTTGCGCGCAGCCGGTATGACGCTGCCAGCGGTCGGTGCTGCACGGCTCATTGGAGCCGGCACGGCAAGCGCCGCAAAGAAACGCGCGAGCGTCATAGTGCTTGGACTTGACGGCATGGATCCCCGTCTGGTGACGAGGTTCGTGAGAGAAGGAAGGATGCCGAACGCCAGGAAGCTCATCGAGGCGGGCACCTTCAGTCCGCTCGGCACGAGCATGCCGCCTCAGAGCCCCGTTGCGTGGTCGAACTTCATCTCCGGCGCGAACCCGGGGGTTCACGGAATCTTCGATTTTATCCACCGCGAACCGAACCACGAACCGGGCGGCATTTTCCCATACCTGTCCACATCGAGGACAACGCCCTCGGGCAAGACGTTGAAGCTTGGCGGGTGGACGCTTCCGCTGTCCGGCGGCAAGATCGAGCTGTTGCGTAAAGGTCCCACTTTCTGGACCGACCTCGAGAAGCACGGCGTTGACTGCACAATCGTCAAGATACCGGCGAACTTTCCACCGACTCCGTGTCGGTCGCGTACGCTCTCCGGTATGGGCACACCGGACATAACCGGCTCGCCCGGCAGCTTCACATACTTCACAAGCGATCCCACGGAGGTGCGCGAGGATGTGGGCGGCGGCGACATATTCCTGGCAAACGTACGCAACGACAAGGCGGAGTGCGAGCTAAAAGGACCCAGGAACTCTTACAGGAAGAATAGACCCGATACGCGCGTCGCGCTGACCGTGTTCCGCGATAAGACTAACCGCGTCGCGAAAGTAGTCGTTCAAGGGCAGGAGATTCTCCTCAAAGAGGGTGAATGGAGCGACTGGGTCAGAGTGGAGTTTGATGTAATCCCGCACGTTAAGAGCTTGCCGGGGATATGCCGGCTTTACCTCAAGAGCGTGCATCCGCATCTGGGTCTATACGTGACTCCCATCAATATCGACCCGGCCGATCCGGCGATGCCGATCTGCACGCCGGAAGGGTATTCAAGCGAGCTGGCGCAGAACGTGGGACCTTTTTACACGCAGGGCCTGCCCGAGGACACCAAGGCACTCTCTGAGGGCGTGCTCACAGACGGGCAGTATCGTGAGCAGGCAACATTAGTGTTCAACGAGCGTCTCCGCCTTTACGATTACGCGCTTCCGCGGTTCAACCACGGATTGTTTTTCTTCTACTTCTCAAGTCTGGACTTGAACAGCCACATGTTCTGGAGGGCCATGGACAAGGGACATCCCCTGTACTCGCCGGAGCTCGAGAAAGAGCACGGTGATTTCATCCCGTGGCTGTACTCGAAGATGGACGAGGTTATCGGGAAGGCGATGCAGCGGGTGGGCGATGATGACATGCTTATCATAATGTCGGACCACGGGTTCACATCGTTCCGGCGCGGGTTCAACCTCAACACCTGGCTGCTCGAGAACGGTTACGCGGCCCTGTTTGACCGCTTCAGTCAGGAGGAGGCGGAGTTTTTCAGCAACACCGACTGGGCCGCCACGCGCGCTTATGGTCTTGGAATAAATGGGCTCTACCTGAATGTCCGGGATCGCGAATTCGGTGGCATAGTCTCGCCCGGCAACGAGGCACGCGCACTCGCTGACGAGCTTGTCGCACGGCTGTGCGAGGTTAAGGATCCGACAACCGGAGAACGCGTGATCGCCAACGTACATAAGCGGGAGGATATCTATTCGGGATCCAGTGTGAATGAGGCGCCCGACTTGCTCGTCGGGTTCAACGAGAATTACCGCGCTTCATGGGACACGATACTGGGCGCGTACCCAAAAGAACTTATCATTGACAACGACGATCCGTGGAGCGGCGACCACTGCATGGATAGCTCGCTGCTGCCGGGAACCTTCATTTGCAGCAGGAAGACAAGCGGCAGCAATCCCACGCTGAGCGATCTTGCGCCGACGATCCTGGCCTACTTCGGCACGCCAAAACCTCCTGAAATGAGCGGCCGTTCTCTTCTATGACCTCACCGGTAGGATACTTCTTCTCAGGAGGTTCAGATCTCGACCTTGAGGAAGGGTTTGAACAAAAACGCGAACACAATCGAGAAGATGAAGAACATCACGAGCCAGTGCGCGTCGAACCGCGCCATCCTTATGCGAGCCGGCGCGTATTTCACCTCGATCGACTCGATGGGGGAATCCTTGCCGAGCGGCGGCTCGGCTGAATGAAACAGCGCGCCTGCAAAGCTTGGCCTGACTCTCTTACGCGAGATGAGACGCTGTCTATCCGAGACGATAAGACGCTTGCTGAACGCCTGGCCGCCCGCGTTCACCGACACGTCGAAATCGCCGTACTCGTGCGCGCGCACGCGCCACTCAATCTCCTCGGTCTCCGGTATACGTAAAGGCGGCGTCTCCACGGAGAGCCCGTCAGGGACGCTCAGGGCCGCAGATTCCGCAAGACCTGCGTCCCACTCGGTCAGTCTGGCCGATATCGTCACGGCATCTTCCGGCTCGAGCGGCTCGCTCTCGAAAAGGTGGTTGGTCTGGGCGAGAATGAGCACAACGGGGACCATAATCACCAGCAGAGGCACAATGGCATAGCCCATGTACCTGCCGGTGTGTGCGAGTGCGCATCCCTGGGCACGAAACACCATCTTCAGACTGTCGTTGAACAGCAGGATCTCCAGAAGATGGGCTCTTATCTTGTCTTTTGCCCGCTTGATGGCGTTCTGGTTGGACACTGCGCCAAATATCCACAGCATCACCACGCCGGTCACGAGCGAGATAAGAAGAAGGGCTATGCCGCGGTTGAAACCGGCAATCGGCTCAAACAGCGCGCGCCACACTTTGTTCAGAACAAGACTCAATCCCCACATAATTCGCCATCCTGTCGCACGGTTACGGATGCGCCATCACAAGTAGCCAAGACCCTGCAGCCGTCTCTTGACGTCCTCCTCCGAATCGCCTTTCTGTTCGAGCTTCGACAGTTCGCGTTCGATCAGATGCGTTATGAACTCCTCCGCGGAGGAATACCCGGCGATCTCGGCGAGATTCTTGGCCTTATTGTACAAGTCCTTATCGAGTTTTATCTTTGCTCCAAACATAACCTCTCCTCTTCGATTTCCATTGCGAGCCAATTGCCTCTGCTACTCAACTTCCAGGCTCGCCCCCTCCATATAGCCGGGCTTCTCTATGTTAAGAGCCGCCAATACCGTCGGGGCAATGTCCATGATGTGCCGCTTGCCGTTCGAGGACCCTATTCTCCGGTTCGAGAACACGACGCCGGGAACGAACCGTGGATCAATGCAGTGGTCGCCGCTCCATCTCATCACGTTATCCTCAAACACGCGCAAGTCGACCTTGCCCGTCACGGAATCCCATGACGCCCTGTAACCGGCCGCGTATCCCGCGATCAAGTCGGGCGCGTTGTTCACGTACGGGCCGGTGAACAGCTTCCTAGTATCCCATACGTTCGTGATGCCGATCTTGTCCGGCTCGTCGTCTTTGAGACCCGACAATCGGGCTATAAGCTCCCGATTGAGCACCTCGGTTTCATCGCCTGGAGCGACGATCCCCTGAGCCTCCCTACCCTTCTGGTTGACATATATCCCTGCAAGGCCCATCGCGTACGCCTTCGTCCGCTTCCAGTCAACCTCGCTGAACCATTCGCCGCTCTCCCGCACACCCTCCTTCAAAGCGAGGTACCCGTTCTTGTACAACCACGAGTTGACGTTGACACCGCGCGAGAAAGGTTGAAAACCGTGGTCGCTCATCACGATCAGCATGTCGCGCTCATCCAGCCGCCCCATCACCCTGCCGACCATATCGTCCATCCTGACGTAGAACTCGTCTATCGCCTTCGCATGCCGCTCGGACTCCTTACCGCGGTTGGCGGGATGCGCCGGGTCCAGGTACCTCCAGAGCATGTGCTGAACCCTGTCCGTGCCGTCGAAAACGCACACGCAGACGTCCTCGCCGGTCCTGTCAAGCGCGTTGAAGAACATCCGCTCACGTTCATCGTGGAACGTGTAGCACTGCTCGAGAAACGCATCCTCGTCTATCACGCCCTCGCTCAGAGCCCACGTATCCTCCGCGAGGCCAAGCGTCGAAAAATCGCCGTGCAGGTTTGACAGGTAAGATGAGTACATGAACGGATGCGATACCGGCAGGGCCGGGCTGCGCGGGTCGATGTTTATCGGCGTCATATACAGGACGAGATGCGGTTTGGTCTCCACAAGGAGAAACTTGCACATGCCGCCTACCTTCATGCCAAGACCGGCCTTGAAGCTGATCTTCATCCAGTCTGTATATTGCCCTTTTTGCAGCGTGAATTCCTGACCATCCAGACTGACCCGGGCGGATTCCCCGTCACGGTCCAGCACTATCTTCAACGGGATCCGCATACTCCCCCCACCCTTCTTCAGGAAGTTATCAGGACCGGTGATCTGCGTGTGAATCGTGTTCTCTTCCAGATGTACTTTCACGACCGTGCCGCTGCCGTGTTCGGCCCGGATATCGTCGCGCGTAGTGTATGCCACGAAGCTCCCCTGTGTGCCCAGAAGGTCCGGAACGCACATCCCCGACACCATGACGCCTCGATACTTCTCCGGCGGGAAAGTCACGGGAACGCGCAACACGCACGACGATACACCATGTTCGCCCAAGGTGTGCCAGAACGGTTTGCTCTTACGAAGCGGTCGGATGGACGGCTTCCCGAGCGGAATCGAATAGGGGCCCAGAGAGAGCGTGCGTTCCACCTTGCCCATGTCCACCGACGAGAGCGTCGGCAGATAGGTTGCCGGGTTCCTGGCGAGGAAATCGAAGATGTTGTGCCTGCCGGGATTCGTCCCCGTCTGGAACGAGGACCATGCGACAGGTGATATCGAGGGATGCGTTGTCGCGAGTCGACCAAAGGTGCCCGTCTCGCGCAGCCTGGCCATGTTCGGCATCTCGCCCCGGTCCATGAGGCGTTCCGCAAACTCCGGTTTCAGACCGTCAAGGCCGACGATCACAACGCGCCGCATATCGCGCCGCCGTGTGACCTTGCGTCGCCGCAACGCTCGAGCCGCACAACGCGCCGGCCACGTGAGCAACGAGAACAATACCAGAATGATGGTCACTACCAGGATCAGGAACGACCCTACGAAAACGAATCCGGCGCCGGGGCCGATGTAAGCTAACGCTGACGGAGAGCATACGGCGGCTGCTAGCAAAGTCAGCGCTGTGAGAACCCCTATGCGAAACGCCGCGAGACGCCGATTCCCTTTCCCGCGTCCACCCGCTTTCCAATTCTGCATCGAAACAACTCTCCTCACCTATTGGGCCACTCAGACCTACCTGCAGGGGCGGTCGCCGTGGCGACCCGCGCCCCATCTTGCGTATACCTTACTTCCGCAACAGACGATTCGAACGATCATCGCGGTTTGCCGGCCAGACCCCACCGCTCGAGTAGCGCAAGTATGCCAGAAATCACATGTCAGGGTCAAATATCGCGGGAGAGTAGAGCAGCGTTCTGCGACAGAGCTACACGCTCGGAAAGCCAAATCGAAGAGGTCGAGCTCGGCCTACGGGCCGGAGAGAATAATCACACCGTACCCCGTCGAACCATCCGGTAGCGGAAAAGTCTCGAGTCGCTTGCTCCTGGCGTTGAAATCGAAATCCAAGATCTGGTTGTTGTCAAGGTCGCGGGTGGCTCGATAGAAAGCGCGCAGCCTGAGATCGTCCGGGTTGTCGGCGTTTCTCGGTACAATACCCTGATCGCTTCCCACGGGGCCCAAACTCAACAGGACGAACCTGTCGTACCGTTGAGCCGGCAAGGTAAGCCCCTCAATATCAATATCCAGTTCCCCCCGGGGGTTCGTCAATTCGGCCATTGTGTACGGGCGGTTCGCGTACACGTCATCTTCATTTCCCTGGACCATTACTGATAGAATCTGCCGAAACTTGCCGATGTTGTTTGAATTAACAGGGAAATACTGGTACGCCACCTTTCCCCGGTCAATTATGCCGTTGGGCGGAGTGAACACCTGAAACCCGGCGATGGGATCCACAGTGAAGCGTGTCGGCCGGTCCTCGGCCAGTGCCTCGCCGGGATCGCTGTACGGTACCTGGACCCTCTGGCTCCTGTTCAGATCCTCGGATCTTGAGAAACGGTCGTAGAAGTTGCCCCCCACGTCCGCACCGATCAGTTCGCACCGCGCCAGATACGATTTCCAGAGTTCATTCATCTCGTACTGCGGCGACGGAAATGCGTCGTTTATCTGTGCCTCAACAAAATACCGCATTGGGCAGCCGGCCTTCGGCGGAAACGACCCGTTTCCCTGAAGGCTGTCAATCTGGTAATCACTCAGCGATGTTGACACGCTTCTCAGGTCGGCCGCGACTGCGGCCCTGTTCGCCCTCTCCCTGACTTTGCTGACGCTCGGAATCAGGATCGCGGCAAGAAGCCCGATAATGAAGATAACGGTTAGAAGTTCTATCAGTGTGAACCCGCGTGACCGCCCGCTCTTATGTTCGTCTGTATGCACGATCCCGACCCTCCGAGGTTGCATTGCCGCTTCCACCTTGCTAACATAAGTCTATCACGGCACAGCATTTTCGTCAATGAATTTTTTCCGTTCCATGGCACCTTGAGCGCAATTAGTGCAAGAAATCCTCGAACTCTGCGAAAAAGAACGCGGTTCGTGCTAGAAAAGGCTGTGATCCGCTCCCGGCACGCGGAGCAGCCATCTCGATTTGAGCGATCAGGTTCTGTATCGCCGCCGCCTGATCGCCCATGCCGGACATCACGAGGTCGGCGTGGTCCCGGGTTACGTCGTCCGCACGGGCGAAATGCTGTCAAGACTCTTTAGAAATGTCCTCTATGTTAACGCATTAGAAATGTCCTCC
>CBFDCQ010000053.1:0-22987 GCA_965603355.1 uncultured bacterium
TTCTTTGCGCAGGTCACATCTTTCGGCTCGCGAGTACGCTCGCCCTCCCGATTTACCACGCCAATTCATGGATCTCGCCTTGGAACAGCCACTCGGCCGGGTCGGCGACAAGCCCGTGTCGGACGGGATTGTGCCGGACGTAATCCCACTTCTGGACGTAGCTTTCCGTATTGCGTAATCGTCGGTCCCAATGTCCGGACTGCCACTGTCGATCTCCGTTTGTACCCCTTTGCGTAAACAGCCTCTTCCAATATCTCATCCAAATCTCAAGAGAAACGGTTTCATCATCCGGGCTTGCGAACAGATGAACGTGGTCCGGCATGACGACATACCGACCTACAAGCCATGCCGACGCCTCGGTCCAGACCTCGCGCAGCAGACCGTGACACTCGGCGGTTGCCAACCATGGCCGACGGTCTTTCGTGCACACAGTCACGAACACGACCACCGGTTTCCCGCCTTCCGGGAACACCCCGTGTGCAGGTCTCTTACGTTTCGGCAGCCGGTGGGAGGGCGCGCGGACACGCGAGCCCCCCATCTTTGCGCAGGTCACAAAATACGGCTCGCGGGTACGCTCGCCCTCCCATTCGTGCATGTTCATTTCGTGCTCTCTTCAACAATCCGGATATCTTCATCCGTCAGGTCGTATAGCTCGTACACCAGCCGGTCGATCTGCCGGTCGGTGGCGTCTATCTGGCGTTGGATGACGGTCCTGTCGTGTGCGGTCTTCGCCGCCGCCAACTGCTTGTGCAACGACAACATCCGGTTGACTAGCTTCACCATCCGGTCGTGGCGGTCTTTGTCTTTGGGATCAGAGAAGTCGATGGTACGAATTGGCGTGCGCCCGAGGACATGTCCGTTGATTTCCAAACCGACGCCGCGCCGCTTAGCGTTGTGCTGGTACCACTTCCACAGCACCCGTGAGTTGAGGAGGCCGCTCACGTAATTCAGATGCTCTCTCGTCGCGTCTGACGGCACGAACACGTTGACGCTAAACGGTACGTAAGCAGACCCGTAAGCTGGTACGAAGGCTGGTCTTTGCCCCATCTGGAGGGAGAGTATCTTGGACGCCTGCCAGACGTTCTCATCACGTGGCCAATGGAGGTGCCACCAATCGTTAGAACCTTTGCGCGTTTCTCGTCTCACATCCATCACTGCCTTGAACCGGCGCAAATGGTTGCGGATAGCGTGGTAGTTGTCAATATCGGGGCAAGTGCTGCGAGTCGAGTAGATCAGGACTAGCGAGGGAGTTGGGGCCATCCTATAGCGGCCAAGGTCACAAAGATGGTGGTACGGCCTAAGAAGATCTCTCTCGCGCTTTGGAAGCTTCAATCGCTTCACTTCGGCTGGCCGTAGCGCGAACACGCCCTCTCCTACCTTCCACCGCTGGCCGTATTTCTCATTGGTCTTCCGGCTGATGGAGGCCGGATTCTCGGCGATACCTTGGCGCACCTTCCCCAGGCGGCAGAGTGGTGCCCAATCGTCCAGCTTCGACAACAGTTGCCCAGAGGGAGGCTCGAGATCTAACTTCGCTCCGCGAAATAACTCGGTTGCGGTTTTGCTGAACACAGTCACAGATGCTCTTCCTACGACGAAAGGCTCGGCTGTCTTCTCGCCCTCTGGCTCGACGAGCTTGATCGTCGTCGGCTCACTGCTCGTCGCTTTGCTGATGCGTATGATTGTGTGCTGGCCAGCCACCGTCCGGAATACCCGCAGCTTCTTGAGATAGAAGATTTCGTCAACATGCGCTCTTTCGCGGAGCCCGGTGATCAGCTTCTCTGCGCCGGTACCTGCTGTCCAATAAGCGTTCGTAATGAAGGATAATGACCCTGTCTGCCCCAGTAACTCAAGTCCACGGTGCACAAAGTAGTACCAGAGATCCATGCGCGGCGCGCGATACCTGGTTCCAAACTGGGTACTGGCGATTTCATCCATGAGATGCTTGTACCCCAGCTCGCGTCGATACGGCGGATTCCCAATCACGGCGTCGAAGCCTGGGGTCTTTCGTTTGAATATTTGAGGGAACTCGGCGTGCCAGTCGAAGGCGTTAATGCGGTAACGTTCTTCATCGTCGAAGAGGCCCATCTGCTTGTTGTCGTAGTAGTCGGGACCGATTAGCGAGTTGCCGCATTTGATGTTGTTGGTGAGGTCGGGCAGTGCGCGTTCGTGGAACAGTTCGAGTGTCTTGCCGATAGTCTCAGTCGATTCTCCTTCAAGTACTTTGAGTAAGAGCGAGAGTTTTGTCACCTCGACGGCCTGCGAGTCGATGTCCACGCCGTAGATGTTGTTGAGCAGGATACGTTTCCGCTCAGCAGAGGTCAGTCGCCAATCCCCGCCGGAGCCTTGATAAACACGAGCCGGCCGTTTCCTGGCCCATTTTTCGGGATCGTCGTTGGTGTAA
Organism: uncultured bacterium; assembly: GCA_965603355.1. GTDB lineage: Bacteria > Hydrogenedentota > CBFDCQ01 > CBFDCQ01 > CBFDCQ01. The sequence continues at coordinate 2,402 of CBFDCQ010000053.1, forward strand.
TAGTCGCGATGCCAGTCGAGCAGGTACTGATACGCGCCGATGAGGAACGACCCGGACCCGCACGCCGGGTCGAGGATGCGGAGCCGCGCTGCGCGCCTCGGGGTTAGGGACTTGCGGCTAGGGGTCAGGGCTTCGCCTTCAGAGACCGGATGAGACCGTTGAGCAACTTCCCGACTTTTTGAATCTGCTGCTGAGTTCCCTGAACGTGCTCCGATGTCGCGTATTGGAGTTTCATCATCAGGAGAACATAAGTCTCCAGCTCGGTCAGCGAACCCCTGGCCATGCTGAGATGGTTCAGAAACACCTTCCGATGGTTGGATGCATGGCCTTCCGCAATATTGGCAGGCACGGATACCGCTGCTCGACGCATCTGAGGTTTCAGGCCAAACCTCTCGCTTTCCGGCAGTTTTGCCGTCAACACGTACGTCTGCGCCACCAGCTCCATGGCCTCTTGCCAGACTTGAAGATCCTTGTAGCTCCTGATCGCTTTGGTCATATTGTTCTCCAGATTCGCCAGCCGCCAATCCCCAATCCCTAGCCCCCAGCCCCTTCCTTTTGCACGCCAAGCATGTACCGTCGGCGTCCGCAGGGTAGCCCCAGATCAGTCTGCCCACAGTGTTCTTTACGATGTAATCCACTATGTAGGTCGGGGTGTAATATACTCCACCCGCTTTCTTCACCTCCGGTTTGTCCTCGACCTTGGCGCGGTGACCTGCAGTAAGGCGAATCACCTTGCCGAGGAACTGCTCGTACACCTGCCCGAGGATGTCCGCAGGTAGTACGGAGAACTCGTACGGGCTTTCCGGATAATACAGCCTGCGGAGCATATCCTTCAGCAGCTTGTCATCGATCTTGAGGCTGAGCGTGAGCTCATCGGGCGGCCCGGCGCGGTCCTTTTCCTTCCGAAAATGGAACAGCCCGGAGTTGTACCGGTCGTCCGCCTGATGAAAGAGGTGGCAGAGCCGCTTGTACACCCCGTCCCCGTTGAGGAGTGACATCAGCCTGCCGTAAGTCTCTACACCCCGATCCTCGCAGATGCGCAAAAAGATGATCCGGTCGATTGTGCGCTGGACGGCGAAGTTGAGTTCCCGCTGGGTGAGTTTCGGGTTTCGCAAGGCGATGTTGCGGGCAAGCATCTCACGCCACGACTCGATCTCCTTAAGGAAGGCTGAATTAACTTCGGCGGTGCCTTTCTTTCTTTTCGTCGATTCGACATACTTGTCGAACGAGCCCTTGAGCACCTCCTCGTGTGAGAAGACCGAGGCAATTTCGTCCCATCGGTCGGGATACTCGGGGTACTCGATGTAAAGAGTGCGTGCGGTAGACGCCTTATCGGCACTGACAGGCTTGACCCGGCAGTCGTAGACGGCGAACTCCTCGAAATCGGTGAGAATGCTCAGTGGAAGCTTTGCGGACCATGCATATCTTCGAAGCTGGTAGGCGGGATGCGGTGCATCTTTGATGCTGACGGATGGTTTCTTCGCCTCAAGGAAGAACTTGCGGGTACCCCCTATGCGGAAACAGTAATCCGGGGCCTTCGTAGCGCCGCCGACCTTTATCGCGTCCTCGTGGATGACGTCCTTGTACGCCTCGGCATAACCCTTTTCGTTGTTCACGTCCCACCCGAGAGCTATGAAGAACGGGTTAATGAACTCCTGTCGAACCTGAGTTTCATTGTATTTGCCGCTGCGGTACGCGTCGAGATTGCGCTGGAACCTCTCGACAAGTTGCACCACTTTCTTGGGAGTACCCATCTATGGTCTCCACGAATGCGTCGCTATACGTCAGAATCCCAACGTTTTCAGACACTAATTTAACGTGGATAGCCCGACAAGTCAAGCGGCATGGGCAGGATTTGGCTATGAGGGGGAATGCTACCGTGCGGATTAGAACAGGAATCTGCCGAGGCCTACGCGGAAGTGGATGCGACCGTGTCCCTGGTCGCTGTCCGCGTTCAAGGGAACGCCGTAGTCGACGCGCAGCGGACCGATAGGCGTTTTCAAACCTATTCCCACACCGGCGCCGAACCTCAGCTCCGACCCCCCAATATCCTCCACGTCGGGCCACGCGGTACCGCCGTCTGTGAAAACGTAACCTCTCAGTATGTCGGTTATCGCGTAAGATAGCTCGAGGTTGGTCACGAACCGCACGTTACCGCCTATCGGGTCGTGGAATATATCGTCCGATTTCGGCCCGATATCCCTCTCGTCGTAACCGCGCACGGTCGATGTGCCGCCGACGAAGAACCGCTCGAAGATTGGAACCCTGTCGGAACGCCCGAACTCTGATACGTACCCGCTCGTCTCGTGAATCGAGAACACCCACTTTTCGGTGAGCGGGAAGTACTGACTGTAATCCTGGTCCAACCTGATGAAATCGGTATCGGCCGCGGCGCCGGCTCCCGCGAGTTCCACCGTGAGACGATTGACCGAACCCCTTCTGGGATCGAATATGTAATCGAGCGAGTTGCGCTCGATGAACGAGATCAAGCTGAACGTCGTGCGTCTGCCTTCCTCTTCCTGTATCTCTATCGACACGTCGTCGTCTATGTCGCCTATATCAATATCCTCGTACCTGAGCCCGACCGAGGTCCTTACGTACTCCGATAACCGTTTGCCAAACCTGAACCCGCCGCCAAGACGGTCCTCGGAGAAATCGGCATGGTGAATGAACTGGAGCTTGTCCTTGAACACGTCCACTCCGAACAGAAGCGGGTAACCCAGGAAGTAGGGTTCCGTGAAGCTCAGGGTATACGCTTCGCGCAGCCTGCCTGACTGAAGACCCAGTCGAAGACGTTGACCGGCCCCGGTGAACTTGGGCGGATTGGCCATATCGAAATTCCACAGATCCAAGGACGCTGAACCAACGAGCGCCTGGTCGGAACTGTACCCTGCGCCAAAGTAGAACGCACCGGTCTCTTTCTCGGTCAGGTTCAGAAGCAGGTCTTCGGCTCCGGGGAAGTCCGACGGTCTGGTGGACGGATCGACCGGTCTTAGATCGTCGAAGAATCCCAGATTCTTGATCTTCTCCATGCTGCGCGCGATCTTCTTCGCATCGAACCGTTCCCCGGGGAATATGGTAAGCTCCCTTCGTATCACCTCGTCCTTGGTCTTGATGTTGTTGTTGATCCCGATCTGACCGAGATATACGAGCTGGCCCTCAAGTATCGGGTGGAGAATATGGCCCACTTTTTTCTCCCTGTCGAGGGTGACTTTCGGCGGAACGGATGCGTAGATATAACCTGCATCAGAGTAGAGCCCCCTTATCGCCCCACCATCCATCGCCACCTGCAGCGGATTGAACACGTCCCCTTCCTTGAGCTCGAGCAGGTCCGTAATCTCGTCGGTCGCAAATACCTCATTCCCCTGCACCCGAACGCTTCCAACATGGTACTGCGGACCCTCCTCGAGATGGATGGTCATGAACATGCTCTTGCCGTCCGGGGAGTAGTCGAACGACGTCCCGGCGACCTTGAATTCCTCGTAGCCCTTCTCCCGGTACATGGCTTCGAGACGCAGCAGGTCGTCCTGGAACTCAGTCTCGTCGTAGATACCGCCGATAAACCAGAGCTTTGCGGTACGAGTCTTAAGCCTCTTACGGATCTCACGGTCGGTGAACACGGTGTTACTCTCGATACTGATCGCGCGGATACGCGCTTTCCGCCCCTCGGTTATGTTGTAGGTGACGCGCACCTTCGACGGCGCCATCTCCTCGACATCGATGTACACACTGGCTCTGTAAAAACCTTTCTTCTCGTACAGCTTCTGGATAGCCTCGGCGTCGCCTCCCATGGCGCCCGAGTTGTAACTCTCGCCTATACGGAGCGATATGGCGTCCTTGATATCCCTCTCCTTGACCTTGGTGTTGCCCATGACGCGCATCTCGCTTACCAGAGGTTTCTCGCTCACGATGAAGGTCACGGTCACACCTCCATCGACTTCGGCCGCATCCGCGAGTATAGGGCCCTTGAAACGTCCAAGCTTGAATATGCGTTTGATGTCGCGGCCGATCGCGCCTTTGTCGAAAAGATCGCCTGGTTTGGTCTCGACGCGGGAGAGAATCTGTTGGTCGCTAAGGAGGCGGTTGCCGGCTACCCGAACCTCCTTGATGGGCTTTCCCTCGTACTGTGCCCGAACGACACCGATCGGGGCGAAAGCCTCAAGGACGGTCAGCACAGAGACTACGAGCCAGAACTTGAGTCCCCTCAAATCGGCGCCCCTTCTTCCACCCTTTCTACCTTGACGAACGTGAGCCGCTCATGCTCCTCGTCTTTGCGCACCTCAACGGAACTACCTTCCGGAAGACTCCCTTTTAGAACCTCTTCCGACAACGGATCCTCGATATACTGCTGCACGGCGCGGCGAATAGGTCTCGCGCCGTACGCGGGGTCGTAACCGACCTTCACCAGGAACTCTTCTGCCTCGTCGGTCATTATGAGTTCAATCCCTTTGTCCTTCAACCTTTCAGCGACCTCGCTCATCCTGAGGCCAACTATCTCCACAAGCTCCTCGTGCGTAAGGTTCTTGAACACAATGATCTCGTCGACCCTGTTGATGAACTCCGGATTGAACGTCTTCTTGACCTCCTCGAGCACCTTGTCTTTCATGGACGTGTACGCGTCCTCGTCGCTGGCTTTCTGAAACCCGACGGAAGTACCTTTCTGTATCAGTCGCGCGCCGACGTTGCTGGTCATGATGATCACCGCGTTCCTGAAATCCACCTTCCGCCCGCCGGCATCCGTCATATGACCGTCCTCAAGCACCTGCAGCAAGATATCGAACACGTCCTGGTGCGCCTTCTCTATCTCGTCGAGCAGCACTACGCAGTACGGGCGACGCCGCACCTTCTCGGTTAACTGACCGCCCTCCTGGTATCCAACATATCCCGGCGGCGCACCGTGGATACGCGACACGGCAAACTTCTCCATGTACTCCGACATGTCAATTCGGACAAGCGCGTTCTCGTCGCCGAACATGAATTCGGCGAGCACCCTGGCAAGTTCCGTCTTGCCTACCCCCGTCGGACCGAGAAACAGGAACGAACCGACAGGTCTCTTTGGGTCTTTGAGACCGGCCCGCGAACGCTGTATCGAGCGGGTCACTGCATCGATAGCCTCCTCCTGACCGATAACGCGTTTATGGAGGTTTTCGCGCATCCTGAGCAGCCGCTCGGATTCCTTCTCCTCAAGCTTGGTTATGGGCACACCGGTCCATTTCGCGACAATGTAGGCTATATCCTCTTCGCCAAGCACAACTTCGCTCTTCTCTTTCTGTTTTTCCCAGCTTGTCTTGTTTTCCTCGAGCTGCTCGCGCAGCTTCCTCTCTTTGTCGCGCAGTCGCGCCGCCGCTTCGAACTCCTGCGCTCCTATAGCTTCTTCTTTCTCCTGACGCACCATCTCGATCTCGTGCTCAGTGTCCTTCACATCGGGCGGACGCATCGTATTCTGCAACCGGGCGCGCGCGCCCGCTTCGTCCATGACGTCAACCGCTTTGTCCGGCAAGAACCTGTCCGTTATGTACTGGTCGGAAAGCTTCGTCGCCGCTACAAGCGCCTCGTCGGATATCTTCACCCTGTGATGCGCTTCGTACTTGTCGCGCAACCCCCTCAATATATCTATCGTCTCGACAACGGTAGGAGGTTCCACGATGATCAACTGGAACCGTCGTGCCAGCGCGGCGTCCTTTTCTATATACTTCCTGAACTCCTCCATCGTCGTGGCTCCGACGCACTGCAGCTCGCCGCGCGCGAGGGCCGGCTTGAGCATGTTCGAGGCATCAACGGCACCCTCAGCGGCTCCGGCACCCACTATCGTGTGAAGCTCATCGATGAACAGGATGATATTGTCCGTGCGGCGTATCTCCTTCATGACCGCTTTGAGCCGTTCCTCGAACTGTCCGCGATACTTTGTCCCTGCGACTATGCCGGCGAGATCCAACGTGAGCACGCGCCTGTTCAGCAGCAGCTCCGGCACGTCATTGTTTATGATCTTCTGCGCCAGACCCTCGACGATGGCCGTCTTGCCGACACCGGCCTCGCCGATGAGCACCGGATTGTTCTTCGTGCGCCTGCACAGTATCTGCGTGACCCTCTCAATCTCGTTTTCGCGCCCTATCACCGGGTCAAGCTTGTCCCGTCGAGCAAGCTCTGTCAGGTCCCTGCCGAAGGCGTCGAGCGCCGGCGTCTGGCTTTTTCGCGAGGGACTTCCAGATCTTGACTCATGACCGCCGAGCAGTTTCATTACCTCCGCCTGAACCTTGTTAAGCTCGATACCCATGTCCTGAAGAACCCTTGCGGCTATCCCTTCCCCTTCTCTTATCAGACCCAGAAGAAGGTGTTCCGTTCCTATGTAGTTGTGATTGAGCCGCCTTGCCTCCTCGATAGCCAGCTCCAGCACTTTCTTGGCTCGCGGCGTGAACGGGATATCATCACCGGACGTCAGAGCGTTGCCTCGCTGAACGTGTCTCTCGATCTCTCTGAGCAACGACTTAAGGTCAACGTGCAGGTTGGACAATGCACGCGCAGCAATACCTTCCTGCTCCTTGACGAGGCCGAGCAGTATATGCTCGGTTCTTATATACTCACTGTTGAGCCGGGCCGCCTCTTTTCTAGCCAACAGCACGACTTTTCTGGCCCGTTCGGTAAACCTGTCAAACATGGGTAAGCCCCCTTTCCGGGAATCTATATCCACTTTCTTGCTATATAATACTATTATACCCTACAATAGGCGGTCCGCGCCACCGCAAGTCAGGGCACGCTCTCGACAACGTTTTCCGCACGCACCGCTATGAGAGAGTCTCCTGAACAACGTCCGCCCTGAGAGTGTCGAGCTCTAACGGTTCGAGCTCCTGCCCAGCCAGCATCCCCAGATGCGCCGGCTGAACCCGAATCATAAGCTCGTTGATAAGCGGAATGGAACAGCCTGCATACAAACCGGTGCACACTCCCAACCTCAAGGCGGACAAAAGTCCGATCGATTCACCTAAGCCCAGTATTTTCGCGCCCTTAAGTATCCCCAGAGCGCGCCCGAGCCTGTCTTCCATCTGCCGCCTGTTTTTCTCAAGAAGGGTCTCGCGCGCGCGTTTCTCCTGCGCGATAATCTCGCCGGCGGTCCGTTCCACGTTCCCAACCAGCTCACCGTCGTCATGACCCAGCGTCGCGTGGTTGGAGACCTGGAACAAATCTCCCAGTGCATCGGTTCCTTCACCGTGAAGTCCTCTGACTACGCAGCCGAGGGTTGAGACAGTCTGGACGGCCGAGGCTATCTTGCGCGTCATGATCAGAGCTGGAAGATGCACCATCACCGTAGCTCTCAGCCCTGTACCGACATTCGTCGGGCACGCCGTCAGAAAACCCCAGTCGCTTGAAAAGGCATAATCAAGCTTCTGTTCCAGCTGATTATCTACATCGTTGGCGCGCTGCCACGCGTTGCGCAGCTGAAAACCGGATTCGAGACACAGGATACGCAGATGATCTTCCTCGTTGAGCATTATGTTCAGCGTCTGGTCGCTGCTAAAAAACAGCGCCCTCGCCCCGTCACTCAACGCCATTTCGCGGCTGATAGTGTAGCATTCCATGAGGAATCGCTTCTCGAGCTGGTCGAGCTTGCTAAAATCAACGAAGTTGAGATCGCCTAAGACGGCGCACTTCTGGACGCCATTTCTAACGATGCGAATCATCGCGCTCTGCTCGCTGGAGGTCGCCTTGTGAGCAAACATCATGTTCGCAAGGTTTCTGGCAAGACGCACCCTGCTGCTGAGCACGATCCCAGCGTCCGGACCGTCCGCAGCAAGCCATCGCCCGGACTGCTCACCCAATATTTCCTTGAGTCCACTCATAACTGTCAGGCCAGAGAACCGATCTCTTCAGCCCTCGACCATTCCCTCTTCAATCTCGCGTATTTGGTCCCGCAACTGCGCCGCTTCCTCGTAGTTTTCCAGCTCGACCGCCTTGCGCAGCTTGCTGCGGTAACGCAGCAGCTCGCCTCTGACTCGAAGCGAACTATCGGTTTCACTAGGCACTTTCCCCACGTGCTGCGAGGCACCGTGGACCCTCTCGATGAGAGGCAAAAGCCTGTCCTTGAACGCTGTGTAACATTCCGCACAACCCAGCCGCCCTTTTGACATGGCTTCCCCAAAGCTGAGTCCGCAGCACATACATTCTTGTGCCGCGTCGCTCCCAGCCGCGTCAGGGACTTTCACCTCCGGATGTGCTGCGGCGAACAACCCTGCAAAACCGAAGTCCGCGCCAATTGTCTTGCCCTCAGACTGGGCGCATTCCTGGCAGAGATGAATCTCCGTCAAACCGCCGCTAATTATCTCGGTGTAACGGACTGTTGCCTCGTTGAGCTTGCAGATTTGACACAACATCACGGCACCTTCGGCCTATTTAGGTCAGTACCTCCGGAACCGGCCACACCCGGGTTCCGCCTACCCTATTTTACCACTTCCTCGACCCCGCCGTCCACCAGTCTCAGCCACTTATCGGCCTGCCGCGCGAGGTTCTCCTCATGGGTCACTATGACGAAGGTTGTGCCCAAATCGCGGTTCAGATCCCATATGAGACGCTCGATTTCGCCGCTCGTTCTTTCATCAAGGTTGCCGGTCGGCTCGTCCGCGAGCACAACCTGCGGCTCGTTGAAAAGCGCCCTGGCGATCGCTACGCGTTGCTGCTCTCCTCCGGACAGCTCCGCCGGTTTGTGATCCAGCCTCGCCCCAAGACCTATTTTTTCAAGCAACTCCTTCGCCCGCTTGGCGAGCGCCGACCTGCTTTTCCCGAGCACGAGGCCCGGCAGCATCGTGTTCTCGAGCGCGCTGAGTTCCGGGAGCAAATGGTAGAACTGGAACACGAACCCGACCTCGGCGTTCCTGAGCCGGTTCAGCTCTCCCGCGTCCAGCCGGCGCGCATCTTTGCCGCGAAACTTGACGGAACCGGCCGTTGGCTTTTCCAACGTGCCAAGAAGGTTCAGCAGCGTCGTTTTACCCGCGCCGGACACGCCCGATACCACCGTGATCCGGCCCTCCTGGACCGTCATGTTGACGCCCTTGAGGATCTCGAGGCGCTGCGGACCCGTTCGGTACTCTTTCTTCAGATTCTCACATACGTAAATGTCTTCCATCACACGAACTCGTTTCCTGACCGGCGAGAGCTCCTACTCATACCGCAGGCACTCGGCCGGATTCAATCGCGCCGCCTGCCATGCCGGGTAGATCGTCGCAAGAAGACAGATCAGAACCGCCGACACCGTCACCATAATAACGTCGCCGGCCTGAATCGACACAGGTATCTTGTCGAAAATGTACACTTCCGGACTAAACAGATCTACGCCGGTCTTTTCAGCGATCACTTCCTTGATATTGTTGAGCGATTTGGACAGGGTTATCCCCCCGACCAGACCGAGCAGCGTGCCGACCACGCCGACCGTTAAACCCTCGAAGATGAATACTCCCATAATGCTGCGCGTCGGCGCTCCCACACTTCTGAGCACGCCTACGTCCCTGCGCTTCTCCATCACGACCATGATCAGGGTGCTCACGATGTTGAACGCCGCGACAACGACCACCAGAGTCAGAATAACGAACATGACAATCTTCTCCTGCTTGAGCGCGTAGAAGAACGTCCTGTTCTGGTCGATCCATGTCTGCCCCCAGTACCCCCTTCCGAGCCCATTGACGATTTCCTGCCCTACCTCCTGTGCCCTGAACGGGTCGGTTAATTTAACCTGAATCGCTGACACGGCATCCTTCAGCCCGGTTACCCTCTGCGCATCTTCCAGAAGCAAGAATACCCTCGACGAGTCATACTCGTACATACCCGAGTGGTATATTCCAGTCACTTCGAACGGTCTCATGTCGGCGGAATGGCCTATAAAGTGCGAGTATAAACGGCCTGTCGTCAACCTCACCGTACTGCCGGTGCCCACCTGAAGCATGTTCCTGACACCGCTTCCCAGCACGATACCCCGCTTACGTATCTCGCCGGTGAGATTCTCGTCGAACTCGGTTACTCCGGACTGCCGTTCGGGGTCGATTCCTACTATGACCGCGCCGGTCCTCTCTTGATCCTCCGCAATGAGAAGAGCTTGCGTGGTAATGATCGGTGCTGCCGCCACGGCCTCGGGATGTTTCTCTATCTGATCTACGACCCTCGCGTAGTCCTCAAGCGATCCGCCGATTCTCTGGACGGTCAGATGCGACCTGTTCCCGAGCACCTTGTCGCGCAGTTCCTCATCGAACCCCGTCATCACAGCCAGCACCGTGATCAGCGCGGTCACACCGACCATCACACCCGCTACCGAGATCACGGTTATGAACGAGATGAAAAAGTTTCTGCGTTTACTTTTCAGGTAACGCAGGCCCAGGAACAGTTCAAATCTCATTTATCCAGCATATCCTCGTTCCAGAACGGCTCCGCTCATACTCCGCCCATGTGCGGCGCAGCCCGTGAGATTCTGCGAACAACCGAACCTTTCCGGAAAGGAGTTCTCGCGGGAACTCGGTTAGAGTCAAACGAAACGCTTTGGAAACAGTGCGTTCGCACACCTGGATTATAGAGCCCTTACCCTCGTGCTGTCAAGAAAAGCAGTGGGCCGCTTCATGATCCCCCGTTTCTCGGTAATGCCATCCTTGTCTGTCGAGGGCGCTCCTTCTGGTTGCAGACCCATTTTTGTCGTCATCCCCGCGAAGGCGGGGATCCACGCCTCACGATGAGCTTCCTTCATTCTCGCTGGAATCCCGCTTTGCACGTGTTTAGCGTGGCGAGTGGCACTGCCTCACGGTGGGGCGGACATTCCTGTCTGCCGCCCCTCGAATCCACGCTGAACACGTGCCCGCGACACGCAGTCTCCCACAGCCCGCTTCTGCAGCGGTTTCCGCAACACTCGGTTTCCCGTGGCCCGCTTCCAGCGGGCCGTTCTTTGCACCCGGCTTCAGCCGGGGTGAAAAGGAAGGCACAACCAGCCGCAGGGCGCTTCAGCGTCGCTTCCGAAACGGGCTTTAGCCGGTTCGAAGCCCGGCACTACTTGCTTAAGCATCACAGGAAGCCACGCTGAAGCGTGCTGTCTCGATATCACACAGCTTTACCCACCCCCGCTCAAGCGGGGTGCAAAGAGGAGCCCGCCAAGGCGGGCTAAACGACACAGCGTTCAGTGGCAGGAACAAGAAGGCGGCGGCACGGGAGCATAGCAATTGACTGCGCACCGCACCAGCGAGTAGAATGTCACGCGAGCGGCAAATGGCCGTGTCTTGTCGATTCATAACCTGATTCGCGATGAACAGTGAAAGGAACGCTTTGAAAGAGGAGAAGATGCTCACCAAACGTCTGACCGTATCCGAGTCGGACGACGGGGAAAGGCTGGACCATTTCATCGGCGCACACGTGCCGGAACTCTCCCGGTCGCAAGCCAAGAAGCTGATCGTGGGAGGGCTTGTGACCGTGAACGAGAGAGCCGCCAAGCCGAGCACGACCCTCTCGTCGGGTGATGAAGTCCTGGTCCATGTCCCGGCACCCAAGGAAGCTGTTCCCGCACCCGAACCTATCCCCATGGACGTGGTTTATGAGGATGCGGACCTCCTTGTCATCAACAAGCCCGCCGGAATCGTGGTCCATCCCGCACCCGGGTCACCCGACGGCACTCTCGTCAACGCTATTCTGCACCATTGCGGTGACGAGCTGGCGATCTCCGGGACGAAGCGGCCGGGAATCGTGCACCGCCTCGATAAGGACACTTCGGGGCTGCTGGTTGTCGCGAAGAACGACGCCAGCCACCGGTCGTTGGCCAAACAGATCAAGGATCGCTCTGCGGAACGCATCTACCTGGCGCTCGTCGAGGGTGTTCCGGAGGAGTCGCAGGGAAAGATAGACGCGCCCATTGGCCGCAGCATCGCCGACCGCAAACGTATGGCGGTCACAGGCGTCCGAGGTAGATCGGCCGTCACAAACTTCCGCGTCAAGGAACGCTTCAACGGGGCCGCGCTCCTCGAGGTCAAACTCGATACGGGCCGTACGCACCAGATCAGGGTGCACATGACGTTCATAGGGCATCCCATACTCGGCGACGCGAAGTACGGCGGCGGCAAACCGGCGAAACAGGCGTTCCCTGAAGAGGTAATGGCCGGGATCAACGCGCTCAAAGGTCAGGCACTTCACGCAACAGCTCTGGGATTTGTGCACCCCACGACGGGCCAGCCCGTCCGATTTGAGGCACCGCCGCGCGACGATTTCGCAGTGCTCCTCAATAAGCTCAGGGAAACGGCGTCACCGCAATAATCCACGAACCGGCGCAGGGTGCACCCGCAACTGAATGAGGAGGGAATTCCCGCAAAACAGTGGCCCCTTATCTGAACCCATCGCCATCTGAGTCGTAGTATCAGGTGTAGGATTAGATACGACCTCTGGGGGCGGCGGCGGGAAATATCCCCACGGGAGGGATGGTAAGATGAGAACTTTGAGATTTGGTTTTGACACGGTGTTGGCTCTTACCCTTTGTTTCCTGCTCGCGTTTTCCCTGTGCCGAGCGGAGGAGCCCAGTAGCGATCAGACGGGGGAAGCCCTCAGCGGAGCCAGTGACGCCGAATTAGTGGATATGTTGTCCAGTGCGCAACCCGAAGAAGCGAGAGATGTCCTTTTGCAGCGCATGGTCTCATATTATGAGAATGAACAGAACGACCAGATGGAAGCTCTGGCTAGTCTGTTGTCCGCTACGTTAAAAGAAGCCTCAGGGGAGGAAGCTCGAATGAGGGTCCTTTCTCGGCTGAGGACTCTGTTGTGGGTGGGGCGTGGCGGGGCTGATACAGCGTTTCACGCCGTCTGCCACACTCTACTTAACGATCCGTCTGACCATCTTCGCTTCGTGGCTGCCGAGATGCTGCGGGATTTTGGGCGGGCCGATGCGATCCCGGTTCTGACGGAAGCGGCCCTTGATGAGAAGAACCATTCACCAGAAATGGCCCATATGTTCTCGGTACGCGAAGCGGCGATAAGCGCTCTCGGAAGCTGCGGGCCCGAAGCGGTGCCGGTTCTGCTGGAACTAAGATCCAACGAGAAGCTGAGCACGAATCAGAGAAACATGTTGGTGGTTTCGGCGCTTGCACGGACGGCCGACGAAGTCGTTGCTCTTCCGGAGGTTCTGGAGATAATAGACGTGGGGAGCGTGCCCGAGGTCTCGGCTGCTGTCGGTGGATTGGGAGGCGGGTTCCGCAGGTACTCCACTGAAGCCCAAGCGACCATCATGGACGTCATACGCGCAGCACTTGCTCATCCCAGCCGCCATGTCCGTCACGCAGCGTGTGCGGCGGTGGAACGGATCGGGGAGCCTGCCAATATCCCGCTCCTTGAACCTTTGCTCGAGGATCCGCACATGGAGCTGAGCAGACAATACGATGAGACCAATACAGAGTTGGTCGAAGTTGAACTCTACCCGGTTCGCAAGAGGGCAGAGCTGGCAATCAAAGAGCTTAGCCGGATTGCTGAACAACGGGAGCGAGTAGCCGCGTCAGCGGCATCGCCGGATCGCCGTCTCCACATCCCGAGCGTGGACATACCGTGAGGCGCCGCCACGCGACGATTTCGCAGCGCTGCTTCATACACTCAGGGAGAACGCCTGATCACAACCGCGCACTACCCCAAGTTGACCGGCGACCACCAGCCGGAACAGTACCCCATCAGACTTTGGCTTAGACCGAGAAGCTTCCAGGAAAAGAACGAGGGAAGTTCAGTAGGACCAGCTTCCTCCCGCAATAAGATTCAGTTTTGGAGGGCGGCTAAGAACTTCCCTCGTGGATACAACGGGGGATGATGGCTCGAGGTGCTCCTTTCCGGACAGCCCGCACTTTTGACCAGAATCCCCCTCCAGTATGAAGTGGCCAATTGCGACGTCCTTTCATTCAACCGTACTCACACCGAACCCGGCCACAAGCCGTTCAAGCAGTCCGCGCCGCTTTCGCACCCCGAGCGGCACGCGAAAGTCCACAAGTTTCGCGGCAAGCGCTCGCACGCTCTTGGCGGCGGGCGAGTTCGGATACAGCTGTATCAATGCGCGCGATTTCATCACCGCCTGAGCGAGGTGGTGGTCGTACGGAACACATCCCACGGTTCTCACTCTGCGGTTCAGGAACTGTTTCACAACCGACTCTATACGCTGGGCTATGCGGTTTGCCTGACGCTCGTCCTTGACCATGTTCACGACGAGTTTAATCGTCGCGTTAGGCTGCCTCTCGAATATCGTCTTGATCGTCGCATAAGCGTCGAGCACCGCCGTAGGCTCCGGCGTTGTTACAAGCAGAACCTCGTCCGCGGCAACCGCAAAACCGACCACGTTCTTCGATATTCCGGCCATGGTGTCCACGAGAATGATATCAACACTGCCCTGTAGCGAGGAGAAATCTTTGATGAACTGCTGCCTTTTCTTACTTGTCAGATCGGCCAGCTTCGATATTCCTGAACTTCCCGGTATAATTCTCACCCCGGCGGGACCGGTCACCATAATGTCCTCGAGCCTCTTCAGACCGTCAACGACGTGCTGCACGTTATAGTCAGAGGCTATTCCGAGGAGCGTCTCGATATTGGCGAGCCCAAGATCAACGTCCACGATCAAGACGCGCCTGCGCAACTCCGCAAGGGCGATCCCGAGGTTAATCACCATATTGGACTTGCCGACGCCGCCTTTACCGCTGGTAACGGCGATCATCTTTGTCGGACCGTTATTCTTACTCGCCAGCTCTCTCAGTCCGGCCGCCTGGTCTGTCACAGGTTACCGTCTCCCAACATCATCCCGGTTATGTTGTCAACTCTTGCAAGCCGTATGTCGTCCGGCACGTTCTGGCCCGTGCTGAAGAAGCTTATCGGCGTATTCACCTGCGAAAGCGTGTTCAGGATTACCCCCAACTGTTGCGTCTCGTCTATTTTCGAGAAGAGCAGACAGTCCGGTTTGACTGCGGAGAACCTCTCTATAACCCGCACGAGCTCTTTGAAATCGGTGGTCGCACTCAGCACGAGGTGCGTCTCGTCGGTTGAAGCCGCATCGAGATAGCGTTTGACCTCGGCGATCTGCTCCTCGTTGTACTGCGACCCTCCGGCGGTATCTATGAAGATGTAATCGCAGTCCTTGTACCGTTTGACGGCGGATTTCATGTCCTTTGGCGACAACGCCACCTCCAGCGGTATGCCGATAATGTCCGCATAAACCTTGAGCTGGTCGGTAGCGGCGATCCTGTAAGTATCAGCGGTGACCAGCGCTACGCGTTTTCCCTCCTTCATCGAGAGGTTCGCGGAGAGTTTGGCCGTGGAGGTGGTCTTGCCGACACCGGTCGGCCCGACGAGCGCTATTACCCGCGCCCGGCTCTTGCTGGGCGGCGTAATCCCGCCGGTTACCATCACGTATCGGCCAATTTCCATGTCCAGACGCTCTCGGACCAGCTTCTCGTCCCCGAGGCTTTGACCGTCGAGCTCATCGTGTATCGCCCTGATGATCTTGCGCGCCAGCGGCTTTCCCACCCCGGTATCCACCAGCCTCTGATAATGCTTCGCCAATCCGCGCGGGAATCCCCCGCTGGCCGCCGTCTCGCCCGACAGAGACTCCAAAAGGACTTTGAGTTCTTTGAGCTGTGCCCCGAGAGAAGGTTCCTGCGCCTCGACAACCTCCGCCTGCCTCTTCTTCATTCCGTTAGCGCTCCTCTGGACGTCGGCATATGCGCTCCGTGCGCGCGCCGACAACGACGCAGTATCGTCCATGATCTTGATATCGTCCGATGCAGTTACCTGCACGATCTCCCGTCCGCCGAGACCGAGGAATCCTCCGCGCCTGAAAGTCTTCGTGTGCAGGATCACGGCATCCGGACCCATCGTCCGTTTGACTTTAACGAGAGCCTCTTGCATGCTCTCGCCTTGGAATTTCTTAACCAGCATCCGCGAGGTTCACCGTCCCTTCACTCTCCAACGTAACCGAGGGGTCAATCTCGTTGAAGCTCAGAACGACTACGTTTGGCACCGATTTTTCCACCATGCGTTTCAGGAACCGTCTCACCTGGCCCGCACAAAGTATGACCGGCTGGTGACCGAGCGAGATCGCCTTTTCCGCACCCTTGGCCACGGCGGAGATTATCTGCCGCATCTGAGCCGGTTCAAGCACCGCGCGGCCCACACCTTGAATCTCCTTGATGGAGCCCGCCATCTCCTCCTCGATCTCCGGAGCAATGGTCATAACGTGCATTTTGCCTTCCGCATCGGCATAGTCTGCGCAGATGGTTCTGGCCAGACTTTGCCGCACATACTCCGTCAGTAGATCCAGGTCCTTCGTTATAGTAACATAATCAGACAAAATTTCAAGTGTCGTCTCAAGATTCCGAATCGGGACCCGTTCTCGCAGCAGGTTCTGCAACACCTTCTGAACCTCACCGACGGTGATGCGCGTCGGGATGAGCTCCTCGACCACTGCGGAAGCGGTTTTCCTGATGTTCTCTATCAGCTCGTTCACATCCTGCCGGGTCAGCAGCTCGTGAGCGTGCCTTCTGATCACCTCCGTGAGATGCGTGGCGAGAACCGTCTGCGGGTCAACGACGGTGTATCCGAGCCGTTCCGCCGTCTCTTTCTGCGCCTCGGTTACCCATACCGCCGGAAGACCGAAGGCCGGTTCCACCGTGGCAACCCCGGATATCGGCTCTTCGACCAGACCAGGGTCCATCGCCAGATAGTTGTCCACGTACAGCGTGAACCGGGCAACCTCCGCCTCCCTTATCCTTATGACGTACTCGTTCGGGTCGAGCTGCATGTTGTCGCGAATGCGTATCGGCGGAACGACGAAACCCATCTTGAGCGCCATCTGCCGCCGTATTATGCTCACCCTGCTCAGCAAGTCCCCACCCTGCGCCGCGTCTGCAATAGGTATTAAGGCATAGCCCAGCTCAACCTCCATGACATCAACCTGCAGCAGGTCCATCGGGCGTTCTTCGGGTTCTTCGACCATTTCGGCGGCCCTCTCAGCCACCGCGGTTCTCCGTTGGATCTCCTCCGTGGTGCGCTTGGCCCTCGAAGTGCGTGCCGCGACGCTCGCCAGCAGCCCGCCGATCACTATGAACGGCACGGAGGGCAAACCGGGCACGAGCGCAAGCAGGAAAAGCATTACTGCGGCCACGCCTATGGCTCGCGGGTATGCAAGAGTCTGCCGGATAATGTCCGTGCCGAGGTCGGCATCCGATACCGTGCGGGTCACAATAATGCCCGCAGATGTTGCTACGATAAGCGCCGGTATCTGTGTGACCAGACCGTCGCCGATCGTCAATAGCGTATACGTCTGCACTGCTTCGGCGGGCGAACGGCCCTGCATCAGTATGCCAATAACTAAACCGCCGATTATGTTGACCGCCGTTATGATCAGCCCGGCAATAGCGTCGCCCCTGACGAACTTCGTCGCGCCGTCCATCGCCCCGTAGAAGTCGGCTCCGCGCTCGATGCGCTGTCTGCGCTCACGAGCCTGAGCTTCCGTGATCAGCCCCGCGTTCAGGTCGGCATCTATCGCCATCTGTTTGCCCGGCATCGCGTCGAGCGTGAACCTCGCAGCGACCTCCGAGATTCTACCTGCGCCCTTGGTTATCACCACGAACTGGATCACGACAAGAATGGCAAAAATCACCGCGCCCACAACGTAGTTGCCGCCAACAACAAACTGCCCGAACGCACGAATCACGTTGCCCGGGTTTGCCGTCAACAGGATCAGTCGCGTCGACGCCACGTTCAGGCACAGCCGCAGAAGTGTCAGCACCAGCAACATCGAGGGGAAAACGGCGAACTCCGGCGGGTCGCGCAAGTACATCGTGACCAGCACAATTATGACCGACAGCGAGATGTTAAACGTGATCAGGAAGTCCATCAGCCTGGGCGAGATCGGTATGATCATGACCGCCAGAATACCGACAACGACGGCCGCCATACCTATGTCCGGTGTGATGGCGGGACGTCTCTGATCCGCACGAGCCAGCGCTTCAGCCCCTTCAACTGCCAAGACCTAGTCTCCCATTCAAACGGCGGCGACTACCCTTTCGCTCGCCTTTTCCGCTCTCCGGTCTATCTGGTACACGTACGCGAGAACCTCCGCCACAACCTGGTAGAGGTTCTCCGGAATCTCCTGACCGACTTCGACCGATTTGTACAGCAACTGTGCCAACGTTCTCTTCTCGACAACGGGTACTCGATTCTCAGCGGCGATCTGTTTGATCCGCTCAGCCAGAAGTCGGGCACCCTTTGCAACGACCGTCGGCGCCCCCATCCTCGTCATGTCGTAGCGCAACGCCACGGCTATGTGATACGGGTTCGTGACCACGACGTCGGCAGTGGGCACTTCCGTCATCATCCTTTGAAGCGACATCTGCCGACGTATGCTCCGGATTCGAGCGCGTATCTGAGGGTCGCCCTCCAGATGGCGCAGTTCTTCCCGCACTTCCTGTCGCGTCATCTTGATGCTGCGCTCATGCTTCCACCTCTGGAATCCATAATCGAGAATCGCAAGGAAGATCATCGCCAGCGCCGCCCTCATAGCGAGCCGAAAACAAAGCATCAGTATCGCGAGCACGATCGGGCCGGGCGCGCTCGCGGGAAGTAGCACAAGGTGCGGTACCGCCGCTCGAATCGTGGCATATGCGACCCATCCCACTACCCCCAGCTTCAATGTTGCTTTCACCAGGTCCACGACCGAGGTAATCGAGACGAATTTCGAGAATCCCGAAAGCGGGTTGAGTTTCGTTAGATCAGGGACCATCTTTTCTCCGGAGAACGTGAACCCGACCTGCATCACATTCGCCAATACTCCCGCCACGAGCGCGACGATCATGAACGGAAGTATGATTTTCGCCAGAGGAATCAGAGCGCCTAAGGCGAACGAGCTGAACGTGCTGCTGGTCAACTGCGTCTCACAGGCCGTCGCCAGATGATACTGAAACACCGTGTACAGTTCACGAACCGCGTGCCGACCCAGCAGGTACAGCGCTATCAAGGACGCAATGAGCGTAATCGTCGAGTTCATGTCCTGACTTTTCGCGACCTGCCCTTTTTTGCGCGCCTGCTCCCGCTTACGCGGGGTTGCCGGTTCAGTCCGTTCGCCGGCCGGTTCCTCGGGCATTCTCAGTTCCCCTTAAGTTCGTTACATATGGTCCAGTACAAGACCGACTTTGTGCCACATCCCGTCAAACGTGCCTCTCAGCAGCATGAAGAACATCTCTATGGAAAGCGCAACCATCAACAATCCGACGCCTATCGTAAATGGAAAACCCACGATGAGCAGGTTGATATTGGGTACGAGCCTGCCTATGATACCCAGGCTCGCCATCGTGAGAAGAAGCGCTGCCAGCGCCGGGGCCGCCACTCGAATCGCCAGACTGAACAGGTCGCCGAAACTGCGGATCAATATGGCCGGCACAGCGGCGTCGTAGCTCACTCCGCCGACCGGTACCTTGACAAAACTGTACGCCAACATCTCGATGATGCGAAGATGCCCATTCAACGTCAGGAAGAACAGTGTCGCCATCAGGAATTGAAAGAAGCCTATCAGAGGAACCTGCGTCTCGAGCGCCGGGTGAATCACGTTCGCGACCCCGAACCCCATCTGCATGTCCACAATCTGACCGGCGACCTGTACCCCCATGAACACCAGAAACATCACGAACCCGCACACCAGGCCGACCGCGATCTCTCCCGCGGCCATCAATCCAAGACGCAGCGGGTCGTCCGGCAACTGTGCCTCGGGAGCCGCGATAACGGGAGTGAGGATGAGAGCGAGCAGAAGTGCAATGCTTATCTTCACGGTGGCGGGGATCATCCTGCTGCCGAAGATCGGCACCATCAGCATAAACGCGGTGATCCGCATGAAGATCAGAGAGAAGAGCTTGAACTCCCCCAGCTGCAAGTCGAGAAAGTACACTCCTGCTATAGCTCCTGCAAGATGGGTCCTCCCTGACGCTCCGCAACAAGGACGCAGAACCGGCTTCCGTTCCAGGATGCGTCCTTACCTGGTGAATGGCTGAAGATTCGAGTATAAACGAGTCACAAAAGTCAGCAATGTGTTGAGCATCCAAGGCAGCGCGAAGATGAAAACAGTGACCACGGCAAGTATCTTGGGAACAAACGTCAGCGTGAACTCCTGAATCTGAGTGACCGATTGGACGATGCTGACGAACAGGCCTACCACCATGCCGGTTAGAAGTGCCGGCCCTGCAACGAGTAGTACGGTGATAAGCGCCTGCCGACCTATCTGGATCACCAAGCCCTGTGTCAAGGCCTTCTCCCTCCGCCCCCCAGTCGAGTTGTACTACAGCTTGGGCAGCCTCGCCAAACCGCCCCTATATATGCCCCACACCGGCTAATATAGCACATGATAAAAGGTTTGTCAAGTAATATCGACTGGAAAATGGGCTGGGGCAAGTACATGGGGATCCATCTGCGATACCGTACGTGCCGTCCGCTGCCTTCGCGAAGGTCTGACCAGGCAACTCTATGATTCGGCACCACGGCAAACGAAATACCGCTTTCCGCACCTGATATAATACTGGCGGGAGCGACGAGACTCGAACTCGCGACCTCCGGCGTGACAGGCCGGCGTTCTAA
>CBFDCQ010000054.1:0-22978 GCA_965603355.1 uncultured bacterium
AGGACATTTCTAATGCGTTAACATAGAGGACATTTCTAAAGAGTCTTGACAGCGCAAGCTCGTTTCGGACCATAAGGCAGGCCTCAGCGAGCGTGTCGTCGAGAGAGAACGTACGCGCCGCCGGCAGGCTACCGTCAGGCGCCGGGGCAACGCGAGGCCGAATTTTCCTGTTGAAAAAACACAGGGTTTCTATGCTGACTATTAGACTGCCGAGTCACTAACGCGTAGACTCCGACTGCCGCTTGCATACTTTGTTCGCGACAACGCTGAAGCCGTCAATCTCAACGTCACCCTGACCTTCTGCCGCGCGGGCATAGATCGTCACTTCATCCTGCTCTTGCGGTACATGAAACATCACCGTGTGCGTTTCCCACTGGCCGTTGCTTTTTGCCTCCGAAGAAAAGTCACGCTCACCGATAACACCTATGACCGCACTGCAGCCCTTTGTCCTAAGGTCGACCTTCAGGCAGTAGGTTCCGCCCTTGATGTCTATAGTCTGCCTGAGGGCCCCTTTGCCCGTTATCCTCGCCCTGCGTCCGACGTCCCTTACGATTTCAATATTTCCCTGAGTCTTCCAGCCTCTGCTATCGCCGCTTTCAAAGCCTGGATTGACTATGCTGCAATCGGCCAACAGACGGTAGTTTTGCTCTGTTATTTTCTTGCCTATGCGCAGTCTGGCTGACTTGATCTTGTCGAATCCATGGCAGGAAAAGTAGGAGTCAAGGTCTACTACCCTGTCATCTCCCAATGCCAGGACATCTTCCCTCCGGACCTCGGGGGCCACAGCCTTTAGCCTGAATCTGTTCGTATCTCCGAAATTCACATAGTCCGTAACATCAAAAGCGTACCCTGGCACCCTTTTGCCGTTTACAAAGACCTCGATGGGTTCATCAGACCGCAGCCGGTAATCCAGCGACAGCGCACAGCTGCCTATAGCGTAGAGCGAGTGAGTGTCCCAGTGCAGCACCAGACACACCTTACGTCCGGCCATCTCATGTGGTACGTTCACCTCAGCATCGAAAATCCTGTAGTCCCCCTCCTGTCTGAAGTCGGAAAACTGCACGGCAATCTCGTCATAAGGGTCAGCATAGCTGTAGACTCTTCCGTTGTCGTCCGCGAATTGTGCCATCTGAACAAAGGCGCGGCTGCTTTCAAGCGGCGCCTCAAAGAGTATATCTTCGCCGCTTTCGTAATAGGGCAACGTCGAGCTGATGATCCCGCTTCTCGCGGGCGATGCTGCCTGCGGAGGCATAGCCACAAACTTCACCGTTTCAAGTGCGGACGGCATGACCTGCATTCGACCATCCCAACTGTACTTGTTTGCACGTTCGGTACCATCGAAACGTATCTTCACCGCATCGCCTGCATCGAAGCCGAGCTTCACCTTGGCAACAGCCTCATTCCTTCCTACATTCCACAGTCGCAAGGCCGGCTGCGCACCAGTGCTTTTGTCAGCGTAAAAAGCGGACAGCAAAACATCGGCTCCACTTACGCTGACAAAACTCTTCTCTTTCTCAAGCGCCCCATCGTGACGCCCTTCCCGCTTCACAAGAGCCGGAAGATAATACTCTCCGACCGCCTTGTTTATCAGGTACTCGTCGGTTGTCCCTTCAGGCCAAAGTGAAAGGTATTGCTTTATCGAACCGCCCCGGCCAAAGCTTGTGTTCAGCCTCAGCATTCCCGGAACCCAGCGAACAGTGGTCTGGCCGAGCTGCACCGCCAACGCCGCGTCCTTGTTTTCATTCTCATCATTGTAGTAGGGCAGCCTGTTTAATTGACGTTCCCATACCGACCACTTGTTGAGTGGTTGAGGCTGCATATTGCGATTCCTCAGGCACCAACCGTGCATTCCCTTATGCATCAGCGTGAAACCCCGGTTCGCGCCTGAGTAATTCAGCCATGTATTGGAAAAGTATATGCTCCTCTGCTCGCGCAGCACATCAGCTATGGTGTCGCACTTGGCCTTGCCTTTGAACGCGGGCATAAACTGCAGCCACATCCTTTCCTTTTTCGGAGCCATCGACATCTCAAGTACATCGCCCGTTTCATTCTTCGAACGCAGCTCGACCGTCATGTCTATTCGCTTGATATCATCGTATATCGTATAGTGGATATCTTCCAAGCCCAGCTTCGACTCATAAGTTGATTTGACAACGACCTTCTTGGGGCCGTTTTCCACCAGGGCCCAGCCAATGGGCTTGTAGCGTGCGGCCCCCCCTATAGTATCCAAGAACCGCAACGCGGGTGTTTGGCCATTATCTGAACCCAGAATCAGTTCCCCCCCCTGACTTTTGCTGTACACGGCGAGAAGCTGACCATCGCCCTGGAATTTCATCTTGACGTATCTGTTCTCGATTACACCTTGTTCCCTATCGACGGACAAATCGCTTGTGGCGCGGGTCTGCTCAGATTCTGCCGCGCAGCGCAACTGGTAAACACTGTAGCCCAATCCGCCGAGGTCCCTGGCATAGAAGGTTATTCGAGCACTGCTTAAGCTGCCATTGTCATGCTTTTCAATTTCGCTTAGCTGCATCGGTATATGCGTGCCCTGGTTGTCAAAGAGCTTCAGTCCGTAAGCCGCACCCGACACAAATGACAACTCGGTTTCCACCAGACGCGACGCGGTATGGCCGAGAGGGTTAAAGACAACAAGTGCGTCGCCCTGACCCTCAACCGGCGCCGTGGTATTCACTCGAGAGGCAATGAAAGCCAGGCTCTTCTTCTCCACGTCACTGGCCAGCTTTTGGGCCGCTTCACGAAGGTACTTCGCGGCTTCCCAATCCGATGCCCCCACCTCTGCAGCGTAGCACTCACTCCCGCAGTACATGATGTCGTGGTTCTGCGTCGCGAGCAGATATTTCCAGCAGGCCTCAAGCTGAGCAGAGTAGCTGTTGCCGCCCAGAATCGAAGACAGGGCAGCCAGCCTCTCAGCGATTAGAAGCTCGTTCTCAACCAGACAGTTTGTTATCGACGCCATGTTCCCATAGCTATCAGTATAGTCTGCAGCGTTGAAATAGAACTTGTCTTCATCGTGATTGAACTTCTCACTCGGATTCTCACCGAACTTCTCGATGAACTGTGTGAGCGTGTACCTGTAAGGCTTAATGCTCAGGGCATCGGGGGCATCTATATAAAGTCCCGGATAACGGCTCAGAGCCCTGACTCTCGACCCGTCGTTCGACTCCATCCACCGTATCCCGCCGAACTCGTCGTTGACTCTGCCGCATATCGGGAGCTTGTTTTCATAAGTGGCATTCTCGATGCCAACGTTGGTGAGAAACATCGGCGCCTGCGGATAGATGAAAAACTCCTGATAGGCATAGGTCTTTACATAGAGACCAAGCGTCTCCCGGATAGCTCTTTTGCCCATCACTAACTGTCTTATCTGCGATTCCAGACCTACCTGGTACGGAAGGTGGCCGCCGTACGTACCACCGACCACGTCCCACGCACCCAATTTGACCGCCTGCCTGGCCCGCTCCATCATATCCGGATAATGCTTACTGAAAAAGTCCCACGAAACACCATCATATTCGAAACAATACTTATTCTGCTCCGGGTCTGATATCGCCTTGTCTGCAACGCCCTTCAATACATCGGCAACGTGCTCCGAGCCTCCCATCCAACCCCACCACCCAAGAGCAATCTCATAGCCGTGACTACAACTGATTGCATGCTCTTCTTCTTCACACTTAGCCTGGCCGCACAGAAATGCCGCCGACGCGAGCATTATCAACGTCACCTGCTTCATCACGCATACCCTGAATTGAACCTGCATTTTGCGCCCTTCCTTTGAACCATATACCTTCTCAGTTCCGTTTATCCGACATTTCCCATATGGACTTGCCCGCGACCAGCACGGGCAAGCTATCCACGATTGTAGCGCCACACACTGACGGGGTCAAGACGGGTCTTGCTGTCATGGTCGCTCTTTGAGGTCGTTTACGTCCTAATAGCAGCCATCGGAGTAGACGGTCCGTGCTGTTCGTGCGAATTCCGGCAGACCTCCCCATCGGGTTTTGAGTCGTTTCCATTGCGGCGAGCGTGTCGTCGAGAGAGAACGTACGAGCCGCCGGCAGGCTACCACCACGCACCACGGCAACGCGAGGCCAAATTTTCCTGTTGACAATCAGGTAGTAATCTTAGGATAATCTAATTCAACTATTCGACACTTTCCGGGCCTGAGTGTAAGACAGGAGGTAAACGTGGTGCGTGTCTAGGACTTTGTCCTGCTGCGTCTTCTCGAGGAATCGCCGAAACGCGGCTGCGAGATTACGCATGGAAGGGAGAATCACATGAATATAGTAGTGCTTGTCAAGCAGGTGCCTGATACCGAAGCGAAGATCGAGGTGAAACCTGACACTGCCAATATCGTGACGGAAAACATCACTATGGTGGTTAACCCGTACGACGAGTATGCCGTTGAAGAAGCGCTCCAGATCAAGGAGAAGCTCGGGGAGGGCGAAGTCACGGTCGTCGGGTTGGGTCCCGAAAAGGCGACGGAGGCTTTGCGCACCTGCCTGGCTATGGGAGCGGACAAAGCGGTTCATCTGAAGGACGAAGCGTTCGACGGATCCGACTCGTACGCTACCGCGCTTGCCCTGTCCAAGGCGCTCGAGGAGATACCGTATGACCTGGTGCTGTGCGGGAAACAGGCTGTTGACGACGACAACGCCGCAGTGGCAATAGAGCTGGCGGAGCTTCTGGGTCTCCCTCACGTGGCTGTTGTGACGAAGATCGAGATCTCCGACGACCGAACGAAGGCTGTATGTCACAGGGAGATCGAGGGTGCATCGGAGGTCGTGGAGACGACTTTGCCGGCGGTGATCACCGCACAGAAAGGGCTCAACGAGCCGAGATACGCGTCGTTGAAGGGCATAATGGGCGCAAAACGTAAACCGCTTGACGTGAAGGATGCGGCCGGTCTAGGGCTTTCACCAGAACAGGTGGGAGCGCAAGGTGCGAAGATCAAAGTTGTGGAGATGTCGCCTCCTCCGTTGAGGGCGGCAGGTAAGATTGTTCCGGGAGAGCCCGACGAGGCGGCTCGCGAGACGATCAGGCTGTTGCGCGAAGAAGCCAAAGTGATATAGCCGGGCGAGCTAAAACGATGCGAGAGAAGTCGCGGTAACGAGATGGAGGTAACTGACCGCACTACCTAGGGGAGGCCGACAATGGGTAACGGCGTTTTGGTCTTTGCAGAGCAAAGCGAAGGCAAGTTCAGGAAAGTGGCGATCGAGGCTGTCTCGGAGGGCAAACGGCTGGCGGACAAGCTCGGCACGGAGCTTAACGCAGCCGTGATCGGCACCGGCGTACAGGACATCGCCGCCGCGCTTGGCGCTTATGGCGCGACCAAGGTGTACGTGGTTGATGATCCGGCCTTGAAAGAATACACCCCCGAAGGGTACGCGAAGGCTCTTGCGCGGATTGTGAACGACACGCAACCGGGCATTCTGCTGATGGGTTGCACGTCAACCGGACGCGACCTGGGTCCGAGAGTCGCTGCAAGGTTGGCGACGGGCATTGCCCCGGACTGCGCGGCGCTCGACGTAAACGATGACGGCAAACTTGTGATGACTCGGCCGATGTTCGCCGGCAGAGCCATCGCGAAGGTCGTATGCCCCGATTCCACGCCTCAGATGGCCTCGATACGTCCGAACGTCTTTGCGGCGGCCGCTCCTGAGGAAGGCAAGACCGCTGAAGTCGTCAAGAGCGACGCGGAGATATCCCCGGATGAGTTGAGGGCTCTTGTAAAAGAGGTGATCAAGTCCGCCGGAGCTGCAATAGACCTCACGGAAGCCCAGGTCATCGTGTCCGGCGGCCGCGGTATGGGCGGCGCTGAGAATTTCAAGATCCTGGAGGAGCTGGCAGAGGCGTTGGGCGCGGCGGTCGGTGCGTCGCGCGCGGCGGTGGATGCCGGATGGCGCGATCACCAGAACCAGGTGGGGCAGACCGGGAAAACCGTAGCGCCCGTGCTCTACGTAGCCTGCGGGATATCGGGCGCGATACAGCATCTCGCCGGTATGAAGACCTCCAAGGTGATCGTGGCGGTCAATAAGGATCCTGAAGCTCCCATATTCAAGGTCGCTGATTACGGGATTGTTGGAGACGTTTTCGAGGTCGTGCCGATAATGACCGAGGAGGCCAGGAAGCTGAAGGCGGAGTCTTAGCGCATTACCGCGTTGTTGGTGTAACGTACCATGACCGAGACGCGGTTCAGGAGACCACATTATGCTGAGCCCGTTGGGGAAGATCATCTTCGCATTCGTGCTTGCCGCGTCAGTGGCCTACTACGTATACGCCGGCATAAGGCTGCTGAGGATGCTGGCGCTCGGCAAGCCCGAGAACAGGTTCGATTATCCTCTGCTCCGGTTGAAGAAGGTCGTCACGAACGTTTTCCTTCAGGTAGCTACCTTCCGAAAACCCCTCGTAGGTCTGATGCATTTCATGATCGTCTGGGCGTTTATCATCTTCTCGATCAATACGATCAACCACTTTGTCAGCGGGTTCGTCGACGGTTTCACATTGTTTTTCGGAACGAAGCTCGACGCCTACTACGCGGCCGCTGCCGACCTTTTTGCTCTTCTCCTGCTCGTGGGCGTGCTCGGACTTGCATTTCGCCGGTACATACTAGGTCCGGATTGTCTCACAAAACCATCACCTGAGTCGGCCGTGGTGCTCATCTCTCTCGGGGGCGTAGCGGTGACGTATTTGCTCGTCAACGCAACGGAGGTGGCATTAGGTTATGGTCACTTCCCGGAATACAAGTTCGCGAGCTCGGCGTTGGCCCGACTGATGAGCGGGGCCGGCGACGGAACGATGCACGCGCTTTTCAACGTCTCCTGGTGGTCGTCGGCGATTATGCACCTGATATTATTTGCGCTGCTGGTTGTACCAACGAAACACGTGCACCTTGTCGCAGGTTCGTTCAATACGTTCTTCCATCGTCTGTATCCGCGCGGACAGATGACGAAACTTGATCTGGAGGATGAGGAGGCGGAGACATTCGGTGTGTCAAAGATCGAGGAGTTCACGTGGAAGCAACTGCTCGACCTGTACTCCTGCATCGAATGCGGCCGCTGTCAGGAGAACTGCCCGGCGTACAACTCCGATAAGCCGCTGAACCCCAGAGAGTTGATTCGCGACCTCAAACATCACTTCTTCAAGGTAGGTCCGGCCCTGCTCAAGCAAGGGACGGGTGCGGAAGCTGCCGAAACTGACGGAGGCGAGACATGCTCTGCACTTATTGGCGATACGATCGAGGAGGACGTCATCTGGTCCTGCACCACGTGCGCCGGCTGCGTCGAACACTGTCCCGTGATGATCGAGCATATAGATAAACTGACCGACATGCGGCGGTACTTGGTGCTTATGGAATCCCGGTTTCCGAAAGAGGGAGTCGCGCTGTTCAAAAATATGGAGACCAACAGTAACCCGTGGGGCATAGGCTGGGCTGAACGCGCCGCGTGGGCCGAGCCGCTTGGCGTGCCGCTGCTGAGCGAGAAGAAAGAGACCGACGTCCTGTACTGGGTGGGGTGCAGCGGCGCCTACGACGACCGCAACAAGAAGGTGTCGCAGGCCATGGTCAAGATACTCAAAGCCGCAGGCGTCGATTTCGCCATACTGGGTGCGGAGGAGAAATGTTGCGGCGACAGCGCAAGGCGTCTCGGTAATGAGTACCTTTTCCAGATACTTGCAGGCGAGAACATCGAGACGTTGAAGAAGTACAAGTTCAACAGGATAGTCGTGGCGTGTCCGCACGGGTTCAACGCGCTCAAGAACGAGTACCCCCAGTTCGGCGGTAACTACCAGGTAGTACATCATACGCAGTTCATTCTCGACCTCGTCCGCACCGGCACGGTTAAGCTCCGCTCGAACGATTGCGACACCGTCGCCTACCACGACTCCTGCTACCTAGGACGGCATAACGGCATGTACGATGAACCGCGCGACGTGCTTCGCGCGGCTGGGCACACCGTTACGCCGATCAGCCGCGAACGGGCCTATAGCCTGTGCTGCGGCGGCGGCGGCGGGCGAATGTGGCTGGAGGAAAACCTGGGCAAGCGCATCAACGAAATGCGCAGTCAGGAGATCGCGGAGACGGATGTCGGGCTTGTCGCCACAGCATGCCCGTTCTGTCTCACAATGATAGAGGACGGGATGAAGGAGCTGGGTAAGGGCGATACCGTACGGACCAGAGATATCGCGGAGATCGTCGCTGAGAGATTGACAGGGGCCTGAAACCCCGATGGCGTATGGAAAAAGGCGAGGCATATCCTGCTTCTACACTAGAAAGAAATGAGGTGAAGACATTGAATTTCGCAGTAAGCACATGGAGCTACCTACGCGCCTACTCCGACGAGGCTAACCTGGAACAGGCGATCCGCGAGATTACCGATGGCGGTTTTGGTGTAGAACTGTGGTTGCACTGGTCCCCGGAACCGGACGCGTTCGACGAGAGCCGTTGGGGGCGCATTCGCGGACTGGTCGGCGGTGCACCTCTGAGCATTCACACCGCTCTCACCGGCTGTAACCCGGAGTTGTTCAAGAAAGAGGTGGACATTGCGGCCGGACTCGGCGCGAGCTTGATTGTCGCGCACGAGCCGACCCTCGGGTTCAAGCTGGAGGAAGAGTTGGTTGGACTAGACTGCTGCCGGGAGGTCATGGAGTATGCCTCCTCGAGAAATATACGCGTCGCGTTGGAGAACGGTCCGTTCACCACGCTGGACAGGACGGTGGCGAAGATCGGGCACGAGGTGGATGTTTGCCTCGACGTCGGACACGCTAATATGACGGAGGGGGGAATAGGCGCCTTCCTCGAGAGATTCGGTCCCAGAATAGTCCACGTCCATCTCTCGGACAACTACGGCGAGGATGATGACCATCTCGTGCCGGGCGAAGGCTACATCTCGATGGAGGATTGGCGCAGCCTTTTCAAGACGCTTCGCAGTGAGAAGTTTGCCGGCAACGTTGTGTTCGAGATCAACGCCCGCGACCCGAAACGAGACGCGAAACGCGCCCGCGAGTTCATCGACTACGTGATACGGTCAATAGAGAAGTAGCATTACGAAGGTAGGGCGGACGTCTCGCCCGCCAATCAAGTGCCACAGCCGCCGCGAAACCGGGCAGGATGCCCGGCCTACCTTGGAATAGACACTCGCTCCCGCACGCTGTACTGTTCAGCCCGCCTTGGCGGGCTCCTCTTTGCACCCCGCTTCAGCGGGGGTGCATAGAACTAGGGGATATCGAGACAGCGCGCTTCAGCGTGGCTTCCTCTGGTGCTTCAGCAGTAGTGCCGGGCTTCACTGAAGCTGTCCCCAAGGCTGGACCTTCACCCCAGGCTGCCGATCCTGGTTCCTCGGAGCGACTTGCGTACCTGTTCGCTGGTGGTGGTAAGTTCGGGCAGGTTTTCGGGAGTAATTCTGGCAAAGGTGGTGTCGCCGGCTACAATCCTCTCGAGTTCAGGACGTATTTCGTCAGGGACGACGTCGTGAGGAAACTCGCGCCGTTGCCATCCTTCTGCGAGCGACGCGAGCGCGTCGGTCCCGCCGTGGCGGAGAACCTGCGCAAGCACCGCACAGACAAACGCATCCTGCGATATGACCGCGTATTCGGAAAACTGCAGCGCGTACCGGTTGCCGTTGAACGAGATGGATGTACCGCCGCGCGACTTGACAAGTTCCATGGCGTCCCGGTCGGTGATACTGTCGCCGACGTAGATCACATCGCACCAATCGCATCCCTCTTGTTCTCTGGCGGCCTCGACCGCCCTGGCTTTCTGGGTCCCGCCGAGCGGGTCGACGCTCGATATCATCCTGCCTGACTCCAACGGCGCGAGCTTCCGCCATATTATCTCATTCAACCTGTTTATCGTCTTCCTGGATCCGTCGTCAAGCTGGTCGAACGACGTTGCATCCGGCGGCAAATCGATCTTCGGCAGGGCGAGTATTTCTTCGGTCAACGCTTTGAGCAATTTCACCTCGCTATCAGGCAGGACGTGCGAGTCGAGCTGTATTTCGGTGCAGTATGTGTTCGACACAGGAAAATCGACCGCCGCGCACAGCGCCTCTATGTATGGCCTGTAACTTGTGCTTATTATGTACGCCGGCATCAGGCCGGCAACCGCGCGCAGCATCTCGTCCGCGCGCGGGACGAGCACCAGACCGCGTGAGGAGAACTCCCGAACCGCGTCGTCCGTCGCGCCGTGCGCCTTCAGGAAGGGCACGATAAGTTTCAGCGTATCGCCCGCTTTGTACCCCGGCTTCCTCTCAATGTCGGCAAGATAATCGTCGTACCGGCTGACTTTGGCAAAAAACGCGCCGCCCTCCGGGACAAAATGTTCCGCGAGCTCAAACGCGTTGTCGTTCTTGCTCACAGGCCCTTCGCAGTCCGTCAGGTAAAGCGTTTTCCTCACTAATTACCCTCCATTGTTGACTGCGGCCAGTAGGGGCGGTTCGCGAGCCGCCCCCCTACCCTCTCTTGGCAATGTACTCGCGCACCTGTTCAGTCAGGCAGAGCCCTTCGGTCAACCGTTCGCCGTTGAAGCGAATGTCCACACCGTGAACCGTCAACCTGCCGGCAGCGAGCTCTCTCAACGTCATAATAAGCAGCGGTATCTCGAGCTCGAACTCGCGGCGACGTATCTCAGCGAACAGCGGTTCCTTCTCGCCTCCCCTTTCGATAACGTCGCTCAGCGTGTTTTGTTCGAGTTTGCGTTCCATGTCGTCCCAGAGCCGATCGAGTGCACCGCCGCGCAGTTCAACCTCCGCGTAGGTGAGCGGCGGACCTTCGTCGAGCTCCGGCGTAACCACGTGCATCATCGCACCGGTGCACTCCGCTCGCTGCTCGATAAGCTGCCACATCACCTCCTGCCAGGTTCCTTTAGGTCCGCCGGCAAGTGCCGGATGAAGGTTTATTAGCGGCAGCTTCACGCACAGGTTGCCTGTGATCAGCATGTAGCCTGCCAGCACGCCGACCTGCGCGCCGAACGGCTCGATGAGTTGAAACACCGCCTCATCGTACTCGTTGCGCCATTGCAGGAGCTTCTCAGACGGTGTGCCTACATCTGGTGATTCCTGAAGTCCAGCTTTTCGCAGTTCCGGCCTGAATGAGCGCGAGGATAAACATACGACCTCGACGCCAGACTCCTCGACTAGCTTGATGAAGGCGTCGGACTCCGCGTTCTCCCCGCGGCACCGGCTGCAGAACACGCACGCTATCTCGGCCTCTATGGTCCCGGCACCGATCTCGTTGAGCACATACCGAAAAAGCTCGCCCGCCTCCTCGTCACGACCCGTTGAGAACCATCCTATTCTGAAAGGCATAGCCTCAATTCCCACCGTCTAGCAGTTTCGCCAGATCGGACTTGTCCGGATACTGCGACCTGCCGTAACCGGTGACGCTCTTGGCTGCTATGCTCGACGCAAACGCCGCGCATTCCTCCAGCGAGACGCCTCGTAGCAGTCCGGCAATGAACCCGGCGGCGTAAACGTCGCCCGCACCCGTTTTATCCACAACTTCAGCTGGGGGAGCGCTGGTCGCGAACGCATTGTTCCCGGAGGCAACGTGCGTCCCTTCCTTACCTTTCTTGGCGACGACGATCCTCGCACCAATTGAGAGAAGCTCCCTGCAGCCGCGCTCGTAGTCCGTGCCGGTCATAGATTCTATCTCGTCATCCGCGGCCAGAACGATTTCCGCCCGCTCGATTATCTCCCGCAGCTCATCGAGTGCTCGACGCGAATAGAGGTCGCCCGGGTCGAATGCGATGCGGCATCTGTCTCCGAGTTCCTTTGCCAGCTTTCTCTGCGCGTCGAGA
The DNA here is from genome assembly GCA_965603355.1 of uncultured bacterium. GTDB lineage: Bacteria > Hydrogenedentota > CBFDCQ01 > CBFDCQ01 > CBFDCQ01. Next base: position 11,813 of record CBFDCQ010000054.1, read on the forward strand.
GGGCCATCACCGACAAACGACGTGAGGTGCAGAAGATCGGCTCTTGCGGCATAAGCGGTATCAACCTGCGCGTGTGAGATCGTGTTGTTGACGTTCGGGAACACACGCATGGTCCTCTCGCCAGTCTCTTCGAGCATAACGACGCAGATTCCGCTTCTGCCTCCTTGCACAATACCAGTTGTATCGACCGACTCCAGTGAGTCGAGGAGGAATTCACCCTCCTCGTCCTCGCCGACGGCCCCTATGTAGCCGCATGTGAAACCCATTCTCGAGAGGGCAACAATTGTGTTTGCAGCCTGCCCCCCACCGTCTTTGCTCTTGAGCGTCCCACATCTTTCGAGGTGCTGCAAAAGAGAGTACAGCTCGTCGGGCGGAGCCGTCGTCTCGGTGCCGACGCCGGCATCACCCGCAATCTCGGTTATCGTCGAAGAATCGGTCTGATAGATGAGATCTACATTCAGCGCACCGAAACCGACTACGTCAAATCTGTCATCAGCATTCACGGCCACCACCTGATTAGCCTGCCAAGATGCCAAACCCGAATCCGACCCGCAGCCATTATAGACAGTATTTGGAGGCACTTCAAGCCGCACCCTTCAGGAGTACTGCACCGAGATGAGGCTGAGGCCTTTTCCGGGAGCGGCAGGACCCGCGAGTTGCCTGTCCCGACCCTCGAGTATCTCCGCGAGACGCTCCGGCGAGATCTTGCCGCGACCGACCTCCACGAGCGTGCCGACAATGTTACGCACCATCTTGTGCACGAACCCGTCCGCACATATCTCTATCACGAGAAGATCGGACCGCGCATCGTTCGGGAACGTGCACGATGCAGGCCGAATCTCCAGTGAATGCACCGTCCTTACCGGCGACCTGTCTTTGCCGGCGCTGGCCTGGAACGAGCTGAAATCGTGTTTGCCGACGAGACACTGAGCGGCCTGCTCCATGGACTCCACGTTCAGTTCAAACGGTAATTGCCAGCAGTATCTGAAACTGAGCGGGTCGGGAAAAGCCGCGATCTGAATCGAGTACCGGTAGACCTTGCTCAGTGCACTTCGGCGCGCATCGAACTCCTCAGACACCTCTTCGAGCGCGTCGACACGGATGCGCGGAGCAACCATGCTGTTGACCGCCCGGATGAGGTTACCCGTTGAGATTTCTGACGCCGTCTTGAAGTTTGCAACCTGTCCGAGCGCATGAACACCGGCATCAGTTCTACCGGCACCGGTCAGTTTCACAGGTTCGCCGGTAATCTTCTCCAGCGCCTCCATCAACGTGCCCTGCACAGTCGCCGGTTCCGGCTGCACCTGCCACCCGGCGAAATCCGTCCCGTCGTAACGTAACGTCGCCTTGAGATTTCTCATAACGGCACCCAGACAGACGGCATTTCGAACAAAAGCGCAACGCGCTGGGAAAAGTCGGCCCGAAAACAGTCTCTATCTCAGTCTAAACGCCCGCTGTTCACTACTTAGCGGCGACGACTTTCTCCGCGATCTGCACGGCGTTCAGCGCGGCACCTTTAAGGAGGTTGTCGGACACTATCCACATGTCGAGCCCGTTGTCTATGCTCGGATCCTCTCTGATCCGGCCGACAAAGGCCTCGTCACGACCGGCAGCGACCGTTGCGAGAGGATACAGTTGCCGCGCAGGATCGTCCACGACCTCGACTCCGGGCGCGCGCGACAGGATATCCCGCGCCTCATCCGCCGACAGCTTCTTCTCGGTCTCGACGTTGACCGACTCGCTGTGACTCACGAACACCGGCACACGCACCGTGGTAGCCGTGACGCGTATCGAGTCGTCACCCATGATCTTGTTCGTCTCGGCAATCATCTTGGTCTCTTCGACCGTGTACCCCGTGTCCAGAAACGCATCGCTCTGCGGTATCTGAGGCAGACAGTTGAACGCTATCTGATGCGGGAAGACACTCCTATCATATGTGTTGCCCGCAAGCGCGCATTCGGTCTCCTTGCGAAGCTCCTCGATCGCCTTCAGGCCCGCACCGGCAACAGCCTGGTAAGTGGATACGACAACCCTTTTGATCCTCGCGGCATCGTGCAGCGGTTTGAGTACCACGACAAGCTGGATCGTCGAACAGTTCGGGTTCGCTATGATCCCTTTGTGTTCAGCTATGTTGTCGGCATTCACCTCGGGGACCACCAGCGGTACTTCCGGGTCCATGCGAAACGCGCTTGAGTTATCTACCACAACGCACCCTGCTTTGGCCGCGATAGGGGCAAACTGTTTGCTTCTGGCCCCACCAGCCGAAAACAGAGCTATCTCGACGCCTCCAAAAGAATCCTCCTTGAGCTCCTCGACGGCGATATCCTCGCCCTTGTACTGCAATTTCCTGCCTACAGAGCGCGATGAGGCCAGCATCCTGATTTGTGCAACCGGGAAATTGCGTTTCTCGAGAGTCTCGATCATTTTTCCGCCGACAACACCGGTTGCCCCGACTACCGCTACGTTATATCCTCCCATGTGACTCCTCCTGACCTTTCCTCGTTACCTTATACGACGCGTTACGATGTTTCTGTACTCAAATCCTGGCTCTGGTTCGGCCGGGATCTCGACTGCGGACTTCAACTACTTGGTGTCGCCACCCATGTGCGCCGTCGCCCAGTTCATGAGCCCTCCGACGCGGATAATCTCGCGCATGAATTCCGGCAGCGGCACCGCTCTGTACGACTCGCCGCGCGTCACGTTGTCGATAAGCCCCGCAGCGAAGTCAACGCGCAACGTGTCGCCTTCCTGAATCTTATCAGCGGCTTCGACGCACTCGAACAAAGGTAACCCGATGTTTATGGCGTTTCGAAAGAAGATGCGCGCGAACGTAGCCGCAATCACGCATGATACCCCGGCCGCCTTTATGCAAAGAGGCGCATGTTCCCGCGAGGAACCGCAACCGAAATTGCGTCCCGCGACTATCACGTCTCCCTCTTGAACCGTTTTCGCGAACGTTGCGTCAATTCCTTCCATACAGTGCTGCGCCAGAATCTCGCCCTCGGTGATGTTGAGATATATCGCCGGTATAATCTCGTCTGTGTTGACGTTATCGCCGAATTTCCAGACGCGACCCTGCGCCGCTGCGTTTTCAGAGGGATCCATCTGTTATCCTCTCGCCATCCGTTAACCTTGGATCTCGTTTCGCTACAGGTACGGATGCTCTCAATCTGCCTCGACTATTTCCATCACAACACGTCGGTTCAACCGGCGGTTATCCTCCGTCGAGTTATCGGCTATTGGTCGCGACTCCCCGTAACTCACCACCGTCATGCGTTCTGGCTCAATCCCCAGTTCCACGAGGTGCCTTCGGATTGCGTCGGCTCTTCTCATGCCAAGCTCGAGGTTGTGTTCCTCGCCGCCGCGCCAGCAAGTGTGCCCCTCGATAACGATCTCGTCAGACGCGTACTCCTCGAGGTACTCGGCGACCCTTTCGACCTCGGATTGCCCTGTCGGTTTGAGCTCCGCTTTGTCGAGGTCGAACAGAACGTTCTCGAGCACGATGTGTTCTCGTACAATCGCCTCCTCCACGGGAGCGACCTCCGGCACCTCTGCGAAAGTTATCTCCGGCTCCGGCAAGACTACCTCAACAGTCTCCACGGGCTGGGGGGCCTCCGCCGCCGCTGACCACTCGCGCGTAGTTCCGGGCGGGTTGCCGGTTGCACATCCACCGAGCATTGCCACGATCCCGATCAGGGCAACCGTTCTCCAGAGGAGGGAGTGTTGACAGCGTGACATTGTCACATCTCCTTTCGCGGCTCCGATGCCGGACGCGTACATCACAGTTCCATGCGTCCCTCGATGGCTCGGACAAGAGTCGCCTCGTCAGCGAGCTCTATGTCGCCGCCAACCGGTACACCCCGCGCTATGCGGGTGACCGCAACCCCGAGAGGTCTTGCCAACTTCGCAAGATAAAGCGCCGTGCTATCGCCATCAACAGTGGGGTTCGTCGCAATGACGAGTTCCTTTACCTTGCCGCCCTGAAGCCTGTCAAGCAGCTTCCCAATCGTCACATCTTCAGGGCGTACGCCGCTCAGCGGCGACACAAGGCCGTGAAGCACGTGGTACAGCCCATTGTACGCCCCACCCTTCTCGATCGTCGCTACGCTGCTCGGTTTCTCCACCACGCAGACGATCGAGCTGTCCCTCTTTTCGCTCGAACATACGGGGCACGGGTCTGTTTCAGTCACGTTACAGCACACGGAACAAGACCCGATCTTCTCCTTCACGTCGGATATGGCACGCGCAAGCTCGTTCGCCCGGTCGCCCGGCACATCGAGTATGTGGAATGCAATACGTTCGGCGCTCTTGGCGCCGATGCCCGGCAACCTCTTGAGTTCCGCTATAAGTTTCTGTATGCATTCGGACTGTATCGTCGCCATTACCGTATGTCCTACTGAAGACCTTGCCGCCGTCATTTCGGGCGCGGGTGCTCTCAGTCGCCTGCTCTATGCCGCTTCCATTCAGCGAGCACCTGTTCTCTGGTCACCACGTCGAGCCTGTCGACAAAAAGGTGCCCGTCAAGATGGTCCACCTCGTGCTGAATTATCCTCGCCAGCATACCCTCCGCAGTGAACCGGATCTTCTTGCCGGTGAGATCTTGCGCTACCACCTCAACGCACGCCGCCCTCTTGACCCTTCCGAAAACCTCCGGTACGCTCAGGCATCCTTCCTCCAACGTTTCCTCGCCCTCCCGCTTGACAATCGACGGGTTCACCAAGACCATTTTCTCCTCCGGCGACTGGCGCGAGTCAATGACGGTAATCCGTTTCGAAACACCAACCTGAGGTGCCGCTAGACCAACGCCCGCCGTCTCGTACATGACATCGAACATCCGCGCAGCGAGCGACTCCAGTTCGGGCCCAAACTTCTTTACAGTCTTGGCCTTGTTCTTCAATACCTCCGCCGGATACTCTTGAACTTTCAACTCTTTCATGAGAAGTCAAATCCGAAGTTGAGCCCACAACCACACTTGCACTTCATTTGGGCATAAATGTTATCACGGGGAATGGCAAAATGCAAGGCTATAGCGACGTTGAAGCACTTGAAGAAACGCTGCGCGGTGCCATATGGCCATGCGTTACGGCACTTTCTCGATGACACAAGCGCTGCAAAACCCTGACGCCCGCTCACGGGCTGCGGTACTCAGTTCCCCTGGCATCTTCTGCAGACGAAGAAGGTGCTCGTGGGCGCTTTCTCTGCCTCGTGGTGAACGTTGGCAAGCGCTCTGAACACCTCGTCGGCGTTGCGGTACTGCCGGTACAGGTTGTGGATGACACCTATTGAGAGCTTGGGCGCAAACTCCGCACCGGACCGTCGGAAGGCCTTTGAGGCCCCGCCATTCACCTTGCACATTTGCCCAAGCTCCGAATCGAACCGCCTGATAAGCCGAGCGCAGAACTTCTCGTACTCGTCGGGATAGACCACGACAACAAAGTAGCCCGTTCCAACGTGAGCCGCGACCAGCTCGTTGATGCTCGATTCGCCGGCAACACGCTGTATCAAGGCCGCTACTCCCTTAACAAGTTCGTCCATGTCTTCGCGACGGAAGCCATCGGATCCTGCCAGCGCTCGCAGATCCGCCACGCTGAGGTAACATGCCGCGATTCGCTTTCCGCATGCCAAGCTGTGGTTGATTTCCTTCTCGGCACCGTCCATTCCCAACATGCCGGTAAGGAGGTCGCGCGTAGTTATGGCCTGCCCCAAAAGAAGAAGATCTCGCAGTTTCTCGATCAGTTTGCTCAAGACGATAGGTCTTACCAGGCAATCATCGGCGCCCAGTTCCAACCAGTGCGACAGTTCGGACTCGTCCTCTGCATCAGAGAGAACCATCACGGGCACCCTATAAAGGAGAGAGTCCTTCCTTATCATCCTGCACAGTCGGAAGGCACTTACGTCGGAGACGGGGAGATCCAGCAAAACGACGTTTGGTCGAGCTTGCTTGACAGCCTCGAAAGCTCGGCTCCCCCCGTTGATGGCTACGCACTCGTGACCTTCCGCTGCCAATCTTGGCGGCAGCGCTACACAAAGGCCTATATCAAGGTCCGCTACCAGCGCAACTCTGCCCATTCAGACCGCTCCCCCGCAATATAGAAAATGATGACTGCCGAATACTAATCCAAACGCGTATGACTTGATAACATCTAAGGTAGGATCCGCGCTTCGTCCTCCTTAAAACAACCGCCGGTGGACAATGCGCACGCGCGTCGCGGCGCGGCTGAGGAATTCCTCGGGGAGGAAAAGAGATCCTGGCTGCTTAAAGGTATTCTCCAGCCGCGACCGCAACGCACGTGCGAGATCCACACTTGCGCGCGGCTTGTACCGTGGTGACCGTAGATCAGACACATTACAATCAAAGTCAATACTGCCGTCAGGGTTAATGAGCAAGAATTGTGCCACATTCGACGACATTGTACGTGCGCCTTGGTAAGTGCTTGTGCCCCAGCCTATAACGACACTGAGCGTCGCGTGGGACTTGGGGAAAGGAGGATTTCAGAACTGAAACGATTGGGTGGAACCGGTTTCGGAAACGAACCCACTATTTCCGGCGTTTGTCGGGCGGTTTGTACGTGATCCCGTACTTTGTCATTTTTCGCCAGAGAGTAGTCTTGCTGATGCCGAGTTCGTCCGCCGTCTTGATTCTGTGACCGTTGTGCTTGCGCAGCTTTTCTTCAATGACCTCCGCATGTGCCCTGTCAAGGGGGCTGTCCGGACAATCGCCCTCTGTACTCTCGCCGTCGGCCGCTTGTGCACGTGCATCCTGCGGCAGGTGCTGCAAGGTTATCTCGCGACCGCGACACATGACGAAGGCGTGTTCGATGAGGTGTTTCAGTTCCCGGACGTTGCCGGGGAAATCGTGGTTCTTCAAGAACTCAAGGGCCTCGTTCGATATTTGCTCAATATTCTTACCGCTCTTGACGTTGAAGCTGTGAACAAAGTGGTTGACCAAAAGCGGAACGTCGCCTTCGCGCGAAGACAGTGGCGGGAGGACTATCCTGACTACGTTAAGCCGATAAAACAGGTCCTCGCGGAATACTCCGCGAGCGACAATCTCGGACAGGGTCTTATTAGTCGCCGCTATGATGCGCACGTCCGCCTTCACTGTCGCTGTGCCGCCAAGCGGCTCATACTGTTTTTGTTCCAGGACCCTCAGCAGCTTTGCCTGAAGCGTTGGCGAGATGTCGCCGATCTCGTCAAGGAAGATGGTACCGCCTTCGGCGAGCGCGAATCTACCCGGTTTGTCCTTTACAGCCCCGGTGAAAGCCCCCTTCACATAGCCGAATAGCTCTGACTCAAGCAGCGTATCAGGGAGCGCACCGCAGCTCACCACCACGTATTCCCCCTTATTGCGCCCGCTCAGGTCATGGATAGCACGTGCAAACAGCTCCTTGCCGGAACCGCTCGGTCCCTCGACAAGGACCGTGCTATCGCTCTCCGCGATGTCCGGCAGCATGCCGAGTATTCTCTTGATCTCTTCGTCGTTGCCGACGATCTCGTCGAAGGCATGCTCGACACGGATCTCGTCGCGATCCTCCCAGGAGACCGGCCTGAGAAGCAACACGGCGCCGATGATCTTTCCCTTGTCGTCCTTGATCGGTGCACCACTGCCTTCGACGGACAACCTTGTGCCGTCCTTAACCGTCAGCAAAGTGTTATCCGCCAGCCCGACGAAAGCGCCATCGTCAATTATCCCTGCAACAATATTCTCTGACAGTTGCCCGGGTTCGGCGCTCGTGATACTTATGACGTCTTTCAAGGGTTTCCTGCGAGCCTCATCGAGCGTCCAGCCGGTCAAGGTTTGCGCAACAGGATTCATGAACTCAATACGGCCTGTGGCGTCGGTAGTAATCACCGCATTGCCAACGCTCCTGAGCGCGGCGGAAGACCGCCACGCGCTCTCCCTCAGCTCGCTTTCAGTCCTGTGTTTGTGAAGCGCGACCGCGATCGTCGAACGGAGGTCCCTTTCCTCGAACGGTTTGAGTATGTACCCGAACGCCCCGGTCATCTTTGCCCGCTGCAGCGTGTTCTCATCTGCGTACGCGGTAAGATACACGACCGGGACGTTGAGACTGTCATAGATCCTCTGCGCGGTTTCCACGCCGTCCATATCGCCACCCAGCATGATGTCCATCAGCACCAAATCGGGACGCGTTTCAGAGGCCATTCTAACGGCCTCCTCGCCGCTTGAGGCGATGCCCGTAACGGAACATCCCAGGTTTGCCAAGATATCCTGTATGTCTTCCGCTACTATACCCTCATCCTCGACGATGAGGATCCGTGTTCCTGCAATCATTTCTCGCCCCCAACGTCCGAGGAACTCGGGAACGTTATGGTGAACTTCGTGCCCGCGTCTCTGTCGAGCCCGACAGTGCCCTTAAGCTGATTTGCCAACGTTCTCACCAATCTCAGACCCAGCGATGCCGTGTTTCGTATGTCCAGGCTTTCCGGGAGTCCGACACCGTTGTCGCGGACGGTCAACAAGAAGTTGCCATCATTCGAAGAAAGACCGATGCGGATCTCCGCCTGATCACCTCCCTGAAAAGCGTGCTTCAGAGCGTTTGAGACAAGTTCGTTCACAATCAGTGCGCATGGAATTGCCACGCCAACGCTCAGCCGGATGTCATCCACGTCCACCTTCAACGTGATGTCGGTCTTACCGAGACCGTATGAGTGGAACAGGTGCATTGCCAGGCTCTTCACGTACTCGGCAAAATCTATGTTGGTGAGATCTTCTGCCTCGTAGAGGCCTTCGTGGATGAGCGCAATGGATCTGACCCGGTTCCTGCTTTCCTTCAGCAGACCTATCATCCGCTCATCGTAGGTGGACCGCGCCTCGAGATCGAACAAACTGGAAATCAATTGAAGATTGTTCTTGACCCGATGCTGGATTTCCTTCAGAAGCAGCTCCTTTTCCTTGAGAGACGCCTCGACCTGCTCCTGTGCTCTCTTACGCTCAGTGATGTCATGAGAGACAATCTGAACGGCGCGGGTCTTGCCGTCCGAAGCCCTTATGGGTTGCATCTTGGACCAGAACCATTGTCTGCCTCTAGGTAGTTCGAAAACGTCCTCAAAGTCCATCGCCGTCTCCGACTCGACGATCTGACGGTGCCTCTTCATCAGAAACGGACCTTTCTCGGGAAAGAGCTCATGCATTGACTTGCCCACAAAATCCTCAGGGACACCGCCGAGGTTCGCAGCTCCTTCGGGGTTAATAAGCTCGAGAACGCCATCAGCACTGAACACCACTATTGGATAACCGCTGCTGTCAATAAGGAGCCGATACTTCTCCTCGCTCTCCCGCAGCGCCTCCTCAGCGAGCTTACGCTCAGTGATGTCAATCGTCTGCAAAAGTATTTTCTCAACGTTTCCGTTCTCGTCTTTCAGCGGCTCCCAGGAGCTTGAAGCATGCCACAATTCGCCGTTTTTTCTGACGGCCTTATACTCGAAATTCCTGTCGCCGATCCCTTCGCGAACGGCGCGGTTGAAGGCTCTAAGCGCCCTCGGCATATCGTCCTCGTGCACCCACCACCTGACTCTGCCCCGCAACTCGGCCTGCGTGTATCCCGTGATCTCCTCACAGTTTGGCCCGACGTACAAAGTTTTACCTTGCGTATCGCTGATTACAATGAGACTGGGAACCATCTCGACGATGGTTCTGAACCGCTCCTCGCTTTGCCGCAGTGCATCCTCGGCATGTCTGCGCTCGGCTATCTCCTTCCGCAACTCTTCGTTAGCTCCTGCAATTTCAGCCGTTCGCTCCTCGACGCGCTTCTCCAACTTGTCGCGCGCCGCAAGCAACGCCTTTTCCGCGCGCTTGCGCTTGGTAATGTCTACAAACGAACCCAACATGCAGACTGGCTTGCCCGCTTCGTCTTTAACCATACTTCCTGATAGCTCTGCATCGAACCGAGAGCCATCTTTTCTCACGGCTGCCAATTCACCCATCAGTCCGCCCGACTCGCGCAGCTCCTCGAGTATTGCCCGCGCTTTCTCTTTACTCTCCCAGAATGTTGCTGCGGGCTTTCCCAGCACCTCTTCACTGTCATCGTATCCCCACATCTCCAGAAAGCGAGCGTTCACATACGTCAGATTACCCTCGAGGTCCGCCACGGCCATGGCGTTGATTGACGATGCTATGGCGGCATCCTTAACTCGCAGCGCCTCCTCTGCGCGCCTGCGGTCGGTGACGTCGTAAATTGCGCCCTGGACAAAAGCGGGCTGTCCGGATTCGTCGGCGACTGTTTGTACGAGCTCGCGGACCCACCGTGTTTGGCCATCCTTGCGGATAATACGGTGCTCCACGTCGGCTGAGCGCCCCGGGGTGTTCAGCAACTCTCTTGCGGTCTCGTAGAGTGCCGAAACGTCGTCCGGGTGGATTATTTGATCCCATCTTGGCTTCCCGGCAATGAATTCCTCCTGCTTGTATCCGGTGATCTCCTCGACGGCGCCGTGGAAGAAGATGGGGGTGAACTTCATGTCGCCGCGAAAGGCTATATCCCGGAAGTTCTCGAGGAAGGACCGGTAGCGTGCCTCGCTCTCCTGCAGAGCTTCTTCCGTATGTTTGAGATTGGCCGTTTCGGACTCGAGCTCCGCGACGCGGGCGCGCAACGCTTCAAGTTCCTCGATGAGATTGGTTGTGGTCTTTGGCGGATCGCTCATGATCCTGCCTCGTCAGGGCGAGCATTTCCTTTTCCCCAGCTCATTGTCCCCCCTATGCCCAGCCAGGATGACACGCCTCCAAGAAGCCTACACGGTAAGTATACATCTTGCCGATGAATTCATCAAGGCCTACCTCTTTGTCCTGAAAGCGCGTTCCGGCAAAGGTCGCAGGCACTTGTCCGTGTTGTCGCACAACCTTTGCCTGAGCTTGAGGTTAGGATTGACGCCGGTGCTGCTGACGCGCTCTGCGGAGCGCAATTCCTGATCGGAAACGCCCGTAGGGCGCAACGACACGCCTACGACGGGATGCACAAAATAAAAAAATCCCCACCGTCTGCCGTGGGGGACGCCACAGAAACTAACCCGTTTTAACACGGTGGGTGTCCTCACGGAAAGTTCAGAGATCCGCGACGAGGCGGCGTGTCATCCCTTCCACAGATTTTGGACTCCCTTCAAATGACTGTTGGGTCATTTGTAAAACGTCCCACACGAGCAAGGTAGGGATTT
>CBFDCQ010000055.1:0-22574 GCA_965603355.1 uncultured bacterium
CGGAAGAGGTTTACACTCAATAGGGCATTAGTTAACCTCCTCTTCAGCGGAGGGAGGACGAGGCCGGCCACTGTTCAAGAGAGCGACGCTCGTTGGGGTGAGTCAACCGACTTGCGGGAGGCAATCGGAAGATTACGATACGGTCGGATGAAGAACAGTGGGATATCCTGGCTCGTTCCCGCCGCATGTCCAGAGCTGCCAGCTACAAGGACCGGATAGAGGTGGTATAGCATTATGAGTTACCCGGACGCACTGAACTCTTACCTTAAAGAGATCTCCAAGATCCCTCTTCTGGCTCCAGCGGATGAGATTAGGCTCGCGAATAGAATGCGCAAGGGAGATGAGGAGGCACGGAGTAAGCTCACGATGTCCAACCTACGGCTCGTCGTGAGCATAGCCAAGAAATACTTGTACTACGGTTTGCCGCTCCTCGATCTCATTGAGGAGGGCAATCTCGGCCTGCTGAAAGCGGTGGACAGGTACGACCCGGAAAGGAAATGCAAGTTCAGCACCTACGCCACATGGTGGATTAGGCAGGCTGTCACGCGCGCGCTCTCGAACTACGGCAGAACTATCAGGGTCCCGGTGTACGTCACAGATAACATAGCGAAGTACAAAAGGGCTGCCCAGCGCCTCTACGAACAAAAAGGACGGGAACCCAGCGTGGAAGAGGTCGCCGATGAACTGGGAATCGAATACGAGGACGCTCTCAAACTGCACGAGTACACTTTAGGCGTGCCGTCGCTCGAATCGCTGGTCTACCTGGAGGAAGGTGGCGAGGTCGTCGGCGCGCAGGTAGCTGAAGAGGTCAGTAGCGAGGAGGACGTTGTAGCGCGCATACTGCGTAGCCAACGGCTGAGCCAGCTTATGGAGCAGCTCACGCCCCGGGAGAGCGGCATATTGAGACACAGATACGGCCTCGACGATGGCGAAAACCACACGCTGGAAGAGACAGGCAAACGGTTCAGCCTGACAAGAGAGCGAATCAGGCAGATTGAGAACGAGGTCATAGGTAAACTCAAAAAGTACGTCGCGGAACACGAAGCGGAGTTTGAAGGTGTCTGACAAACAGGACCAAACCGGCCCCGGACTGCAGGAACTCGCCGGTCTGATCCGCAGCATACCCGATTTCCCCAAAAAGGGGATCGACTTTAAAGATATTACCACGCTGTTGCAGAATAGCGACGCGTTCAGGCAGGTTGTGGACCATCTCACACAAAGATACGCCGACAAGCCGGTTGACGCGGTCGTCGCTGCTGAGGCGAGAGGATTCATCTTCGGAGGAGCGCTGGCTTACCGTTTGGGAGCCGCCTTTGTCCCGGTCAGAAAGAAAGGTAAGTTGCCCTACGCGACGTACGAGGTAACCTACGATCTTGAGTACGGGACGGAGACTATAGCGATTCACCAGGACGCCCTCAAACCGGGAGACAAGGTCATCATCCTCGACGATCTGCTGGCGACGGGAGGAACAATAGGGGCGGTCCTGGAACTCGTGGAACGGCTCGGCGCCGAGGTCCTGGAGGTTGCCTTTCTGATAGAGCTGACTTTTCTGAAGGGCGGGGATCAACTAAAGTCATACCCGGTCTATTCGGCGATCAAGCTTTGACGCGTGCGCTCTTTTACGGTGAGGGATAACCGAATCAGCATCGGCCCGGAACGCACACAAGAAGAAGCGCCCGTAGCTCAGTCTGGATAGAGCGGCGGTTTCCTAAACCGCATGCCGGAGGTTCGAATCCTCTCGGGCGCGCCATCCAGTCAGTGAAAGGCCGTGAGGGTGGCCGGCCGTTAACCGCTGTGGAGAACGTAGCATTGGCACCGACATTGATCCGATACGATTTTCACGCACACTCGCTGCTGAGCGACGGGGATCTGTTGCCGTCCGAACTGGCAAGGCGTTACTCGTGCAAAGGATACCGGGCCGTCGCCATTGCCGATCACGTTGACAATTCAAACATGGAAACAGTGGTCCCCGCCATCGTCAGAAGCGCTGAGCAATGGAACGCGGCGCCGGGAACGGAACTCAGACTCATACCCGCCGCTGAGATAACCCACGTTCCGCCTTCACAAATACCGTCGCTGATTAGCAAAGCTCGCGAGTTGGGGGCGAAGATTGTGCTCGTGCACGGCGAAACACTAAGCGAGCCCGTGGCGCCCGGAACTAATCGCGCCGGAATAGAGGGCGGTGCAAACATCCTCTCACACCCGGGACTCATTTCTGAGGAGGATGCGCAGCTCGCAGCAACCAGCGGCGTCCTGCTCGAGATAACAGCCAGAGCAGGGCACTGCCTCACTAACGCACACGTACTGCTGATGGCCAGACGCAGCGGCGCGGACGTGGTGATAGACTCCGATTCTCACTCGCCCGCGGACATCCCGGACCCCGAACTCGCCGCACAAATCGGCCTCGGTGCCGGGATGTCCCCGGAAGAACTGGCTGAGGTCGAGAGAACAATGGCGCGACTTACGGAGTAATGTGTTTGAAAAAAACTGAGCAGTATCGTAGAATACACACGCAGCTGGGCCGACCAAACTGCGTTCTATGGAGCGGTGAAAGTAAGTGGTGGTGGATTGTCCCGCAAAGGACGGAGGTGTGAATATGAGACGGACTGAGTTTTCGCCGGCGTTGTGGTTATGTCTGGGATGCGCTCTCGTGGCTGTCGCCGGCTGCGAGACTGTACCATTCTTCTCCCGAGGATCGGCAGAGCCGATCATGGAAGAATCTTTGGGAGAAGTTCCGATAGTGGCGTCCGCGTTCCCCCCCGCAGCCGCTGCGCGTTTCGATGACATACCTATACCTGAAGGTCTGGAAATGAAGCACAAGGACTCTTTCGTGTTCGAGAGCGAGCAGCTTCAGATTGCGTACCTGATCTACGAGGGACGGATGTCTCCCGAAGATGCCGCGCAGTTCTTCCTCGATGCTCTCCCGAGGGGCAACTGGACGCTGGTAAATGTCCTGCAGTATAACGATATTACGATAACGCTGCGCAAACCGGATAAGGATCTCGTCGTGCATATCTCCCCGAGGAGAACGAGGGGGTGCGTGGCAAAAATATCGCTGACGCCGGCAGGCGGCTCGAACTAAACCGCGTCGCCCATTCCCAAACAGCGTCGAGCGAGCTTGGATAATCAGTGGTGAAATGATTCGCTATCGGTACGTTTACTCTGCCTTGTTGCTGGTTCTTTGCGTTCTGTCCCTTGAATGCGCGTCGTCCAGATCAGTCCTGCCTCCTCTCCCGCCCGATCCGCTGACCACTGAGTCACGGCCCGACCTGGAGGAGGCTGCGATCAGAGGCGTGCTTAACGACGTGGAACGCGCTATGGAACAAAAAGACGTGTACAAGGTTCTTATGTGCGTTTCGGCATCGTACAGCGATAAGCAGGGTCGCGACTACACGGACCTGCGACGACTCCTGCAGCGCGTCTTTGACCAATATGCAACTGTAGAAATCACACGTCCCGATACGGAAGTTGTCATAGACGGAAACAGGGCCGCCGTTACGGAGAGCTTCGTCACTTCTGCACGTGGAAAGCCGGGAACCGACGTCGATCCCCTCACTCTCAAAGGGATGACATCGGTGTTTCTCGAGAAGATCGCCGGCAGGTGGCTCATAGTCGAATGGGGTGAAGGCTTGTGAAAAAAATCCGGAAGAAGAAAAAGCTTGTTGCGAAACAACCGGCCGAGCAAGAAAGGCCGCTGCTGTTCGTCAGACGATTCGAAAACCACGTCAGAGAGAATCCCCAACGCGCAGCCATCCTCGGTATGATCATTTTGTTCATTATCATATTTGTCTCCGTCTATATCCCTTATTCACACAGGAGACAGAACGAGGCGGTCCGGGCGGTCGACAAAGCGCTTGCCAGCGAAACTCTCGGGACGAAGTTGTTGCTTCTACGGGACGTGGCGGATCAGTTCAGCGGCACGGTGGGCGCCGCGCGGGCCCTCTACTATCTCGGAGACGCGTACTACGCGAACAAACAGTACGATCTGGCGCGCGACAGTTACGAGGAATACCTGCGCAAGTATCCTCAGGCGCATTTCGCACCGAATGCCCAGGACGGCCTCGGCTACGTCGCGGAATCCCAGGAAAAGTATGACGAGGCAATTGGTCATTACAAGAAACTGGTCGAAACATATGGCGATAGCTACGCAGCTCAGCACGCATGGTACAACATCGCTGGGTGCTTCGAGCAACGTGGCGACTGGGCCAACGCCGTCGACGCATATGAAAAACAACTGGCTCTTTACCCCGAAAGCGCCTGGGCCGCTCAGGCCGAGGCAAGGTTTGGAGAAGTGCGTCTGCGATTGCCCTCAGCATCATTGCAGCAGAGTCCTGATCAAGCACCTGGTACCGACAGCCCGGCAGACGTGGCCGGTCAGATACCCGACTGAAGACGCTGTTCAGGAAGCAACCATATCTACAACTTGGCCTGACTTCTCTCCTGTTGCGTAAGGCTCGGCAAGATAAAGTCGACACGGGACAAGACGCTCCATGTCTCAAAAGGATCGAAGAATCCTCCAGCGAATCAAACTCAGAAAACGTCTCGGGCAGCATATGTTGTTGGACCCGAACATCAACCGGAAAATGGTTGATGCCGCCGGCCTTACGGAAAAGGATCTCGTCGTTGAAGTCGGCTCTGGCTATGGCGGTCTGACGGAGTTTCTGGCGCAGCATGGGGGCCAGGTCTTCTCGATCGAGATAGATCCGCGATTCGAGACGATCCTGAGAGAGAAACTCGCCGCGTCCCCAAACGTGTACATATTCATCGGCGACGTCCTGAATCATGATCTCGCTGACCTTCTTGCTGATCATCTCCCACACGACGGACCCCTGAAAATGGTTTCCAACCTACCCTACTACATTACATCACCGATACTGGCACATTTCCTGGAAAGCAGCCTCTTCTTCGAGACCATGGTCGTCATGGTACAGAAGGAGGTCGCCCAACGGCTCACAGCCGGTCCCGGCGGACGCGATTGCGGCGTGCTGTCCCTGATAAGCCGCTTTTACGCCGAGATCGACAAGATTGGCAACGTGCCGCGAACATGTTTTCGTCCCATGCCGGATGTCGAGTCCTCCATAGTCAGATTCAGATGCAGACGCAAAACCGCCGCCGAGGGGGCTCACAAAGATTTCCTGTTCCGCGTGATACGTGCCGCGTTTGGGGAAAGAAGAAAAATGGTGAAGAACGCGCTGCAGCGTTCACGCGATCTGCCGTTCTCGCGGGAAGAAATTGAAGCCGGACTCAGCGCAGCCCAAATTAACGGCGAACGTCGTGCTGAAACGCTCGACCTGGAGGAGTTTCTGCAGCTCGCCAGGGCGCTTCCGTGGCGTCAAGAAGACGTGAACACATCCGCGTAGTAATCGCACTGCTTTCGAATGACGCAGGCGTCGCACGCGGGATTCCTCGCGTGGCATACCGCCTTCCCATGAGCGATGATGTTCAGGTGCAGCGCGTAACTCCTCCCTTCTGCGACAAACTGCGGCACGTACTCGTGGGCTTTTGCAGCAGTCATCCTCGACGGGACGATTCCGAGCCGTTTCAGCACCCGGAATATATGTGTGTCAATCGGAAACGCTTCCCGCCCGAGCGAAAACAGCAGCACGCATCGGGTCGTCTTAGGTCCAACACCGTCAAAGCTCTCCAGGGCCTCTTCAACTTCCTCGGTGGGCAGCCGCCGAAGGTAGTCGAGGCTTAGCTCCCCGCTCTTCGCGATCGATCTCAATATCTTCTGTATCCGCGCACTCTTCGTTTTGGCGAGCCCGCCCGGTTTCAGCACCCTCTCGAGCCTTGCTCGTGGCGCACTCATCACGTCATCCCATGTTGGAAAAGCCTCCCGCATCGCCGCGTACGCCCTGTCACGGTTCTTGTCGTTCGTGTTCTGAGACAAGATGGTCCGTATCAGCTCGTCAAGCGGGTCAACGCGCTTACGCCTGCGTTTGCGCGTCCCGTATTGTTTCTCCAGCAACCGGTCCACCGTCTTGAGCTTTCTCTTTACAGCTCCCTTGCTCCTCACGCCTAACCTCCATGCTCACGGCAGTCGCGCCACTCATTAACGAAGCTGCACGGCCCTGTTGTCCACATGATAGAGAGTCGAGCGCTGTACGTCAACGCAATGTAGACCCGTAGGGGCGGTTCACGAACCGATCCTACCCAGCCATACTACCCTACACCGAGCGAAACGTGTGCAACACTGCTGATCTGTCCTGTGTTTAGAAGGCGGCAATGAACAAAAGCCAAACAAAAGCGAAGATGCGCTCAGGTGCCTCGTCCAAACGAGGCACGTCAAAGGCCCGCGCCGACCGGACCTCGAAGACAAAACGTGCCCGAAAGCGAGAGAAGCCCACAGATAACGCGCTGCTCACTCTAATCGCAAACCCGCCCGCGTTAACGCGATGTTCGGAAACTTGCCCGCATTCCTCCACATGTCCTCACGTGCGGGCATTCTCGCGAAAAACATGCCCTATCGAAGCGAAACGTTACGCAGAGACAGTGATGTCGCTCCTAAGCTACTGCGCCGCACGGTGCGCCGAGATCAACTTCCTTCTGCTCCGTTCCGTGGCGGACATAGCCGCACTCACAGTTCAGATCGAGCGCGCCGAACGGTACACAATCGAGAACGGTTTCTTCTACGCACAAACCAAGAAAACGGAGGGTCCGGACATGGTTAAGCTGCAAATACAACCCATTGTTGACCAGATCAACAGGCTTTACGAGCGGAGACGCAGAGACATCAAAGATATTGAAAAGTGCCTGACACATACCACCGGCAAGCAGCGGTCGCCTGAGGAGCAACAAGGGCTCAGCCTGGCTCAGAAAATGGCCGAGTTTCTCCAGAAAGCGAAACCGCTGCTATACGCGTCCCTCGCGCCGAACGATGGGGAGAAAGTCCTACTGGAAAAATGGACCTACCCGGGCGACACGCCCGAGGAGGCCGAACGGTGCCGCCGCGAAGCTCAACGTATACTCGCGTTGCTCGACAAGAAAGGGGTCGCCTGAGAAACGGTAGTTCAAGGTAGGTGACATCTGCAACAGACATGAGGTTTGACTCATCTTTCATCATTGAATCACTCCCGCACGTGCTGCCCGACATCGTCCTCACGGCCGATCTGCAGCGGATAATCGACAGAGAGGAGTTCGCGCGCGCGTTCATCAGAGACAGGTTCGGCAACCCGTGGGTCTGCCGCGACTACCAGAAGAAGTCGCTCAGATCCTGTTCCACGCGCAAGGTACACCGGGACGGCAGAGACGTCGGTAAGACCTCCGAGATCGAGATCGCCGTGGCCTGGGCGGCCATGGCGCTGCCCAACCGCGAAATGCTCGTCGCCGCACAGTGCGAGAACCATCTCTTCCCTCTGATGGAACGCATATGGAGACGGTTCGAATCCGTCCCGCAGCTTTCCGGGTTACTCGTTGAACGCAAACGTCAACCGTCGTACTTCCTCCGGTTCGCCAACGGGTTCACGCTGTGGGGCAGAATTGCCGGCCCTCGCGGGATCAACTTCCAGGGACTGCACGTTGACTGGCAGATCGTGGACGAAGCGCAGGAACTGACCGAACCGGCATGGGGAGAGCTGTACCAGGCCCTCAACAGCGGCGGTTGGCGCTGGGTGTACGGCGTGCCGAACGGTCTCAGAGGAACATACTACCGAATGACGCGTATGCCGGAGTATGCCCAGTTCCGCTGGCCGTCGCACATCAACCCTGACTTCACCGAGGAAAAGCGGCAGGAGCTGACTAGGCTGTACGGCGGCGAAGACTCCGAAGGATACATCCACAGAGTACTCGGCGAGCACGGCTCACCCGCACGCGCTGCGTTCAATTTCGACGACTACCTTGCCTGCGTGGACGAAGCGCTGAAATTTCAGAACATCCACATAACGAGACGGGACGTGCAGAAATTCAACCTCGAGGAAATGCTGCCCGAACCGGACCCGTCGCTTTCCGGCCTCGACATCTACATGGGATGCGACCTTGGCTACACGCGCGACCCGACCGAGCTCGTACTCTATTCCGACGACGGTCGCATCATGACCAACTTCGCGCGCGTCCACATGGAGGGCGTTGATTACCACACTCAGCAGCGTACGATCGAGATACTGGATAAACGGTTCTCGTTCCGAGGAATTGGGATAGACAGAGGGAACAACGGCATGGCCGTCTGCCACAACCTGCTCGCTATAGGAGACCGATGGACAACTATAGTGCACGGGTACGATTTCGGCTCGCGCATCCTCGTGGGGTACAATGCGCTGGATGCAGAGGACCGCCGACAGGCAAAACGGTTCATGACGCAGCTCTTAGAACAACGTCTGCGCGAAAGATCCGTCACCTTCCCGAAACTCGCCGTACGCGACGAACAATACGTCTCACACACATACCGCCTGGGTCCCACCGGACAGATCGTGTATGAGAAAGGAAACGACCACATAATTGACGCAGACCGCTGCGCACTGCTGCGTCAGTATCTTGAGCACTCCCCCGTCGAACCCACCACCCCAGACGACCCCGGCGTCCGGTTCGAGCCCTTCAACTAGAATACCGATACAAGCCGAGCGAGGTACGAGCGCAGATGTGTCTGTACCCCTTCTGCTGAGGCGCTTCCGAGAAAGCTGCGGCTCAATCCTCTCCCGGTCGCTAACGTTCAGGCGGACGCTTCCCCTCCAACCTGTCACGGAACCGCTCCATCTGCTCCGAGGTGAGGATATCCTGGACCCCCTTTCTCACCTTCTGCTGCACCCCTCTGAGCTGCTCCCGATAAGACTTCATCAGCCCTTCCAGTTTCTCCTTCTGCTCTGGCGTGAGGTTCCTCAATTTGTTCAATCGCTCCCGCCACCCGGCAAAAAGGGAACCGGGTCCGCGCGGCTGGTCCGCGCCCGCTCCACCTCCGGATCTCTGTGGTCTCCCCCAACCCAATCCCATCGGACGGCGCCTCCGCTGCAGGAAACGCTCGATTTCACGCGACTGATCCCCCTTGACTATCCTGGCGAGTGACCGGCTCTCAGACTTACGGAGGTTCTCCGTCTGCTGTCTGAATCTCTCCTCTAACTTATCGATCTTGGCTCTGTGTCGCTCATGGACCTTGATAACGTTGCCGGCTTGGCGTCGAGTGATTCCAAACCTCTCCACAATCTCCTCGCGCGTGAGCGGCGGTGGCGGCCGGCCCGGAAGACGAAGTTGCGCAAGCCCCATCCCGCTCACACCGAAGACAAGCGCCACCACACACACAAACGCAGCCAATCTGAGCGTCCGTTTCATGATACATCCCCTCCTTTTCGACCACCTGGAACCAACGTTGCTTCCTCTTGTCCCTACATTCCATTAGTCCGTTACATATAATACCGCGAAACGGTCCCTCCTGTACAGCCCCTCGCTGAGGCGCCGACGTCTTCTTGACACCTGTCCGAGCACAGTATATAATCCGCACCGGTGGTGAGGAACCTGTCTAGGATGCAGCGAGCTTGCAAATCAGAACGCTCTTGCGCTTCGCACGGCTGTTACGCGAACGCCGTCTTCAGATCCGACTGTTGCTGGGAGCACACAGGCAACAAGCAAACGTACCGGAGCGAACTGGAGGCGCTTGTGAGCAACGGCGACGCTCTCTCCGGCGCGTACCTCGTCAAGGTGGACCTCGAAGGACTGAACCTCGCGGGGGCGATACTCGACGGCGCCAACTTGGCTGGCGCAAGGCTCGCCCGGGCAAATATCGCGCGGGCCTGCCTCGACAGTTCCGACTTGCGTGCCGCCGAGCTGAGTGAGGCCAACCTCGAACGAGCCAGCCTCAAGCGCGCCAACCTTGAGGGAGCAACGATGATCCAGACGAACCTCTGCAACGCGGTACTTGACGCCTGCATGCTTCGCGGCGCTAATCTCCATAAAGCGCTCGCGAAAGAGGCTTCCCTCAAGCGCGCGGAGCTTTCGAACTCACGTTGTGTCGACGCCGACTTCACGCGAGCTGTTCTTTCCGAGGCCTGGCTCGACGGTGCATGTATGATAGGGGCTATCCTCGCTGAAGCGGTCCTGGACGACGCGGTCGCCGGTGCCGCTCTCATGACAGGCGCCAACCTTGAGCGGACAAGTTTGAGACGCGCCAATCTTGTGGGAACATGCCTCCGGGACACAGACTTGCGCGGCGCCTTGCTTAAGCAGGCCAGGATGGGCAGAGCGGATCTCACCGGCGCCGATGCTTCCGGCGCCGTCATGACGCGCGCTATACTGCGCGAAGCCAATCTCTCACAATCTGACCTGACCGGAGCTGACTTGAGCGGTGCGATCCTCGAGCGGGCAAGGCTCACGGGAGCGAACATCGATCGGGCGTCTATTTCTGATGCCAACCTAACCGGCGCAATTATGGACGCCGAAGAGAAGGGGGACTGAAACAAGCGGCGCCAGGCACGAGCAAAGATGTGTCTGTACCGTTTTTCTAGGCGGAACTGATATGCTGATTGTCGAAAAACTGCCTCTTACTGTACTTCAAACGAATTGCTATATCGCTGCTTGTACGGAAGCCAACGATGCAATCATAGTCGATCCCGGCGAATACGATGAGCGAATTGCACAGATCGTCAGTGAGAACAGTCTGAAAGTCCACTACATTTTCATCACACACGGCCATTTTGACCATACCGGCGGGCTGGACGAGGTCAAACGCAAGTTTGGTGGTGAGGTGCTCTCCGGTGGCGGCATCACTGACGGGAAAGTCGTCAACAACGGAGATACTGTGCCGCTGGGCCAGTTTCAGTGCATGGTGTTATCCACTCCCGGTCACACTCCCGACAGCCTTTCCCTTGTCATCGGCGACCACCTGTTTGCGGGCGACGCGCTCTCCGCCGGAGCCGTTGGAGGAACGGCCGGCAGAGTCCAACACGAACAGTTGACTGACTCAATTCGCGACAACATATTCCCGCTCGGCGACCATGTCCGTATATATACCGGTCACGGTCCCTGCACAACAGTAGGAATAGAAAGGGTTTACAACCCGTTTTTCCACAAGTAAGAGATGTATTGAGCATGGACATCCGGTTACATACCTGTTCAGCAGCGGATCTCGTAAATCGCGGGCAGAATATTGAGGTGCGGCGATGAGTAATGTGCGGACTATAGACTTGCTGGCGGAGGTTGACGGCGTTCCCTCATTGCCGGAGGCAATGTCTGAAATCATGCCTTTGGTTAACGACCCGGAAGCCTCGGCGGACAAGGTCGCAGAAGCTATACAGAAAGATGTCGGGTTGACTGCGAAGCTGCTAAAGCTCGCTAATTCCGCTTACTACTCGTTCCCGAACAGAATAGGTAGTGTCCAGCTCGCTGTGAGCTTGCTCGGCATGCGTGAGGTCAGAAACGTCGTGTTGTCGGCGAGCGTCCTCGGCATGTTCAAATCGTTCAAGGGATCACCGTTTCTGAGCTTTCGGGAGCTCTGGGTTCACAGCGTGAACTGCGCTGTTGCCGCCAGGACGATCTCCTCTCAAGTAGCCGACCTGAGCCCGGAAGAGGCGTTCGTCGGAGGAATGCTTCACGATGTCGGGATGGTTGTCCTGATAGACAAGCTGCAGGACGACCTGAAAAAGATCGTCGAGATCGCCGAGAACGAAAGCATCCCGTTTGTAGAGGCGGAATCCAGGTACTGGGAGCATACTCATGCACGCATAGGCGGCGTGCTGGCGCGAAAATGGAAGCTGCCGAAAGCGGTCGCCGAGGCTGCCGAACAGCACCACGACTTCTCGCCGGAAAGCGCCTCGTTCAAACTCACCGCGGTCGTCCATCTCGCCGATAGTCTCTGCATTGAAAGAGGCACAGTCTACCGGCTTGAACGCGATGAGAATCAGGAGAATCCCCAGAGCTGGGATGTGCTCGACCAGCGACAGGAAGGCGTGCGCATGTGGCTCCGTGAACTCGTTGAGAAGGACGAAGACAAGGCGCAAGTCCTCCTCGAAATACTCTGAAGGTTGAGGCCGGGCCAATGAGGTTGTTCTCTGCTAACACCCGACGCAGACGAGTGGAGATCGCACTGGCGGCCGTGATGCTCATCTTGGCGGTGAGCATCGCTTATGCTGCGCTCGTCGAGCCCAGGTGGATCAGAATCGTCAATCTCTCCCTGTCCGACTCGCCCACCATCACGTTGGCTCACATCTCCGACGTGCATTACAAAGGTGACCAGGACTACCTGAGCAAGGTCGTCCGACTTATCAGTGAAACCGCTCCCCACTTCGTATGCATCACGGGAGACCTTGTCGGGAATGCCCGGTTCCTTCCTCCAGTGCTCGCCGCTCTGGAGAAGATCCAGGCGCCCGTATACGCTGTTCCGGGTAATCATGAACACTGGGCACGCGTGGACCTCTCTCTCATCGACGAATCCTGTAAGAAAACCGGGGGAGGCCTGCTTGTGAACTCCTCCTTGAAGTTCGACGATGACTGGACCGTCGTCGGGATAGACGACATGCGTGCCGGAAATGCTGTAATCGAAAAAGCCTTTGCCGACGTTACAATCGGTGACGGTGGTGCGATTCAAGACAACACGCAGGGTGCCAACGAAAGCGCTAAGAAAAGTCCGGCTCGTACGTTATATGAGAGAGTCATATTTCTGACACATTGCCCTCTCGGGGTGGAGCTTTTGGAGGAACGAAAAGTGGCACTGGCACTGGCAGGACACTCACACGGAGGTCAGGTGCGTTTACCGATAATCAACGCGCTGTACGCACCACAGGATATCGGACCTTATGATCGCGGATACTATGAGACGCCGAACGGCCCGCTTTACGTCAATCCGGGTATCGGCACGTGGTTCGTGCCCCTGCGCTTTCTTTGCCGACCGGAGATTACTGTAATAACGTTATGAAGCTCTTGAAGCTCGCATTCATAAAGAGAAGATCATCGAAGGCAGGGCGGGCGGCTCGCCCGACCGAGGGATAAGAAGGGGACAAACCGATGCTCGAATCGGGAAGGGAGGCTACAATGGATAAGGTTACGAAATGTCTCATGTTGGCGCTCGCTCTGGCGATGGTAAGCACGAACGCGGCAGCTAGAACCAAACTGGTAGCACTGCCGGAACGAGCCGCGACGATCATCCGGCTCGATAATCCCGCTCACACGCTCGTGGAGGAGGAACGCGTTCTCACGCTCCAGAAAGGCCCCAACCAGATAGATTTCTCCTGGGCAGCCGTGCACATTGACCCCGACTCAATACGAATACGCATACTGTCGCATCCTGACAAGGTGCGTCTCATCAGTGTAAGCTATCCTCCGGGGGAGGCCGCGCTCACCTGGAACATATACAGCGACGGGGCGTGGGAGGAGAACGTCAGGATAAGCTACCTCCTCACCGGGATAGACCGGCTCATAGAGTATAAGGCCCTCACCGCAAAGGACGAGAGCAAGCTCGACCTGAACTCCTTACTTGTGCTCAGGAACTTCTCCGGGGAGGACTTCGGCTCGGCAAACGTATTGCTCGACTATGGCGAGGCGTTTGAGAAGAGCATCCAGCACGAGGAGACCAAAAGGATGCTGTTCTTGAGCACCAAGTCTCTGCCGATACGCAAAGTATGGACGTTCGACGCAGCCCAGCTCCCCTGGGACCCGGAAAAGGTGCCCGAAAATGTCGGCATACCGGTAATGTACGAGATCGAGAACAAGGCCGCCGTCGGTCTCGGCAAGTTCGGGCTGTGGGGCGGCAAAGCACGAATCTACCAGGACGACGGGCACGGCAGCACCATCTTCCTCGGCGAGGACCGCTCGGACTTCGTACCCGTCGGCGAGAAGATGAAGCTGTACATAGGCGACAGCCGCGACATTGTAGTGACCCAAAGAAAGATGCGCGAGAACCGCACCAACGTCAGGCGAAACAGGAATGAACAAATTGTGCTGTTCGACACTGACGAGGTTATCGACGTAAAGATAGAGAATTTCAAGGATAAGGACGCGGTGCTCACCCTCATCGAGCACATTCCTGGACAGTGGGACATGGTCAGATGTCCGCAAGAGTACGAGCTGAAGGACGCATCTACATTGGAGTTCGAAGTCCCTGTGAAAGCAAGCGACAAGGTCGAATTCTCGATGCACTACCAGCGCAAGAACGTTCGTCCATGAACATGTTAGCTCCAAAAGGGAGGGCGATAAAATGAAGAACATCAGGATAAAACGGTTACTGGCAATGACCGCTGTATGCATCGTCGTGGCAGGCCCGGCTCTGGCGAAAGTCGACCTCGTAACGCTGCCGGCCGGCAAGAAGATACAGCTCACCATATACAACTCCGCAGACATCACTCTCGTCAGAGACGAGCGCGAACTTACAATGAAGAAGGGCGATAACGTGCTCCAGTTCTCCTGGGCGGGAACCCTCATAGACCCCACCTCACTCGATATGATGCCCAAGAAGTTCGCAGACAAGATCGACATCTTCGACATAACGTATCCTCCACGGGTCAGGAATCTCGGTCTATGGCACATACAGTCGGGCGTCAGCGGCAGCGTTCCGGTGGAGATCGACTATTTCACCTCCGGCCTCTCGTGGCGCGCCTTTTACATGGGCACGCTCACCAACGATGAGAAAACGATGGACCTTGACGGGTACGTGCGGGTAACAAACCGCAGCGGGGAGGACTATCCGGAAGCCCAGACCCGCCTGATCGTCGGCAAGATACACATCCTCGACCAGATTGCCGAGCTTGCGCAACGCCAGTTCCCATATGGACGACCCTTCCCGCCTGAGGCCATGCGAGCCGCACTCGCACTTGAAGAAGCGGCCGCCGAGATCCGGCCGGCTGCACGCGCTGCGGCAAGGGGTATCGCACTTGCCAAGCCTAAAGAGATCAGGAAGGAAGGGCTCTCGGAATACTTCCTCTACACCATCGAGGGCACGGAGACAATACCCGACGGCTGGTCGAAACGTCTACCGTCCTTCAACGTCAAAGGCGTGCCGGTAAAGAACCTGTACAAGTACGACGAGGAACGATACGGCGCTAATGTCCTGCGGTTCCTATCCTTCAAGAACGACAAGGCGCACAACCTGGGCGATACTCCGATACCGGACGGTGTAATCAAAGTGTTCCGTACGGCGGACGAAGAGCAGCATCTCAGCTACACAGGCCAGTCCGGTTTCAAGTATATTCCGGTCGACGAAGACGTGGAACTGAATCTAGGCGCCGCACCCGACGTCAGTGTCAAACCCAAACTGATGAAGTATAGCACCGCCAGCTACTCCTTCGACAGACGAGGTAATATCGACGGGTTCGACGAGATCAAGACCTTCAAGGTCGAGGTCGAGAACTTCCGCGATATACCCATCAATGTCGAGGTCACGCGCAACTTCCCGAACCAGTACTTCACTCTGGAGAAGTCCGGCGACACCGGCAAGTTCGAGCAGGTCGATATGGATACGGTCAAGTTCACACTCGACCTCCCGGCCAACGGCAAGCAGGAGTTTGAGTATACACACACCCAGCACCACGGCACAAGGCAGGACCTCCGCGCGGCACGCTCTTTGCAGCAAAGCCCCGGGGCCGCACGAATTCAAATTGGAAGGGTCTTCCTGAGATGAAGAACGCTCTAGTGCGACCGATACTCGTTGCGATTGCTATATGCATGCTATTGTCAGGCTCAGCGGCAGCCAAGGTTGACCTCGTGACGCTGCCTGCCGGCAAGAAGATACAGCTTACCATATACAACTCCGCAGACATCACCCTCGTCAGAGACGAGCGCGAACTCACAATGAAAAAGGGCGATAACGTGCTGCAGTTCTCATGGGCGGGGACACTCATAGACCCCACTTCGCTCGATATGATGCCCAAGAAGTTCGCAGACAAGATCGACATCTTCGACATTACATACCCACCACGGGTCAGGAATCTCGGTCTATGGCACATACAGTCGGGCGTCAGCGGCAGCGTTCCGGTGGAGATCACTTACTTCACCTCCGGTCTCTCGTGGCGCGCCTTTTACATGGGCACACTCACCAACGATGAGAAGACCATGGACCTTGACGGTTACGTACGGGTAACAAACCGCAGCGGCGAGGACTATCCTGAAGCGCAGACTCGCCTGATCGTCGGCAAGCTGCACATCCTTGACAGGATCGCCGAACTCGCTCGACGCGAGTTCCCGTACGGGCGTCCATTTCCGCCGATGCCCGTGCCACAAGCTCCCGCTGCCATGGCTACCGACGAGCTCCGGGAGATGGACCGGGAGGCAGTAGCGAAACTCTCACTCGCTAGGCCCAAAGAGATCAGGAAAGAAGGTCTCTCCGAGTACTTCCTTTATACCATCGAGGGGACCGAGACCATACCCGACGGCTGGTCAAAACGCCTGCCCTCTTTCAACGTGAAAGGTGTGCCGGTCAAGAACCTGTACAAGTACGAGGAAGACCGCTACGGCGCGAACGTCGTACGGTTCCTATCCTTCAAGAACGACGAAGAACACAACCTCGGCGACACACCGATACCCGACGGTGTAATCAAAGTGTTCCGCACGGCGGACGAAGAGCAGCACCTCAGCTACACCGGCCAGGCCGGTTTCAAGTATATTCCGGTCGACGAAGACGTCGAACTGAATCTCGGCGCGGCGCCGGACGTCAGCGTCAAGCCTAAACTGATGAAATATAGCACTGCCAACTACTCCTTCGACAGACGAGGGAATATAGACGGGTTCGACGAGATCAAGTCGTTCAAGGTCGAAGTCGAGAACTTCCGCGATATTCCCATCAATGTCGAGGTCACGCGCAACTTCCAGAACCAGTACTTCGCTTTGGAGAAGTCCGGCGATACCGGCAAGTTCGAGAAGGTCGATATGGATACGGTCAAGTTCACCATCGAGCTTCCGCCTAACGGCAAGAAGGAGTTCGAGTATAAACACACCCAATTGCACGGCACAAGGCAGGACCTCCGCACGGCACGCTCTTTGCAGCAAAGCCCCGGGGCGGCGGCACGAATTCAAATTGGAGGGGTCTTCCTGAGATGAAGAACGCTTTAGTGCGACCGATACTCGTTGCGATTGCTATATGCATGCTGTTGTCAGGATCTGCGGCCGCGAAGGTTGACCTTGTAACGCTGCCTGCCGGCAAGAAGATACAGCTCACCATATATAACTCCGCGGACATCACCCTCGTCAGAGACGAGCGCGAACTTACCATGAAGAAGGGCGATAACGTGCTCCAGTTCTCCTGGGCGGGAACGCTCATAGACCCCACTTCGCTCGATATGATGCCCAAGAAGTTCGCAGACAAGATCGACATCTTCGACATAACTTACCCCCCACGCGTTAGAAACCTCGGTCTATGGCACATACAGTCCGGCGTGAGCGGAAGCGTCCCGGTCGAGATCACATATTTCACCTCCGGTCTCTCGTGGCGCGCCTTCTATATGGGCACGCTCACCAACGATGAGAAGACCATGGACCTTGACGGTTACGTCCGGGTAACAAACCACAGCGGCGAGGATTATCCGGAAGCGCAGACGCGCCTGATCGTCGGCAAGATACACATCCTCGACCAGATCGCCGAACTCGCGCAACGCCAGTTCCCCTATGGACGACCGTTCCCGCCAGTACCTCCACCAGGAGCCCTCTCATCTCCGCCTGAAGATCGAGAGAGAATCCGGACTTTCGCCATTACGTTAGACCAGGCCGCCCGCGCCGAGCCCAAGAAGATTGTCAAAGAAGGGCTCTCCGAATACTTCCTTTACACTATCGAGGGCACGGAGACAATCCCCGACGGCTGGTCAAAACGCCTCCCGTCCTTCAAAGTGCAAGGCGTGCCCGTCAAGAACCTGTACAAGTATGAAGAAGATCGATACGGCTCCGATGTCGTCCGGTTCCTCTCCTTCAAGAACGACGAGGAACACAACCTGGGCGATACCCCCATACCGGACGGCGTCATCAAGGTGTTTCGTACGGCGGACGAGGAGCAGCACCTCAGTTACACCGGCCAGGCCGGTTTCAAGTACATTCCTGTTGACGAAGACGTCGAACTGAATCTCGGCGGCGCGCCGGACGTCAACGTCAAGCCTAAACTGATGAAATATAGCACTGCCAACTACTCCTTCGACAGACGAGGTAATATCGATGGGTTCGACGAGATCAAGTCGTTCAAGGTCGAAGTCGAGAACTTCCGCGATATACCTGTCAGGGTCGAGGTCACGCGCAACTTCCCGAGCCAGTACTATGACCTGAAGAAATCCGGCGATTTCGGCAAGTTCGAGCAGCTCGATATGGATACGGTCAAGTTTACGCTCGAACTCCCGGTCCACGGCAGCAAGGAGTTTGAGTACACACACACCCAACTCCACGGCACAAGGCAGGACTGACTGACTGCACGGCTCGAAATCTCGTGCAGGGAGTACAAACAGAGTCTGGTAGGTTACTTGGCTGTGAGCAGATACACCTGATTGCCGCCGGAACGCTTCGAACCGTACATCGCCTCATCTGCTCTCTTGATGAACGTCTTGGAGGTAAACTTCGAATCGTAGACCATTAGACCAATGCTCAAGGTCAGCCCGTCGAAACTGCGCGCTTCGAAGGTCTCCCGCAAACGTTCTGCAATGCTAAGCGCCTGATCCTCAGTAGTTTCCGAAAGGATCACGGTGAATTCGTCCCCGCCGTACCGATAGCCGGTATCAACGTGCTCACGCGTGCACTCGCGAACGATATCTCCAACCTTCTCCAGGACACCATCCCCGGCCAGATGACCGTGCTTGTCGTTGTAGGACTTGAAATGGTCAATATCGAAGAGTAACAGCGACAACGGATGGCCCTGACGCTTGGCGCGTTCTATCTCCACTTCAAGTCTCTCGTAGAAGTAGCGCTGATTGTGCAGTCCCGTCAGGCTGTCCTTTATGGAAAGCTCCCTCAAGTCACGCTCCAGTTTCTTCTGCTCAGTGATGTCCTTGCCTATACCCAGCGTACCGATTACCTCCCCATCCCTGCTGCGCAAAAGCGACACCGATAGCGAGACGGCTACCGTCTCACCATCCTTGCGGATGAACTCCGTCTCGTGGTTCTGCAACCGACCCGACGACCGCAGAGTCTCCATGATCTCCCGTGCCTCTCTCCTGCCGCCAACGTAGCACTCGTGGGCAAATCGTCCGAGAAGCTCCGTGCTGTCATCGTAACCGAGGATTTCCTGAGCACCTTTGCTCGCAAAGCTGATCCGTCCATCCCTATCAGTGGTTATGATCCCGTCAACCGAACTCTCAATCAGGTTCACGAGGTACTCTTTCGTCTCTCTAAGCTCCTTGTTCGCGCCCTCAAGTTCAGCAGTCTTGTCCCCTATCCTCTGCTCCAGCCGGCACTGATATTCCCTGTTCTGCATAATGAGGTCGCGTTTCTGGAGGGACCGCTGGACGCTCAAACTCACCTCTTCCAGATTGAACGGCTTGGCAAGGTAGTCCTCGGCGCCGCTGCGCATCGCGTCCACAGCGTAGTCCATGTCCGGGTATCCCGTTATGATAAGCACGCAAGTGTCGGGCTCGATCTGCTTTATATGTTTCGTCAGTTCAATCCCGTCCATCCCGGGCATCTTGACGTCTACGAACGCGAGAGCGATGTTGTTGGAACGGATCAACTCCAACGCCTCTTCCGGTCGGTCGGCGGCGAGACAGGAATAACCCTCATTGCTCAGCTTAAGCCGCAGCATATCGCGTATCCCGTCGTCGTCATCTACTATCAGGATCTTGTTCACTTCGGACACAGATACAATACCCCAGCTCGAAACCTTGGATAGACCCCCGGTATCACCAACCACACCATCCTTCTCAACGCCCCCACTTACTAATTATATCGCGTAATAGCTCCCCCGTCAATTGCCGCCTCTGATAAACACCCTCGACATGGACGTCCTCCTGAGTAAATAAGCGCCCGCATCCGCGCTACCCGAACCCTCTTCTCAGGCGCCTACCGGATAGTCCCCCGGAATAAATTGTTGACAGAAAAAGGCGTGGAAATCCTTGCACAAAATCCGCAGATTTGCTATAATGGCCCCGTGAGACGTCGGCCGATAGGAACAACCCGGTTAGTTGCTACATCCTATTGATATGCTGACGTTTTGGAGAAGGGAGTTTCCGATTGCCCCGAGGTCGGAGACTCCCTCTCACTTTTTTTGCCCTGCGACAGGGCTTACGTCCGCGAACCGTAGAGCTTTTCACGGGGGAAGGATGTTGCTAGAGGCGCGGTAGTCGGCCTCGCTCCCGGTTCGCGGACGTAAACCCTGCTCTCTCGCTCTGTCCTAGCTGCTCTCCTCACTTGAGTATGTAACCACGTCAATATCCGACCTGACCGGCAACGATTTCAACACCTCCACGTTCGAGCCGAACAGCACGTAAAACGGCTTGTCTACGACCACACCGTCCGAAGAAAAATCAACGACAATGCGATCGCTCGTTCCCGTAAACTCAGAAGGAGACAATGCGCGGCTTGCCAGCACCTCCAGCCGACCGTCGTACAGAACTACGTTAAAGCTACCCGGCGACGACAGCGGCGCAGTACCGTACGCGTCTCTTCTGACCAAAACGTCCATCACCCGCGTCCTACTGGCGGGCCTGAACATGTAAAGCGCACCGACTTGCCCCTCGCGCTGGTTTCTCATGCTGTACCTGCTGTCCGTAGTCTGAGGGACGAGCGCGCTTGCCCACCTGCCGACCTCCGAAACAGGAACCGCGCGCACCGGCTGCGGAGCTAAACCAACTCCGGCACTGCTGGCGTAGCCTGCGTTCACCTCGGTAAACAACCCTTCGGACGTTTCCAGAACCAGTCTCCCTTCAGAAACCGCTACAATCGTCTGATTTCGGGTAGTACTTATGTTGAATTGAGTCCCCGTCACAAGAACTTTGCCGTACTGTGTTTCGACCATGAACGGCGCCTTCTTCCCCGCAACGTGTCCCCAGATCTCGCCTTTAACAAGACGCACAACCCGCTCGTTGTCGATCCACAGTTCAGTGTCACCGTTCACCTTTATCTCTGTGGGACCTTCAAGCGCCAGTATGAGTCTTCCCTCTTTCCCTGTTGTAAAACGGTCGCCCGTGAAAATCCTGTCACGGACCACTGTTTCCTTGAGGGAACCCTCAACCGAACCCTCCACTCCCATCACCATTCCGATCTCGTTTGGCACCGCGACAGGATCCGGGTAGTTCCCCACAATTATAACGAGCGCGATGAACAAAACGACGACTGCGCCCGCGAGCATCGACCGACTCACCAACCCGGCGCCCCTGTTGACACGTCTGGATCCAGCCTTCGCTCGACGAGCCCAAAACCCGCCCGCCATCCTCCCGGATAAGTGGCTCATTACACTGTCACGAAATCCGGCGGAAAGCTTGTATGCCGCAAATGACTCGAATAAGGCCGCGCTGCAACTCGTGATCTCTCGCAACTCCTCCTGGCACATCACGCAATCCTGGACATGATGCTCAATCATCAGCCTTTCCCAAGGCGCCAGCTCGTCGTCTAGATAAGCCTGAAGGAGTATTGCTACTCGTTCACATGTGGCCATCCTATCTCTCCTCTTGCCCAAGTATCATGAAGCTCTTCTCTGAGTATCTTGTTTGCCCGATAAAGTATCCCCCGTATCGTACTCTTGGGCAGATCCATAAAACTGCCTATCTCCTCATACGACAATTCCTGAAGATACCGAAGCACAACCGGCAACTGATACTTCTCCGGCAGCGACGCGATCGCCTCAAGAACGGCCTCGCGAACCTCTCTGCGCGCCAACTCCCTATCCACAGAAACCTCAGCAGATATTATTGCCTTATAAGAGATATCATCCGCACCGTCCTCATCCCGTTTGAAAACAGTCCGTTGGTGCCGTTTCTCCTCCTTCCTCAGCCAGTTCATGCATACCCTGTAAGTTATCCCTCTCAACCACGCGCAAAACTTCTCGTGCTCCCTAAGACGTTTGAGACTCCGGTACGCCTCGACAAACGACTCCTGAGCCAGATCCTCAACCTCGCCGTACCTCCCTGTATAGTGGCAAACCAGAGCGTACACAGCTCCCTTGTACCGTTCGACCAACTGGCCAAACGCTTCAGGATCTCCCGCAAGTGTTATCTCGACCAGCCTCTTGTCGCTTACCACCTTATCCAGTTCTCCGGCACATGCACCCCTCTAATTAACTCCCTTCATATATATAGTGGCAAAATCCCACCAAAAAGTCACGCCTGCCCCCCCAATAGCTTGAACACGGTCGCGGAACCCCACCCGGTTTTGCACGCAGGTTCCGGCATGCCAGTACAATGTGCTCCAAAAGTCACAGGGCAGCCCCGCAGCGGTCAAACCCGACTTCTTCCGATAGGCGCCGGTCTTGGCCTCTGATTACCCTGGTTGGCGCAGATCGGCTCGATTCCCCTCTTACGACTCAGCACGGTCTTGCCTCAGGGAGGAAAACGCCGTCCGGCGGGCGGTACCAGCACAGAAAAGCGTAGCTTGCCGCGCGGCATGCAGTTCGCTCTAAAGGTGCAACTGTTCGAGGAGGAAATCAGATAAGAAGAGTCGGCTCTTCGCGAAGAAGGCGAAAACCTTCCGGCGGCTCGCCCGCCAAGAACGCAACCTTGAGCCGGCGCACGTGGGCCACACAGTTTGGCACAAATGATTCCGAGAGT
>CBFDCQ010000056.1:0-21670 GCA_965603355.1 uncultured bacterium
CAGAAGTGTTCTCGTGGGAGCACACACGCACACTACAGAACGACTGGACCATACGGTACGAGAACCGCTTCTACCAGATTCTCAAGGACAACCGGCCTCGTCCCAAACCCAAAGAGAAAGTGGCGGTGCGCGTACTTCTTGATGAGACCATCGAGATCCTCTACCGCGACAAAAAGCTCAACTACCAGCTTGTAGCACAACCGACACCCAGGAAGACTGAGAAACTCAGCCCTGCGATAACGCCTAAGCCAAGCTCCCAATGGAAACCGGCGCCGGACCATCCATGGCGCAGCTTCCGCTACGGACGTAAGCGGGCGGCGTGCGCACGGCCGGCTTCCGGGTCAAACGCAAGGCAACTCTAATGCACCAGAGACCAAACATAATTATTGACAAATTTGGCCCCCATGGGGGCCAACCCACACACAATGCAAGCACTTCGAGCTATGGCTACAGGAGGACATTTCTAATGAGTCTTGACACCTAAAATGTTAGCAGCCAGGCGGGGGAGACATCCATTTCGCATACCCGCCTCTGACGGGCCGTTTACCCGTGAACCGGCGCCGTCAGCGGTTCCTCCCAGAGTATTTGATGCATTTCGCTCAGCAACGGCCCGAACGTGCTCGTATCGTGCGCGCATATAGGTATGGCGCGGTGAATCCTGCAAAGATTAGAAACCAGTTCTGACGGGACAAGGTCTATCTTGTTAAATAGGAGTATTGTCCTCTTGTGATCGAGCTCGAGCTGGTCCAGGATGCGGTTCACTTCCTCTGCGCGGTGTTCGAAGTGGGGACTACCGACATCCGCTACGTGCACGAGAAGGTCTGCGTCTTGCACCTCCTCAAACGTTGCCCGAAACGCCGACAGCAGGTCGGGCGGCAGGTCGCGGATCAATCCGACCGTGTCGGTTATGATCACGTCGCGCTCCTTCGGAAACCTCAGGCGTCTGCTGGCGGGATTAAGCGTCGCAAAAAGCTTGTTCTCCACAAGCACTTCGCTGTTAGTAAGGGAGTTGAGCAATGTGGACTTGCCGGCGTTCGTGTAACCGACGATCGATACCACGGGCAGCCCGTGTTGTTTGCGCAGTGAGCGGCGTAGGGTCCTTCTCTGTCCGATCTTCTCGATCTCCCTCTCAAGCCTGTGAATCTTGTCGCGGGCACGTCTGCGGTTAATCTCGAGTTTCGTCTCGCCGGGACCCCGACCGCCTATGCCGCCCGTGAGCCGCGACATAGCGGTGTCTTTCTCAGCAAGTCTCGGCAACAGATACTTGAGTTGTGCCAGTTCGACTTGCCTCTTCGCCTCGGTGGTACGCGCTCTCTGAGCAAAAATGTCGAGTATGACCTGTGTCCTGTCGAGTATCTTCAGGTCCGTGAAATCGGCTATAGCCCTCACCTGCCCCGGGGTGAGGTTCATGTCGAATACTATCATCTCGGCTCCGAGCTGCATGGAGCGACCGATAAGTTCCTTCAATTTGCCCCGCCCGACGACGAATCGGGGATCAACCTTTCCTCGCTTCTGAATCACCGTGTCCACCACGACCAGACCCGTCGTGCGGGCAAGTTCTTCCAGCTCAGCGATGGACTCGCGCGCGGATTCGGACGAACGTCCGGCAACGTGCACCAGGATAGCGCGGTCCCGTCCTTCAGCGGGCGATGCGGCACGCCGCACGCGCGCGAACTCCTCCTCGACGGCCTTGATCGTCTCGAGGAAATCGGTGCCCAGCTCGTACAAGCTGTCCGGTTTGCTGAGTTCCCAGGCGTGATCCTCAGCGTTATGCGCCACCAGATGCGCGCTGTGAACGAGGCCCGGCGCACCGTCGGATTTCACGCCGATCGCGGCGATCCAATCGAGACGTAACAGGGTTAGATCCGTCAGATCTTCATCCGAAAGGGGTTCTTCTTTGAGATGCGTATGTATCAGGCGCACACCTCGCAGCCGTGCCAACGGCGACGGGTCTGAGGACATGTCGGGCAGAAAAATGCCTCTCGCCGTGCCGACAATGATCTTCTCGATCTGACCGCGCCGGTCCACGAGAATCCCTATCTGCCGACCCACATCCCGCGAGACCTCCGCCAGATACCTGCCGACCTCGGGGGTTACCACAGCGTCGGGCGAGATTCGTCTCCTGGCGATCCTCTGGATCGCCTTGATATGGCTGGCCTTAAGTCCGTGAAGGTTTCCGTGGATCTTGATGGCGTCACCGCCTCCTTTTCGCCGTGCATGAGGGCGGTTCGCGAACCGCCCCTACACTTCCATCTCGCGCGCGATAAGGGCCGCGCCCAGCGCACCGACTATCTGGGGTTCCGGCGGGATGTGGAAGCTCTTCCCGCAAACCTTCTCCAACGCGCGGACGACCGCCCCGTTCTTGGCGACTCCACCCGTCATAGTCACCTCATCTCCGATACCGACCCTCTGCGCCAGCGAACGGATTCGCTCCGATATGGCGCGACTCAGTCCCGCTACGATATCCGGCACGGATTCCCCCCTCGATAGCAGGGAAACCACCTCGCTTTCGGCAAACACGGTACACATGCTCGATATGGTCAGTTTCTTCGTCGATTGCACCGCAAGGCTGCCCATATCCTCCAGTTCTATCTCGAGTGCGCGCGCCATGACCTCCAGGAAACGTCCGGTTCCGGCGGCGCACTTGTCGTTCATCGCAAAGTCCGTCACGCGTCCGCCGCCATCGAGCGCTATTGCCTTGGAATCCTGGCCCCCGACATCCACTACGAATCGGGTCGAGGGAAACAGGAAGTGCGCGCCTCGCGCATGGCATGTGATCTCCGTCACGTCCTTCATTCTACCTTGTACGTTCCCTCGCCCGTAACCGGTCGACACGATGGACGCGATCTTCTTGGCGGGTATTGCGGCAAGCGCCAGAGCGCGGCTCATCGCCTCCTCTATGGCTCGCGTCGAACGCGCACCTGTCGGCACAATCGCGCTGCCGACCACACGTCGGTCTGCGTCAATGACGACCGCCTCGGTCGTGAGTGAACCGACATCGATTCCAGCCCAGCACTCCATGACACATCTCCTATTGCCGGCATTGCACAGGACGTTCCGTCGATCGACGCCACTTCGCGGCGAAAACCACTACACCGGGCTTCCAGTTATCTCCTTCACCGCCAACACCGTCAAGATCACAATACACAGCAGCCCCGCGACAAAAAGCAACACGCCTCCGATAACCAGCGCGTAGGCCCCGACCCGATGCCGCGCCGGACGCGCGGCGACGCGTGCCCTGTCGTCCACACGAACGCCCAGAGAGGCAATCAGGTTCAGGAGGCGTGCCGGGTTAAATGACTGAATGCTTATTGCGGCCGGAACGTCCGGTTCGGAATGAATGACTTTCACTTCGCTGACGAGAAGAGTTTTCTGCGTCTGAACGTAAGAGATCTTGTCAAGCGGAATTTCGAATCCTCTTCGTGCGCTGCCTCTTCCCCCGTACGCGGTCTTGTCGAGCGGTAGCCGCAGGTCTCTCTGGCGGGCGATTTCGGCGTTCTCCTTCCTCCTGTACGCCCCCCGACCAACAAGACCCAAGCTCAGAATCATGGTCTTTGCCGTGAGGCGAACCTTTATGAAGGGCATTAGAGTTCGGTACACTACCCCGATACGCCCTCCGGCGAGTTCGGTATGAACGGGCTTTTCGCCCAGATTCTCTTTCCTGTGTTTTCTCTCTGTATCCATATTAAAGTCGCGCCAAACCCGTGCTACTTGCACACTATCACAGGGTTGCGATAATTGTCAATAATTCTGGCGGGTGCGAGATCGGCTTGCAGGAAGCTTCATCGCGTTTCAACGCCATTGAAAACGCTGGTGCGCCTCCGGTACAATTGCTGCTGTGAGGAGTAGATGGAGTAGGAGTGTCCGGATGAGCAAGAGACGAAAGATAATAATCGCGGTCTGCGCGACCATCTTCGTTGCTCTTCTGATCTGGGCGCGAATGCCCGCTCATCCGCCTCAACTGAAGGTCAGGATCAGCCTCGATGAATCAGAGTTCCCCCCGGGGTGGCCGATTATACTCCACGCGACGATCACCAACGAGGGCGAGGAACCGGCCAAGATACTCGAGCCGGCGCCCGAAGACATGACGTTCGAGATTGCCGTTCTTGACACGAGCGGAGTGCGCCGTGACTACCTCGGCCCTTACGGCCTCAAGGAGATGGACAGGAATGCCGGGCGCTACCTGGAGCCGGGGGAAAAGGTCAGTCTGGAGGTGTCGCTGCACGATAACTTTGACCTTCCAGCCGGCGAATACCGCGTCAAAGCCGCGTACAGGACACTGAACTATCCGGACGTGGACGTACCGTTTTGCCGAATCCCGTCGAACGAACTTTCCTTCGTCCTGCTGCCTCCCGACCAGCAAGGTGACCTCTGAAGGCGCTTGCGCGAAGCTGAGGAAATGCGCAGGCAGTAAAGGAGAGATGTTCAAGAGATAACAGTCTGCCCGAACCCCGCGATGAGCCATTCATTGCCGAAACGCCTCATCATGATTCGCGTATAGCCGCCTCCTGGCATGCGGCAACCGATGTGTCCTTCGGTGAAGCCCTCCGAAACCCACGCGTCCTCGGGCGACACTGTTGCGAGAGGCGGAGGCGCTTCGTCGCTGGGCAGGCGTGGTATTACGTTGAAGACCATCTCGACTGTCTCGGCCATCTTCTCAGCGTGCGTGTAGCTTTCCTTGCGCTCGGGCGTGCCGGGTTTGCCGAACGCCGCATCGCGCAGCTTCACAAAGGCGGCCACGCTCTTTTCAGTACCGATCTGGCCGAGACCAACGACGGATTCTCTTCTGACTTCGTAAAGAAAGCGTGCATCGGTCGCGGCGGCGGCGAAGAAGGGCACAGCATCGTCTCCGGCCAATGCGACAACCGCGTGCACGACGACACGAAGCTGACGGTCGTGACTGACGCCCTCACCCGCAGAGAGCCATCGTGCCAGCATGTCCTGGAGTGCGGGTACCGTTTCCGAAAGACCATAACCTTCGGCAGCCGCGGCCAGCCGGGTCGCCTCACGCGCTTCGAACCAGTACCGACCCGGCAGCTCCTCGAGCCGGGCCGCGACCAGCTCGGCCAGTTCTCGCCGCACAGATTCCTGAATTTTGCGGGGTTTCAGGTCTCGTTCACGAGTGCTCTTTCTATACTCCTTCTCCCAGTCGTACAGGAGCTTGGCCGTACTTCCTTCTTGAGGCACGCCAAACTGGACGGTCTTCTCGTAGGTCTCGCCGGGTCCTATGTCAAAGGCAGCCACTCTTGCGTATTCCTGGGGGGAACGGAACTGCCTTTCAACAACTTTCCATTTGTCTTGAACAAAGTACACGTAATATCCGGGACTCAGACGTTCAAACTCAACAGCACCCGAGAGATCGGTTTCGGGCAGGCCGGAACTGGGACTTGAATTGTGGCTTCCATAGCTCGCCCCCGGTCCCACAACTAATCCCACGATTGGCTCACCACCATAGTCCTGGACGCGGATAGTGATCTTCGAAGCCGGATGAAGCGTGATATGGACCGGCTCCTCGCTCGTCAGATTCTCCGCGCTGAACAGTTCCCGCCCAGTGCCCCGAGCAGAGATCCATACGCTCAATTTCCATGGCATGCGCCACGATTTCTCCTTCAGTGTGAAACGGCCGTCTTCCCCTTCGAGCATCTCCGAAGGGCTATCTGTATCGACGGTGGCAGTCTCACGGCTGATGGGGCCCATGCGGCCATACGGGACGGCGTCCTCAACGCGAATGCGGTTAATCGGGTTGCCCTGCGCGTCGGTCACACGAATGCTGTACTCGGCTCGCGCGACAACAGCCACGTGCTCGGCGTCCCTCTTCCAAAGCCGCACCCTATCTCTCATGCTGCCCCAGGGGGAGTAGGGTGCTACTCCCTCGGGCGGCGCTTCGCGACCTGTCACCGCTAAGAAGATGGGGGTTCCTTCTGGAAAGGGCCCCTTCCTCATGACTACCTCTATGTGCATGTCTCCCATGTCGAAATCGCGCCCGCACTCCAGAACGACCGCCTGGTATGCCTCCTTCCGGAATTCAAGTAGCAGGGGCTCCACGGCTTCATAATCGGTCAGAAGGAAACGACCCTTCTCGCACCGCACCCCGCCCTGCGTCGTACCTTGGTAGTAGTCTACGTTCGCTTCAAGCGGCTGACCAGCTTCATCTGCAACTGTGCCTGCAAGGGTACGGGGTGGCTTTATCACAGCTACTAAGCGCGCCCCATCAACAGATACCCCCTTCCTCAACGTGAGTCTGCCTCCTTCCACAATTGCGGCCTTTTGTGTCGTCGAACCGACCTGACGCCCCGTGTACAGTTGTTTTCGAACAGCAACGTCAAACTGAACCGTGCCACCCTCGCGAAACTCCAACTCGAATGAGCCGTCGCTGCGCGTGACGCATGTCTCCGGCCGGTGCGGCGCGGTCAGCGTGACCACCGCGCCGGATATGGGCTCCCCGCCCAGGTCCACCAGTGTGCCCCGGATGGCGGCTTTCAAGTCAGGTTTGAGGTAGACGTCCTCGAGCCGCAGCACGACCTCCTCCTGGATCTCACCCTTCTGCAGCGGACCGACCATAGCTCGAGCATCGCCGACGGTCAGCTCAAACTGTTCGCCGGTGCACGGCAGACACGGAATCTCAAAGTGCCCGTCATCCTCCGAGTAGACCGTGCGCGCGTATCCAGGCACACGGCGCGTGCCCGATTCACTGCTAAGACAATACAGTACCTGTTTCTCCGGTACGGTCACCCCGTCAGCGCTGAGGACCTTTCCGCGAATGGCACAGCCTTGTGCGAGCTCAATGGCGAGGTCTTCGACGGGCTTGCCGCTCGAAAGGTCGACGGCGGTCAAGCCATCAACGGCGTAGAGTGTGCGGTCGTCCGGCAGCGCGGCGATATAGTATTTCTTCAACGGTAGCTGCTCCAGAACAAACCGGCCGGACTCGTCCGTGTGGAAATCGGCTTCGTGCACCCATTCCTTGTGCTCGCCAAGCGCTATCTGTGCTGGGACCGGATCTTCTGTGCCGGCCATCACGACCCGGCCGCTGATGGTCGTCGTGGGCGGCTCCTCATATGGTTCCAATTGTAGGGTCGCTGTGTTGTCTGCGCCGGCGTCAAGTACAACCTCTTTTTCAGCCCTCCAACGCTCTCCATTAACTCGGCGCCAGGCGCCAAGTATGACTTTCTCTCCCGGCGGCAGCCAAACCGTGGTGAACCGCCCTTGAGCGTCTGTCTTAACACGGATGCTGTAATAGATTTCATCCCCTAGCACCTCGTACCAAGCACGCGCGCCCGGCACAGGTTGTCCGTCCGTATCCACTAATGTCGCTTCCAACAACGCGCCTTCAGGCATGGTAATATCGAGGTTTTGCCCGGGAGGACGATACCTGGTTTCGAGGCAGCCGTACCCGTCCTTCTTGAGGAAGAACATCATGTCGCCCTCGACATTGCGAACTTCGTAGCGTCCGTTCTCGTCCGTAATCGCGGCCGGCATCGAGCGCCGCAGCAGCACCTCCACACCCGGGAGGGGCGCACCGGACGGGTCACGCACAATGCCTCGGTTTGAGTAGTGCACACCCAGCCTCAGCGTTTCTTTAACGTGCTTGTCATCCGGCGCCAGAAGCCCGGTCTTTCCCCACGCGCCAAGCCCGCCGGATTGTGCATGGAGTAAGTACCACACGGCGATTAGATTCGAGAACGTACAAGTGCCCTCCACGTCCGTTCTCATACGGTGGACGGTGGCGTCGGGCAATCGCGAACCCGGGATCCCGTAACAGTCCATGGCACATCGCACCTCGACATCAGGCGCCGGTCGACCCTCCTCGTCCAGCACGGTCACTGTGATGCTGCCGTCGGTGAAGTTCCAGTCCTCCCGGCTGGGTCCGGCACTTGCGCCAGCCAACAAAGCGCAGAGTGATACAAACAGGACGTGATAGCACCTCTTCATTTTGTCCGCTCCTCCTTCATCTCCGTCATAAGTCGCCGGGCGCGTACTCTTCCTTCAAGCCGGGGGATGTAGAAGTCCACATTGTGGCCGTTGCGCTTTAGAGCCCTGAGAACCTCCAAAGCTTTCGCGGAACCGGTTTGTGCCAAGGCTCCGACGTATTCATCGAGATATTCTGGGGGCTCGCGAAGCGCTTCTTGCGCGAGCGCATCGACAAAAGATTCTGCACCGCTACGACCCATGACAGCACACAAGCGCCGCATCTCTCTGTCGGCCGCATCCGACCGGTCCTGAGCACGCGCGAGTGCTCGGAATCGCTCGATCAGGAAAGACTCTGCGCGTGGCTCTCCACCGTTTGCCAGCAGATGCCGAATATCCCACCTGAACTCGGCCCATTCGGGGGTCGTATATAGCTTGATAAGCGCGTCGACAGCGCCAGCACCCCAGGTTTCAAACAGCTTCCTGCACTCTTTCCGCTCGGGACGTGGATAGCGAATGATCACCGACTCGATACTTGGGTCGAAACCGGGAATCACCGATTTCTCCCATCCTTCCGGCGGTTTCGGACGCACGACACTTGCAGCCGATTCGCCGACAGGCGTGCCTACCGCTTCTCCTGAGTCCAGCTCCGCACGAGGTGTCACGCGCGCCTCTTGACGAACGGCTGAGGCCCGCTCGCCGCGCTCTTCCCGGTAGCTCGCCCTATCCATCAACTCGTTCACGGAGATGATGATAAGCACCAAGAAAGCCGCCGCCACAGCGGCTACCCTCCTGCGTCGCAGCGCGCGCCGCCTGCGCAGGACAGGCGCTACACGCATCTCGACCCCTGCTCGAAACTTGGCCGGCAGCGCCGGAAAGGAGCACGCTTTCAGTCCCTCGAGTTCATCTATCATCAGTCTATTCCTTGCGTGCCTGTGTCCGGCACTCCCTGTATTCCTTCCGGAACGCCTCTCGGGCACGGCTCAGGCGAGATTCAACAGCCTTCTCGCTCGAACCGAGTTCTTTGGCGATTGCTCGCACGCTCAACCCTTCCATGTACTTGAGACTCAAAACCTCCTGGTGCCGAGGGTGGATACTGCCCAAAGCCTGGAACAGTTCCGAAGACGACTCATCTGAGCGCGCAGGCGCAGAAGGCAGCGGTGCAGTCAGACGTTGCCTCAGAAGACCGCCCCGTCTGACGTTACGCGCTGATTCCCGGAGCTTGTTCACGGCAATACCGCACAGCCACGCCCACAGGCTCCCTCGCTTGGGATCATAACGGCCGATACGCTCGACGGCTACTACAACAACGTCTTGCACTATGTCTTCAACGCGGCCCTTACCTTCGGCCGACCGCGCCACAACAAATCGGAACAGAGGGCCTGCGTAAAGGGTGTAGAACCGGTCCCATGCACCGCGCTTTCCCGCCTTGAGCCCTCTTGCCAGAGCTTTATCTTCCCGGCGGTCTTTCGGATTGAGGCCCGGCTCCACGCTTATCAGTCTCCTCCGGTTCTAGATCGCTCCATAAGGTATTGTAGTTTTGCCGGAAAATCCTTCGGTGGGCCTGAAATTCATTGCACTTCTCCGGTGGATTGCACCTGCTCTTCACTTTCTATAACGTACAAGCGGCGGATTTCGTAGACCTTTGAGAAAGCGCGTTGGGCAGCGACTATTCTGCTCAAGATCAACATGACGAGACCCTGCCCCTTGGTCATCTCCCCTTGTTCTTTGCGGCCCGTTGCATCGACTATTCTATGACAACTTCGCTTGGCAGATCAATCT
This sequence comes from uncultured bacterium, assembly GCA_965603355.1. Lineage (GTDB taxonomy): Bacteria > Hydrogenedentota > CBFDCQ01 > CBFDCQ01 > CBFDCQ01. The sequence continues at coordinate 9,688 of CBFDCQ010000056.1, forward strand.
TCAAGAGCCGCTGTCGGACCGTGGTCAGAATTCGTAGCAGTCGCTCGAGAGGCGGGGAATGACGCTACCGAATGTCTCGGCGCCGACGCGCGTCATAGGGAAGTAGCTCCAGTCGTTGTAATAGGAGTACGGGACGAACTCAACGTGCCCGTCCATGTACAGGACGTTTCCGCCGACCGACGTGTGCGAGAGCTCGCGCTCGTCAACCGATACCCTGTCCCAGAGAACCGGCACGCCGGCTTGACCGTCGCCTCGATCGCTGACCGCCCATACCGGTATGTTTAGCTGCACGTCCCCGGCGGCGAATACTTCCGGCGGCACCTCGTAATACGCGTCGAAAAGTGCAACCGCCATCTCGCTCGACTGAATCGTGAAGCCCGTGTAGTTGTAGAACAGCGAGGATACGCAGTCGGGGTGATACGCTCCAATAGGCGCACCAGGATGGTAGTAATCGTCCCTCAGCCGGAACGTGTACTCGTCGGCAAACGGGCTCGAGGGGCATATCAGCACCGATAAATCCGGCAGATATTCCGGATAGATCGACCTCATATCGGCCATCCAGTTGTTCGGAACCAGACTGATCGGCGGCCAACAACCGTTCGACTCGTTCGCGTACATCTTGAAAACAAGCCCCATCTGCTTGAGGTTGTTGGCGCACGATGCCCGCCTGGCACCCTCCCGCGCGGTGGACAGCGCAGGAAGGAGAACCGCTGCCAGCACGGCGATCAACCCGACCGCCGCACCCAGCTCAATAAAGGTCAGGCTCCTCCGTCGGCGTTTCATCTCTCACGCTCCCTCTTGCTGGATTTCAGGCCGGACCTTCGGCGCCCGCGGCCTCTCCGCCATCCGCGTGATGAACCACGGAAGCAGGGTCACGATAATCCCGGTCACGATGCCCAGGCAAACGGGTCCGTACCTCAGATGAAATGCCGCACGCATTATCGCAAGCAGCACCACACCGACACCCGTTGCGGCGAGCAATCTCACCGCTATGCGTTTTTCGACAAGCCGCAGGAGAAGTAACCGCCCGACGCTCAACCCTATCAGAACCCCAAGTGCAAGCACGATGAACCGCGTAACGGGCCGCAACCGCGAGCTGTACGTGTAGAGACTTAGTTCGAGTGATTTTCCTTGAGAGACGATCGCGCGCTTGAAGTAATGCGCTATCCCTTCGACGGGGAGATCTATCCGTACGGGGAGCACCCCTGCAATGGCCACGTCCGCGCGTGCATCGGGAGCCCTTCTGCCAGCAGCCCCGGAGCTGCGGCGGGGACTCATCGCGGCAGCGCTGCCTGCCGGGTTGTTGATATCGGTGATCATGAACCGCTCAATCCCTTCTCGCAGCCTGTACGCAGTCGCGCGTTTAGTCCCTGTTGCCTCGCGGGCAGCCGTAGGCCCGCGGCGGAACGATGCTGCCCGTCCTGACTCAATCGGTTTCACGTCGCCGCGCGAGCGGTACACCTGTTGGCCTTCGGGCACGAGTACTTCCCAGCGGACCTCGTTAGCGAGGATATCGGTTGCCGGTGCGCGCAGATCGAGTTTGCCTGTAAGCTTCGGCATGCGTGACATTCGTTCCATGTACACCAGCTCGACCGGAAACGTCCCCAACCTGCGATTCGTCTCAATCGATTTGAACAGCGGGATCAAGATCGTCGAGGACTGCTTGTCGCGGGCCGGTTTGACAACCTGACCGCCCACTTCCGCACCCCATATCTCAGCATCCTCGCCCACGTCAACGCGTAAAAACTGCTTCACGTTATTGCGCACGTCGTATGCGGCTCGGGTGACCACCATTCCTTCATCGGTCACCACCGTCGTGAACTCGGCCCGGTCAATGCTCGCGACGCGCACAGGCACGTCGGCGAGTTTACGCACGTCCATGGCGAGCAAGTAGGGATGTTCCGTGTACTTGAACGCGAGCAATATCGGGTTGGGCGACATAGCGCGGACGGCGGTCGGCAGATCGGAAATATCCACCCGGGTGAGCCCCTCGACCTCGGCGCTCGCGTTGATTTCCACGTTGCCGCGCGCCGTCACGCCTATGTATCCCGTCTCGCGAACGATATCCTCGACAATAAGCTCCGGCACTTTGACGGAAACGATCTCGTTCTCGAAAGGCGCCTCGTACCTGATGGCGAGTTCGTACCTATCTTTAACCATGTGGTTGATCTTAACCTCGATCTGTTGACCATCATCGGACTCCGAGCGGGACCATGCAGCGCCCTGTCCATTAACGGTGAGCACGTTGACCTCGGACGGCAGTCGTAGACGTAACGTGTCCAGGCCACCTCGCAGAACGTCATAGTGCAGTCTGGATTCGCACGTTATGTACCGCTCAGTCACCGAGGCGAGCGTCGAGGTCAGGCACGTGACGCGCGCCTCCTCGACCGGTTTCGGCTTGCGCAGCGCGCTCGGCAGCGTCCAGTTCACCCCGAGCCGGTCCGTTGGGCGGAACACTATCTCGGCGGTCAGAGAATCCGTCTCCCTTTCCGTCAACACGCTGGCAGCGGCAGGGACGTGCACGCCGGCGTCCGGCGTCGGCAGCCTAAGCTTCATGTGGGTCAGCGGCGTGCGGGAACACGGGAACGCGAACGACACAACACCCTCCTCGAAAGTCGAATTGACGAAAAAGGATATGTCCAACTTGTGTCTGCCGGGACCCTCCAGCATGAGCATGAACCACCCGCTTGCACCTGCGGAAAGAGAGGTTTCTTTTCCATCAAGTGTGACCGACACAGGGGCGACCGTGTCGCCGATAACCGGTATTCGCACCCACCCTTTCGGTTTCCACACGACAATATCCATACTGGCGCGGATGCGTACCGTATTGTCCGCGGTGACTTCACCGTCGTACCGGGCGCTCGCGACAGTCCAGTCGATGGGCGGTTTCTCCTCCTCCGGTACCGCCGGCGGCTGGAGCATCTTGATCAGCTCCCTGAAATCGCTCCACGGGATCGACATGGCGGCGGAACGCAGTTCCGGCAGGACCGGCTCCGGTGTGGAAGCTTCCGCGGCCTGGTGGGTAATGACTCCAAACACGCCCGCAAGCAGGATCGTGATTATCGTTATCGCGTGTCTCATGGTGAGCCCTCCTATTCTTTCAGCGACGCCATCGGTCTCCTGACCGTTCCACTGACTTACTACGACCGCCAGGCGCAAAGGTTCATTCTCCGCAACCGTAGGGGCAGCCCGCAAACCACGCGTATTGTCCCCTCTCCCCACGGGAGAGGGTTAGGGTGAGGGGCAGCGATGGAGTAGAAGCACTTGTAGGGAAGTGGATGGAAGGCGGTCTTACGGGCTCGGCGGGCGGAAAGCCTCGGCGGCCGCTGCCGTTGCCGGGAATTGCTCCCCGTATCTAATGAACTCGACGTGGCCGTCCATATACAGGACATTACATCCGGCGGGTTTGCGGAACAACCCGCCAGGAGGCTTTTCCCGGACGGTCTCGAACACGACAGGCACGACCGATTGTGCCATTGCCGATCCAGCCGGGTTGTTTATGTCTGTGATCATGAACCGCTCGATACCTTCTCGAAAACGGTAGAACGTCCGGTCGCCAAACTCGAGGTCGTCGTCGTAATCGGCTTTGGCAAGGTGCATGTATGCTTCGCGGAGCTCCTTCACCTCGGAATCGTCCTGAATGGTCCAGTTCGTATACGTGTAGCTTCTCGCCGCAAGTACTGTTACTTCTTCCCAATCAACGGGTGATTGAGCGAGCAACCTGGACAATCGATCTTCCATCTCCTGGGCATCGGGCAAGCTCGGGTTGACGAGCACTTTCGGGTCCGTCAAGTACTCCGGGTACAATCGCTCAAGGTCAATCATCCAGACACCCCTGTAAGGTGCCAGCGGCGGGAACTTCCCGTCGTTCTCGTTCGAGTACATCTTAAGGACGATTCCGATCTGCTTGAGGTTGTTCGCGGATGATTCCCGTATTGACGCCTCCCGCGCTCGTGAGAGTGCAGGCAACAGTACAGCAGCCAGTATGCCGACGACAGCCACGATAGCGCCATATGTGTAGACAAACGCCGGAACCCGGAAAGACGGCCGCGGCAGAGCCTCTCCCTCCTCAGCACTACGCACCCGGTCCATGACGGCCGCGGCGAGGTCGCGAGCAGGCTCTACAGGTTGAAGTTGGTCGAGCGCGGCCAACGCCTCGCGCTCGGCATCCAGGACTTCCCTACAACGCTCGCACGCAGCGATATGATCCTCAACGCGAGCTGTCGCCGAGAACCCCAGCGTATTCAGCGCATGGCGGCGCAGGAGTCCGCGGACTTTGCGACATTCCCTCGGTACATCCGTCATTTCGTCGCCTCCTGGAGCTCCATGAGCACAAACTTCACCGCTTTGTTCATGCGCGATTTGACCGTCCCAACCGGTATCGCGAGAGTCCGCGCGATCTCATCGTACGGCATCCCCTCGTATCGCGCCATAAGGAAAACCGACCGGTGCTTGGCGGACAGCTTCCCGACCGAGACCTCGATCATTTCCGCCATCTCCGTCCCGCTCGCTAGCTCGCTGGGATTGGGCGTCGGCGCTTCGATCGTATCCAGCATGGTCTGCGATCCGCCCTCCGAACCAACCTCGGCATCAAGCGAGATGTGCGGGCGTCGACTCTTGTACCTCAAGTGGTCCCTGCAGAGATTCGTGGCTATACGGTACACCCACGGGCGGAACCGCGCCGTCACTCGGAAACTGTCAAGATGGGTGTACACGCGGAGAAACGTCTCCTGAAACAGATCTTCCGCGTCGCTCGCGCTTCGGACCATCCGACGGATATAGTTGAACAACGGCATCTCGTACCTCTTCACGAGAATCTCGAACATGCTTGTCCTGCCCTGTCGAACGAGACTTATCAGTTCCTCGTCGCTTGTCTCGAATGCACTTCGTCCGCTATTCTGAGAATACGACACGGCAGTGTTCAAGGTTCATTTCCCGAGTTCGCGCTGACGTTGATATGAAGATCCGCCATGAGAGTCTCAAACAGATTCGCCTTTCCAGAATCCACTCATCCCCCTCCACTATTTGACCAGCATCAGCTTCCAAAGTCAAGCGCAACCGGCCGTTCTTCTGTCGGCCGAATTGTCCACAACGCCAGTATTTCGGAGCAGTTTTCTGCTGAAATAAATGGCCTAATAGCCCTACTGTTCCGAACTGTTCCCTATCACTCCCCTTTAGGGCGTATTATCCCTTGACAGAATTGAGGTTATTTGATTAACTAATAGTGAGTTTTTAGATGTAGAAGAAGGGTAAAGGTCGAAGTACCAGGACAAAGGCCCGGTGTATGTTGCGGGTTCCGTTGCTCTTTGTAGTTGGGTACGTCCCGCTGGAGGGGATTTAGAGGAGGTGAAGTAAGTGAGAAGATTTGTGTTATTTGGCGTACTGGTGTTCCTTCTCACGGCGCCCGCGTACGGAGACCTGTTCGTGCAGACCGTCGGCGACATTGACTCGATGGTCGACGCAACGTTCACATCGCTCGATGCTGAGTACAACATGGATACGCTTGTATTCTCGCCCGGTTCCGACCCGCCTTTTGCGGACAACCCGCAGGTGAACGAGGACGGTTGGATTGAATGGGAGGTCGCCTTCGACCCCGGCACCGCTGTGGACGGGATAAACGGCGCGACCCTGGACATCGCGGCATGGGACATTGACTGGAACGACGGCGAGGTTGTGACTATCGGTAATGACACGGTCTCGTACGTCCTCGGTGGAATGGACAATTTGGACCAGGGATACGCGAGCGTTTTCGTCGATGGGACAACCACAGGTTCTCCCGATTACGGAACACTAGCGAGCCCGATTAACAGCTTCTCTCTGACTGCAGAGCAGGCGTCAAACCTGTTCGCGGACGGCTCATCGGTGACGGTCAGAGTGGACGTGGAAGCGTTCCACCGCGCGTTCGCTGTTGATTACGCGACGCTGACTGTCGACTACACGCCGGGCGCTGAACCGGTCCATGCACCTGAACCCGCCAGCATGATCATGCTCGGCGCGTTGGGCGCAGGTTTGGCGGGCGCAAGGAAGTTACGCAGGAAGAAGTAGGCTGAAAGCGAGATTGATCAGAGCGGAACATAGTCGCTGTAGCGGCAGTGTTCCGCTCTTTCTCTGTCTGGCCTGGCGCCTTACGCAACACAAGAGAAGACCGCTGTGCAGCGGTTTGCACTGAGTTTTCTCTCAGGGCCAATGCACGTGAAAGGGTAACAGGATGCGATCGTTTCCGGAATGTGTAGCTTGTACCGTCGAGCAGGGCTTACGCGCCGCGCGAATCGCCACCGACGATGAGAGCGCTCACGAGGAGGTCGCGCTCGAGATAGTGAGGCGGCTCAAGCATTTTGACTTCGCTCTTCCGCCCGCTGTCAACTCGATGATCGCGTACGAGGCGGTTACCGCAGTCACCGGAAATCACGACCCTTTCCGGGACATAAAACACCAACACAACGAGGCTGCTCTCGCACTTGAGAAAGATCTGAACAGGATTGTCGAGACGGCCTCCGACAAGCTTCACTGCGCGTTGCGGCTCTCCTGCGCCGGGAACGTGATCGATATGGGCACCCAGAAGAATCTGGATATCAGGAAGGTCGTTGATGAAGTGCTTGAACGACACTTCGCTGTTGACGACTATGCGGAATTCCTCGAATCTCTCTCAAGCGCCGACGAGGTTCTCTTCGTCGGGGACAACGCCGGCGAAATTGTGTTCGACAAACCGCTCGTGAGAGATCTCTCCAATCGCGCACGCGTCTTCTACGCGGTGAAGAGCGGTCCGATACTAAACGATGCGACAGTGCAAGACGCCGAACGAACCGGAATGACCGCGCTGGCCACCGTCGTGACCACCGGCACAAGCACTATAGGCGCTCCACCGGGACTCGTGTCCGACGAGTTTCGTGAGTTGGTGGAACGGGTCGGTCTCATTATTGCAAAAGGGCAGGGCAACTTCGAGACGTTGGACGTGCTTCCCCAGGACATATTCTTCATGCTTAAGGCGAAATGTCCCGTGGTAGCGGTCGAAATGGGCGTGCAATTCGGTGAGTTGGGCCTTATATGCAATCGCAAACGGCTCAGTCAAAGAGATTCCGAATAACGTATGCCGTCCGCGAACGCGGACCCATAGAGACTATCCCGCCTCAATTCCTCTTCGGGAGATACGCGTGCGCGTCGCTCTCAATCTGAGTCGCCGCCGGTGTAGGACGAGGCGTCGTGCCCGCCCTCGGCAAGCACCTCGTCAGAAACGTATACCGGACAGGACAACCGTACCGCAACGGCTATGGCGTCGCTCGGACGGCAGTCAATCTTGAGGATCCTGCGCTCGTTTCCCACAGCGTCAGTTTCGGTGACGGTCATACAGGCGTAATACGTGCCTTTCTCCAGCTTGTACACCTCAACACGCTTCACTGAGGAATTGAACCCGCGCAGAAGGTAACAGATCAGATCATGCGTCAAGGGTCGTTCGAACTCGCTGTTCTGCAACGCCTGTGCAATCGAGAACGCTTCCGCATGACCGATCCAGATCGGCAGGATTCTATCGCCGTTCTTCAGTATCACGACCGGATGCCTCTGGTCGTCGTACATGACTGTATGTACCTGCATTTCAGTCATAAAACACCGCCCTTTCCTGGTTTCATTATACAACCGCACAGCGATAAAGGCAAGTATTTTCGGAGGGATTCCGCCGAGACTGAACCGCCTTTTTGCCTTGAAAGATTCCAAGGCGGTTGACAAGCGGACACGAATGTTGGTACGATCCGCCCAAAACACAAGATACTTCTATGTGGTGGGCGTAGCTCAGGCGGTTAGAGCACCAGGTTGTGGCCCTGGGGGTCGAGGGTTCAAGTCCCTTCGCTCACCCCATTTCTTTCTGTGGCGTCCGTGCAGCCGGGCGATTCCACTAGAACTTGTCCCAATGAATGAGATCCTGTAACGCCCTTTTCGGCGCTCTGGGAGCAGGTACCGCAGGGTATCCGACGGGTATCAGGCTGACGAGCTTATAACCTGCCGGCACGCCCAGAACTGCGGATATCTCCTCGCAATAAGGTTTGTTGCTGCCGGCGACCCAACATGCGCCAAGACCCAGTCCGGTTGCCGCTAGTAGTATATTGGTCGTGGCCGCACACCCGTCTTCGAGATAGTATTTCGTGTCCTTGCCGAAGACCGCGATCATCGCCGGTGCATCCGCTATGAACTTACCGTGATCCGTGATTGCTGCAACGCGGTTCTTGACCGACTCGTCAGTTACCACGATGAACTCCCACGGTTGAATGTTGCTCGCCGTGGGCGCAAGTCGTCCGGCGTCAACCAGCTTCTCAAGGATCTCTCGCGGGACCGGCCGGCTCTCGAACCGTCTTACGCTGCATCTCGCCCCGATAGCTGCAAGCGTTTCCAATTCCTCTCACTCCTCCCTTACGCCGGGTATCCGCTTCGCACGTCGCTTGTACACGCCCCGCCACTGTTCGTTGGAGTCCCAGTTGTTTATGTTGTCCTCATTAAGTCGGTCACCCGCCATTGGACCATCTTCGGCGCTTCGTTCGGCGTCGGCACCAAGCGAGTAGAGCTGGTACGAGCCCGGATTATGATACAGCCCGGAGCGGGCATCCTTTACCGCCAGAAAGTCCTCGCTCTCGTAATCGTTGCCGTTGACGTAAACATAGTCTCTGTCCCAACCGTCCTTAGGGACTCCCCCGGGATAGAAAGTGACACTGCGGTTCTGCTCGTCTATCGCAAGTTGGAGACCTTCCTCGCCGCTCGGCGGCAGCGACCCGTATTGGTCTTTGTACGCTCGTATGGCGGACTCTACCGCGACGAGGTTCGCCTCCGTGCGGTACATCGCTCCCACGAGACTCCCCGACCTGGCGCGGTACCCGATCATGGAGAAAACAACAGCCACAAAGACCACCAGGATCATCATGAAGGCCCATTTGCCAAAGGAGAAGGACGTCATCGTGCCCTTCTTTCGGTTCCTGATCCAGAAGCTCATAATCCGCCGCCTATGCGAGAACCTCTTGCCGTTTGGGCTGAAGCCTCAGGAAGAACACCAGCGCCGTCGCCATCAAGGCGAGATCGAAGTACGTGTACACGATATGAACCAGCCCGGTGAAGACCGGATTACCGGCAGCAGGTGTCAGGCCAACCAGATCTGCGAATATGAGAAACGTCATACCTACGAACCACACCGGGAAAAACTTCCCTGAATGAGCTGAGAGAAAACCGCTCGTGCCGGCAATCGCCTTGCGGACACTGCAATCTTGCCATACCACGAACGCAGCTGCGTACCGTAGCGGCACGTAGAGTATGTAGTCAAAAGGAAACTCAAGATAATATGCCAGAACGTAAGCCACGCCCTGAACCGCGCTGAGCAACAGCATCCGAAAGTAGAACCGCCTCACCCATGCCAACATCGATACGTCGGAATCGGGCTCCGCTGACAAGAGCTGTTTCCTCAGTAGCGCACCGAACAGGGCATCCATGAGCGCGCCAACAGGCACCGATACGAGCAGGAGATAAAGACTGGCCAACCTCTTTAGCAGTTCCGCATCACTTGGCTCGGCCGGACCGGCGACGTGAGATCTGATACGGGCGAAAGCGAACCACATGAGGAAATTCGCGACCGAGAAGAACGCGATAAAGACGATATTAGCGTCGGCTACTGCTATACCGCGCTTGACAATATCCGACAATCGAACCTGCTCACGATCCGGGTTATTGCTGTCCATTATCCTGCACGTCTATTCTGGTCGTTCCAGGTCCTCCGTCGCGAGCTTCTGCTCTTTGACGTTGACGAACCGGACGATCCTATCTCTGTCAGTCTCGTTGATCAAGGCGAAGCTCCCCCGAACCAGATACCGTGGACCGGGAAGCGCTGAAACGCTGACCACCTTGCAGACCGCCTCAACCTTCTCCGCCCCGTCTGCGTCTGCGGGCGGCGGCGCTTGAATCTCCTGATAGACGCGCGCCAGATCTATCTCGATTCGGAGCAGATCGTCAACGTTAACCCTGGATTTAGACACCAGAGATGCCCCGCCGCCGCTGAGCGAACCCAGCGTGACTATGAACTGCCCGCGTGACGGCAGCGAACCGATATCCGACACATTCTCCAGATCTTCGACATCTTTCGACACGAGCATCGCCACAGTTGTGGGAAGCGAGACCCTGACCCTGTAAAACGTTCTTGCCTGCGTTCTCCTGAGCAGCTCGGCGTGCCCGAGCATAACCGCCACCTTTGCCGGACCCAACGGCTTGAGTACACTCGTCGAGAACATATAGCGGGCATCGTCGGCACGCCAGAGCGCCACCGAGACCTTCTGCCCCGCCTCCAGGCTGACCTGACCCGCCGCGCTTTCCGGCGGCGATATGACTATCCCAAGATCCGTAACATCGAGTACTGTCGCCAGGAACCTGCTGCCGCCGGCTCCCTTTCCGAGTTCGACAGTCAGCTTCTGGTCGGGCTGAAGCCCTCTCGTGGAGTTCAACCGTCTGCCGAACGGAACGAATGTGAGCCCGAGTTTCGCCCTGATCTCGCCCAGAGCATCGCTTGCGGACTCAAGTTCCTCGGCTACCGCGCCGCTCGAGTTAAGCCTGCTCATGCGCTCCCCCGCACCCGCGTCGAAAGTCTGCTTCGACGTCAGCAAACGCATAGGTTTGTCAGGCACAAGCGACCGCGCCATTTCCTTGCACAGACCGAGCTCTTTGCCGGTCAATCCTTTCTCAATCGCGATCTCCTCGAAATCGCGCCACAACTCATCACCTTTCTTCCTCTTCGCGGTATAGGTCCTGATGATCTCTATCAGGACAGCGACCGCGAGCACGGCGAGTCCGGCGATCATCAGGCCCAGGTACAACCGGGTTCTGTCCGACCTGTCCGAAGGCAAAGCTATTGCGGCATGTATGAAATAGCTAATCAGATTCAATGGTCGCCCCTCCTTTTCTCGCCACCCTTCTAATTATACACGCCCCGCGCGTTGCGCGCAACGATTCCGCGAAAAAGGGCGAAAAGGTTTGACGCCCGGCGCTACACGTTGCGTGTTGTTGGGCAACGGCGCACGACGGCGGCGCACGCAGACTGGAGGGCGTAACGGAAAGGCTGATGCGGGGCGTCTACCGGGTTAGTTCCCAGAGTTCGAAACATGCCTGGCAATCCGGACTATCCATGTTCGGCAGGTGAAACTCGTCGCCGAAACCGCAGCGTTTTGACCGGCACTTTTCGGCCTGTTCCTCCACGAAGGCATTCCACGCTTCAGTACCGGCGGCGACTCCCGCGTCATTAACCTCGTCGCCAACAGCACGAAGTGCCGCAAGAACCTCCTCACAAGTGAGTTTCCCGCGCAGATCGGCCACATTCTGAATGACCAGGATGATGTCGCGGGCAAGCTGGTCTATTCGTTGCTTCGACTCCCGCTCAGTTTGTCCCGTAGAACCAGTGAAATCGAATTCTTCCGTAAACACTTCTTCTTTCACCTCCCCCATATACGCGCGATGAAGGTAACGGTCCAACAACTTGGTCCCGACAAAGAGCTGGCTGCTCACAACTATTCTACAGCGGCGTCCACGGGGCTGTCAACTGGCGTTCTTTGACCTCTCACTGATCTCCAGTTTCTCCACAATACCTGACCTGCCGCCCAACGCCTTCTCCCCGTGCGCATCCCCATTCTTTTCGTCATCCCCGCGAAGGCGGGGATCCACGCTTCATCATCAGCCGCGAGCCCTTCTACTGGATTCCCGCCTTCGCGGGAATGACGCAAGGGGGTCATGCGATGACGCATTCCGGGAGCGGCGCTCGCGCAAACAGGCCGCAACACACGGCATGGGGAATTCTTCTCGTGTGAAAGTGGGGATGAGTGAGCTGTCACTTCAATGTCAGTGGTGCGGTGCCGATCGGCTGCCGGACGGCAGGAGAGGTTCTCCGATGCGAATTCTCTTGCATTGTGGAGATAATTATGGCGATAGCGCCACGCGAAACCCCACGCCGTTGCTCACGTAACCGGGATTG
>CBFDCQ010000057.1:0-20723 GCA_965603355.1 uncultured bacterium
CCGATGAGAAGGCTCGGCTCGACACCGAGCGGCTCCAACATCCTTTTCAAACTGATGTAGTGCTGTTCCGCGAGAATCTCCGTAGGCGCCATGAACGCCGTTTGACACCCGCTGTCGAGCGCAGCAGCAATTGCATGAAGCGCAACCACCGTCTTGCCGCACCCGACATCGCCCTGCACCAACCTGTTCATGACGGTCTTGGACGACAAATCGGCCAGGATTCGGGAAACGGCGCGTTTCTGCGCCTTGGTCAGCTCAAACGGCAGCGTGCTCTTGAGCTTCTTCAAGCACCGCCCGTCCCTGGCCATACGGAACCGGTTCGTCTCACGTTTCGCGCGGTTCCTCTCCGACAAGACCCTGAGCTGAATCTCGAACAGTTCCTCGAACGCGCACCTGCGGCGCGCGATCTGCTGATCGTCGACGTTTTTCGGGAAGTGGCAGTCACGCAGCGCAACCTCCAGCTGCGGAAAACCGTGCCGATCGAGCACGTCCGGGGGAAGCGTCTCGCTGCAACGATTCGCGTAGCCCTCGACGGCTTCCCAGGTTATAGCGCGCATCTGGCGCTGTGATATTCCCTCGGTGAGGGCATAGACGGGGACGATTCTGCCGGTGTGGACCGTGTCATCTTCAGCCTCGGGGATGAACTCGTACTCGGGATTGCGCAGCTGCAGCCCACCGTATTTGATGACCTCGCCGGTGAAAAACGCCGTCGCGCCGACCTTCATCACCCTGGTCATGTAAGGTTGGTTGAACCATGCCGCCCAAACCGTTCCGGAGTCGTCCTCGAGCAGCGCTTTCGCGAGGCACATCCTGCGTCTGAGATACGTCACATCCGTCTCGAGTACCTCGGCCCGGATAGTCGCACGCTCGCCAAGCTTCAGGTCGGCAATGGGGGTAATCTGCGTTCTGTCATGGTATGAGCGCGGGAAGTGTCTCAGCAGATCCGCGACCGTTCCTATGCCCAGCTTCTTGAGGATAGCGGCGCGTCGTGGGCCGACACCCTTGACGTCGGTCACTGGCAGGTTGGATGCTGGAGGCGTCTCATGCTGCGTCTGAGCGGACATTTAACCTCTTATGACCACGATCGTGAAAATGCCTATCATGACAAAGCCTGCGGTGAAAGCGACAAGCCTGCCCGCGAGAAAGCCCGCCACAGCGCCAAAACCTGTTCTTGCCGACTCCTCGAACTTCCTGCCGGAGGCCAGCTCGCCGGCAGTCGCACCGATGACGGCTCCAAGAATTAGTCCGGGCACGCTGAACACGATCGCGCCCACAAGCGCGCCGCTAACCGCTCCGATGATGCCCCACTTTCCGCCGCCGAACTTGCGTACACCCCACGCTTGTGCGAGGTAGTCGCACGCCTGCACGACCGCCGCAATCAGCCCGAGCGTAACGAGCGGCCACAGTCCTATGCGCGCGAAGCTCGTCACCAGACCATACAGAAGTCCAGCGCCGAAGATCAGCGGCGTCCCGGGAACCATGGGTATTACAGTGCCCCCAAGGCCGAACAGCATGATCAGATAGGTGACGAACAGGACGAAACCGTGGACCGCTGGATGCATCTTCCGCACCTCGACAATACCTTGGGCGTGTTTACTCTGATTAGGCGGGCAAGATGCCCGCCCTACCTGGTTGTGTCGGGCGCGGCAAGCAACGCCCCTACTCTTCCTCCTCTTTCAGTCGTCTGAGGAACTCATCTATGTCGAAATCACGCTCGTCAAGTGCGGCAGCTTCAGGGTCGAACCGCAACGGGTCCTTTATGTATGCGCGATAGCAGTCCGGGCAGAGATCGAGGTGGAATATCCTGTAAATGTCGTCCTCGATCTTCTGCGGGTCCATACCCTCGAGTTTGTCTATCAGAGCGCGCAGTTCAGCCTCGTGATCGCGCAACAGGTCGCCCAGCTTGATCTCGAGCGCGTCGTAAGCGGCCCGAATGTCTATCTTGACCCTGTAGCGCAACGATTTCTGTAGGATTTCCCTCCCACAACCGTCGCACGTGTAATTAACCATTCGGTGCCTCGCGCTTGCCCCCAGCAAATGTGTGGGCAATGTATGCTTCGCGCCTACTTCTTTGCCTCAGCACGCTCGTCGCGAAGCTTGTTTGCGAGTTGTTCGTCCTCCAAAGCGAGAATCTGTACGGCGAAAATCGCTGCGTTTATGGCCCCCGCCTTGCCTATCGCCATTGTAGCTACGGGAACCCCCTTCGGCATCTGCACTATCGAGAGCAACGCGTCCAACCCGCCCAGGGACGTTCCCGCCAGGGGAACGCCGATAACCGGAAGTCGACTGTGCGCCGCAACGGCGCCGGGCAGGTGCGCGGCGGCTCCAGCGCCGGCTATTATGACCTTTATGCCGCGCTCCTCCGCCGTGCGGGCATATTCTCGCGTTTTGTCCGGCGTACGATGCGCGGAAGCGACCACGACCTCGCATTCCACACCGTACTTCTCGAGAGTCTCCGCTGCGTTCGTCATGACCTCCCGGTCCGATTCACTACCCATCAGAACGGCAACTTTAGGCATCGGTCTGTCTCCCCTCTCCGAATCTCGCGAGCGCCTTAGCCCCTATATCGCTGCGGTAATGCACGCCCTCCCAATGTATCTTTCCGACAGCTTCATAAGCCTTCTCAATGGCGGAAGGTATATTGGCTCCGAGCGCAGTCACGCCGATCACGCGCCCGCCTGCGGTGACGATGCGCGAGTCGCTTAGCGCGGTCCCAGCATGAAAGACCGTGACGCCGTCGCGCGACTCTGCTTCGTCCAGTCCCTCAATAGGGAAACCTTTCTCGTATGAACCCGGGTATCCGCCGGACGCCATCACGACTGTGACGCACGCGTCGGAGGACCACTCCAGCTTCTGCTTGCCGAGCTGGCCCTCCTCGGTGCACGCCATTAGAACCGGCACAATGTCGCTTTTGAGCCTCGGCAAGATAACCTGAGTCTCCGGGTCGCCGAACCGCGCGTTGAACTCGAGCACCATCATGCCCCGCTTCGTGAAGATCAACCCCGCGTAAAGAACGCCCTTGTAAGGTATACCGGCTTCAGCCATCGCTTCAACTACAGGGACCATTACCCTCTCGTAAATCTCCGTCTCGACCTCCGCTGAAACCACCGGCGCGGGCGAATAGGCGCCCATTCCGCCGGTGTTGGGCCCTTCATCGTTGTCGTAGACCGGTTTGTGATCCTGCGAGCTGGCCATTGGAACCACGGTCTCGCCATCCGTGAACGCCAGTATTGAAGCCTCCTCGCCTTCGAGGTATTCCTCAATGAGGATCTTATCCCCGGCAGCGCCGAACGCGCGTTCCACCATGCACCGCTTGACGGCCTTCTCGGCCGTCTGTCTGTCCCGTGCGATCATAACGCCTTTACCCGCCGCAAGGCCGTCAGCTTTGACCACAATCGGCGGTTCAACGGACTGCAGGTACTTCAGCGCCTCTTCGGCATCTGTGAAAACCCGGAAATCGCCCGTCGGCACGTTCTTGGCCCTCATGATCTCCTTCGCGAAGATCTTGCTCCCCTCGAGCCGCGCGGCCTCTCTCGTCGCGCCGAAAATGCGCAGCCCGGCACTCTCGAACTCGCTCACTATACCGTCAACGAGCGGCGCTTCGGGCCCCACGACGGTGAGATCGACCCCCTTCTCGAGCGCGAACTCCTTCAGCTTGCCAATATCTCCGGCCGCGATGGGGAGACACTCGGCCTGTGCGGCGATGCCTGCATTTCCCGGCGCACAGTAAATCTCGTCAACCTCCGGGCTCTGTCGGATCTTCCACACCAGGGTATGCTCACGTCCTCCGCCACCCACAACGAGTATTTTCACATCCTGCTCCTTTACAGTTCAGGACTGCCAAGTGCAAACTGGATTAATGTTTGAAATGACGCATGCCGGTGAACAGCATCGCCATACCGTGTTGGTCGGCCGCCTTGATGACCTCATCGTCCTTCACCGATCCGCCCGGCTCGATGATCGCCGTGACACCAGCTTCAGCAGCGGCATCAACACCGTCTCTGAACGGGAAGAACGCGTCCGAGGCAAGTACCGAACCTTTGGCTCTGTCGCCCGCTTTGCGCGCACCGATCATGCTGGAATCCACCCGGCTCATCTGCCCCGCGCCCACGCCGACAACCGTTCCGTCCTTCGCGTAGACGATCGCGTTGGACTTGACGTGTTTGCATATGACCCAGGCGAACATCAGGTCTTCCTTCTCCTTTTCAGTCGGGTCGCGCTGCGTCACGACCTTCAGCGCGGCGGTGTCGCAGACCATTCCATCAAACTCCTGCACGAGCAGACCGCCGACAACACGTTTGACGTAGAAACCTTCGTCAGACACCGCACCGAGCTCGCCCGTCCTCAGTATCCTTGCATTCTTACCCCATTTTTGTCCGGTCTTGAGAATTTCGAGCGCCTTTTCATCGAATTCCGGCGCGATTACCGCTTCAATGAACGTATTGGGCGAGGCGATCAGTTCCGCTGTTGCGGCATCCACCGGACGGTTAAGACCGATTATGCTCCCGAACGCCGAGACGGGATCACCCTCCTTCGCTCTTGCATACGCCTCGGCCAGCGACGCCCCGATCCCTCCGCCGCACGGGTTCGTGTGTTTGATCACGACAGCGGCGGGTTGTTCGAACTCCTTGACGATCTCGATCGCCGCATCAATGTCCATTATGTTATTGTAGGAGAGGTCCTTGCCCCAGAGCTTCTCAGCCGTAGAGACCGACGGTTCCTTAGCATCCTGTTCCCTGTAGAAAGCGGCTTTCTGATGAGGGTTCTCGCCGTAGCGCAGATCTTGCGCCTTCTCCAACGGCCAGGTCAATCGTGGCTGGAACGTCGACGCCGCGGCGCTCTGCCGGTGGAGATAGGCTGATATCGCCGCGTCATAAGCAGCCGTATGCTCGAAGACCTCCTGAGCCAGCGCATAGAGCGTGTCATCCGAGACAGCACCATTGGCACCGATCTCCTCGAGAACCTGACCGTACCTCTCCGGGTTGACGATCACGGCGACGTCGCGAAAGTTCTTCGCCGCCGAGCGCAGCATGGTCGGTCCGCCTATGTCAATCTGTTCCACGGCCTCCTCGAGCGTGACGTTCGGCTTCGCGATCGTCTCGCGGAACGGGTACAGGTTTACGACAACGATATCAATGTAGCCGAACCCGCGCTCCTCCATCTGCTTGACGTGTTTCTTATCGTCGCGCAGGGCGAGAAGACCGGCGTGAATCTTCGGATGAAGCGTTTTCACCCGACCATCCATCATTTCGGCAAACCCTGTATAGTCGGAGACGCCCACAACCTTGATTCCGGCTGCCTCCAACTTCTTCCGTGTCCCGCCGGTGGAGAGTATTTCCACACCGAGCGATTCCAGCCCTTTTGCGAAGTCCACGATTCCGGTCTTGTCTGATACGCTGATCAGAGCTCGTTCGATCTTTTTCATTGTCCTCCTCTCCAGTCCTGCTTACTTTGGCAATTTACGTGCAGGCGTTCAACTCAACACCTCCACACCACACAGCTCCCTCACGGTGCAAGACGCGCACGTCGCAGCACCGCACTTACCCGTACACTTGCCGTCGATTCCCAAGTGGCTCAATGGATAATCGTAACGCACCGGGTCATCGGGATCAAGCCGCTTGAGCGCGTCCGTTATCTCGACCGCCGTCGTCCAGTCGGATGAACGACGCTCAGTCAGCCCCAACAACCGTCCAATACGTGCCACGTGCGTATCCAAAGGTATTACCAGCGCCGATTTCGGCACGCTGTTCCACGCACCTATGTCAGGATACGTGTCGCGCACCATCCATCTCAGGTAAAGACACATTCTTTTCGCAGCACTGCCGTTTCGCGGCCGGGATAACAACCACCGTACGCTCTGTCGCCGTGGCGCAGCGCAGTCGTCGCAGAATCCCGGACAATCGTAGCTGAGCAATCCACCCACGAAATGCGATATCGCACTCCTCATGTCACGCGAGCGAGACCAATCTTCGAGAAACAACCCGTGAAGGGAACCGTAATCCTCCAGCACACGCCTAAGCCGTAAAACAAGACATGCTACGTGCGTGCCGCGCGTGAACCTATGTTTGAACCCGTCGAATACGCCCGACTGCTCCTTGCTGAAGTTGGCGACAAACTCCGCCGGCCGGTCACCTATGATGTCAAGCAGCCGACGCGTGTCACTCAAAATTTGACCCACCTTCCCGTACGCGATGGCGGAAACGATAAGACCGCCTATCTCGGCATCCTCGCGCGACTCAAAACGCCTCACGTACCGCACGGGATCGTTAAGGAAGCTGGGAACTTCCAGCGTGTCGAGAGCTGTCTTGAGTGTGCCAATTCGTGCCGAATGCTTCAACTTGCCGACTTCCCCGACGACGTGCCAAGCGAACGTTGCGACAAGGTTTGCTCTATCCGGTCTCTTGCCGCACCCTTACAAGTTTTCCCGGACGTACTCCACGGCGTTGCGAAATATCTGTCTGCCGAGACCCTCGGCCGGCAGCTTTTCCCGCGTCCACCTCGGATGGTTCTCGCGATAAAGGTAACCCTCAGGATGGGGCATTATGCCGAAGACCCTGCCCGTAGGGTCGCATATCGCCGCAATATCATCCACGGCCCCGTTGGGATTCAACGGATAATCGGGACGTTCTCCATCCGGGCCGCAGTATCTGAACACCACCTGCCCATCCGACCGCAACCTGTCCAGGGTCGAGTCCGAATCCACCATGAACTTGCCCTCACCGTGACGCACCGGCAGGTACAAGGAATCGACGCCTTTTGAGAACACGCATTTCGAAGCCCGATCAAGTTTCAGGTAGACCCACCTGTCCTCGAACTTGCATGAATCGTTAAGCGTCAACGTGACCTTCTGTTTGAAATCGCCATCGAATCCGGGCAACAGTCCCATCTTGACCAGAACCTGGAAACCGTTGCATATCCCGATCACGAGCTTCCCGTCCGCTATGAAGGACGTTAGTTCCGAGCCCAGCCCGTAACGCAGCCTGTTGGCGAGAACCCTGCCGCTGGCTATGTGGTCCCCAAAGACGAACCCGCCGGGCAGCGCGATTACGTGGTAACGTGCCAGCATCCCCTTATCGGCAAGCAGGTCGTTGAGATGTACGCGGTCGGCAACGGCGCCCGCAATCTGAAAGGCGTGCTCCGTCTCGTAATCGCAGTTGATGCCGAATCCGACAAGTATCAAAGCGCGCGGTTCTGTCATTGTTCCTTTACCTGAGCGGCTTCTGCCACGCCTCCTTGAGTTCATCGATCTTGCTACGCACGACGAGCTTACCGCCAAGCCCCGTCACGGTGAACCTGTCGTCTTCCGTGACCGTTCCTACCGCCGCAAATGTGCAGCCCTGCATGATCGATTCAAAGCGGTCTTTCTTATCGGGCGCTGCGGTGACGACAAACCTGCTCTGCGTCTCCGAGAAGAGCATCGTGTCGTCACGATCGACCGTGCCCGGCACCCTCCTCAAGTCAACTTCCATACCGAGACCGCCCGCGAACGCCGTTTCCGCAAGCGCCACACCCAGCCCGCCGTCCGATACGTCATGGCAAGAGGCCACAGTACCCTGCTCGATCGCGTGCGACATCGCCTCGTACGTTGCGCGGGCGACTTTCGCGTCCACTTTCGGGACGCTGTTGCCTACATGGCCCTTCGCCGCAAGATACTCGCTCCCGCCGAGCTCGTCATGCGTTTCCCCCACGACGTAGACGATGTCGCCGGGGCGCTTAGCGTCCATCGAAACCGCTTTCTTGACATCCTCGACGATCCCGACAACGGTGAACAACACCGTGGGAGGTACTGATATCTTGGTGCCTCCGACCCTGTAATCGTTCTTCATGCTGTCCTTGCCGGAAATGCACGGCACGTCATACGCCGTACAATAGTCGTACAGAGCTCTACACGCCCTCACGAGCTGCGCGAGCTTGTACTTGCCGTCCGGTGTCCTATCCGATTCGACAGGGTCCGGCCAGCAGAAGTTGTCGAGTCCCGCTATCGCTCCTATTCTGGCACCAACGCATATCGCGTTACGCACCGCCTCGTCAATTGCGCACGCCATCATGTGGTACGTATCAATATCGCTGTACCTGGGGCAAATACCGCACGCAACGACAATACCGCGATCTGAGCCCAAGACCGGCCTGACGATAGCCGCGTCGCCCGGGCCGTCGTTATCAACGCCAACAAACGGTTTCAGCGCGCTGCCAGCTTGAACCTCGTGATCGTACTGCCGCACGAAGCTCTCTTTACTGCAAACGTTGAGCCGGCCAAGCAGGGTCTTGAGATCGGCGGTCAGGTCCGATGGATCGGGCAGATTCGGCTCATCATGTCTCGGGGGACTCCACTGCGCCTCCAGCTCCATTTTCGGCACACCTTCGTGTAGGAAGTCCATCGAGAGGTACGCAATAGTCGCGCCCCCGTACAGCACGTGGAACCTGCCGCTATCTGTGAACGTGCCGAGCACCGTCGCCTCAACGCTCCTGCGTCTGGCGAGATCGAGAAACGCCTCTATCTTGTCGGGAGACACGGCCAAAGTCATCCGTTCCTGCGCCTCCGACAGGAGTATTTCCCAAGGGGCCAACCCTGCGTACTTCAGAGGGGCTTTCTCGAGATGCAGCTCACATCCTCCTGAGTATCGCCCCATCTCGCCCACGGAACAGGATAGACCGCCCGCGCCGTTGTCGGTAATGCAGTGATATAACCCTGCGTCCCTCGCTTCAAGTAAGAAATCCACCATCTTCTTCTGCGTGATCGGATCGCCGATCTGTACGGCAGCGGCCGGCGATTCCTCGTGAAGCTCCTCAGAGGAGAAAGTAGCCCCGTGTATGCCGTCTTTGCCAATCCTGCCGCCCACCATGACGATAAGGTCGCCCGGGTCGGCCTCTTTCTCGTGCGACGGACGCCCGCACACCACCGCCGGCATGAAGCCTCCCGTACCGCAGAACACCAGCGGTTTGCCGGCATACCGCTCGTCAAAAAGTATGGCGCCGTTGACGTCCGGTACGCCGCTCTGGTTCGCGCCGTCACGCACACCTATGTGCACACCCTTCATTATGCGTCGCGGATGGAGCAGCCGAGGGGGAAGCGGTTTTGAGTAATCGGGCGGCGCAAAACAGAACACGTCCGTGTTGAATATGAGTTTGGAGCCTATTCCGGTACCAAGCGGGTCGCGATTCACACCGACTATGCCGGTTATCGCACCGCCGTAAGGATCGAGAGCCGACGGGGTGTTATGCGTCTCGACCTTCATCACGAGGCTCCAGTCGTCATCGAACTTGATCACGCCGGCATTGTCATGAAACACCGAGAGCAGCCAGTCCACACGTTCGCCTATCTCGCGGGTGCTTCGACGTATGTACGTATCGAACAGGCTGTCCACCACCTCGGCAGCGCCGTTCTCGTCCACGTAACGTATACGCGCGTTGAATATCTTATGTTTGCAGTGTTCGGACCAGGTTTGCGCAAGGCTCTCCAGCTCGGCATCCGTGGGATTCAGCGGCAATTCGATCCTTTCACGCTCCTGCCTGACCCAGTCCTGTTTGTAGTAGGAGGAGATGGCGCGCATCTCGCGCAACTCGAGCGCAAGCACTCCGTTCGCGCTTATCTCCATCAGCGCCGCGTCGTCCGCGTTGAGATCGTATTCACGAACCGGGGCAACCTCACCCAGATGCACCACCGGCAACCCGAGCAGCGGTTCGCGTTCCAACCCGGCCGCGTCATCGCCGGCAAGTATGTTCCACCGTTGTATCAGTTCGTTTGCAAGCAGCTTCCGGCAAATCGTATCTACTTGTTCTCCGGTCAGCTCGCCCTTGATCGCATACTGTCGCGATGTGTAAACGGATTCGCCCTTTGCCAGAGGTCTGCCGATGGTGTCCGCGATCCCTTCCGCGGACGTCCTGCCGACGTTATCGGTCACTCCCGGTCGGTATCCGACCTCGACCAGCCACGTGAAGTCGCGCGCGAGCGGTTTGCCGGAAGATGACTCTTGAATGATGGGATCCGTGAAGAGATCTTCGCGGACCCGCTCGACTTCGTCAGAAGACAGCTTGGCGTCTATGTTATAGACGTCAATGACGCGAACGGAATCCACTGCTAGACCGAGAGTATCCCGAATCTCAAGCTTGGTGGCCTCGCCCGCGGGGTCCCGCACACCCTCTTTCATCGCCACTTCTACTCTTGGCATAGTTGCACCTGTTTAGGCTCTAGTTGAGGTCACAGTTAGCTTTACAACGGAAAGCCGGTTGCCCCAAACCTGCTCAGAACTGAGCACACCAGATATAGACTACCACAAACGGGTACCGAATGTCACGAAGAATCGCTGCGCCTCTCACACACGCCTTACCGGCGTTGCGGCAGGCGCCTAACGAGCCGCTGGGACTCATGTTACGCAACACCATTCTGTTTTCGTGTTGCAACTTTCGGGTTCCATAGGTATAATACCGCCATCAACTCTATAGTGTGGGAGGAGACATTGTGAGCAAACGAAAAGCGTATATCAGATCTGCCGGGATGTATGTCCCGGACAAAGTCGTGACCAACGACGATCTCGCCAAGATTATGACCACGAGCGACGAGTGGATCGTTCAACGCACCGGTATTCACGAACGGCGCTACGCCGGTCCGGGTGTGGCGACGTCGGACCTCGCTGTAGAGGCTACAAGGAACATGCTGAAGAAAGGCGAGGTGACTGCGGAGGAAATTGACTGCATCATCTTCGCGACGCTCAGTCCCGACATTCTCGTCCCGGGCCCGGGGGTATTCTTACAGGATAAACTGGGCTGGTCCGACAGCCATATTCCCTGCTACGACATCAGGCAGCAATGCAGCGGTTTCCTGTACGGAATGCAGATGGCACACGTTTTCGTCGAGACCGGGACATACGATAATGTGCTGGTGGTCGGTGCGGAGCTCCATTCAAACGTGCTCGACTATTCGGACCGGGGACGCGCGGTGACCGTGCTTTTCGGCGACGGTGCCGCCGTTGTCGTCGTGTCGGCTACGGATAGCGACGAGTCGTGTATCCTCCACACGAAGATGCACGCTGACGGTAGCGGCGCTCTGAACTCTATCCATATAAAGATATTCGACATAAGCAAGAAGCCCGTCGTCTGGTACGACCCGGCCGATTTCGAGTCGAACGCCGACCTGCACCCCGTTATGCCCGGCGCCAAGAACCTTTTTGTCAACGCGGTGCGCAAGATGGTGGAAATCGCCATATCCAGCCTGGCGCATGTGGGACTGACAGTCGACGACGTGGATTGGCTGCTGCCTCATCAAGCCAACATGCGTATCAATAACATGGTTGCGGAGAATCTGGGTATTCCGACTGAAAAAGTCCTTTACAACATCCACAAGTTCGGCAACACGTCGGCGGCGACCATACCTCTTCTCCTGACGGAGTTCGCCGATAACGGAACGATTAAGCGCGGCGACCTTCTTTTGATGGTCGGTTTTGGCGCCGGTTTCACATGGGGTTCCGTGGTGCTCCGGTACTAGCTCTTGACGTGTTGTGAATGTTGTGTTCACGTTGGCTGACGAACCAGATTCTCAATAACATTTTATGGAGGCCGGAACGGGTATGATAGGAAAGCAGAATCCACGCCGCTACTTGAGTCGTCGGGAAATGTTGAAATGCAGCGTCGCGGTGGGCCTGACGGGAGGACTGGGCCTTGTCGGCTGTCAGAAGCGGCCGCGCGAGGAATGGCCAAGCATCTTCCTGATCACCGTCGACACCTTGCGGGCGGATCATTTGAGTTGTCACGGGTATTCGAGGAACACCTCTCCCAACATCGACAAGTTCGCGCAGGACGCCCTGCTGTTTGAGAACTGTCTGTCCCACGCTCCTGCCACCGGGTGCAGCGTCACCAGCATGCTGAGCGGATTCCTGCCGCATGAAACCAGGATTTTGGAGCATACAACGATACCCAGAGAGGTTGACATGTTACCCGAGATTCTGAGGCGGTTGGGATACAAGACCGCGGCGGTAGTCAGCAACTACGTCCTCCGGCGGCGAACGCGGGGCTTCGAGCAGGGTTTCATGGTATATGACGATGCCATGAACGAACGCGAACTGGTCAGGCGATGGCCGGAGAGAACCGCCGGGCCAACCACGGACCGCGCTATCGAACTGATTGAGCGTTTCCGCAACAACCACCTCTTCATGTGGATCCATTACCAGGACCCGCACGGACCCTATACCCCGCCGGGAAGTTTTGCCCAACAGTTCCAGAATCCCGACCGAGAACCACGCAACCTGCGGGTGAACGACTCCTTGACCGGCAGGGGCGGTATTCCGTCCTACCAACAACTTGAATCCAACACGGATTTTCATTACTACGTCTCTCAATATGACGGGGAGATACGATACCAGGACGAGCAGTTCGGCCGTCTGATCGATGCAATGAAGGAGTTTGGCTTCTATGACAACGCGCTGATCATATTTTCGTCAGATCATGGCGAAGAGCTGGGCGAACACGATTATTACTTCTGCCACGGTGAAAACCTTTACCACAGCCTCCTTCACGTACCCCTGGTAGTGAAATACGGCAATGAGCTAACAGGGAGAAGAACCGATTTTGTCCAGCATATCGATATCCTCCCCACGGTACTGGAAATCCTCGGTGTGGAGGCGCACCTGCCCTTCCGCGGGAGCGACTTGCGCCAGCCGTCTGAGATGAATAGGGCCATCTTTGCAGAGATGAATTCGCTCCTATACGAGGATGGAAGGAAGTTCTCGATAGTCGTGGACGGCCATAAACTGATCTACACCCCTGTGCCCGAGAGACTTCAGCTCTTCGGCCTGACGAAGGATCCGGACGAAACACGCGATCTTGCCGAAGATGTCAATTACGAAGAACGGAAGAACGTTCTGAAAACAAGGCTGGACCGTATTCGCAACGAAGATCTGTTGGGGCTCCGCACTGCGGGCAAGCCTCTGGCACTCACCGACGAGGAAAAACGGAAACTGAAATCCCTGGGCTATGCTCGGTAGCCCACATTCTTCCCTGAAGGAGACCGCGTGAGCGGAGAGGTTGATGCGCCCCGAGAGGACAACCTGAATCCCTATCTCGTTTACGCGCTCGTCGTCCTGACGGTGCTCGTGGGACTCTGTCTATGCCTTGCGGGCCGGGGCGACGTCCACCTGTTCGGCGACGAGTTTCACAGCATATGGAACCTCAACAGACCGTTCAGCAAGCTGATAGAGCTCTATGACATAGTCGGCTCGGGCGTTGCGCTGCCGATGATGCAGCGCGTTGCGGTAGGTGCGTTCGGCCCCGGCCTTTGGGCATACCGATTCCCGGCGCTACTCGGCGCAATTGCCACGCTGCTGCTCGTCTATCCGGCGGCCAAACATCTCGTGGGGCAGACGCCCGCCGTGATTGCGCTGATGGCGCTATCAGCTAACTCAATCCACATCTTCTACTCACGGTTCGCTCGATCGTACGCGCTGATGGTGTTTCTGGCCATTGCGCTCGTGTACTCTATCAACCGCGCTATGGACGCAGACGGACGGCGGCGTGTGTGGTACGTGATCGTCGCCATTAGTGCCGGCCTGCTGCCGTTCGTTCACCTCACTGCAGCAGCTTTCGTTCTTGCAGTCGGCGTAGCAGCGGCAGCAACCATGCTCATCGAGAAGCGGGCCCGCAAAGAATGGTGTTGGCTGATTGGCGGCCTCGCCGTCGGTGCAGTGCTCTGCGTAGGGCTGCATTTTCCGGCGAGGGAGTCACTGCGTCAATTCATCGTGGCAAAAGCCGGCCAAGGTTCACTATCCCAGGTCCGTGTTCTGGATGTGCTTGCGTTGCTCGCAGGGAGCCGCCCGGCGGGCATCGTCTCGCTGGTCGGCGTACCGGTGGCGGCGATCTTGATCCTAATCAAGAAGCGCGTGAAGGCTCTTGTTCTGATCGCCGCGGTGGTCGGGCCGGCGGTGGCAGTCGTGATCACGAGGCCTACCGGTATGGCATACGCATACGCGAGATACTTGTTCACTGCCTTGCCCTTCATGTTAATGCTAATGGCATGGTTGCTGGTGGAGGCGTTGCGCGCGACGCGCTTGCCCCGAAAGCTACCCGACTACGTCGCCCTGATAGCCGGCGCTGTCCTGGTGGTTGTGTCGTTTATGACAGGATCTCTCGGGCTCAAGCACACGAACGACGGACCGTTCGCCAACACTTACTTGCGCATGATGCCGCTGCCGGCATTTGATGTGCCGTGGGACCGGACGCCGCCGTTCTATGAGACCCTAGCCCATACAACCGAGCCGATTCGAATCATCGAGGCGCCCGAGCTGCTGAGTAAGTCGGTACTCCTGTATCGCAACTATTACCTTCAGCACCGGAAGGACGTAATGATCGGTTTCGTCAGCGTGAACCCGGCGAACGTGCCGGCCGGACCTTCCGTGTCATTGCTCGATCCGAAGTCCATCAAGAACAGTGACGCGGACTACCTGATCCTGCATCTGGATGTCTTTCCAGAAGTTGCTTCATACTGGCAGTTTGTTTACGACAGCGTATGGCCCACCATGGAAGACCCACGGATTGAATGTCTTATGGTTGCTCAATCTGAGTATTGGATACAGTCCACCCAGTCTCTGGCCAGCTTGGCCGAAGATCTTCAAGGCCACCTGGGCGGGCCCGTATACAAGGACGAGAGGATAATCGTCTGGAAGCTTAAGCAATGAAGGAGGTTTGTGCATACGACATTTGCCCCATCGGTGGCGGCAATGTTATTATACGTGCAAGTCGTGGCGGTGAGGGGGGTACTTCAATCCGACTGGCCGGAGCGAAACATGATCGATAGCAAGAAGGTCGTTGTTGTCATGCCAGCATACAATGCGGCACAGACGCTGCGCAAGACCTATGACGAGGTCATGGCGCAGAATATCGTCGACCTGGTCATAGTGGTTGATGACGCCAGCCAGGACGAGACTACGGCTATCGCAAGAACGCTCCCCAATACAAGAGTCCACACTCACCCTGAGAACCTCGGCTACGGCGCAAACCAGAAGACGTGTTACAGGCTGGCACTGGAGGAGGGCGCGGATATCATTATTATGGTCCACCCCGATTACCAGTACACTCCGAAGCTGATCCCTGCCATGGCGTACATGATCGGCAATGAGCTGTACCCCTGTGTGCTGGGATCGCGGATCCTGGGAGGTTATGCGCTGAAGGGGGGTATGCCCATCTGGAAGTACATCGCCAACCGCATGCTCACTCTTGTTGAGAACGTGTTGTTGGGAGCAAAATTGTCTGAATATCACACAGGATACAGAGCTTTTTCCCGGGAACTGATTGAACAGTTGCCGCTGGAAGCTAATTCGGACGATTTCGTGTTTGACAATCAGATGTTGGCCCAAATCCTGTGGTTCGGCCACACGTTAGCGGAAGTCAGTTGTCCGACAAAGTACCTTCCGGAAGCGTCCTCTATTAACTTCCCGCGTAGCGTGAAATACGGCGTAGGATGTCTATTGACCGCCGCCAAGTACCGCCTGGCAAAGATGCGTCTCATCAACCCGAGACTGTTTCCGCGTGACCGAGCACGCGCCTGACAAACGCCCGGACGCCACCGAGCCTCATTTGACGTACCCTATCTTCCTGAGACGCGACAGATCCTCCTTAGGGATCCTGCCCTGAACCGAGCGCGCCCTCATGTGCGCCCGTACCCACCCCTCCAGTTGTGATCCCAGCTCATCGGCTTTCTCTGGAGCAGCGTCGTAAAGGTTCGTCGTCTCACGGGGATCGGACTCCAGATTGAACAACTCCTTCGTTCCCTCCTCTCTGCCCTCGATGTACTTCCATACGCCGGCACGTATCCCAAACTTCTCCCCCTTGACCCAGACATCTTGGCGATAACCCTCCTCGCAATGGCGTCTGTAAAGGTATATCGGTCGCTCCGGATCGAGCGCGGTCTCACCAGAAATGGACCCAGCAAGACTCCGCCCCTGGAACGAACCTCCCCCGGCCCCGATACCCACCAAGTCCAGAATCGTGGGGGCAAGATCGACGAGCCCGACCGGCGCACTTGTCACGCGGCCTTGTGGAACACGATTCGGCCAGCGAAACAGAAGCGGCACGCGCACCGCCTCCTCGTAAATGTCAACTCCGTGATTCATATGACCATGATCCATCAGGCCTTCGCCGTGATCCGAGAAAACCACGACAAGTGTCTCGTCCTCAAGCCCGATCCACTCCAGTGACGACAGGAGGTTCCCGACCTCTTGATCTGTGAATGCGATCTCTCCGTCATACAGGCCGATGTTCTTCTCCAATGAATCTTCAGAAGCCTCACCCGGCGCAAACCGTCCGGCGAAGACTCCAGGCGGAGTATACGGATCATGTGGGTCAAAATAGTGTACGAACAAAAAGAACGGACGGTTCGGGTCGCGTCGCTCCTTCAGCCAACGTATTGCGCGGCTGGTCGCATAGTAAGCCCTTCGATCGAAAGCCTCCTCGACGTGATGGCCATCCCAGGCCTGCAACTTCACGGTCGACTCCGGGTGAGGAAAGCTGTCATCGTAATGCGTGAATCCCTGAGCGTAACCGAACTTGGAGTGAAGTACGAAGGAGCTAACTATGGAGCAGGTCTGATAACCTGTTCTCCTCAGTATCTCAGCGAGCGTTTCATGTTTTGCAGAGAGTATCAGCCCGTTCTTCACTACGCCGTGCGCGATGGGATACAGCGAGGTGAAGATCGTCGCGTGCGTGGGCCCAGTCGTGGATGTGGGCGCATAGGCCAGGTCGAAACTCGTGCCCTGCTTCGCGACTACAGCGAGGTTCGGCGTTGTCGCGCGCTCGTAACCGTACGTGGAACAGTGGTCTCTTCGCACGGTGTCGAGCGAGATCAGGAGGATGTTGGGTCGTTCATCCTTGCCTCTGCTCCGCTTGCCGCAGCCGCTGAGGCAAAGGTTGAGTGACATACCAGACGCCAAGCCGCTATACAAACCATATTTCAGCAGCTCCCGGCGGGTCATGCCTCCATTCAAGTGTTGTCCACCTTCCATTTCTGAGATGCGGTCTGCCTCTATCCACATTGTCCGAGCAAGCCATCCGAGCAAGCCATAATAGTATAGTCTTTACTACTTTGCGTATCCTAAGTCCTTCAACCCTTCGATAGCCTCCTCGTCGGTCTCAAATCCCGACGGGCCAAACAGAGGCTTGAGTTGGTCGAGCCATCGTCGAAGCTCGCCGGTGAGAGCGTCGATCTTCTCGCGTTCCTGCACCAAGTCGGATACCTCGGCGGGATCTTCAACCATGTTATACAGTTCAATACCTCGATTTGTTGAAAAGATAAGGTGCCATCCGTCTCTGATGATGGAGTAATCCGCTCCGGCAAGGAACGGCTTGGGCAGCTTATCGATTGTGCGACGTTCGGAGAATAAGGAACGGTTGGTCGCTTGTTCCCCCTTTAGAACAGGCAGAAGGGAACGGCCCGCCATAGTATCGACCGGATCAATCTCGAGGATGTCGAGGATGGTCGGCATGATATCGACAATGCTGACTGGGGCGGTGCGCACAACCCCGTTTTCCTGCGAGGGCTCCTCCGGCATACGGATGATCAGCGGAATCTGGAGCTGGTGAGCATAAAGGAACTCTCCATGGGCGAAAGCATAACCGTAACGCGTCAGGAGTTCGCCGAGCGATTCTCCGTGGTCGGAGAGCAGTACAACAATCGTGCGATCCTCAACTCCCATCTGTGCCAATTCGCGCAGAAGTGCTCCCACCGCCTCGTCAGCATACGCGATTTCCGCGTCGTAAGCTGCGATGGATTCTTGAACAATCTGCTCAGTAAACTGACTCGGATCGGGTACAAACTGCTTGGCGGGCGGCGCAGCGCTGTCTGGTGCTCCGAACTTGGTGCGGTACGGTTCGGGCGCATGATACGGCCAGTGGGGGTCATAAAGATGGAGGAAAAGGAAGAAAGGACGACCACCCTGCTTCTGCAACCAGGCTGTAGCTCGGGCAAGGGTTTCTTCGGCAAGTCGCACCCCCTCAACGTCCTCGTATGTTCTGAAGCCTTTGCTAATCCCGTGGCGAGCGTGCATGACGATAGCGCTGACAAACCCACCGGTGGCATAGCCCGACGACCGGAGAATTTCGGCGAGCGTTCTGACGTCGGCCGGGACTCTTTCGCCGTTGCGCCGCACGGACAGTTGCCGCGGGTAAAGTGAGGTGAACAGTGACGCGTGCGCCGGAAGGGTAGTTGGCATAGTTGTGTAAGCATTCTGGAACCGGTGGCCTTGACTCGCTAGCCGATCGATGTTGGGAGTAGTCTCCCGCTCGTAGCCGTAGCACGAAACGTGGTCGGCACGCAGAGTGTCGATTGAGATGATGACGACGTTGGGGCCTTCAGCACGTTGTTGTTTCCGCCCGCAGCCAGTGAGGAATACGGCAAGACACAGAACCACTGCCAGCGCGCCGCAAAACCACCATTTCAAAACACCTCGCCAAGTCATACGCATACACGTACCCTGTCCGCCCACAGGAAGCGGCCCTTTCCCACTATTGTGCGTTTGCTGTGCCACCACTCTATTCCCGAAAAATCTTGCCCAGGCCCAAGACCTCCATTACGACATCAGATGATATCATGACTCATGAGATTGACGCAATAGAGTTCTCGGAAGGAATCGAGCTAGCCGGATTACCTCGCCCGGTCTCCCCGACAGCCTCGCTGCGCCAGTTTCTTCTTGAACTGACGAATAGAAGTTCTTCCTGGCGTACACTACTAGAAAAGAATACAAGACACGCTGCTTTTCACTGTCCGAGTTGATGCGATAGTCAGGCAATCATTGCTCTTACAAATAACTGCAGTACCTCAGATCATCGCTTATTCTCTTAATGAATTCCTCAGGCAGATCGATAGAAGATTTTGTTTGCGATATATCCAATTTATTATGCCGATACTCAGGCAACTTCTTTGTGTTGGCAGATCCCTTCAACATTTCTTCTTGATAAGGAACGGCCAGAAAATCACAGATTTGGGTTAAGGTTGTTTGTGGATGACACAATATATCCTCGAATCGAACGCAGATATTGTTTGAATGATGTGTCTTGAAGAATCTGTAACACTTCACTGAGAATTGCCAACGCTTACACGCTTCTTCAATAGGTTGCCCCGTTCTTTGTACTTTTGAGTTTATGCATGTTCTGCCATCCCTCAAAACGAATATAATCGCCTTACCTTTTAGATATTTGTTGAAGAACATATGCAGCACGTCTATCTTTGATTCCGGGTTAGCCAGGTTGTGGTCTTCTAAGCCAAATACCTGCTCTGTTGTAATCTTGTTACCCCAAAGTACGCCAGGGTACCGATTTGCCTCTTGTCTGCAATCAGATACAAAGGCTCTCGCTCGTTTGTGAAATAATCCGGAACCCTGATAAGGCAATTCCTTCCCCATCAAATACGCAACTGAGTAAAGTTCAAAGCCGACTTCTAATCCTGAATGATAGTCAAGTAACCCCGCAAGTAAGCTCGTTCCGCCTCGTCCAGCACCAACAATAAGAAACTTGAAATTATCTCTTAACATTTACTTCATTTCCTCGCACATGCCCAACTACGTCTTATATAGTCCCCATATAATAAACGGACATTTCGGGATTTCCCCTTTAACTCGCTCGCGAGACCGCCGCAGGCAGATTTCTAGTTAATATAGACGCAGCGGCAGCGGTTGTCAATCCCCGATTTGTCGTTGCACCGACTCGGTAAGTCCAAAGAGGGCTTCTGAGAGGGAGTTTTGACCGCGCCGCGTGATACCTGCACAGGAATCATGTCCGTTCACAGTAAGTTGACTTTCTCCGCTACTGTACGCATGTTGCGCCGCCGATTTACTCCCCAGAACGTCCTGTCCAGGCCCCAGAGGCGGCCCCCATTCCGAAATCAGCTGATATCATATTACACTGACGTGATTGATTCAACACTCATTTCCGCGCGCGTCGCACGCATCGCCTCTACAAACGCCGAGTTTCGTGCATAATAGGAATGATGAATGGAAGGCCAAGCTTCACCTGCCGCACTGACGCGCAGCGGAATTGCGGTCAGGCGCACCGTTTTGTTAGGCCAAACGGAGAAACTCCCTGACGCTGTGCCACCCAAATGTGCCTGGTTCTCTTGACATTTTGCCTTTTATACTTGACATTATGGCAAGTTTATGTTACAATACCTCCAAAGGAGGTGACCTGATGGCGACCCAGACACTTGGCAACCGTTTGAAAGTCGCGCGCGCAGAGCGCGAGCTCTCGCAAGAGCAACTTGCCGGCCTCGTGGGCGTGACGCGTCAAACCATAAGTGCCGTCGAGACGGGGCGATATTGCCCGTCAGCCCTGCTGGCCTTTCTCCTTGCCAGACAACTGGAGAAACGGGTGGATGAACTGTTCTTCCTGAAAGGAGAAACACCATGAGTACTACTCCCCCGGTGGAAAGCGAT
This sequence comes from uncultured bacterium, assembly GCA_965603355.1. GTDB lineage: Bacteria > Hydrogenedentota > CBFDCQ01 > CBFDCQ01 > CBFDCQ01. The sequence continues at coordinate 20,406 of CBFDCQ010000057.1, forward strand.
GAGCGGACGGTGGCTGTCGAAAACGCCAGCTACCGATGGGGCTGGTTCTTGCTCTATCTCGGAGTCCTGTGTGATGCGTGCTACCGGATTTACGTTCGTCAGGAGATCCCTATTGATTTGCTGGTCTTGGCCCTTGGGAGTGCAGCGTTCTGTACGCTATACCAAGTCCGCCAGAAGGCGCTGACACACGCCCGGTATAAGAAGATGTTGCGAATCGGTCTTGTTTTCGGTGTCCTCGGAGCCATTTGGGCGTTAATCCTGTGCTGGTACCGCAGCTAGAGCACCGCTCTGAATGGCCTAACATCCCTGTTGAGCAGA
>CBFDCQ010000058.1:0-20582 GCA_965603355.1 uncultured bacterium
GGAGAACCGTTTCTGAGAATGGTCATGGTCTCATCGAAGGTACCTTTCAGTCTCGACTGATCAAGACGATAGACCGAATTCGCCTCTGTTACGTGTGCAGCCAGGACAACCGGTTCGCCTACGATCAAATTCGTCTCAGCGTTTTCCGTGACGTCGAAATAGCCTTTGTCGCCGAAACCCACCCCCTGTAGTTCCCAGCGAATACCCTCTTCGTCGGTGCGTTCGATGGTCCAGTGATTGATCTGGTACTTCCCCACCGGCAGTTGAACACTGCCGTTTGTAGGGTGCATTGTAAACGAACCGTTTTCTCCTCCTGCAGTGAACTCGGTGGCCTCTTGAGGAAGCGTGACCGTTCCGAAGGTCACGTTGTCCGCCTCGACAAGCGATATATATGCGCCATCAGAGGGTACTTCCATCTGATAAAGCTTGTCGTCAACCTTAAGGTACTTACCCACCAGCTCGACCTGCTCGCCGTCTTGCGGGCCAATCTGAATCAGGTCGCAGTCATTGAAGTCCATTTCAAACGGTCTATCGGCGAAAGACCCGTTAACATTAAGATCGATTAGCACGAAGCGCTTCTGTTCACCTCCAACCGTGATCGTTCCCTTGCACGAGCCGCCCGCAAAGACGTACAGGCGGTTGCGCCCTTCCTGTGTGACAGATGCAAGGCGCAGATGATAATCGACGAGGAGATCCGTTTCTCCCATGAGAACCACAGTAACGGGCCCGAACATGGCGCTGTTAGGGTCTATCTGGTGCGCCATCACCACAGTCTCATCCTTCAGATCCCCGTCCCAATCCGAGTCGATAAACAACCGGTCGTACGGTCCGGACTCGCTCGAGCGGTCAAGCGCGATCCACAGGTAACCGTCCGGCACCATGGGAGATGGCCACCGGGCGAACAGCGGGCTATTGCTCTCAAACTCCGGCAGATCAACTCCGTCCGGCCGCTCGGAACTCAGTTCAAGAGCTTTCTGCCCCACAATGCCCATGCTCCGGAGGTCTTCCCCCGAGCGATACTCCAGCCATTGAACCTCCTGAGCGACCGCCGCATGAGCTACAAACGCGATCACAAGGCTGACTGACAGCGCAACACGTGTTCTTGCTCTTACAACCATCTCAAACCTCCTGTAATTCCTTTCCAGCTTCACTTTCTTATTACCGCCTACCGTCAAACCTCACCTCCGCTGACGCACCTCCCGCCTCCCTTCCGCTCACGTAGGTGATGCATCCCGGGGCTGTTGAACTGACCTCATAATTCTGAATCTCAGACTTGATGATGTAAGACTGGAGCTTATCCTGTGTTGCGGCGTACCTCTCCAACAACTCGAGCGCGGTGGGATACTTCTGTTCGCCTGAGGGCTCCGGGACCCCGGCCGCACCGATCCCTGCCAGAGCCACGCAGACGAATATCCCAACGAGGACCAAGTTCTTGACATTTCGCATGGCTTTGTCTCTGCAGAGTTCAGTGAGTTACTGAATAGTCACTCCTCGATTAAGAACATAACGCAACCCTGGCTGTCGACCACTTGGCCGTCCCACCACGTGTATGTGCGTTTGCCGGTCGGATCGGCAATTTCAACGGTTGCGCCATTTCGGACGTCGTTCCGGACAAAAGAGCGCAGCACCTCGTGATCGGGATCCAGAACGACCTTGGTTCGCTTGACGTGCCACGTCTGGTTTGTCCACTCGTCGTTGTGCCACTCTCTCGCCAGCTTGATATCCGCCTCGACGGGAACCCAGACCTTGCCGATAAGCTTGAACTGGACATTGTCCACGACGTTCGACGCACTTCTGACTCTCCAGTGTGATTGACCGTAAGGTACGGCGTTCTCTCCCTTCTGAACGGTAGCTCTGGCGATGTTGTACCCGTGCTCCGGATCTATCCAGAGGGTGTACGTACCGCCCCGTCCCGCGGCCTCGATAACGTAGCACTCCGATCCCGCGACCAGCTCACGCGTGTCGCGTACGGAGACGTTGGCAGTATGGCGAAGCACCGTGTCGACGCGTTCGTAATCGCCGTACAGGAAACCCAGCAGCTCGTGGGCGGTAGAGCTGTGGGCGATCATTCTTCGGACCGAGAATTCTCTGCCAGGCGGCTCTATATCCAGTTCGTCATTGTCTGGAGCCTTCCTCGGATCCATGCTGTAACTGGAACGAAATCGGCCATCCCACAACGTGCTCGCGTAGTGTGGAGCTTCCTTGGGAATAGGACCTGTAATTGGACTACCCGCACCCCAGCGCTTGATGCTCTCGAAGTAGCGAGTTCCGTCATAGCGGAGTTGGCAAGAATACCACTCCTTTTCGTTGTTTGCCCTTTTTGCACCACCGAACACCACCCCACTATACACAGTTGAGACCTCGGAATGAATGACGAAGGAACGCTGCAGCTTATCCTGAGTCTCAGCATACTTGTCCAACAATTCCAGGGCGGTCGGATGCTCGGCTGCAACTGCTTGAAACGAGGCCAGAATCATCACGGTGGCAAGCACGTACCGGCACACAGCGTTCCCCCTCTCCTCATATGACACGATTCCCCAACTGTGCCGCACGGCCCATTATATACCAGAGTATATTTTTTGTCAAGGGGAAAATGCGGGAGTATATTTGGGGCGAACTTGGAGATGCGAGGGAGTCTATGTTTGGCGGGCGCGTTTGAGTTGGTCGAGGCCGACGGCGATAATGATAATGGAGCCGATGACTATGTTCTGCACATAGTTCTCGACGCCGACCTGCTGGCAGCCGTTGCGCAACACGGCGATGATCAGCGCGCCCACGATGGAGCCGACAACGCTGCCCTCGCCGCCGCTGAACGACCCGCCGCCAATGACCACGGCCGCGATGACGTCGAGTTCGAACCCGATAGCGCCGGTCGGGTCGCCGACGTTGAGCACGGAGAACGCCATCACACTCGCGATACCCGCCATGATGCCGCAGATCGTGTACACACAGACGCGGTTCAGCCCTACACGGATGCCGCACAGCCGCGCGGTAGCCTCGTTTGATCCGACGGCGTAAACGTGCCGGCCGAAAACCGTGTAGCGCAACACGACGAACATCAGCGCAAACAGCGCCAGCATGAGCCAGACGCCTGGCGCCACCGAGTGCCATACGCCCATCCTGGGTTCCACCATCATCATGTTGGTCAGCCAGCTTCTGGGAGCGTTGACCGTCCTCTGCCCTGAGAACCCGAGGGCAAGACCGCGTGCGATCTGCATCATGCCCAGCGTGACAATGAACGGCACGATCCGCAGCCTCGTGATGATCAGACCGTTTATGAAACCGCAGAAAGCGCAGGCAAGGATGCCGGCAAAAGCTGCCGCCAGCGGGAGCCAGAAACCCATCCCTGCGGCTCCCCATGCCTTCAACACCAGGCCGGTCACCACCGTGCCGAGCGCGACTAGCGAGCCGACGCTCAGGTCGATCCCGGCGCTTATTATGACCAGCGTCATGCCCAGGGCCGCAATGCCTATTATAACCGCCTGCTGAAGGATGGTTTTCGTGTTGTAAAGGGTGTGGAAAGACTGCGGAGCTACGAGGACGAAGACCAAATACACAAAGAGCAGCCCCAGGAAAGGACCGAACAGACTCAGGATCTTGCCGAGTTTCTTACCCATCCAGACCGCCCCCGAACTCTTATTCACAGCTGGTTTCCCGATGTCGCCACGCGCATAATCTCGTGCTCTGTCCATTCGCCAACCGGTTTGATGTCGCTCATCAAGCCGCGGTGCATCACGGCGAGCGTGTCACATACTCCCAGAAGTTCCGGCAAGTAGGAGGAGACGAAGACAATGCCCCTACCCTGCTCCGCAAGCCTTCCGATCAGGCGGTAAACTTCGACCTTGCTGCCGACATCTATGCCCCGTGTCGGCTCGTCAAGCAGAATGATGTCACCTCCCTGCTGGAGCATGCGCGCGAGTGCCACCTTCTGCTGGTTGCCGCCCGAGAGATCGAGGACGCGCTGGTTGGGACCCTGGCATTGAATCCGCATAGCGCCGATCCACTGTTCGACGGCGAACCGCTCCGTTCTGAGGTTCAGTAGACCCCAGCCTCCAAGACCCGCATACTGCGATACGGACGACAGAGTGGTGTTCTCGGCAACCGACATGCGCACCGCAAGACCTTCCTCCTTGCGGTCCTCGCTGAGGAAATCGATCTTCATAGCCAGTGCCCTCGGCGGGTTCATCGCGTGCAGTTCTACCGGTGGTTTGCCGGTCAGGGTCAACGTTCCCGCTGCGGCCCGGTCCAGACCGAACATCCTGCGGAGCGTCTCCGATCGTCCGGCTCCTACGAGACCGGCGACGCCGAGAATCTCGCCTCGACGCAGTTCGAAAGAAACTCCTTTCGGGATAGGAGACCCTTCCACTCCCTCAACCTTGAGCACACGCTCGCTGATGTCATGCTCTGTCCGGGGAAACATCTCCGTGAGCGTTCGTCCGACCATCATCTCTATGATCTGCGAGATATCGGTGTCGGCTATGCGGCCGGTGCCGACAGCCTCTCCATCGCGAAGCACGGTGAACGTATCGGCAATCTCGGTCACCTCCTCCAGGAAGTGGCTGATATAGATCACGGCCACACCGGTCTCCCTGAGACGTTGGATTACCTTGAAAAGCGCCTCCGTGTCGGCCGCTGTCAGCGAACTGGTCGGCTCGTCCATTATTATCACGCGAGCCTCGCTCATCAGCGCCCGCGCAATCTCGACAACCTGCTGTAATCCGATAGAGAGCGCCGAGACAGGCTCGTTAAGCGGGAGATCGGGATGCTGCAGCAGCTCCAACGCTTGATGGATCTCATCGCGTTGGTTGCGGACGAACCCGAACGAGCTTTGCTCTAAACCCAGTGTCAGATTCTCTTCGACAGACAGGTGGGAGGCCAGGTTCAGTTCCTGGTAGATCATCGCTATGCCGTGCTCGCGACCCGCCGAGGGCGAATCGATCACGCAGGGATCGCCTTCAAGGTAGATTGCGCCCGAGTCGGCACGGTACGCCCCGCTCAGCATCTTGACCAGAGTGCTCTTACCGGCGCCGTTCTCGCCGATCAGGGCGTGGACTTCGCCCCGGCGGACGGTCAGATCCACCTGATGAAGCGCGCGCGTCGCGCCAAACGATTTGCTGATACCTCTCAGCTCTAAAAGAATCTCGTCGTCCAAAACAGTCTCCATTTAAGAAGGCAGAATCCGAACGGAATAAGCTGCCGCGTGCTGATTGGGGGCTATCATTCGAGCCACCGGCTCAGCTCGGGCTCGATGACTTGTCTGACCTCGTCGGTATCCAGATTCTCGGGAGTAACGAGCGTCAGTCGCGTAGCTATCTGTTTCTCCACCGTCTCGCCGTTAAGAACCGCGACGGCTGTTTTCACTCCTTTGTAGCCCATGTCGAACGGGTCCTGCGCCACAAGCCCGTGGATGTTGCCCGCGCGCATGCCGTCTATGAGCCCCTGGCTGGCGTCGAAACCCACAAAGTTGATCTTGCCGGCCCTGCCCGTATTCTCGAGCGCACGGAGCATACCGAACGAACTCGATTCGTTCGGACAGAAGATACCTTGGATCTCGTCGCCGTACTTATTCAGCAGACCCTGCCCGGCTGTCGCCGCCGACAACTCCGACACGCCGCCGTACTGGTTCGTGGAGACCAGCTCAATGTCGGGGAATTTGGCCTTCATCTCCTCGAGAAACCCTTCCTCCCGGTTGCCCGTGCTGGCATGGCCGGGATTGTAACGCAGCATGACCGCCTTACCCTTGCCACCCATCACCTCGGCGAGCCGACGTGCGGCAAGCCGTCCACCTTCCCGATTGTCCGTTGCCACGAAACTGCTCTGCGCCTCGGACTTCAAAGCTGAATCAATAATGACCACCGGAATTCCGCGGCTCACTGCCAGCTCGACAGGCGCCGTAAGCGCCACTTCATCAAGAGGAGCAAGGACAATGGCATCCGCCTGCCCCGCGATAAAGTTCTGCACCACCTGAATCTGCTGCGTGCGGTCGTCCTCCTTCTGAGGGCCAATCCAGATTACCTCCACACCGAGCTCTCTTCCTGCCTTGACGGCGCCTGCCTGGACGGTTTTCCAGAAAGAGTGGGCGGTGGCTTTCGGGATGACGGCGATCCGGGGTGGCGTTGGCGCATCAGGCTTCCCAGGGTCGTCAGCCTCTTTGCCGCAACTCACTGCGCCGCAGACCAGAGTTAAGATGAACACCAGCGCCAACATATTCCTGACGCACTCGCCCTTTCTTGTCGTCACTGGAGCCAACGCCTTCCTGAGATGTCTCATCTTTACACTCCCCTTGCCCTCATGCGTTTGGTTACGTTTTCCCCACCGTTTAGCAGGTAAAGCAGCGGTGTAGGGCGGTCGATGTTCTCTATGAAATCAGGACGCGCTTGCCACGGCGCAACGGAAAGCACGTTGGTAAGGTCCATCCAGTACTGCAGGCGAGCCACATCCAGGTTCCACACCATATGGAAGTGGTTCGCCGGAGCGACCTGCTTGTACTCGGCCATCGAGGCGTACTTGGGTACTACCCATGTATGCGGCCACGTGACGTTGGAGCTGTTGGCGACGAAATCCGCCAGCTTCGGCGGCAGGTCAACCGTGGAAGCCTCGTCCCAGAAGAGACTGAACATGCCGGACAACTCGCTGTACGCTATCCGGCCCGCGATACCCTCAATGCCGCCCGGTGAGATAAACGTGACGCTGTTGCCGCCGCCGGGGAAATAGTACAACTCTGCGCCGGGCATATGGACGTTCTTCATGATGTCCTCAACGGAGTCTCCCTGCCGGCCTGCCCAGTTCAGGCTTGCCGAACCGGAGTTGTCCCCGTCCACGATGCCGCGTTGCGCCCAGACGTTTTCCTCCGAGAACTCGATTCCCAGCTCCTGGGCACGCTCCTTCAGTTCGTGCGGTTCCCAGACCTTGCGGAAATCCATGAACAGCGGTGGGTTGCCGCCTGACAGCCAGGTCGTGAACAGCATTGTGAGCAGACCCTGCATATCCGCCTCCGTCGCAAACGGGACTACCTCTTTCGGGCCGTTGTGGTCGAATGTCGCGTTCAACAGCGACTCCGCCATATCGCAGATCGGTAGCGGAATCCCTCGCCGATCGCTGCCCCACTCGAGCTGGTTCATGAACCCGCCTCCGACAGCGTCGACTTCCGCCAGCAGATCACGCATGATCAAGTACATCGCAAGAGACTGATCGAGCTTCTCGCCAGCGTTGTCGTGAGACAGATCGAGCCGGTCGCCCACGTGCCCCTCGACCCATGTACGAAGCGCTTTAAGCTCCTGCGCGTCGTAAGCGCGCTTGTTGAGCATGTCCGCCAGAAGTTTCATATCGACCCGCGTAATTTCGAGCCCGAATGTGCGGCGCGTCGGGATGACATGCATCAAAGCGGTCTCCATCCCCATCGAGTCGTGCCCGAAAACCACCACGCGCCTGCCCTTGATACCGGCGTAGGTGAGCGCCGCGTAACACCAGTCGACGAGCGCCTTGATTGTAGCTTCGCTGGGCTTCGGGCTCATGCCGGTATCCGGCCAGGACCCGACGTTGAGGTGGGTCAATCGACCCGACTGGGCCAGTGCGCCGTTAACGGCGTGGGCGAAGACCACTCCGGGTTTGGGAGCACTGTTGCCGCATGTGATGTTGACCGGCATATCGTCGCGCATGTGCGCCAGCAGACTCATCAGTGACAACTGCGGGAAGGCCCAGGTATCCGGCGTGCAGACTATGGCGTCAACTCCGGCCTCCTTGAATTGGCGGGCGACGATGTCCGCCTGCCTCTCCCCATCAATGAGCATCGGCGTCCACACGACGTTAACGCTAGTGCCGTTGGGCATCCGGACTTGGTCAGCCACAATCCCGGCGATTGTCTCTACAATGTTTTCTGTCCGGTCGCGCGCTTCCTGATCTATGCGCGGATCGCCCGCGGCACACACCCCGAACGTCACAACAGACCGTTCCGTTGTCGTCACCGTTGGAAGTTTCTTCGCTTTTGCCATGTGCCCCTCCGTTAGAGTGCCTGCTGATGCACCCGACAAGCTGCTCTATTATAACGATTGCGAGAGTTGTTTCAACTCCTTGTACCGTTGAAGCTTCTCGTCCCACTCGGCGGAATCCAGCGGTTCATACGCAGCCAGCTCAAAACTGTTTCGCATAACCTGACGGATCTCATCGCGTCCGCGCAGGTCTCCCAGGGCAACCGCCTGGATCAGAGCGTTGCCAACTGCTGTGCACTCCGCCGGTCCTGCGTGAACGCGTATCCGGCACGCATTGGCCGTTAACTGACATAGCAGCCTGTTGGCCACGCCTCCACCAACCATGAACAGCTCGTCGCTGCGTCTGCCGGTCAGTTCGCTCATTACTTCCAGACTGTGTGCATACTCCAGCGCCAGACTCTCGAGCACAGACCTTACCAGTTCACCACGCGTTTCAGGCTTGGCCTGTCCGCACCGCTCGAACAGATCCAGCAGAGACGCCTCCATATCCGCCGGCGCCATAAGTGAACTGTCTGCGACGTCGATCCACCCAGCCGCGCGGGCCTCGGCCGCTTCGGCCGTCATGCGGCTATAGTCCCATGGATCGGCGGTCGTGTCCCACTTGCGCCGAAGTCCCTGAACCAGCCAGAGACCCAGAATGTTCCGGCACGAGAACCACCCGCTCAGACTGTACTCGTTAGAGAAACCTTCATGCAACGCCTCCGACGTGATGAGTGGATCCTCGCAGAGTTTGCCCAGAATGCTCCATGTACCGCAGCTCAGGAACGCCCAGTTGTCCCCGGTCGCCGGAATTGCCGCTACTACTGCGCCGGTATCATGCCCGCATGTCGCGATGACGGGTACCTCGCCCAGATCAACTTGTTTCCGCACTGAGTCCTGCAGTCCGCCAAGCGTCGTACCCGGCTCGACCAGTTCGCAGAAAACATCCGGCAACCCAAAGCGCTCGATCACCTCGCGGCACCACCGGCCGTCAATTGCCATCAGGTTCGACGTGCTCGCGATGGACCTCTCCGAAGCCTTGACGCCGGTTAAGAAGTAGTTGAACAGGTCGGGCATGTTCAGGAACGTCTCTGCCGTTGCCAGGATCTGTGAACCGTTCTTCTTCATGGCGAGTAGTTGAAAGAGTGAACTGATAGCCCACGGTTCACACGATGTCGCCGCGAATATCTCCTCCGTCGACATGATAGCGTTGGAATACTCGTAGATGTTATCGGTTCTGGAGTCGCGGTAGTGTACCGGGTTCGCCAGAAGCTGACCGTCCGGCCCGAGCAGGCCGAAGTCCACGCCCCATGTGTCTACCCCGATGCCTGCAGGACAGATCTGGCGCGCGCTGCACTTTCTCAGCGCTTCCAAAACCTCGGCGAACTGGAGCGGGAAGTCCCAGTACAGCGTTCCGCCCAACTGCACCGGGCTGTTGACAAAACGGTGGATCTCCTCCGCTGCGACTTTGCCGTCGCGGAGGCTGACAAGGACCCCTCGACCGTTTTCCGCGCCCAGATCTATGGCGAGATACGTTGACATTCACCTTTCCCCATGGAACAAACAGGCAATCGCACAAACTCACAGCGACATCTATGCCCGTCGTTTACCCGAGTGTTATGGAGTTGTGAGCGTTTGGTGACTATATTACAACAACCAGGCGGGAGGCGTCCAGTACGACATGACCTCCTTGGCACGGTTTGCCGGCACAGATCCCCGGTCTTACCTCGAATCAATCTTGCGTTCTATTCTCGCCAGCCGGTATTGAATTTCGCCTATGCTGTCCTCGCCTGCGCCGATGTGCCTCGCGACCGCTATGCACGCCTGACAGATCGTGTGCGCTTCCTTCAGGTCGTGCTCGCGATGTTCCAGATGTTTTGCCATCTCGATCCGAGGCCCTACATCGTCAGGATAGTGTTTCGCAAGTTGACACCAGATTGAGTGCGCTTGTTCCCATCGATGCTGCCGTTTGAGCGACAAGGCCAGCACGTACAGTGCATGTCGGGCATCGTCCGGTTCGAGGCCCGAGTCATACGCATCTGAAGCGTGGCGCTCCGACCGGGGATACCTTCTCTGGCGGAAATGAAGCCGTGCCAGGCTCAGTAGGTCCAACGGATGGGCTTCTACAAGGTCGGGCGGGGCCGTCACAAGCTGCGCCGCACGTGACGCGAGCGCTGCCAGCGAGAGAACGTCCTGCTCATTGTGATAGAACACGGGCGCCAACCGTCGGGCATCGCGTGTGCGTAAGTAGTTGAAGTAAATCTGAGGAATGAGGTGGCTGGGTATATCGCCGTGGCGCGTCAGCTCGAGCACCTCGCGTTCCACGTTCCCCAGGGAACAATCCCGGAGTCGCGCACGCCACAGTCGTCGTGCCACGTGCAACATGTCGAGATGCGGCACATCTTCAAGATTGATGCGGATGCGGGAAGTTATGAATCGCGTCTGGAGCAGCGGAATATCGAACGATTTGCCGTTGTACGTGACGACACCTTCCGCATCCCGGAAGAGGTCCGCCAGCGCCACGAGCATCGCCTCCTCTTCGTCAAAATCGCGCATGAAATACTGGCGTAAAACGAGGTTCCCACCTTCAAATCGACCGACACCTACGAGAAACGCGTAAGTTCCTGTTCCTCCAGAAAGGCCGGTCGTCTCGGTATCGAGAAAAAGCGCACGGTCAAGCCGAAACTCGCGCAGCTCGTCGTCGTTCGCCATCGTGGCTATAGTATCCCCGCCGACCTGTTGCGCGGTGAGCAGCGCAACGTTGCCGTGGTGCTCCGTGACTGAACTCGTGCGGGTCGCAAGGAAGAACCTGCCCAAATCGTTCTCGGCCACCTCTCCCTTAACGACCTGCTCTAGCTCGCACTCTTCCGGCACGCCCTGCGCACGTTGCGCGGGCGCCTGTTCAAAGACCTCTCCAGCGGTCATCAGCCCGCTCAACTCCTTGAGTCGAGCGATCATGTCGGGATCCGTGACCATCTGTCCTCCTTGATAGGGAATACAACCAGCGACCCGATAAATAATAGCCAGATGGCATCTCGAAAGTCAATCTCGACGGCAGGTGTGCAAGGCAAGTGGACGGCACTCGCAAAAAGCGTTTTCCAGAGTTGGCGCGGGAAGGCAGGGGCAGGTCTCAGACCCGCCCGCCTAATGGCTTAACCGTGGTTGGCACGAACGGCGTGGTCTCAGTGCAGGTTTGCGCTCAGTCAAGCGCGAAAACAGGAACGAGACTCTTTGTGCCAGATTCCTCCAGCGCTTGGGCAAAGAGCCGGTCGAGACGGCCTCTCAGACGCACCAGGACGAGTTCGTCCGGTTCGAGCGCTAGAACGTACAGGTTCCGGATGCTTCGACGGTGCTCTTGATAGAGTATCCACACGATTTGGTCCTCTTCCCGAGCTCTAATAAGCACGTCCCAGCCTTTGCGTTCAAGCAGCCGTCTCAACCGCTTGGGGAGGTTGACCTCGTTCAGCGGCGGAAGCGATTTGACATCATACACCGCGACGCTCACACCGGATATATCCTTCAGGTACTTTCTGGCATCTCGCGTGTCCGGTATGACCAGGCACAAGCATTTCATTGTTCCCATCGCCATCCTGCCGATCGATAGTTCGACTTCCTTTTCGAAACGGGCATCCGGCATCTGAGTCTCGAGCTCACGACGCACTTCCGCCAGCTCTCGCGCACTGAGAGAAAAACAACCGCTGAACAGCGTCATTACCGCGACAAGCGCCAACAACTTGTGAGCAGTCGGTCGCTGCCTGCTCAAATGGACTCCAGACTTAGGGTCAGTCATCTAATTCCTCCTTCTCCGGAAGCGGCTCGTCCGCACCCGGCACCGGCGCTTCATCCACCGGTTCCTTGGGGTCCATCTTCAGTGGCATCTTAAGGGCGGGCATGTCCGGCAAGCCCAGGTTGCCCGTTAGCTTGCCGAGCAGGGCGGGGTCGAGTTCACCGACGATGTTAAGTAACACCACCTGGTCGGCTTCAACCACAAGCACGGCCAGTCCGGCAATCGACTCCTTCCGCATCCTCAATAGAATGTCAACCGTCTGGCCCTCCTCTCTAATGCTAACCATCTTCTCCCAACCTTTTTTCGCAAGGCTCTTGGCCAGCGAAGCGGCGTTTTTCGAGGCCAACTTTCTGTCATGGTCCTCGACATCCCGGAATACTCGTACCTGGATCAGCTTAAGCTTCCTCAACAGCTTGCCGAGCTCAGGCTCATCTCTTCCCACCATTGCGGAAATCATCTGCAGCAGCGGTTCCCGGATGAATATTTCAATAGAGGGCGCTTTCAAACCGCCAGGCCTTTCAACGCCGAAGTCTACATAACCCGGATCCTTCCTGAGAGCGTCTTTCTCAAGATCTCCTTGAGCTCGCGCCTCCATGGCGACAGTCAGCACCATCAAACCGGCGAGCAAACATCTAGTCAGCCGCATATCGATCCTCCTCCCTACTCATACGCTCTCAGCTTGTAGGTTCTTCTTCGAATACGTCCGAAAAGGCTTTCCGTATGGGGTGCACTATCCTCGATTCAAGCACGTCATCACGCACGGTAAACGCGCTGCGGCGGCCGATTTCACCAACGTACGCCAACGTCCATCTGACTTGCTGCTCCGCGCGCACAATCTCCTCGGGAGTCACCGTCGGGGGAGGCGGCTTGGCTCCCTTGATGACCAGTGCGGTAATCGCCACCAAGAGCAGCATAGCCGCAAGAGCGGCCGGACGCCATACCCGTGGGTACCACCCGGCTGGCCTCCGCGCTGCACGCGGCTCCTTTCCGACTCGGTCGAGTACGGCATCTGCAATCCGGTCCGGACACCGCTGTTCCGGGAGATCCCTCAGCGCCAGATTCAGCCGTTTAGCCAACGCCAGTTCCTCCGCGCAAGCCTGGCATCCTGACAGATGTGACTCGAGCCTGGCCGCCTCATCCGCAGTCAAATCGCCATCAAGGTAAGCTTCAATCACCTGGCGTGCCCACGCGCATGTCGTCTCTTCGTCAGATCTGGCCATGCCCTACCCTTTCTCGCAACTGCTCGCGAAGCATCCGCCGACCGCGATGCAGATAGACTTTCACGGTGTTCAAGGGTACGCCGAGCACCTCGCCTATTTCCGCGTACGTCATATCCTGTATCTCCCGCAGTATAACAATTGTGCGATAGGGATCGCCAAGGCGTTCGACCGCCTCTCTGAGCTGCTGTTTTAAATCCGATATTTCCATAACGGAGCTAGGATCCGGTTGAGCGTCTGCGGCCGATGTCAGCATCACTTCGTAGCCTTCGTCTGCAACAACCGCGCGGTAGCTCCGTCGTTTGCGGATCGCGTCAATGCAGGCGTTCCTCGTGACACGTATAAGCCATGGTCTAATGCTGTCCATCTTGACCTTGTGCCAGTTCTTCCACAACCGAACCAGAACTTCTTGAGTCACGTCCTCCGCATCCTGAGCATTGCCAAGGCAATAGAACGAAAATGTATATACACGGTGTCGATGCTGCTCAACGATTTCCCTGAAATCCGGCATCCTTTTCATCCACTTATAACAACGTATGGCAACCCAGAAATGTTACAGACAGCCCCCACCCTGTGTTAAGATACCGCTCAATGGGAAAAGGTTCAACTGCAAGTGACCGGTCCGGGCACGAGGAGGGCCAATGGAACACTACAGGGGCACACTGAAAAGGACCGCAAACCCGCTCCAGTTCAAGGTTTGCGGCCCAAATCCACTCCTTGCGGCGCGTTGATGAAAACGCAAGCTTCGTAAACCCGCGTTACTTCTCGACCTCCTCCGCAGAAGCCTTCTCGGTCGGAAGCTTAATGTTGCTGAACTTTTCCATGTCGAAGCCGACGTTGAATCCCCCTCCAAGGTTGGCCAGCATGGCCGGCTCGATTTCACCGGCGATATTCACGAAGACGGCCTCTTTCTCCTCAATCACAAACACGAGCAATCCGGCAATCGTATCCTTCACGGTCTTGAGAAGGACGTTAACCGCCTGATCTTCCTCTCGCACGCGCACAACCGTCGTCCAGCCGTCCTTCTTGAGACGCTCCTCCATATCGGAGGCTTTTTGTCCGAGCCTCTTCGCCTGATCGCCCTCGATGGAAAACACCTGCACCCTCACAAGCTGAATCTTCGACAACAGCTCCGAGACCTCAGGTTCCTCACGTTGCACTACTGCCGAAGCCATCTTGAGTAGAGGGCGGTCGACGAAGACTTGCACGACGGGCTTAGTCAAGCCAAACACTTCCTTTGGGTCAAAGTCCGCGTAACCCGGCAGTTTCTTTGCGTCAGTCTCCGCCCGGACACTCCCGAGCATACCCAGTACGAGCAAACCGATGAGCACACACTTAGTCAGCCGCATATCGCTCCTCCTCCTTAGAGTCCTGCATACCCCGAAACCGTAGCTTCCTCCAGCACCGCTCGCCTCGTCTTCACCCTTCTATACGCATGCCGGCCCGAAAATGTTACACTAGGAGGGATAAGCCTGCCTCGCGTATGTTCAGAATGACCCATATTACCGACTGTCGCGCCCGCCGGCACTTGACTATTACCCTGCAAACGCATACAATATTGGCCACGAACCCGGCTGATGAGCTAGCTCTTTACAGGGAGTGATACCGCTATGGATGGACTTTTCCAGGAAGTGTCTATTGGAGAAATGAAGGTAAGGAACCGTTTTGTAAGGTCAGCCACGTGGGACGGGTTGGCGGACGAGAACGGCGAAGTCACTGAGCCGATGCTCAAAGTCTACAGGGACCTGGCACTGGGCGGCGTCGGACTTATACTGACGGGCTTTGCGTTTGTGGATAAGAGAGGCAAGGCCTTCGCCGGCATGCTGGGCGTTGACGATGACTCTCTCGTGCCCGGTCTCAGCAAGCTAGCGGGCGCTGTCCACGAAGAAGGCGGCAAAGTTGTATTGCAGATAGCCCACGGGGGCTCGCAGGGCATGTTCAAATCGGACACGCCCAAGGAGGCCCCTTCTGCAGTCGAGGAGAGAGCGACGCACAATATGCCCGTGGAAATGAGCAAGGAGGACATCGAACGTGTCGTTGCGGGCTTCGCCGAAGCTGCCAGGAGGGCGAAGGAGGCGGGATTCGATGGCGTACAGATTCATGGTGCGCACGGGTACCTCCTTTCGCAATTCCTGTCCCCTTACTCAAACGTTCGCTCCGATGAGTATGGCGGCTCGATTGAGAATCGTGCGCGGGCCGTATTTGAAGTGTACGAAGCCATCAGGGACAATGTCGGCCCGGACTATCCGGTAATGATAAAGATAAACACGTCGGATTTCGTCGATGTGGGCCTGACTCCGGATGAGTCCCTGTGGGTTTGCGGGAAGTTGTCGGAAATGCGTATGGACGCTATCGAGTTGAGCGGAGGCATAGCTGCGGCCGGCAAGCTCTCACCTGCGAGGACGGGAATCGATAGCCTTGAGAAGGAGGGCTACTTCAGGGAGTACGCGAAACAGTTCAAGCCCCACCTGACCTGTCCTGTGATTCTGGTAGGCGGGCTTCGTTCCCTCGACGTGATTGAGGAGATCTACAGCGAAGGTTCGGCGGACTTCTTCAGTGTCTGCCGGCCGTTGATATCCGAGCCGAACCTAATAAATCGCTGGGAGTCGGGCGACAGAAAACCTGCGCGATGCTCTTCCTGCAGCAAATGTATGAGGCTCGCTTTCGTACAGAGAGGGTTCCGTTGTGTGCCCTTTGAGGATTTACCGGATACATAGGGTGCGAGCAGCGTGTTTGCCGAACAGGATAGCAGGCGCGGGTCAAGGAGATTAATCTGTTGTCGCAAGATTTACTGCCACTGGTCATAACGGCCGCATCGATCGGTTTTCTTCACACGCTTGTGGGGCCCGACCATTACGTGCCCTTCATCATGATGTCGCGGTCGGGCAAGTGGTCTTTGTTAAAGACGGGAGTCGTGACGGTCCTGTGCGGGATCGGCCACGTGTTGAGCTCGGTCGTGTTGGGTCTCATAGGCATCGGTGTCGGGATTGCGGTCACAAAGGTGAAGGCGGTCGAGTCGTTTCGCGGCAACCTCGCCGCGTGGGCGTTGATCGCGTTCGGGCTTGTCTACTTCATCTGGGGACTTCGGCGGGCGATAAGGAACCGCCCGCACGTACATCGACACGTTCACGGTGATGTCGGCACTCACGAGCATACGCACGTCCACGCAGAACAGCATCTACACGTTCACAAAGGGGACGGGACGGCGAACATTACTCCCTGGATACTCTTCACGATATTTGTCTTCGGTCCCTGTGAGCCTTTGATCCCCATACTGATGTATCCCGCCGCCAAGAGCAGCGCCTTTGGAGTAGTCTTGGTGACCGCGGTCTTCGGTGGAGTGACTATTGCGACCATGCTGGGAGCCGTCCTCGTTGCATCCTGGGGCCTGAGCCTTGTCCACATGGAGCGTTTTGAACGGTATTCACACGCGCTAGCCGGCGGTACCATATTCCTCTGCGGAATGGCAATCCAGGTTCTCGGTCTTTGATTAGTGTTGTTCACCTGAGTTATTCCGCGGGCGTTGCGGTTAGCCAAGTGGAGCGAGTTATGCGAATCTCATCACGGACGCTGTTGACGATCTGTCTGGCTGTCGCAGCTGCCGGCCTGACCTCCTGTTCGGCTCCGGTGCAGGACGAGTTCAGTTTCGTGCAGATGTGCGATACGCAGCTAGGATACGGCGGTTACGATCATGACGTACGAACCTTCAGGAGCGCCGTGAAGCAAATCAACGCACTGAAACCGGATTTTGTGGTCATCTGCGGCGACCTGATCAACCGCACGGGGGATGACAAAGCCTTTGCGGATTTCAGCGCCGTCAAGGCAGGGTTCAAAATGCCCTGCCACTGTGTTGCGGGCAACCATGATGTGGGCAACTCACCGACTGTCAAGCTGCTGAAAAGGTATCGCAAGCTCGTGGGCAAGGACTACTACTCGTTCGAACATAAGGGTAACGTGTTCGTCGTGGTGAACACGCAGCTCTGGAAGGTGCCGGTCGCTGGGGAATCCGCAAAGCACAACGCATGGTTTGAGAAGACGCTGAAGGACGCCTCGCCGAAGGGCGCGCCAGTATTTGTCGTCGGTCACTACCCGCTGTACTTGCGGGAGCTGGATGAAGCGGAAGTATACGGCAACCTGCCGATCAAGAAGCGAAAAGAGCTCTTAGCCCTGTTCGATAAGCACGGTGTCGCAGCCATGTTATCGGGACACGCGCACAGGAATGTCGCCCACGAGCACAACGGAGTTCAGCTTGTTATTTCCGCCTCGACCAGCCGGAATGAGGACGGGGCGCCGATGGGCTTCCGCGTGTGGCGCATCGGCAAGAAACGACCCTATCAACACGAGTACGTGCCGGTGAAAGGCGCCCGCCCACCAGGTGAGAGCGAGGATCCATGAACAGCTCGCCGCAGTGGGCTCTGCCGGGGACGGTCTTTATGGACGCATGATCTGCGAGGTGTCAGCCTTCAACATGCTTGGAAATGAACGAGTCCAACCCATCTACATATAGCTTTGCCGACGTGATGAACCCCTCGTTATGCGAACCTCTAATCTCGAGGAACTGCTTTGGCTCGTTTGCCGCCTCGAACAGCTTGCGCCCGTGACTGAACCTTATCATCTCATCGTCCCGGCTATGCACTATCAGCACTGGACAGCTCACCTGCTGAACATAGTCGATTGCACTGTAGCGGAATCGCGCTAACCGTCTGACGGGAAGGAAGGGATACAACTGCGCAGCGATATCCGGAATTGATGTAAACGTAGACTCTACAATAAGCGCCCTCGGCGTGTGGTCCTGTGCCAGCCATGAACCAACGGCGCCGCCAAGAGACCTGCCGAATATATAGATCTCGCCCGGGTCGACCTGTCGCTCATCGAGGAGATAGCGCCACGCCGCCTCGGCATCCAGATAGGTTCCCTTTTCGGTGACTCTACCCTCGCTCTGACCATAACCGCGATAATCGAAGATGAACACGCTGAGCCGCAGACGATGGAATACGTCTATGGATTCCAACCGATGCGATATGTTGCCCGCGTTGCCGTGGAAAAAAAGGACCACGCCTCGGCGGTCCTCCGCCGGAACGAACCAACCGGAGAGCTTCACTCCGTCCGAGGCATCAAACTCAACAACCTCGTACGAAAGCCCCATTAAGTCGGGCGTGGCGGCTATTGCGCGCTCGGGGAAGTAGACTAAACGGGATTGAAAAACCGTGAGAATTAACGCGAGGCAGAGAAAGGAGCCAACCAATATGACGACAACTGACCAGGACATACGTAAGATCTTCCGTCCAACTGCGTTCAAGCCAGCACCTCTTTAGAATCGGCCGGCGACGCAGATTCTCACCTGCTGCCGGCCTGGGAGTCACGTCACGACCCGTGGTGCGGCGCGTTCGCCGACGTTCTGTATCTCGAAGAACTCCTGTTTCTTGAAAGCGAACAGACCGGCGACCAGGTTCGAGGGTATGACCTCGGTGCGCGTATTGTAATCGCGCACGTTCGCGTTGAAGAACCTGCGTGCAGCCTGGATGCGGTCCTCGGTGTTGGCCAGTTCTTCCTGCAACTTGAGAAAGTTGTCACTCGCCTTCAGGTTGGGGTAGTTCTCGGCCACGGCGAACAGCGAGCGCAACGCGCCGACGAACGCGTTCTCATCCTGTGCCTGAGACTGTGGAGAGCCCTTCGAGGCCAGTGCCTGGTTGCGGGCCTCGGTCACGTGCTCCAGCGTTTCGCGCTCATGCTGCGCGTATCCCTTCACCGTCTCGACCAGGTTCGGGATGAGGTCGTAGCGGCGCTTCAGCTCCGTATCGACGCCCGACCACGACTCGCGACAGTGGTTGCGCAGGCGGACAAGCGTGTTGTAAGTCGCAATGAACCAGACGATCGGAGTGAGAACAACAAGGGCGACAATTATGATTGGAACGGCGGAATCACCCATTTACGAACCTCGCTTTCTTTCTCGAACCTGGGAAAGCCCCAGGCGAACACTACCTCTGTTCCTTCAACTGTTTAACCAGATAATCGGGGAAGCGATCCAATATGCCGTGAACAACATTGGCCGCCGCCTCGAAATCGCTGGTCTTGAACTTCGATGAACGGTTAGCTATCGCGTGCACCGGGTCGAACTGGATGGTGAACTGCGGGCTGTCGAGCAGGAACTCCATCGTGCGCGCGTGTATGACGTCGTACGCCCACCGTTTATCCTTGGCTTTGACGAAGAACTTGCGGCTGAACTCCGCCGATTCGAAATCGATATCGTCCAACCCGAAAAACTCCGTGATCTTGTCGAAGAAGCGCTCAGGGCGGATGAACAGCGGTTTGAGAAGATGATTGCTGCGTACGATCACCGCGGAAAAATGATGGTGATGGGTCTGGCTGCGTCCTTTTGAGTTGCTTGAGCGCGTCTCATAGTGGTAATCGAATGCGATGATCGGTCTGCCCGACCAGTCGCCTTCCATGACGCTATATGCGTAACGGTTGGTTCCCTGCTTCAGGCAGTTGAAATGGGGGAAACGTCGGTCCATGCTGTGGTCTCTCGCATGGGTGTAACTTAAGCCCTTCGAGCGCGCCCACAGCATGAGTTCCTTGCGCCGTTGCGCCGCCCGGTATGCGCCGAAGATGACGACGGCCACGACAATAATAACGAACAGTACGAAGACAACACCTTGCATAATTGCCCCACCTTCCGCTTTTTCTGAAGGACGCCCCTGTCCTCGTCACACTATTTTACGCGATCTGGCCGCAAGTGTCAAAGGGTAGAAGTACTCCTGGGGAGAGATTATTCGGGTTGGGACTTTTCGGTTCTATGTCCAGCTTATCCGCCGCCGGTTCCCAGCGGCAGATACCCGAACTTCCAGAGCAGGTACAGTGCCAAGCCGGCCAAGACGAGCAACACGAGCAGGATATGCCCTATACGCCTGGTCGCGACGCCCACTATCAGTCGTACGGCTAACAGCAGCACCCCAACCGCCGCAAGAATCGCCAGAACATATGTCGTGACATTCACGATGAGCTTCCCTCTCTTCCGGCACCTTTCTCACGACCGAAACCGCACGCTGGTTGCTGCCATACAAAGTCAGAGAAAGGCGTTCCGTGTAGGCCGAAAGAGAGTATCATTCAGCATTTCTCTTTTCGTATAGCGAGGGTTTTTGCCTGGTGAACTCCATGCCTCGGCCGGTGACTATCTCGCGCTTCTCTCTGATGAACTCGATATACTGTAACAACTGCCACGCGGTATTATCCCACCTCATCTGATGGCCTCGCGTGTGCGCGTGCTCTTCCATCTCAAGGCGTTCGTCGCTGTTGAAGACGACGTAGTCAAGCGCCTGCGCCATCTGCTCGACCGAAGGTTCGCCGGGATCTACCAGGACACCCCTGGCATGCGGGTCGATGATAACGCCCTCCTGGTCATGGTTCTTCGGATTAAGCAGTTCAAGCGCGTACATGAACTTGGTGGCAATTGCGACCCGTCCGGAACCGAGAGTATCCGCCAGAATGCCGCTCGATATCTGCTGCATGTCAAGATACGGCAGGACCATAACGTTCGCCGCACCGTATAGCTTCAACAGAATGCTCTCCTCAAGAAAAGCGTCGAGGAAGACGACGTCGTAGTACGCGAAA
>CBFDCQ010000059.1:0-20138 GCA_965603355.1 uncultured bacterium
TGGCGGAACACGTTTTCGACAACCACAATAGCGCTGTCCACCAGCATGCCCGCCCCGAGGGCGAGCCCGCCGAGCGTCATAATGTTGAGGGTCAGGCCGGAGAAGTACATGAGGTTGAACGTCGCGATGATCGATATCGGGAACGCGAGGCACACTATCATGGTGGTGCGAAAGCTGCGTAGGAACACGTAGAGTATGCCTATCGCCAGGAGCACACCGTAGCCTGCGGTCTGGTACACTTCACGTATCGCGATCTGTATAAACCGCGCCTGATCGTCCGCGATATTGATTCGTATGCCCGGTATATCGCGTTCGAGCCTGGTCAATACTTTCTTCACGGCATCGACCACCCGGACAGTGTTTTCGTCGGCCTCCTTGTACACAGAGATGCCGACACATTCCTCGCCGTTGAGCCGGACGATGCTCTTGACCTCCTTATATTCGTACCGTACATCCGCTACCTCGCTCAGCGCAACGGGCACTCTTTCGGCAGTGAATCGGGTATCGGTCGTTCTCTCGCCGACAACGCTCGGTGTACGATATCCCACTGTGACATCTCGGATATCGTTCAACCCCTTGAACTCGCCGACAGCATGGACGATGTATATCCGTTCGTTATCTTCGATCTGGCCGCCCGATGCATCAATGTTGGCCGCCTGTATGAGCTGCCGGATATCGGCGAAGGTCAGGTTGTACGATTTCAGCAAGTAGGGGTCGGGCTCGATGACAACTTCCCGTTCCCTTCCGCCTGACACCCTGGCTGCGGCTACGCCATCAAGACTCTCGAGTCGTCTCTTGATAGTCTCCTTTCCGATACGCCGCAGCTCATCCAGGTCCTGGCCGCTCGAGCCAATCACCCCGAATGTCAGCACGGGCAACTGCCGAGGATCGAACCGGGCGACGACAACATTATCAACCTCTCGGTCGCCGCTGTAGGACGCCACCTGTTTGTGCACTTCGAGCAGCGCGAAATCCATGTCGGCATGCCACGCGAATTCGGCCGCGACTACAATTCGGCCAACGTATGACACAGAACTCACTTTGCGGACGTGCCGGACAGTGCCGAGCTGCGCTTCTAGTCGTTCCGCGTAGGTATCTTCCATCTCGCGAGGCGACTTGTTGCCCGATTCGAGCGCAACCACGATTCTGGGACTCTGAAGATCCGGCAGCAGATCGATGCCGAGCCGGTTAAGGGACACAACACCGAGCAACAGTATCCCGCATACGATCATCGACACTGTGACCGGGTGTTTCGTAGAGAACTGTGGTAGATTCATATGATAGGCGTTCTGACCAAGGTGTGCTGCCGGCAGGCTACTTACTTACCGTCACCGGTGTGCCGTCCCGCAGCGTCTCGAACCCTTCGACTATCAGCGCGTCGCCGGGTTCGATACCGTTGATTACCTCCACGGCATCTCTCGTTTCAATACCAATGTGCACTTCACGGGCGACTGCTTTCTCGTTTTCGACAACGAACACAACCTGTTTGTTGTTCCTCGTCAGCACCAGTTCAGGAGGTACTACCACGGCGCCTTCATGTCTGGCTACGACGATATCGGCCTGGACGTACATTCCAGGCCGGAGCTTTTCGGCCTGGTTATCGATGGTTATCTCCGCTTTGAACGCCCGCGTCTGCTGGTCGGCTGTTGGCCGCACCGTGGTAACCTCGCCGGTAAACTGCTCGCCTTTAAGAGCAAAGTTGTTCACGCGCACATGCTGACCGACTTTCACACGGGGGAAATCGGGGTTTGCGATATTCACCTCGGCGATTATCGTGCGATAATTCATGATTGTGGCTATTTCCACGCCCGGCTGAACCCGATCGCCATCGACTATCTCGGCCAACTTCACTATTCTGCCGGAGACCGGTGACCTTATCTTGAGCTTTTCAAGTTGGGCCTCGGCTGCGTCGTACGCGTACCTCGCGCTCGTCGCTGCCGACCGCTTAGGTTCAACCTCAGATTCCGATATCATTCCCTCTTCGTGCAGCTTCAATGCGCGCTCGAGTGCTTTTGCGGTGTGTTCGACTTCCTGCTTGCGCGCGTCGATCGCTAATGTTGCCACCAGTTCAGGATTGTTCAACTCGGCGATGATCTGCCCCGCTTCGATCTCATCGCCTTCGTCCAACCGCATAGCCGCGGAGTTCACGCCCATGACAAACCGGCCTTCGCGTTCCGTGAGCACAACAGCCTGTTCCTTGGCCTTAAGCGTACCGGTGGTCTTCACTACCGCCTCGATAGAATCGCGAACCACGTCCCCGACCGGGACTGCAGCTTTCATATCCGGCGGTGAAATCACTTCGCCCGGCCGGCATCCAACTGCGACTACCGCAACTGCTGCGCAGAGCGTCGCTGCGCCGATAAGCCGCGTCACTCGATACCCCTTTGCATCCAACATGCCTCTACTGTACATCATTTGCAGGTCCCTGGTATACCCATTTGACGGCGTCAGCATGGATCAACACCGATTTGCCGCCCGACTCTTCGACCTCGTCCGACAGTTCGACCCGAGCCGTCTCGTCTGCTTTGAACCGATACTTGCCGAGACTGGTCCATCCTCTCCTGGCGGTCTTGAGTTCAAGACTTATCTCCTGGCCACCTTCACTTGCATCAACCATGATCTTGTGCCGACCTCTTTCCTCAGGTTCCGCGTATATGAACACTTCATATATGCCATCTTGAGGCAGCGAGGCCGACCAAACCGCGAGATGAGAACCATCGCCATTCCTCTTGACTTTCCTGGTCGCTAAGTATTTCCCGTATGCTTCGGTGCTCGTCTGGTTGTGCCACCGTCGCGGCCAGCTCCACAAATTGTACTCGGGATACTCCTCGATTCCCTTCTTCCGCTTGGCGTCCGCCAATCGCGTTCTGGACTTCTTTCCCAGCTCGACAGTGGAGAACCCTTCATCGAGATCGTCAACGATGACGGCTAACTCACGTTCGGCCAACGGCAGCGATCTGACGGAATCCTCACCCGGGACGTTCCGCGATTCCTCCGGCACATATAACTGTTCAATCGGCACGTCTACATTACGGGAACTCGCGGAATGCAGCCAAGCATTCACTGGCTTTTCGCTCAGCACCATCCGGATCTCTTTCTCCTCCCGACTGTCGAACAACACCTCTTTCTTTGGGACTCGTGTTAGCCAATCGGCTCCTTGGTATTTTTGAGATTCTTCCGTATCGAAGCCCAGCAGTACGTACCCCTTGCCCTCTTCCAGATTCGCCACTCGCACCACTGTCTGGAACTGGCGTTCTCGCTGCCCCGTGTCGATCTCGTACGCATCCGCCCGGGTGATTACGTATCCCGGCATAACCGGTTCCGCCACAAACTGCTCAAATATCCATGACACATCTTCATCCGAATGATCAGTCGCCTCACGCTCCACGTCGGCAAGTTCGATCTGTTTGAACCGGTGCTTGTCCAACACAGCGCTAATGAACTCTGCCCACCGTTTTTCGCCCATCACCATCGCCAGAGTCTGGACGAAACCCTTGGTCTTCCGGTTCATGAGCGTGAGGAATCTCTCTTCCTGCTCGGATGGACTGAGCTTACCGAGCGGCACCAGCAACTCTTCCTGGTTAAGATCAGGCTGCAAAAACTTCGCACTCATCCCTCTTTTCACCTCGTCAACACCCCCCGCGGGCTGCGCCAACCGGGTCATTGCATACCCTCCGCCACGCTGATATCTCCCAAGCGCCATGTCTGAAAGAGCTGCCGTGAATCCCAAGCCTAGCACCGGGTAGGCGTTACCAGTGGAGTCGACCTGAAACTCCCAGTAGTTCGGGACAAGACTGAGTTCGAGGTCGCCGCCGAACACGTTTCGTGCGAAGTATCGCTTCAGCAACTCAGCCTTGATCTGGGCATCCGTCGCGCCGGTACCCTGCTTCTTCGTCGATGCTCGGGAGCGCTTGTACGTCTGGGCAAAGTAGGCATTAAAAAAGTCCGTCTCCTTGAGCAACAGCACTCCCGGCTGAACGAGAAGGTTGCGACTGTCCCACGAATCGGTGAACGATCGACAACTGGCCGGTACTTCGACAAGCGAGAGCGACTTGTACGGATACTCGAGACTGAGCTTATCGGCGATCTGTTCGATCGATTCGCCGACCACGCGTTTCAACTCGTCGGCAGCATCTGCAAAGAACTCAACGTTCTCGCTGTGCACGGGAGCATAGTAGAACCTGCAGACGATACCGTCTATCTCGGCTTCGACCTTCGTATACTCGCCGGCGCACAGCGACATCTGCGGCACAGGAGTATCCGTCTCGAACACGAGGGTCGTGCGGTCACCGTCGGTCTTCTCGTCGACAAGCAAGCCTTGCGTTGCGGCGGTCCACCCGGCAGGCACAGTGAGACTGACCTGCGCCGTCGCGAAGTTGGCCGGCCGTTTCTGCGGGTAGTCGTAACCGTACGTCGAGTTTGGCAGAGGATACCAATGGCTTTCGGGCAAGAAGAAACAGAATCGCGAGCCGACCCATCCGCTGAGGTTACCCATCATAATAGCAGCCATTCCCTGGATGTTCCTTTCCTGCAACTCCTCGGCAAGCGGTTTCTCGACAAGCCATGCTGCACGCGGGTCGATCTTGCCGTCGTATTCCCAGACGAGCGGTACGCTCTGGCCGGGTGGCAGCGGCGCATCGAGTGTCAGTTCCACGAGCGGCCCCTTGCGCTCCACCGTGACGGGACGCCCGTCAGAGGTTGACACTGCGTCGATGTGCAACCCCGGGTTCAGCATGAAGATGAACGTGCTCTGGTCAGTTTCGTCCCGGTTGCGCAACGTCGTTGTGGCACCTGCGTGCACACGACCCCCTCTCGCTGTGAGATCGAGATCGATGTCGTAACGGTCTACAGCAGCAGCAGAGTTGGCCGTCGCAACCCGAAGCGTTTCGCGCCATTCCTGCTGGACTGCGTTGTCGTGTCGCCCATGGAGCACAAAGCAGGCCGCAAGCGTCGCAGTGGCCGCCAGCAGCAGTGCGGAAGCTATAGCTGCCGATTTCCGGCTGCCGGCAGTCTGAGGTCGGGGGTAGAGGAGTATGGCTGCCGAAACGAGGAATAGCGTTGCGCAGAGGTATATCGACCGGTGGATAAGCAGTTGGCCGATAGGGCCATATCCAATGAGATCCGAATAGTGGGCTGTGACGCTGTATCCGCCGATGTCGAACACGTCATGCTTCTGCGCAAGCGAGATCGATGTGACCAGAATCAGACCGAGCGTCGAAAGGCTCGCAAGAAAACGGTTTTTCATAAGAGTCGAGAAACACGCTGTGAGTGCGGCTGTGAACGCTACCGCCAGCACGCCGAAGGACAAGAAGGGAGGCGCGTATTCGCGGAACGGCGCAGTGTGGAATCCGAACGCTTTGTTCACCACCAGAGCCAGGGCCAACGTGAGTGCCATCAGGCACGCCATCGGCAGCAACAGCCCCAGCATACGGCCGGTTACGTACTGGCCGGTCGAGAGCGGTCTGGAACCGACGACGTCGCTGACGCCGATGCGTCTATCCCGCGGCCCGATGTCGTTCGTGAAGAAGACTGTTATCCACATGAGGAGACCGCCCATATTCATCAGGACCAACATCGTGGTGTTCCTGGCAGTGAACATCGGCCCGAGGTAGGTGTCCCCCGAGACGAAATAGATGAGACTAATCATGCCGACAATTTGCAGGCATGCCACGGCAAAACAGATAAACGACAGAATGCGGAACGGCCACGAACGGAGCACCATCTTCGACTCGTGTTTGATAACGAGCAGCAGCTGGTAAAGATACGATATCACGACGCGTTTCCTGCAGCTTTCGGCTGCCGTTCCTGGGCGAGTCTATCGCCCATGAACAGCACGTAAGCGTCTTCGAGATTTGGCACGGCGCTCTCGACGTTGTCGCGCCGCGGTCGGTCCCCTACAGCCCGTATCTTCAATCCGGCGATTGTGGCCATGGTGCGCACGATCCGGTGCTGCGCTTTGACCGCATCGAATTCCTCTTCCTTGACCAGGAATTCCCACGTATGGTCTTCGGCATCAGAGATAAGCGATGACGGAGATCCGTCGAACACTATCTTACCCTCGTCGAGAATCGCCATCCGTTCGCAACTGCTCGATATATCGCCAACGATGTGGGTCGACAGAATGATTGTGCGGTCCATACCGATCCGGGCCAGCTCAGCTCTGAGTTTGACACGTTCTTCGGGGTCGAGCCCGACCGTCGGTTCATCGGCTATCAGCAGCTCTGGTGGACCCAACAGCGCTTGCGCTACCCCGACCCGCCGGTGCATGCCGCCCGACAGTTTCTTGATGCGCCGGCGACTGACTTCCGTCAGTCCGGTCGACTCCATGACCGCCTCGACCGCCTTGCGCCGCTGCGCGCGACTGAGCATACCGTGCATGACGGCCGAATAGTCGAGAAACTCCCGGACTTTCAGGTTCGGGAACGCCCGGAAATCTTGTGGCAGGTATCCTATAGCCCGCCGGACCCTTTCGCCGCACGCGGTCAAATCTTTACCATCAACCGTTACCCGGCCAGCGGTCGGCTTCAGCAGCGTCGCCAGAATACGCATAAGCGTGGTTTTGCCGGCACCGTTCGGGCCCAACAATCCAAACGTGCCGGTCGATATTTGCAGATCGATGCCGGCAAGCGCCTTGCGAGGAGCTTTGTTGCGGCCCTTGATGCGGCCCATCAAGCCAGGGCCATATACCTTCGTTAGACCTTCTATGACAAATTCCATATCTCTTGACGCGTCCGTTCCGGCGCGAGACTACACTCCATATAGATCCCTCACGGACCCCAAACACTCTTCTGTTTATTATACGCTCACTAAGACGATTTATTCAATTGAAACGATTCACTGCCGCGGTGATCGCAGTTTTGCGGATCTCGCAGTGCTGATTCGGTGACCGGCCGGTCATACTCATCATTGCGAGTCGCGCAGCCGCTATGGGCGAAGCCTTCGGCGGCGCCTACGTGTGTTCAAGGGTGCTACAAGGCAAGCCCGCCCAAATGGAAGGTTTGTCTTCACCAGATGCCAATGCGCCGCTGAAACTTCGCTTGCTCACGTCCACTCCGATCCGCTATCCTTTGCTCCGACGAATCGTTTCTGGCTAACCCGACACGGCTTTGATATACTGATTAGCGCACAACGGGCATGGATGCGCAGACCATTCCAGGAGGTCGAGATGGCTGTCGATGTAATGGGCCTTTTGGAGCCAAGGCTTACTGGATGCCTTCCGCCCGAGTTGAAGAAATGAGGGCCGCTGAGGCAGGCGCAGTGCAGAAGAATGTCCCTATGGCACACTTTCAGCTCTCTCGTCCTTTCGAACGTTGGTGCGGCTGGAGGTCGTTCGTCTGTTTCTCGCTACAAGGACGATAGCCGCATCTGCTGGCGGCGACATCAGCTATGCGTCAGAACTTGTTTCCGGCGCTTTCTGCATCACACGAATGGGACTACGACAGGTCGATGAAGCTTGCGGATACCATAGTGCGTTAGATCGTGTGAGTTGTTCCGAACAACGCGCGCTGGCTTGAACAGGAAAGGAGGAGGACGATGGTATACCATAGAATCAGGCGGACTCTTGGATGGGTGATAGGCGGTGCATGTGTCGTCGCAGTTCAGTTCATGTGCGGCCCGACATACAGCGACCTTGAAGATGAGCCGGTCCGAGCTGAGATGAGTTTGACACGGGCACAGTGTGTCGCCGTGGCATTGAGGAACAATCTAAACATCAAGGTAAGCCAAATCGATCCGTTGAAGGCCGACGCGAATGTCACACAGGCTTGGGGCACGTATGATCCTCAAGTTAGCGGTAATTTTACGGTGGCGGAAGACAAACAGCCGGGCGGGCTCATCGACGTCCAGGGCTTGCCGATTCGTGCACCCAGTTCGACGGCGGAACACGTGCGCGGCCAGGTGGGCCTGCAAGGTCAAATACCAACAGGCGCATCGTATGACATGTCCTATGACAGCACACGATTTGGATATCATGCGGGCGCGCTCTTTGGTGAAGAAGAAGATCTGCCAGCGGAGTATACCGGCCAGGTCAGACTCCAGCTGACACAGTCTCTGCTGCGGGGGTTGGGACTCGACGTAAACCTTACACAGATACGTACCGCCGCTGCGAACAAGGAAGTCAGCGAGTTTGATCTCAAGCGAGTTCTCATGCAGACTGTCGCGGATGTCCAGTCGGCGTATTGGGAACTGGTGTTCGCTCGCGAGGACCTCGGCGTCAAAAACAGGTCGCTTGAAGTTGCCCGCGATCTCTTGCAGCGCAACCAGCGGAAGTTCGCGCTCGGAGATGGATCCCAATTTCTGGTGGACGAGGCGGAGGCGGGAGTCGCTACACGAGAAGCAGAGACGATTGCTGCGCGAGCAGCCGTCCGCGATGCCGAAGACGAACTCAAGAGAGTGATGAACATGTCTGACACGGAGGAATATTGGGGAGCTGAAATCGTACCGG
Source organism: uncultured bacterium (assembly GCA_965603355.1). Taxonomy (GTDB): domain Bacteria; phylum Hydrogenedentota; order CBFDCQ01; family CBFDCQ01; genus CBFDCQ01. Next base: position 8,444 of record CBFDCQ010000059.1, read on the forward strand.
CCGACCAAGCAGAGATGGTTGAGCGCATTGTGGATCTCGACGAGGAAATACGGCTGGCGCGTAATCTGCGGCCCGAGGTCATGCAGACGAAAAAGAACATCGAGATCGCCGAAATGAACGAATCGTATGAGCGCAACCAGTTGCTGCCACAGCTGGACGTGTTCGGTAGCTATGGATTCAACAGCAGGGAGCCGACTTATCATAGAGAAATCGAGTATATGACACGAGCTGATGACTATTCGTATTCCTACGGTTTGACGGGCTCGATACCTATAGGCAACCGGGCAGCGAAAGGGAGACGGATCATCGCCGAATATGACCTGAAACAGGCAAAACTACGGCTTAAGGTCCTCGAACGTGATATTGGTGTTGAGGTGCGTCGGGCGGTGCGCAGCGTCGCCACGAATCGTCGCCTGACCGGCGCGAACCGTACCACCCGCGAGCTCAGGCGGAAGACGCTCGAGGACGAGCAGACCCGATTTGAAATAGGATTGTCAACAAGCTACCGAGTACTGGAGAAGGTCGAAGATCTCGCGCAGGCGCGAAGTAACGAACTGCGCGCCATCGTTGATTACCGCAAGGCGATTGTCGCCCTGGACCTAGCCGACGGGACCATTCTGACCAAGAACAACATCGAGTTCGTCTCCGACAACATATGACCCGGTACGCGATTGCACGCGCAGCGACCGACATGCCTGAACATGACGAACTGGTACGGTCCGTCAACACTACCAAACTACCAAGGTCTATGACGTGGACGCCGTGGACGTTGAAGGATTGCGTGGGACGACACAAGCTACAAGATCCTGGGGGCGACCGCGTCAACCATACGACACTATCCATTCAGAGTCCCTTCTTTTCTGGCGTGCACCAACAGAGCGCTTGCCTCGCCGGCCGTATAGCCGGTTCTCCCGCGAACCTATGCCGGCTTCACGCGACTGCAAGAGGCCGTTTCGGCAAATGTTGAGTTCTCCGATCTGTTGATGCGCGACAGTCCACGAGGCTGCGTACTCCCTTCCCACCTCCGTTGAGCACGTCTCCTCTCTCCGCGGCACTCTTACAATTCAATGTATACGTCTCCGTACTCCGGTTGTCAACGTGCGGTCCGCTTCATAACGCGACACACGGTTGCTGGCTGCCTCCGCAACAAGCAACCCACAAGCCGTATGTGCGACGGTCATCCATAACGGGTTGCGGTCTCCGGAGAGAATTCGTACTCCATCACCTTAGGGGAAGCACTAGTACCGGATAATCACGCAAATCCTCATCAGCAGAGCGTCTCATTCTCATTTGAGCAGCAAAGGTGCTTTTGCAGAAGTGTGCTTATTCTGTGCTTATAACTTGGCGATTTCTCGCATTTACTCGCAGTTCGCTGCAAAAGGCGCTCTCAACGCCAATTCAGTTATTTGCAGTAAGTTGCAGTTGCTCGCGATATATGTCGAGTCCTTGCAAAAGGCCCTTCTATCTGCTTTGGGAGCAGGAGGTCGCCGGTTCAAATCCGGCCGCCCCGACCATATAAGTCCTTGAAAAGAGGCTATTTCCAGAGCTACAGAAATGGCCTTCTTTCTTGCCGTATTGGCATTTGTGCTTGTCCTGTGCTTGCACTCTTCGCTGCAATTTGCCTCCGGTGGGGTTGTCGATTCTCAAGAAGAGCCCGCCTCAAATGCCGACAAGGAGACCGCACATGGAATAAACTGGCTGTTCGAAGCGTCTTACAATATAGAGGGTGGCGTCGCGTCATTGTGGAGGACAGTTGACATGAGCAACGCGGGTGGCGAAACCGAGGACCACCTTTTTCCTGTATCTGATTTTCAGACGTATCACGAACCTGTATTGATCAGCGCCTGTCTCCTCGGTATTCCGTGTCGTTGGCATGGGCGCCGTCCAAAGAAGCGCGAGGCGCTCATAGAACGTCTCAAGAAGAAGTACGTGCTGGTGCCGGTTTGTCCCGAACAGCTCGGTGGAATGCCGACACCTCGAACCAGCGAGAAGCTGGACGGGGCCGGCGCGCAGGTTCTCGATGAGGGTCTCCGCATTATAGCTCCCGAAACCGGTCGCGACGTTACCCATTTGCACATTAACGGTGCGCACTACACGCTCGAGATTGCCGAGGTTGTAGGTGCGCGTCGGGCCTATCTAAAGGGTGGAAGTCCATCGTGCGACCGCGAGGCGGTTACCGGTGAAGTGCTCAGGCGACGCGGGATCAAGGTGATACGCGTACCTTAGACTTACTCGACGCGTGTGTCAGCGCAGCGGTCGGAAGCATGAGGGCATGCCAGTGCGAGTAACCGATCAACTTGACCTGTTTGGTGTACCGGAGGAAGCTTACTCCCTGCCTATGCGGTATGACCCATCACCGCCTGAACACTTCGATGTCGAGACAATCATTTTGAGCAAAGGCAGCCTGGATACCCCGGAGCGGGAGTCTTTTGTTCGCAGAATCTGCGATGCCTATCCGAACGCCGAGATTGTCGAACATTTGGACACGCCGCATAATCGCATCGACCTGGGCGAAACGGACCTGCTGCACCTCTACGAAAAAGGAAAGAGGACACTCCTTTTCGGGGAGTTGAAAACCGCGGTGCGGTTCAGTGAAGAGAAAGGCAACACTTGTTCCAACTACTGGCATTTCTCCGTGTATGGCTATTGTCCTTACATGTGCAAGTACTGCTATCTTGCGGGCACGCCGGGGGTGCGGTTCTCGCCAACGGTGAAGATCTACGTGAATCTGGGTGAGATTCTTAGTGAGATAGACCGTAAAGCGAATGGCCTTCAAGAACCGGTTGCGTTCTACTTAGGAAAGCTCCAGGACGGCCTGGCGCTGGATCCACTGACGGCCTACAGCACGAAACTGGTGCCGTTTTTCGCCGGCCACAGATACGCGCGGCAGATCATCCTGACTAAGTCGGCGTCCGTCGAACGTCTGCTCGATCTCGAACATGGCGGACACACAATCTTGTCGTGGAGCCTGAATCCACCAGAGATCTGCCGGCGCTACGAACAGAATGTACCGTCTGTGGAGGCGCGGATCAGGGCCATGCGACTTTGCGCGGAAAGAGGGTATCCGGTTCGCGCCGTCATCATGCCGGTCATTCCGCACGGTGACTGGGAGACGCTTTACGCCCATTTCGTAAGCGACTTGCTCTCGCGAGTACGGTTGGAGCGACTGACGCTGGGTGGAATCTGTATTTACCCAAATGCACTGACCCTATTGGAGCGGCGATTAGGCAAGGATAACATTATCTCCAGCAGCTTGAAGGGGCGTCGTCCATTAGGCGATGGGCGTGCGCGTTATGCCGCTGAGATGCGTGCGAGGTTTTACGGGCACATCATAGACACTGCGCGCAATATTCGACCCGACCTGACTATAGGGCTGTGTCTGGAAGAACCGATGGTGTGGGAGATGGTGGAGAATGCAGACGGCTATGGGCGGTGCAACTGCGTCTTATAAAGACAAGGGGGGCTAAGCCCAGGGGGCGAACGTGAGACAAAGTGCTTGGGTGGAGAGACTGAACGGGTTTAAGGACAATGAGAAACCCGAGACGGTACTGCTAGTAGCGGGGAATTCGCGACTCACAAGGATCGTCGTGGCCTGGACCAATACGGATGTGTCGAGAAAGCGAAAACGCACGAAGTGCAAGGGCACTGACGATGAAAACGTTTGGCATTGGCTGTGGGAAAATGTGAAGTACTCGAGGGAGGAGCTCATTTCGAAGAGCGGGGTCACCGAGGCCGCATTCGACAGCAAGTTCGAGGCACTTGTTGGCAATCGCGTGTTGTACCCGGACGGGACTATCAACGCTTTCGTCCGACGCTATCTCAGAGCAAGAGTCTTGAAGCTGCTTGATGCCAAGGCAGGCAGGAGTGGGAGCAAGGCGGGCTAGCGATACTCGGTGACAACTGCGTTGCGCCGGGAGGATTCGCTTTTGCAGGAGTGTGCTTATTTTGTGCTTACACTTTGGCAGTTTCTCGCAGTTATTCGCAACTCGCTGCAAAAGACGCTCTCAACTCCAATTCATTTATTTGCAGTAAGTTGCAGTTGCTCGCAGCATATATCGAGTCCTCGCAAAAGGCTCTGTCATCTGCTTTGGGAGCAGGAAGTCGCCGGTTCAAATCCGCTGGTTCCGCCGCGTGAGCGTTTCCCTATAGATCCTCTGTCACCAACGTAACGTCATCGCTGTTCCCGGTCATTTCCCATCGAATCAATGACATCGGTATCATACCGACGGAGAGAAACTCATCGACAAAGTCCTTGATCACGAATTCCGTATCCAACTCCTGCGCGCATTCCCGGAACATCTTCATGAAATAGGCTTTGCCCGTGACGACATTACTATGAAAACCGCCCGGGTTGCACACGTTGGATTTCATTTCAAACCAGACCACCTGTTCATCTTCCCGCGTCCAGCCGCGTGGCATAATCTCTGCACAGAGACGCCTTGCTTCAGCAAAGTTGATTTCATTGGCATGCATTTTCATGTCCGGTATTGCCAGGCTCATATGAGAAGCGTTCATCAGGTATTCCATTATTCTGCCTCTGCGCGGCCGTTCGTCGAGTACGCCGACTTGCATCAGCAATTCCTCGGTTGCTACGGCCCAGCCTTCCGACCGCCTCGAATCCATGTTGAAACGTCGGCCCGCGCTGCGGATCGGGCTCTTGGTCAGACGTCGTTGTCTTTGCCCATCAAGCATATGGCCAATATACTCATGGGTTTCGCCGGGCAATATTTCGCGCTGGCGGTACTTAGTGTCGACGTTGGTGTTTTCGGGCAGGAATCGTTCACTGGGAGCGTCATCGCCCTCAGCGTCGTCATCGCGCCCACGGCGGCCGTAATAGTCTTTCGGGTTCACCCAATCGGGAACGGTCATGATCTCTTCGTCGCGCAGGAAATCGACGACGTAATGGAGCGCCTGGCGCAGACTGTCATCCCATGCTTTCTGGGACATGGCTACTTCAAGAGGAGGTAGTTTACGATTTCGATGCTCTTCGAGCTTCAGAAACGTGATGACACGATCGTATTCCCTCTGGATGATCGCATTGCTTTCTTCCCAGCCCCAGGGTGACAACTGCACGTTTCTCAGCCACCAACTGTAATTGTCCTTGCCGACCCCGGCCGGTGCAGTCATCTTGTGCTTGTTTTGTTCCACCCACTCAAGATAATCGCGCGCTGCTTGCCCGGCACGTTCTGCATCGGCAGCCAGATCCGGATGATGTTCCCGGAACTGTTCGGCCAGGCGGTCAAAAGTCCGGGCGTCATTCCGCTTAAACCGGAGGGCAATGTCGGCAAGATCGCCGGAAGCTTCTGTCAGATTGCTCTTTGCCTGGTCATAAAGTTTCGGGATGCCCTGCAATATTGTTCGGCATTGTGCTTGATCTTCATTTGAGATTGGAGGCTCCATTTCAAAAAGAGGGGACAAGTAACGTCGCAGGTTCATTGAAGGCCCCGAGTCTCCCCCCGACATCGAGTAGAAACCAGGGTCACGTGCCCAGGGTTTGAACACCCGGTAATGGAAGTAGACGGCGTTCATTTCTGCGCGAACCAGATGATAATCGACTTTTTGCCAGACAGGCCAATCGTCGATATTCATCGCAGCCAACCGGTCTTGAAATTCCTTCAGGCCGCTGCGCTTTTCTTCCATAGCGGCTGCCGTGTAATCAGGTACACCGTCATTGACTTGCGGCTCCTGAAATTCGCGGAATTCATTAAACAGCGCGACCAAGTCGTCGTAGTCACTGCTCGCAGCAGACGCTACAGACGCATGAACGACTGCAAAACAGGCGAGAACGATGTACACGATAGTCGGACGGTTGCGTTTGAACATGACGGGTCTCCTTTCGTGAAAGAGGGTTAAGGTTGTTCCCTATTCTAGCTGTCGGAAAGACAGATGTCAATGCATGGCGGGTGCGGAAATGTAGGCTGTGGCACCCAATCATAAGGATTCTCATTCTCAATTGGTGTTCGACAGATTCGGCTGTCAGATTTCAACCCACCCTGCAACACGCGACTATCTAACCGTATGTGCGACGGTGTTACGTTATCGTTACCTTCGAAAATGCAAATACACAGACGGTTATGGATTATCTGCGGAGAAGCTGCGTGGCTGTAAGTCAGCCATAAGTCCGGATTTTGGACGAGATTTGGGTGTTTTCAGTACTATTATGTTGCTGTTTGCGCCACGCAATGAACATGCGGGTACGGTGACGTGGCCAAATGAGTGTCGGCCACCTTACAGCCCGACACGCGCAATCGTTTTGGGCCATTTGGGTTTCGTCGGTGTCTTATTAGTGGGCTCTATTCAATTGAATGTCACAGACGCGGGAAGAAATGGTACTATATTGCTGTGAGGCGGAAGTAGCGTAGGTGGGGGGATGTGTGTGAAAAGGGAAACACAGATAGAGGGAGCGACGCTATGTCAGGAACCGCAAGGACCGCACGATTCGTGATACTACCTGTTCTCATCTGCCTGGCTCTGCTGGCTGCGAGTTCGGGGAGTGAAGCCAATGATTGGGAGGATTCTGAGGTTATAGGAAGGAACAAAGAGCCGGCGCACTGCACGTTGATGCCTTATCCTGACGCCCGCACCGCTTTAGAAAGCACCCGTGAGGCCTCGCCTTACCACAAGTCGCTCAACGGCAATTGGAAGTTCCTCTGGGTAAAGGAACCGACCGACCGGCCGGAGAATTTCTACAAGCTCGACTACGACGTCAACAAATGGGACGATATCCCCGTTCCCAGCAACTGGCAGATGCATGGATACGGGGTTCCCATCTACACAAACTTCACGTATCCATTTAAGACCAACCCGCCCTACATTCTCAATGACAATCCTCCTGAGTACACGAGTGCCACATTAAGAAATCCTGTTGGATCCTACCGGACGGAGTTTACCGTTCCTCCACGCTGGAAGGGGCGGCAGGTCTTCATCCACTTTGACGGGGTTAAGAGTGCCTTTTACCTATGGATCAACGGGGAGCAGGTAGGCTATAGCCAGGGCAGCATGACGCCGGCCGAATTCAACATCACGGACTACGTGCATGACGGAGCGAATGTCCTGGCGGCAGAAGTCTACCGCTGGTCTGACGGCAGCTATCTCGAGGACCAGGACATGTGGCGACTGAGTGGAATTTATCGTGACGTATATCTGTTCTCGACTCCCGGTGTGCATTTGAGAGATTTCTTCGTGCGTTGCGACCTGGATGATCAATATCGCGACGCCACACTCAAGGTTACGGCTAAGGTGCAGAATTACTCTTCGCAAACTGCGGACCCTCATACGCTGGAGGTTGCGCTGCTTGGCGCCAACACCCAATCCCTCAGCCCTGCATCCCTTGTGCAAGACAGGGTGCCCACCATTGCGGCCGACGGTGAAGTCGTGGTCGAGATGGAAGCTCAGGTCGCCAGCCCTCTCAAATGGACGGCTGAAACGCCCAATCTTTACGTTGTATTGCTTACGCTCAAAGACCCCTCGGGCAATGTAATCGAAGTGGAGCGATGCGACTTCGGTTTTCGTGAAGTCGAGATTAAGCAGGGGCAGTTGTGGGTCAACGGTGTTTCAACCCTCATCAAGGGCGTCAACCGGCATGAGCACGATCCTGACCATGGTCGTGCGATACCGCTTGACCGGATGATCCAGGACATCACGCTGATAAAAGAGAACAACATCAATACGATTCGCACTTCACACTATCCCGACGACCCCAAGTGGTACAACCTGTGCAATCGATATGGGATGTACGTGATTGACGAGGCCAACGTGGAATCAGATGGTATCTCTTTCAATTTGGAAGTCCTGCCCGGCAGCGATCCGAAATGGACCGCGGCGGCGGTTGATCGTATGGCGAGCATGGTGGAAAGAGATAAGAACCATCCCAGTGTGATCATCTGGTCATTGGGTAACGAAGCGGGGCACGGCAAGAACTTTGAGCACATGGCTGCGTACGCCCGTCAGGCGGATCCGACCAGACCGCTGCATTATAAAGGGATGAACAGCGTTGCCGACATGAACAGTCACACCTATCCGAGTCTGCCATGGTTGATTGATCGCGCCGAACAATATCCTGACAAGCCCTTTCTCATGAACGAATATGCCCACGCGATGGGCAATTCCGTGGGCAATCTCCAGGACTACTGGGACACGATTCTGGCGTATCCGTCCCTCATCGGAGGATGTATCTGGGAATGGGCAGATCAGGGATTACGCAAGAAAGCCGAAGACGGCACGGAGTTCTGGGCTTATGGTGGAGATTACGGCGACAAGCCAACTGATACCATTTTCTGCTGCAACGGCATCGTGCAGCCTGACCGAAGGCCGAATCCGTCGCTCCATGAAGTGAAGAAAGTCTATCAGAACATTAAAGCCACTCCAATTGATCTTTCAGTGGGCAAGGTGCGCATCGACAACAATTACGATTTTCTGGACCTCGGTTTCTTTGATGCTTCGTGGGAGTTATCGGAAGACGGCAAAGCTATACAGCAAGGTCGCCTGGGGAGACTTGATTTAGCCCCGAAACAGAAACTGGAAGTCGTTGTTCCTTTCGAAACGCCGAGATTATATCCGGGCTCGGAATACTTGTTGAAGGTGACCTTCGCCTTGGCAGAGGATACGCTCTGGGCCAAGCGAGGTCATGTCGTGGCGTGGGATCAATTTCAGTTGCCCTTTGCTGTGCCACCGGCCCTGCAGGTGGACGTGACAAACCTGCCCAACTTGCAGATTCAGGAACGGCCCGACGACATCACCGTCATTGGAGACGGGTTTGGGCTTACCATCGGCAAGAAAAGCGGCGCCATCGAGTCGCTTGAGTTTGACGGCAAGCAACTCATGGCCGATCCGCTCCTACCCAACTTCTGGCGTGTACCCACGGACAATGACAGGGGCAATAAGATGCCTGAACGCCTCGCCATTTGGAAGAATGCCGTGCGCGAACTTGCAGTCGTAAGCGTAACCATTGAGCAACCGCAATCGCAGGTTGTGCGCGTCTTCCTCGAGGCGAAATTTCCTCCGGGTGGCAAATCTGCTTATTACCTGACTTACACCGTATACGCTTCCGCGGACATCATCGTAGAATGCCGCTTTGTCCCGGGGGTCGGCCTGCCCGATTTGCCTCGCTTCGGTATGCAGATGGCCATGCCTACGGAGTTCGACACTATGACATGGTATGGCCGCGGCCCTCATGAAACATACTGGGACCGCAAGACAGGCGCTGCCGTCGGCATCTACTCCGGGCCTGTGGAAGAGCAGACTCATCTCTACGTACGGCCCCAGGAAAACGGGAACAAGACAGATGTCCGATGGGTTGCTCTAACCAATAGCGAGGGGACGGGCCTGTTGGCAGTGGGTATGCCGCTGCTCAGTGTCAGTGCCTGGCCATTCACCATGGCGGATTTGGAAAAGGCGCAACATATCAACGAGCTACCACGCCGTGAGACTATCACGGTAAACCTTGACTACGGACAGATGGGTGTAGGCGGTGACAACAGTTGGGGCGCTTTTACGCATCCCGAGTATATACTCCCATGCAAGCCCTACAGCTACAGCTTTCGCCTGAAGCCCTATACGCCAGAAATGGGAATGATTGCGGAACTTGCACGTCTGGCACCGCAATAGGAGATTTGATCGCCCGCTGGCGCACCTCCGTGTATGAAGAGCGGCGTGCTGCCCGCGAACACGGTGAAACGCACCCGCAACCGCCGGTTCTTTTCCAAACGGCAACTCATGGGATGGATAGAAAGCGGCTGAGAATTGGGATTATCTGCCAGCCGTCGACGGTTCCCACTCACAGTCAAGTTGATCACATCGATCGGGCATCCCTCTCCGACAACGACACGACCTCTGACTGAAAATCCACCACCTTTACCACCCTCTTCATCAGCCCATGCAGCAAACTCATTGCCTCCCCGTCGCCCGCAACATGCGACCATCTAACCGTATGTGCAACGGTTATCGATAAGTGGATGCTGGCGCGGCGCAGACTCCGCACCCCACCACCTCCCGGCAAACACTAGTGCCGAATCATCAGGGAGATCCTCATCAGCAGAGCGGCTCATTCTCATTTGAGCAGCAAAGGTGCTTTTGCAAAAGTGTGCTTGTTTTGTGCTTACACTTTGGCGATTTCTCGCAGTTATTCGCAACTCGCTGCAAAAGGCGCTCTCAACACCAATTCAGTTATTTCCAGTAAGTTGCAGTTGCTCGCATTCTATTTCGGCTCCTCGCAAAAGGGTCTGTTATCTGCTTTGGGAGCAGGAGGTCGCCGGTTCAAGTTCGGCATCGCCAACAAGTTGTCCGTATTCAACGGAAGCCGGACATGGCCCGGCGCCCATACTTGCTGTAAAGACCAATCTGTGTTAGAGTTAGGGGCAAAGGTACTCGTGATATTTTGTGCAGGAGTGGTAGAAGTTCTAAATCGGGATCATTCACAATATTTTCGTCGCGAATAGCCCGTGACCGCAGAAGGTAGGGACAGGACGGCTCCTGGCACCTTAAGCGATTTTCTTTGGTGACGGAGAAAGTAGCTGATGGCGGACGTCCGGACGACTGAGCGACAGACGTACTTGTCGGTGCTGGTGGGTGTACTGCTTCTGGCGGGCCTGTACATCGCCAGTCGTTACAGCTATTTGCTTTTCCACAGCCTTGCCGAAATGGCCAGCATTTTCGTCGCGTGCGGCATATTCATAGTTGCCTGGAATTCGCGGCGTTTTCTGGACAACAGCTACCTCCTTCTGCTCGGTATTAGTTTCCTTTTTGTCGGCGGCTTGGACCTTGTCCACACGCTGGCTTATAAAGGTATGGGCGTTTTTCCCGGGTACGACGCGAACTTGTCGACTCAGTTGTGGATTGCGGCACGGTATACTGAAAGTGTGGCCTTTCTTGTTGCCCCCGTTCTCCTTGGTAAGAAGGTCAAGGCCGGCCCGATATTCGCCGGTTATGCCCTAGTCTTCTCCTTACTGCTCGTATCGATCTTTGCGTTGGGCATTTTCCCAGTCTGCTTTATTGAAGGGGAAGGCTTGACAACATTCAAGATAACAAGCGAGTATGTCATTTGCTTGTTACTGGCGATTTCGGCTGGGATGCTTCTTTCAAAGCGAAACCACTTCGACCCGCGCGTATGGCGGCTGTTGGTCGCGTCGATAGCTGTAAAGGTGTGCTCGGAGCTTGCCTTTACGCTTTACGTGGATGTGTACGGGCCGGCAAATCTGGTCGGCCATTTTCTCAAAGTTGTCTCTTTCTATCTTGTCTACATAGGCATTGTCGAGACCGGCCTGTCAAAGCCGTTTGGCTTGATATTAAGGAACGTGGAGCAGCATTACCGCACCATGGCCGACTTCACATACGACTGGGAGTACTGGGAACGACCCGAAGGAAAGATCGAGTACGTGTCTCCCTCCTGCGAGCGTATCACGGGGTACCGGCCGCAGGAGTTCATTGATGAGCCGGGCCTGTTGGGCGAGATCGTTCATCCGGAGGACTCCAATGTCTGGGCGAAGCATCGGGGTGAGGCTCACAAAGAGCTGAAGCCCCGGCATGTTGAGTTCCGCATCCTCCGGAGCGATGGTGATGTGCGCTGGATCGACCACGCATGCCAGCCGGTCACAACCGACGAAGGCGAGTTCCTGGGGTTCCGCGCCAGCAACCGCGACATCACGATGCGGAAGCAGACGGAGGAGGAGACAAGAAAGCTCCGTGAACACCTGGCGCA
>CBFDCQ010000060.1:0-19842 GCA_965603355.1 uncultured bacterium
ATGCCGCCCGTTAAGCTACATTGGTATGATGGAGGATTGATGCCGGAACGGCCTGAAGAGCTTGAATCCGGAAGGCAGCTCCCGGACAATGGTGTTTTATTTGTTGGTGATAAGGGGAAAATGACAGTCGTAAACTTCGGCGGAAGTCCCCGAATTATTCCTGAGGAAAAAATGAGAGAATATAAACGCCCGCCCGAAACCCTCGAAAGAGTCGAAGGTGGAGAAGATGGCCATGAGCGTAATTGGATCAGGGCCTGCAAAGGGGGAAAACCTGCCGGTTCTAATTTCGATTATTCAGGACCTATGACCGAATCGGTTGTAATGGGTAATCTCGCAATTCGCTACCCTAATCAGAAGCTCGAATGGGATGGTGAGAAAATGGAGGTAACAAACTTCCCAGAGGCAAATCAATTTGTCAATCCTCCTTATAGACAAGGCTGGAGTTTATAAGAACCACTCGGCTTGAAAGGTGGATTTGGCAAGATCATTGATGTCGTACAGACAAACTGTGCCTTCTAATCGTGTATATGGTAAATCTCAGTAGTCGCTTCATTGGAGGCGCTATGGGTGACAAAGTTGAAAGAAATCAAACCAGCATAGGCAGAAGCGCGATATGGCGGTAGCTGATGCATGGGTGTTCATGGTACACTGGTTTCACCGCAGTGCGCCGGACCCCGAGGCGTGACGGTCAGGTCAGGAATGCGTAATTACCTGAGGGCGTACGAGTATTAAGGGCTGGTGGAATTCTCCGAGACGGAAACGGAAGGTTATTAGTATGGAGCGACTCAAGTCTTTGCCGAATACAAATCGAGGTCAAACAGCGGTCCTTGTTATCCTGCGTATTGCCATTGGATGGCATTTCCTATACGAAGGCCTGAGTAAAGTCCTGACTCCGGGCTGGACCTCCCAGGATTACCTTGCAAGCGCAAGCTGGCTGTTCTCTGGCGTATTTCAATGGATGGCCGAAACGTCTGCTGTCCTCAAGGTGGTGGATTTCTTCAATATGTGGGGGCAGATCTTTATAGGCGTGGGGCTCATGCTCGGCATCCTGACGCAGACCGCCTGCATCGCGGGGATCGCCCTGTTGGCCTTGTACTACATCGTCCAGCCGCCTGCCTACTCGATTGTCAACACAAACCTCGTGGAGCTGATAGCGCTTGCCGTGCTGGCCGCGGTACCGACCGGCAGAATCATTGGAATTGACAGACTTTTGGCACGCCGTCGTTCAACTGATACTGCTCCACAGAAACCTCAGCAAGCGGTTGACCTCCCGGTCGAAGATCGAGATCCGGGGAGCCCTCTGACTGATCGCCGTGAGATGATCAAGGGGCTCGCCGGCCTTCCATTTGTTGCGGCGCTGGGCTCGGTGACAGCAGCCAAAGAAGTCTGGCTGAGCAACGAAGAAAAAGATCTGGTCGATGCGTTCAGCGGCGCCAGCAGAAAGCCGTTTACCTTTCAGACACTTGCCGAACTCGAAGGCCAGGTTCCAACAGCTAAGATAGGCGACAAACAAGTGAGCCGGATCATCCTGGGCGGCAATATCATATGTGGTTTCACTCATGCCCGCGACTTGATTTACGTATCTGAACTGGTGCTTGCTTACCATACTCCTGATAAGATCTACGAGAGCCTGCTGCTCGCTGAGAAGTGCGGTATCAACACCATAGTGACACATCCGAGCATTGCGCCGTCCATCAATTTCTACTGGAAGCATTACGGCGGGAAGATTCAGTTCCTGGCCGACTGCGGCTGGATGGACGGCACTGACACACTCGGCGCAATTGACTACGCGATAGACCACGGTGCGACGATCTGTTATCTCCAGGGCGAAACGGCGGACGCGCTGGTCGAGAACGGCGATTGGGATTACATTAACAAGTGTATTGAGAGGGTTCACGATGCCGGTCTTCCCATGGGCATCGGTGCGCACCGGATAAACACCCTGCGAGCAATTGCGGAAAAGGGCATTTCGCCGGACTTCTGGATGAAGACATTCCATCACCACGACTACTGGTCGGCGAAACATCCCGAATGGCATGACAATATATATTGCTACAATCCGGCAGAAACCGTCGAGTTCATGCGTGAACGCAAAGAGCCGTGGATCGCCTTCAAAACCATGGCGGCCGGGTCCATACACCCGGAGGAAGCTTTCCGCTATGCATTCGAGAGCGGTGCGGACTTCATCTGTGCGGGCATGTACGACTTCCAGATGGTGGAGGACTCCAATTACGCCCTGGCCGTCCTCAATGACAGTGCCCTGGAACGTGACCGGCCATGGGTGGCTTAAATTAGGGCTACGCCACTGTCGAGTTGCAGGCAGCTCCAACAACATGCCAATGTCGGTATAAGACAACTTGGAATACGTATCGGTACTTAAGAACGGCACAAAAGGAGAGGATCATGGCCCAGCTACAGTCCACACGACGCCGGTTTCTCACACAATTGGGCACGGGCGTGGCGGCACTGACGCTAAGCGGCTCCTCGAAAGCAGCCGCAGCCGCCAAGAGGCCCAACATTATCTACATTATGTCAGATGACCACGCCTCCCATGCCATCAGCGCTTACAGTGACCGCCTCATCCGGACGCCGAACCTCGACCGCCTTGCCAAGGAGGGCATGCGGTTCGACAACTGCTTCTGCACGAACTCGATCTGCACGCCGAGCCGCGCTACTGTGCTCACGGGCAAGTACAGCCATAAGAACGGCGCGTTGACGTTGGACGTGGCCTTCGACGGTAGTCAGCAGGCTTTTCCGAAGTTGCTTCAGAAGGCCGGGTATTATACTGCCATGGTGGGCAAGTGGCACTTGGGTACTGAACCCACAGGCTTCGATTACTATAACGTTCTGCCGGGTCAGGGCGCGTATTTCAATCCACGCATGAAGGAGAGCACCCTACCCTGGCAACCGGGCTTCAGAGGCGGCACACGGCACGAGGGGTATGTCACCGACGTTATCACCGACGTTGCACTGAAAACACTCAAGAACCGCCCCAAAAACAAGCCGTTCTGTCTCATGTACCATCACAAAGCGCCGCACGATATGTGGGAGTATGACGAGAAGCATGCACATCTCTTCGAGCATGAGGATGTGCCCGAGCCGGACAACCTGTATGACGATTATGAGAACCGCGGTGAAGCGATTAAGCGAACCACGCAGAGGCTCGACCAGGGAGAATCCCTCTATCTGTACCTGCGTGAAACAATGGGGGAAGACGAACTCGCAGGTCTTGAAAAGCAGATGGCCGGCAAGAGCGAGAGTGAAATGGTGGAGGAAATCAACAGACTCTTCGAAGGGATGTCTCCGAAAGAGAGGATGAGGCGGTCCTACCAGACCTACATCAAGGCGTACCTTCGTTGCGTCGCCTCGATCGATGACAACCTGGGCCGCGTGCTGGATTACCTGGACGAGGAAGGGCTCGCCGAGGACACAATAATAATCTACACTTCCGATCAAGGATTCTTCCTGGGGGAGCACGGTCTTTTCGACAAGCGCTTCATGTACGAGGAATCGCTGCGGATGCCATTTCTCGTCCGGTACCCGCGCGAGATTGAAGCGGGCTCGGTCAACGAGGATATCATCACAAACTGCGATTTCGCCGAGACCTTCCTCGACTATGCCGGCGTGCCGGTTCCAGAGGACATGCAGGGACGAAGCCTGCGACCGTTGTTCGAAGGGTCAACGCCCGGCGACTGGCCCCAATCGATGTACTACCGCTATTGGATGCACCGACCACATTACAACGTGTCCGGGCACTATGGCGTGCGCACGCAGCGTTACAAGCTGATTTTCTACTACGGCTTGGGATTGGGCGCTCCGGGAGCGCTCGACGGGCCGCTGCCACCTGAATGGGAACTGTTCGACCTCGAGAAAGACCCGGGCGAGATGAACAACGTGTACGACGACCCGGCCTACGCGGACACGGTCAAGGAACTCAAAACGGAGCTGCGCCGGCTCAAAGAACAACTCGAGGATACCGACGAACAGTATCCCGAGTTGTTGCGTGTTCAGGAGAAGTATTGGTAACGAGTACGTCCCGGCGGACTAGACCATCTTCGTGACTGAAAGAGCTATCAGCCACTGTGCGGCGTAATATGTACTGAGTGTCACCACTCGTGCACTTCTGAAACGCCCTCGAAACCTGCCCAAGGCTAGCGTCGAGTCAGAGACAACGAACAAGACCGCTCCCATAGAGGCTAACAGAGCAGCGATCTCGCCGATCCGGCTCAGCCGTTCGCATGCCTGCCACGCCATGACCAGGATCACAGCCATATATGCCACTACAGGCAGCCTCATCTTGCCGAGATGCGGTGACAGTATCCGGAATATCACAACGCCGAAGACGACGAAGGGCGCCAGCAACCACCACGAGAAGCCAAAACCGCTCGCGGACGTGAACGCCGCTATGTAAAAAAGGTGGCCGATTAGGAAGCTCACAAGACCTGGTATAAACTGATCCGAGGGAAGCATCAAGAAGATATCGCCGGCCAGTGAGCATACAAGTCCCGCTACGATCGCGTATTTGTAGCACGCGAGCTCCGGCGTATCCGCCTGTACCGCGATCAGCAGGATGAGAATCGTTGTAAGCGGTTTGAACAGGTAGACCTGGTTCCGCGGACCGCGATATTCAGCCCGAACGTGAAGATTCCCCGAACATATCACAAGAATTGTCAGCAGTGCGACAAACATTCTCACTCTCCTCAGACGGACACACTGTCGAGCGTATCACCGAACACGAACCGCCAAACTCGTCGTTCACAATTGTGAGAGAAAGCTAACTCCGGAAAGAGTATAGTCGCACCGCTCGCAGGCGTCAACCTTTTGCAGGAGGAACATCCAAGACAGGCGACCTGCCTACCGGCAACTCTGTGTGCTGAATCTGGCTGGCGGGGTGGGCGCGGCCGCCACAATAGGGTACGTCATGATGCGGTTTGTGGTAGGCGCGATCCTCGGGCAGCCCATGATGGGCGCCATCTTCGACAGAACCGGCAAATACTAGTTGGCGTTTGTCGACTCCACGGTGGTGCTGGCCATCTGAGTTGTGCTGGCGTTGGCTATTCGGAGAACCGCCTTGCACCCCGCGTTCAACATCGGTGAAGCATAGCAGCAGGGAGTTCCCGCAATCAAGGACGCCGAAGACAACATCTATCTCACCACCGCTTACGAACACAGAAGAGCCTCGGGAAGGCAATGATCTAGAGGATCAAACCACTGCTTCGCGTGATTCGAGGGTTTCGATAAAGGCGTCGATACGGGTGAAGGTCTGCTCCTCGGCGAAGCTTCTCGGGTCGCAATGGTCCGCCTCGATCATGAGCACCGCCGCGTTGCATTCTTGCTCGAGGAACTTCGCCAGATCGTACATGCCGATAGAGTACGGCCGGCAACTTCGGTTCGAGTGCATCACCACACCGTCGAGGTCGTACTTCTCAACCATACTTGCCAGCACTTTCTTGCGGACGTGGAACCCGCTGTTGATGTACGATGTCATGTAGCTGGCAGCCATAGAGTCCATCGGATCGTCAAAATCACCCGATATACCACGTATCGACCAGCTGTAAGTGTACGTGGCGGCAACCAGGCACGCCTGGCGTTTGGCAAACTTTATTGCCATGTCACGCAGGTTGTACCAGATAGCTATGTTGTCCCATCCGAGCCGGAACCGTTCGCCGGGAACCGCTGCGATCCCGTCGGCGACGCGTTGTTTGACCTCCTCGAGGAGCAGCTTGTAGTAGTCGATACACTTATCCAGTCCCCGCATCACGACGACCGGCGCCATGTGGATGAACGTGTCGAACGAATTGATAGGGGCAGGTTTCGCGGTAAGAAGATCTAGTATCTTACCCCACAGACGGCTCGCCTCGGTCCCGCTGATCAACATCTCGAAAAGCCTGTTCATCTCGACCGGCGTGCCCACGATATCGCCGACTGCGGCTACGATATCCTCCAACTGCGCGCGCACGTACGCTATTGCAGCATCGGTCGGTTTCTCATCGTGAACGAACGGCGCGTCCAGATAAAGTAGCGGCACGTTCAGTTCGCGCTGCAACTGCTGGTACCATTTCGTTACCGTACCGCAGATGTTGTTGCAGCACACGAGAAAATCGGGTTTCGGCATCCCACCGATAGGGCTGTTACCGGTATACAACGAGCCGAAATCCGTCCGCGCGTATCCGCACAGGTCGCGCGAGAACCCGCGCTCTTCAGCCGCCTGAGCAAGCTCGTTGGCCTCGTGCCGTGCGCTGCACAACGCCGCGTGGTTCTCCGGATATATCGGGATCACGCCTGCAGCATTCAACAGCTCGACGGGCGCACCGCTGGTAACCCAGGCGATCTTGCGGTCAGTACCCTCGGCCATCTTGGCGTCCATGTAGTATTCCGTCATCAACTGCTGGTAGGTCTCAGTGGCCTTAATTGGGACGTATTTCTTGTTCGTAGTATCCAAACTATTCTCCTGGACGTTCCTGCTGTCCAATCGATACCGTCATCGCGCGTAGGTCAACCTTCATGTTGCATACGTTCTCCCCGAGGAACGGTCTCACTCCCGGCTCATCCCTTGGCCGCCGCGCCGATCATCTCGGCGAACGCCGAGAATCGCGTCTTGATCTGCTCCGTCGGCGGTACGTGCTGCTCGATCTCCACCAGCAGCGACGGAATTCCCGCCGCATCGAGAGCATCACGCAGATACGGGTAGTCAAACGCCCATGGATCGCAGAACTTCGTGAACAGGAAGACTACCGCATCAGCTCTGGACTCGCGCACTTTCTCAACCACACGAGCACTCGTGTCGAAGCCTGGATAGTGTTTCGAAGCACACGGAACCCGGGTGAGATACATCCGCGCCAGCCGGTCAAGCGGGTCGCCGTCCGCCGCCGCCTCAATAGCAAACGCCCGCGACCCCGTACAGAGCTCATCGTCAACCACGCTGCATCCGGCATCTTCAATCACCGCCAGGTATTCTTCGCTGCGACACGCGGCACCGATAACGAGCACTTTCGGCAGACCGGCGTCCGCCCCCGGTTCAGCTGATTCGAGATCGCCGACGAGTTCGGTCACCGCGCACAGGTGTTCCTCTCTGGGCATCAGAAACGATGCCAGAACGACCGATAACATCTGGGTACCTGAAAGGCTGCCGAGCCGTTCACGTCTGAGTTCATACAGCCGCCGCATCATCGATCTATGCTCGTCGTGCAGCTTAATGCTGTCGTCTATCGAGCCGTCCGATATCTCGGCGCCAATCTGCGCCTCGAGGAAACGGCGCGCCCGGGCAAGCTCTTCTCGGTAGAACTCCAGAGCGTGCTCGCCGTCGACCCAAACCGGCGTCGATAGCGTCAGCACAGGCATTTCTGACACATTCTCCTTCCATATTTCCGCCAGGTTCTGTATGGTATCGCACGTGTGGGGGAACACCATCAGACTAAGGAAATTCAGTTCACCCGACAGCACCATATCTAGCGCGCTACGTGCCAGAGTGCAGGCAAAAACCTGCAGGTGCCCATCGGCAAGCGAAATAACCGCTTCGCGCCCGAGTATCCGCACGGGCAAGTACCCCGCCGCGTGGAGCAGTTCGACCGGGGTGTACGTGCACATGTATCCCGCAACCTTCTGACCGCGTTCCGCGGCAGCGCGAGCCGTTCTGTAATGATCCTCGGAGACCGAGTCAAAGATCTCAAGCTGTCTGTAAGCACCTGAAGCCATTTCCTTACCTTTAACCTCTGGCAGCATCATGGAACATTATGCGTCTCTTCTCGACTCATCAAAAAGAACTGATGAGATAACGGCCGAAAATGCTTCTTCCGGGTGACCGGGAGTCCTTTCACGATCTTCTCTTCCAGCACGCCGGTCGGGTAATGAACACAATTCCGCTATAAGATGCCTTGATACCGACGACCGCAGCGTCAGCGCCCTTTCCACTCGGGCTTACGTTTCTCGACGAACGCCATGGGTCCTTCGATCAAGTCCTCGGACGAGTACATGGCCATCATTCCCGGGAACATCTCGACAATCGCCTTCTCGAGCGGCATTTCCATTCCCTTGATCGCCGCTTCCTTACTCGCACGGACGGATAACGGTGCGCACGCCAGCACCTCGGCGGCCCACTTGTTCGCGGTCTCCATCAGTTTGTCCAGCGGAACCACTTCGTTCACGATCCCGTACTGCAGCGCTTCCTGCACCGGTACCCTGCGGGCGGTCAGCATCATGCCCATGGCGAGATGGTACGGAATGTGCCTGGGAAGCTTGTGCACACCGCCTGCAGCCGCCATAAGACCTACGCGCGGTTCCGGCAACCCGAAGCTGGCGTTCTCCGAGGCGATGATGATGTCGCAGCTCAGCGCTATCTCGAACCCGCCGCCGAGCGCCAGACCGTTGACCGCCGCAATGAACGGTTTGAAGCAGTCCAACCGCCTGGTGATACCGGCAAACCCGCCCTTGCATTTGGCAAATCCCTCAGCTACAGCACCTGGACCCTCCCGCGCCTGAAACTTGAGATCGTTGCCCGCCGAAAACGCCCGGTCGCCCGTGCCCGTGATGATGCATACCCACTCGTCGGGATTGTCTGCGAACTCGTTGAACACCGCATCCATCTCCTGCGCGATAGGCGGGTGTATCGCGTTCATCACCTCCGGACGATTAATCGTCAACGTGGTGATGTGGTCCTTCTTCTCGACCGTGATAAACTCGTAAGCCATTTTCAACCTCCTTTTCTCCGTTGATCTGCTCAGGGATTACCTGTATCCACCCTCCCTGATCATCTTGGTGGGTTTGAATATCTCCTTGCTGTACTTTTCCGCCAACCTTTCCAGTCGTTTCGCAAGGTCTTCAGGCTCGACGCTTTTGGCAATAGCCATCGGACCGACTGGATTGCCGCTGGAATTGACCAGGGCCAGATCAACGTCCTCCGCCGAGCATACGCCCATCTCGATGAGCTTCGTCGCCTCATTGACCTGGACGGCAATCGCATTCAACGGGTCGAACTTGTCCGTCGCCTTGGACAGGTCGATCTCCGGGCGACCCTGAGACCAATCGAAATAGCCCTTGCCGGTCTTTTTGCCAAGATTGCCCTCTTCCATCATCTTGACAAGATGCGGCATTGGCGCAAAGTCCGGATGCACGTTCTTCGCATAGTACCTGGCGCCCTGCACGCTTACATCGATCCCGGTGTAGTCCGTCAACTCGCATGGCCCCATCGGTGAACCAAGCGACCTCAAGAAGGCATCGAGCTCCTCAGGTTGGACTTCGCCGGACTCGAGGATCGACCGAATCAATACGCCGGCGGGCGCGTTCACCCGATTCACAATGAACCCCGGCACGTCCTTCTTGACGATGACCGGTACCTTCTTGACCTTGTTCACATAGTCGTACCCGATCTGCATGGTCTCGTCGGAGGTCTTGTCGCCTCGGATCACCTCGACCAACCTCATCAGCACCGCCGGGTTGAAGTAGTGCATGCCGAGCACTTTCTCCGGCCGGTTCGTTGCCGAGGCGATCTCCGTGATGCTCATCGTGGAGGTGTTCGACGCCAGCAGCGCATGCTCCGGCGCTGCCTTGTCCATCTCGGCGAAAATCTGCTTCTTCAGATCGAGCACTTCCGGTGCCGCCTCGGTGGCAAGGTCCGCGTCTTTCACGGCCTCGGCCAGATCCAGCGTCTTCTTCAAGAGTTTGCTCTTGATCTCCTCGTAGCGGTCTGCCGGCACCTTGTCCTTCGAGACAAGCTTCTCCAGACTCTGGTAGATGCGCTCCTCACCACGATCAACGAACTCCTGCGTGATGTCGTACAGGTTAACCTTATACCCGGCGATCAAGGCTATTTCGGCTATCCCGTGCCCCATGTCGCCGGCGCCGACCACGGCTACAGTCTTAATATCGTCAACCGTCATTGTATCGCCCTCCTCAATTCCCTATCTGCCTTAGGTGAGTTGCTCCCCCTGGAAGTTCACACGGGCTGGGTCTCAGCCCAGCCCCGTCCCGTACAATCTGCTACACTTCTCGTTCGATGAGCGTCGCCACGCCCTGGCCGCCGCCGCAGCAGGCGGTTGCCACACCGTAGTTACCACCTTTCACCTCGAGGATGCGGGCCAGCGTACCCACGAGCCTCACCCCGCTCGCTCCCAGCGGGTGACCGATAGCTATAGCTCCTCCCATCACGTTGACCCTGTCGGGATCGAGGCCCAACTCCTTGATGCAGTTGAGCACAACCACGCTAAACGCCTCGTTGATTTCCCAGTAATCAACATCTTTCGGCTCAAGCCCGGCAACTTCTAGGGCCTTCTTGGTCGCAGGAACGGGACCCACGCCCATGATCGTAGGGTCAACTCCTGCAAAGCCGATCGACCGGATGGTCCCCATCGGCTTGATCCCTTTCTTCTCGGCCGTCTCCTTCGACATCAGCAACATCGACGTCGCTGCAGCGTTCAGAGGCGATGAGTTACCCGCCGTCATAACACCCTGGTAATACTCCCAGTCGGGTGACATCGGTGCAAAGGCCGGTTTCAGAGAAGCCGTGGCTTCGTAAGTCGCGCCGTCGCGGATACCCTGGTCCCTGTCAACGACCATGGTACTGCCGTCGGCCTGCTCTGCTTCGATCGGCATGATCTCCCCGCCGAAAAAGCCTTCATTCCGCGCTTTCTCAGCGAGATTGTGCGCGCGGACTCCCCACCTGTCGATATCCTCCTTGCTGATGTCCTCTCGCAGGGTGAAGAGTTTCTCGGCCGTGAGACCCATGTTCATCGCGTTCATCATGTCCCAGTGCGCGTACTTCTCCTCCGTGAACAGGGCAGGGTTCGGAACGATGCCCGTGGTGCCATCTATCGGGACGCGGGTCATGTGCTCCATGCCGGCCGCTATGGCGATATCGGCATACCCCATCGCGATCTCCATGAAGCCAATCTGTATACCCGCCATCGCCGAACCGCACTGTTGATCCACGAACTTGGCGGCGACCGTCTCCGGGAAGTTCGCCATGAACACCGGGACACGACCACCGTACGTCCACTGTTCGGTAACACCTTGAGCGGACCCCGTGATACAGTCGTCCACCTCGCTCGCGTCAATGCCTGCACGCTTGACCAACTCCGGCAGCAGTCTGCCCAGGAGATCATCGCCCCTGAGTTTGTGGAACCAATCTCTGCCCGGATCATTTGGCCTGGACCTCGACTGGGCCGTTCTCAGATACCCTGCAATTACCACATCTCTCATCGTCACACCTCCTTGACTATCTCTCCACGATCACCCGACCTGTGTACGCCGTTTTCTGCAGTCTGTTACTTCCCTCTTTCAAACCCCATCGTGAGTTGCTTGCCCACTCTTTACGCCCTCTCTTGCTCGACCGTACTGACCTCTTCAAGCAGTTCGTTTCGAGCAGCCGAATTGGATCGAACCGCACACCATACCATCTCAGCTATCTCGTCAACATATTCAACGATGTCGCACTCGACACGACCCGAGGCGTACTCGAGAGCAAGTTGCACCGGCATTGTGAAACTTAGTGTCGGCAGCCATGGCAAAGCTTCCTTAACTTCGCCGCTGGCTTGACCCCGAACGAACAACTGCTCCAATGCCTGCAACGGACCTAAACTCCACGGCGGCTCTTTCTCGTCCTCGACTGCCTTCCTGCCTTCCGGACCAAAAAAGTACAGCGCCGCCTGCGGCGACTCCTTTACCCATTCGAAAAGCAACTTGATGGTACTCCGAATCCTGTCCGGGGTGCACTGCGCATCTCGCACGGCATCCCATTCGAGTTGTTCCAACTCCCTGGAAATTGAGTTGAGTAAGTCCAGCGCGAGATCCTGTTTCGAATTGAAGTAATGGTAGATATTCCCCTTGGACAAGCCCGATTGCGCGGCTATCTCGTCTACGGTTGTTTCCTTATACCCCTTGGTAACGAACAGGTCGAGTGCCGATGCTCTGATGCGCTCCAGAGATTTCTCCCGCCTCGCGCTCTTACTCGCCATGGTATACTCGTCCCGTTGCGTGTAGCTGGTGAGAGATATGCAAACGAACGTTCCCCCCAATGGATGCGTTCCGTTTCATAAACCGACTGGTCAGTTGCTATTGTACGGCGGCTCGGGTCGTCTGTCAAGGAGGAAATGTGGGGCGGAGCGCGAGGATCAACCTGCGAGAAGGAGGCCATGACAGTAAAATCGGCCTTGACAGCGGCTGAGCAATGCCGGTATGTTACCAGGGAACCCGCAGGCGGTGGTCGCGTGCAGCTCCATAGTGGGAAATTTGAGACTGCATTAAGATTGATCACATGATCTTCAGGATGCAAGCATGGCGGAGGCATTTCCAGGAAGTGACGAGTGGCTCGCACAAGTCAGCGAGTCGATTATCGATCCGGAGCGCGCAATCGTGGACCCTCATCACCACCTGTGGGACTGGCGGCTGGGTTTCAAATACGTACTTGAAGACCTGTGGGCAGACACCGGCTCGGGTCACAACGTGATCAAGACGGTGTTCCTCGAATGCGGCGCGAACTACCGCACGGATGGTCCTGATCATTTGAAACCGGTCGGCGAGACCATTTTTGTGGAGGCTATCGCAGCAGCGTCTCGTTCGGGCGAGGGGGCGGAGATCGCCGCCATCGTTGCGCGCGCTGATCTGCAGGGGGCCGAACTGGATGAAGTGCTCGATGCTCATGAGGAAGCAGGCAAGGGGTTGTTTCGCGGCATTCGTCACTCGGGCGCCAGAGATCTCCATACCGAAGTTCTTTCCATACCCGGTAAAGGACCGGAAGGTCTCTATGCGTCGGATGAGTTCCGTCAGGGGGTTGCCAAGCTTGGAGAGCGAGGCTACACGTACGACACCTGGCACTATCACCACCAGAATCCCGATTTCAGGAACCTGGCCGCAGCGGTGCCGGGTACCACAATGATTCTTGACCATTTCGGCACACCGCTGGGCGTCGGACCCTATGCCGACCAGCGTGAGGAAATCTTTGCGCGGTGGTGCGACGACATCGCCGCCATCGCAGAGTGTCCGAACGTCGTTGCCAAGCTCGGCGGCCTCGCCATGCCCGATAACGGCTTCGGCTGGGACACGCGCGCCGTGCCGCCATCGTCAGACGAGTTTGTCGAGGCGCAGGCTCGCTACTATCACCACACCATAGAGTGCTTCGGGGCTGATCGCTGCATGTTCGAGAGTAACTTTCCCGTGGACCGTCTTTCGCTTTCTTATCACGTGCTGTGGAACGGTCTTAAGAAGATCGCCGCCAAGTACAGTGAAGAGGATCAAGCGGCCCTTTTCAGCGGCACGGCGAGCAGAGTGTACAGGCTTGACTGATTCCAGACGTCAGCGTTCTCTTGTGACCTGGAGGTCCAGCTTTTCCGAGAGCGCAAACGCCGGTAGACTCAAGATGAAAGGCCACCCCCCACCCTTCTGGAAACTGCACATAGGCGAACACCACGGTACCGAGAGAAGCAAAAAGCACTGTGCGGTAATTAGACAACCTCGGATCTCTCAAGCGTGTGTATAGTCAGGCCTTCAATCGACTTCTTCGACCGAGGAAGAGCCAAGCTTGCGAGATAACCGCACACGAAACAGATGGAAATACCGACAAACGCGTAGAGCAGCAGATGTACGTTTGTATACTGCTGCACAAGGAACAGTGCTGCGGCTCCGGCTATAGCGCCGATGATCGCTCCGGGGCCACTAGCCCTGGTCGTGAAGATCCCGAGACAGAACAGCCCGCACATGGAGCCGCCGAACAGTCCAAGAATCTTCATGAACTGGTCCCACAGCGATTTGATGTCCGAAGAGGCAAATGACAGCGCCAACAGCATCCCCAGAACGCCCATTGTGGCCGTCAACACGCGGGCAAGCCGCAAGTAGCCCCGTTCCGAGCGGATTCGCTGCAATGGCCGAACAAAGTCTGTCACCAGTGCCGTCGACATACTGTTCATACTTGTGGAAACCGTGGATTGGGCTGCGGCGAAAATCCCGGCCACGACCAGTCCCGCGATGCCAACGGGCAGTTCTCGAGCTATGAATAGCGGGAATATGGCATCGGTCTTGAACGTCGGATCGAGCCGATCAGGGTTGTGCGCGTAAAAGACAAACAGCGCCGTGCCCACACCAAAGAATAGAAGCGAGGCCGGCAGGATGGCAACGGCATTCGTCCAGATCGCTCGTTTCGCGCGAGCCGTATCCGAAACGGACATATACCGCTGCACAACCGCCATGTCCGATGTATAGGGAACCAGATTCTGGCCAATTCCACCTAGTACAACAACCCACAGGGCTGTTGAGGCAAAGCTCGTTACGCTGAAGTCCCAGTTGACCATGCGAAACTTGCTGTGTTCAACGGCGGTGGATAAGAAACCGCCAACGCCCCCGTCAACCCCGCTCACAATCAAGATGAGCGTGAGAAGCGCTCCCCCCATTAGTACGAAACTCTGTATCGTATCGGTCCATACGACGGCTTCCAATCCGCCCATGGTACAGTAGATGATGCTTAGTATCGCCATGACAAGAATGCACTGGTGCTCAGACATGGGAGTTATGGCCGCGAGGGCCAGCGCCGGCAAGTACATCACGATGGCCATCCGGCCAATCTGAAAAAGGACAAACGACGTGCTGGCGAAAAGGCGCGCCGCACGATTGAAGCGCTTTTCAAGGTACTCATAGGCGCTTGTCGCGTCAATCTTCCGAAAGAACGGCAGAAACAGCAGAATGACCAAAGGCGTAATGGCAATTGCCGTCATGTTAACCATGAAGTAGACCCAGTCAGTGGCATAAGCTTTGGCGGGAATGGCCACAAACGTGATGGAACTTAGCATGGTTGCAAAAATGCTCAGTCCGGCAACGAACCACGGCACTCGCTGGCCACCCCGGAAGAAGTCATCCGAGTTCTTGTTGCGGAACGAGAAGAACACGCCCACGCCAATCAACGCTCCCAAATAGGCGACGATGACCGAAAAGTCGATAACGCCGAAACGTCCTGCGCGCTTAACCGGGCGGACCTGCCATACCTTCGGGGAGCGGACTCGAGGACGAATTTCGCCGCTCGGAATAATAATGGGATCATTCACGGTGTCGGTTCCCCACCGGATGGCCGTGGTGGCTACATGATTGGCGGGAATGAAGCCCGCGCTTGTCCATGTATCGGTAATCGTATGGTAGGAGAGCGCCTCTTTTGGAAAGCCGGGATGGTCGCCTTTTAGCTCATCGGCTTCATGGTAAAGGCTGCCGTCAGCGCCGCCAAGCACGAAGATGTGGCTTTGCCCGACTTCTATAGCGGTGCCCGCCATGACACATTGGGGAACATCGTTACGCTTTCGCCACGGGTTGACTTTTCCCGTATAGGTCTCGGTTTCATGGTCATACGCTTCAGGTTCGTAGTATTCCGGCGTGAATTCATAGACATCGGTAAGAAACTGCACCTCCCCGGTTTCTCCCGCATCACCGGTCATCCGGCGGCCGCTGATGACATAGACACAATCGCTTGTACCATTGTGCTGCGCAACCGCGATCGCGTACGCCCGGGATGGTCCGGGCCAGGGAAGGAGCCGCTTCCATTCAACGTCGTCAGCATCGTCGATTCTTGAAAGGTCCAGCGACCAGAAACTCCGCTGGGCCGTGTCGAGACCAAGGCCGGAGGTTCCACCGGCAACATAGACCGTGTCACCGATCAGGGTGGCGCTGGAATTTGCACACGCGCTTGGCAGACTCGGCAGCGTCCTCGTTGTGGTCTCTTCCTTCTCCGGATCCCATTGCAGCAGGAAAACGTCGGAATAAGTGCGCTCAGAATCATTGCCGCCGATACATACGACGCCATGGCTGGTCGAAACGGACGCACCGTAGGCTACGGGCTTATTGAGTTTCTGGCGCGTTATCCAACGATACGATCCATCGGCCGCAACCGAGCCTGCCGAATCCCTCACGAGCACATAGATGTCGTCATGCCAGACCTTGGTCGATTGCCAGACGGGCGGGGGGAAATTGGCGCCCCCCGCGATGATCAAGGCGTCGCCGCTAATCCCTGCGAAAGGACCGGCCACACCGAGTTGGTGTGCCATGCCGGACGGAAGGGGCAATTCAGGTAGTTCCGACCACTCCAATATCTCCTCGGCTAGTACGTTTCCAGCCACGACGCACGACAAGGCACACAGGGCTATTGCTGCAATCAGGGAAAACTTCATGTTCAATCCTATTGGCGTTTCAGGCAACTACGTTAGAATCCGCACCCGATTCTGTCAAGACGTCGATTTCTCTTTTCTGTTCATCGCTCAGTTCCTGTATCGGGCGCAGGACCTTGCCGTTACCTATGCCCAGGGTGTGCACCCCATACATTGCGCCTGCCAACCAGCTTTTGTCGCCCAGGAGAAGGGTCTCTCTAACGGCCATGATATGTCTCTGCAGTTCAGCCAGCCGGGTTTCGTCCCCGGCTTGGTTGGCACTCCACGCGGCGGCGAAAAGGCTCGGTGCATAATTACCGCAGACCGGGACCATACCTTTCGCGCCGACTGATAATCCCCATGCAATATCCGGTTCGTTTCCCTGAAGGATCGTCGTCGCGCTTTCGGAAACCGCCTTCGTTAATTCCAGGAAATAGTCCTGGTCTCCCGAACTCTCTTTGATGACCCCGGTCCATCCCCGCCGAACCATCTCAGCAATCGTGGTCACTGGGATGGAAGCCCCTGTGCACGAAGGAATATTGTAGACGATCAGGTCCATGGCGGTGGCCTGGCGACAGCCATCGAAATGGGTTAGAAACTCCTCCTCCCGCGTCGGCGTGACGTAAAACGTCGCAGTGACGACCATGTGTTTGAACCCGATTCGATCGAGGACCCGTATGCGTTCGATAGCCCGGACCGTCGAAGTAGCGATGACGCCCCCCAAGAGGGGCACGGAATCATCCACTTCATCGCGGGCAATCTCCATCAACCGTTCCCATTGATCGTCGGTCAGCAACGGGCCAAAGCCGGAAGTGCCACCCACAAAAATCCCGTTAACGCCCCCCTCGAGACAGTGGCGAATAAGGGCACGCATCGCGGGTTCGTCTACGCGCTCTTCCTCATCCACGGTGGTCAATAGGGGCACAATAACCCCCTCGATAACTTCGGTCGATTCTGACATCACTTACCCCTTTCAATTCCGTCGGTAGGCAATACCCCCACTCCCCAACATTACTCGCTTTCGAGCTGTATCTTACCCCACTACCCGATCTCGAACAACCTATACCTCCGTCGATGGGATAACCCATTATTCAACGAAGCTGAATGAATAGACTGTCGCATTCTTGAACTCGAGCTGGATCCGAACCGCTGCCTCCAGTTGACTCAACGAAAACTCGTTCTGCCACGTTATCTTTTCATCAGTCACGCTCCGCTTCAGCGCGTTGCTTTCAGCCAGTAGCTTGTTGCGCTCATCGAGCACTTTGACCTTAACAAATCCGTCCGGCTCGACGTCTGCGGAGAGCTGTAACATTCTCTCACCACAGACTATGGGTATCGTTGTGATTGTTGAGGATTCCCCGGATTCGGTTTGAGTGTACCCTGCGAATCCGTCCGGCCTCAAGGTCGCCATGCAGAAAAACCCGTTCCGCCAGCTACCGTGTTTGCCATCGCTGCCGCCGTAATACAAGCGAATCTCATCCTCCAGAAACACTGGATATGCGGCCGCATATACGCAGCCCCAGTCATATTCACCTTCCTTACCATCGGCGTTCGGAATGAGCGGTGTTCCCGGCAAAACGCGATTCCATTTGACCGTATCAGGGCTCCAGGTTAATTCTGTCCAGGTGCGGTCGGTCTCCGTGTTAAAGATCGCAACCAGACCAAGATACACACCGCCATAATAGAAAACGGGCATGGCATACGTCTGGTGCTTGTCGTCCAATCCCTCAAGCACAATCTCGCACTTCTCCCAGTTGATAAAATCTCTACTGGACGTCCGTGCAACTTGTCGGCCAAACGGCCTGCCCCACTCACGGGTAATCCCTACATATTTGCCCAGTGTCGGTGCCCAGAAGGCGTTGTTGTGGGTGTCTCCAGCACTATCCGCCTCGGGACACGTGACGGCCTTGCCCCAGTGGATGCCATCAGCGGAAAACGCAACCGAGAGAATATCCGCCTTCAAGAAAGCCTTGTAGCGGCGATTTGGGTCCGGATCGCGAAGGTCCTTGAATATCCCTGAACCATGCGGCCCTTCCCAAAGCTCTCCACCCTCGCCGACTCCGCGCCACAGGATGTTGGTGGCCTTGGTACCCTCGTATTCCACAAGGCCCAGTTCCGGTTTCACCCACTTTATACCATCCTTGGACGTAGCATAGCAGATGGCCATTTCCCTTTCGCGCGGCGGGTCATAATCAATCTCTTCTCGCTGAGCAAGCGTCATGCCCTTTGCTGAGTCATCAATAATGAAAGGGCTGTACCAGCACTTGTAGATTTTCTCCTGCTCGTCGTAGATCACGTTGGCATAGAGATTGTCGAACCGCTTCTCCCACGGCTTGTCCTCTTCAAAGAGCGGGTTACCTTTGTACTTTTGTACCTTGCCGATAGTCAGTTTGGCGTTTTCGGCATTTTCGATAATCCGGGAGTCGAGCAGAAGGTATCTGTCACGTTCGAGCGCAGATGGATTGTCGTCCTCAGCCCAAACGGGTGACAGGCTCAGGTTCAGCACCAACACCGTCGCCGATAATAGAACAAGTTTCTTCAACATCATCAGTCTCCTTTCTGCCGCACGGGATTCTTTCAAGACTCCCAGAGCGGTCCAAGCCAGAGAATCACGTTGCGTATGTCCATCCATATTCTCGCCCTCCGAGTCTCTGGCACATTTGTCTTCGCAGGGCAGTCAGTCCAGTTCCAAGACAACAATCGATTTGGATGGCATTTTAACCACTAACTCATCACCCTTTCGTTCGACGTCGTCAAATCGTACAGGTTTGAGCGCATCAGGATTTTCGAATGTGTTATGTGTATTCATCTTCGGCGCTGTTAGAATACTTCCCGATACTCTCTTAAAATCGGCCCCGCGGATTTCACAGCGTACAGTCGCGCCTTCGTTGGGATCGATGTTGCATATGGATACGTGGATCTTGCCTGCATGATCACGTGAGGCAGTGGCCGTAAGTGCAGGTATATTATACAAAGGACCAAGCTTCTCCAGAAAAGGTCTGTCACGTGATTCATCCGACATAGTGTATGTTCTGGCCGCCTCATGGGTATAGGTTCCGCATTCCAGTTCGGACGGAAGATAGGTGGCGTCCTGATGTACCTTGTACATATCAAACACGTGGTATGTAGGCGTCAGCAGCATCTTCTCACCTTCGGTCAGGATCATCGCCTGGATAACGTTCACCGTCTGTGCAATGTTGGCCATATGAATGCGATCCAGGTACCGATGAAAGATGTTGAAGTGAATGCCAGCCACCATGGCGTCGCGCAACGTGTTCTGCTGATAACAAAGATGAGGATTGGGTTCAGCAGGATCCTCATGCCATGCACCCCATTCATCAACAATTAAATCGATATTCTTTTCGGGATCATATTTGTCCATGATGGCAATACATTTTTCAAGATGCTCATCCATGCGAAATGATCTTCGCAACAGAAAATACCAGTCGTCTTCTTCGAAATCAGTTGCTGACTGGCTGCGCTCGCCCGACCATGCGTAATTGTGAAGCGCCAGGCCGTCCATATGCTTACCGGCCATCTTCAACAGCAAATCGGTCCAATTGTAGTCCAAGCCGACAGGTCCACTTGGAACACTGTAAACCTTGTTCCCGGAATATTCGCGCAAATATGGCCGAAAACGCAGATAGGTAAGGGCATAGTCGCGCCCCCCCTGTTCATTGCCAATGGCCCAGTACTTTATTTTCCATGGCTTGTCGCGTCCGTTCTTGCGCCG
>CBFDCQ010000061.1:0-19321 GCA_965603355.1 uncultured bacterium
GAGGAGGTTCTTCTGCTTATCGTTGAGGCGGGTCGGCGTTTCGACGATGACGCGGACGAGCTGGTCGCCGCGTCCGTAACCGTGGACGTTCGGGATTCCTTTTCCTCGAAGGCGAAACACCTTGTTGGTCTGAGTGCCGTGCGGGATCTTGAGGGAGACTTTGCCGTCGAGCGTCGGTACCTCAATGCGGTCGCCCAGGGTGGCCTGCGTGAAACCGATCGGAATCTCGCACATGACGTCGTTGCCGTGTCTCTCGAACACAGGATGCGGTTGTATGTGCACGACGACGTACAGGTCGCCTCTTGCGCCGCCGAAAGCGCCTGCTTCACCTTCGCCCCGGAGCTTGAGCTGATGTCCCGTGTCAACACCGGCGGGGATCTTCACGCGCAGTTCACGTTCGGCTTTGACCCTCCCAGCGCCTTTGCACCTGGAACAGGGTTCCTTGATTGTTGAACCCTCGCCGCGACACGCCGGGCAAGTGCGCGTGATGCTGAAGAACCCCTGTGACTGCTGTATCTGCCCGCGTCCGGCGCATTGCGAACACGTGGTTCGACTCGTGCCCGGTTTTGCTCCATTACCGCTGCACTGCTGACAGGTCTCGGCTCGCGGCACGCGTATGTTCTTCTCCGTACCGACAGCGGATTCCTTCAGCGAGATCTCCATGTTGTAACGCAGGTTAGCCCCGTGTCTCGCCGCCGACCGCGGTCCAGCACGACGCCCCAAGAAGTCCCCGAAAATGTCGCCAATTATGTCTTCAAACCCGTTGAACGCACCGCCACCCGCTCGCGTAGACCAGTCGAAATCCTGAAAACCGGCCCCCGCGTGTCCGAACTGGTCGTACTTAGCCCGTTTCTCAGGATCACTCAGGACGGCGTAGGCTTCGCCGATCTCCTTGAATCGCTCTTCCGCGTCCTTGTCGCCGCCTGTCTTGTCCGGGTGATACTTGTGCGCGAGTTTCCTGAACGCCTTGCGGATATCATCCTCGGAGGCGTCTTTCGCAACACCCAATACCTCGTAATAATCGCGCTTGGTCTGTGGCATCTACTCTAGCACGATAAATCGCGCCACTACTCCTTCTCGTCGTCGTCAACGACCTCGTAATCCGCGTCCTCGACGTCCTCTTCCGAATCGGCCGCTGCGGCCTGCTCTTCTTCCTGCTCGGGGGCAGTGTCAGCCGAGGCCGCCTGCTGCTGCTCCGCCGCGTGACGGTACATAGCCTCGGCGATCTTGTGGGACGCCTGTCGGACCTCCTCGGTGGCCCTTTCGATCTCCGAAATGTCGCCGCTTTCGAGCGCTTTGCGCAACTTGGCTACCGCTTCCTCAGTCTTGGTCTTGTCTTCCTCGTCGATCTTGTCACCCTGTTCCTTGAGCAGTTTCTCCGTCGTGTACGCCAGCGTGTCGGCTTCGTTCCTTACTTCCGCCTCACGTCGCCTGCGCTTATCCTCTTCGGCGTGAGACTCCGCTTCCTTGACCATACGCGCAATATCCTCGTCGCTCATAGCCCCGGAGGATTCTATACGTATCTGCTGCTGTTTGCCGGTAGCCAAATCCTTGGCCGACACGTTAGCGATACCGTTAGCGTCAATGTCAAACGTCACCTCTATCTGAGGTATGCCGCGCGGTGCCGGCGGTATGCCGACGAGGTCGAACCGGCCGAGCGTACGGTTATCCCCGGCCATCTCACGTTCACCCTGAAGCACGTGTATGTTCACGGCCGTCTGGCTGTCCGCCGCCGTGGAGAATATCTGGCTCTTGCGCGTCGGTATGGTCGTGTTCTTCTCTATCAGCTTCGTGCACACGCCGCCGAGCGTCTCGATCCCGAGCGACAGAGGCGTCACGTCAAGCAGAAGCACGTCTTTGACGTCGCCTGAGAGCACCCCGGCCTGTATCGCGGCGCCGACCGCGACCACCTCGTCAGGGTTGACACCCTTGTGAGGTTCTTTCTCGAAAAGCTTCTTCACGATCTCCTGAACCGCCGGCATCCGCGTCTGGCCGCCAACCAGAACCACCTCATCGATATCCGACGGGCTCAGCCCTTTATCCTCCAACGCCCGGAGACACGGCAGCTTCGTGCGACCGACAAGCTTATCCACGAGCTGCTCGAGCTTTGCGCGCGTAAGCGCCATGTTGAGATGTTTCGGCCCGCTCGCGTCTGCGGTTATGAACGGGAGGTTGATATCCGTGGTCAACGACGTCGACAGCTCGCACTTTGCCTTCTCCGCCGCCTCTTTCAGCCGCTGTAACGCCATCCTGTCCTTGCGCAGATCGATACCCTGATCCTTGAGAAACTCGTCCGCGAGCCAGTCGATAATCCGCTGATCGAAATCGTCGCCGCCGAGGTGCGTGTCGCCGTTGGTTGACAGCACCTCGAACGTTCCCTCGCCAAGCTGAAGAATGGATATGTCGAACGTACCGCCGCCCAGGTCATACACGGCTATCTTCTCATCCTTCTTCTTCTCCAGCCCGTATGCGAGCGAGGCTGCCGTCGGCTCGTTTATGATTCTCAGAACTTCCAGGCCGGCGATCCGACCCGCGTCCTTCGTAGCCTGCCTCTGGGAGTCGTTGAAGTACGCCGGAACCGTAATGACGGCCTGCTCGACCTTCTCACCGAGGTAGTCCTCGGCCGTTTCTTTCATCTTCTGGAGCACCATCGCGGAGATCTCCTGCGGGCGATAACTCTTGCCTCCCGCATCGACAATACAGTCTCCGTTCTCCGCGGCACTCACCTTGTACGGAACGATCTTCTCCTCCTCGGACACCTCGTTGTACTTTCTTCCCATGAACCGTTTGATTGAGGAGACGGTGTTCTGAGGATTGGTGACCGCCTGGCGTTTGGCGACCGTCCCCACGAGCCGCTCGGCGTCCTTGGTGAATGCCACCACCGACGGCGTTGTGCGGCCGCCCTCCCTGTTCGGTATAACCTTCGGCTCTCCCGCTTCCATCACTGACACGCAAGAGTTAGTAGTTCCAAGGTCTATGCCAATAACTTTTCCCATCCAGACCCCCTCCTATGGCTAGTTGCGATCGCCCTCGTCCTCGCCTTGGCCCGAACTGACAGACACTTTGGCGTGCCGGACTACCTTATCGAACAGAGTGTAACCTTTCAGAAACTCGTCGACCACGGTACCCTCGTCGTGCTCCTCGGACTGTACCCCTGTCAAAGCATCGTGGATATTCGGATCGAACTTCTTTCCAACAACATCCATCGGAACCAGGCCGATCTTGTCCAGAGCTTCGGACAGCTGCCTGTATATTATCTCGACTCCCTCACGAAACCCGTCATTAACGCCTTCCGGCAGGTTGCTGAGCGCACGTTCAAAACTGTCAAGCACTGGAAGAATCTCCAGAACAACATCCTCCGCGGCATACTTTCTGAAACTGTCAAACTCTCTCTGGACACGTTTCTTATAGTTCTCAAACTCCGCTCTCAATCTCAACAGCCTGTCGTAGTAATCGTCCTTCTCACTCTTCAGCCGTTCCAGATCCGCTGCGGGTACCGTCGCCATCTCCGCCGCTTTCTGCTCTTCTGCGTCAGGAGCCTGGGCAGCCACATCAGCATCCGTTGCCGTCACGCTCTGATCTGGAGCGACTTCGGGACCCTCTTTCGTCACATCCCGCTCGTCCGAACCCGGAGATTTCCGCGCTTTCCTCGCCACCGCTGTGTGCTCCCTAACCTTTCGGCGCAATCCCGCCGTACGTGGCTCTGCAGATCAAGACGTTGCGGATTGAATTCCCGGCACCAAAAGGCAACCTCTCGGCAGTAAGCCTTATGACTGCAAAACCGTTCCTCGACTTCCTAGTACTCTATCTTGCAAGTGTACCAAAACCGCCCGATCCATGTCAAGGCGGAGCGTGCGGAACCCCCGCCGTGACAGGAGATTCCAGTCGGTTCCGGCGGCAGCGGGATTCGCGACCTGGCCAGGCGCTGTCTGCTACGGCGCCGAGCCCCATCAACATTATTGCCATGAAAACGTTTCTCTGCTAAGATGTTCGCGGGTGGTGCGTACATGAAGCCGCGTCCCGGTTCGATAGCCGGCGGACGCAGGGAGGTCGATGAACGGTGCCGGATACGTTTCTACTTACAATTCTGGGACTCGCCGCCGTCACGCTCGTCGGCACGTTCATAAGCGGACGGATGAGGGACAGATGCCTTAAGGGGTTCGATAAGTTTTTCGTGACGCTCGAGACGACGGACGGTAAGGCAGTCTGGGGAACGCTCGGCGTTCACACCACAGGAATTGAGCTTACGTACCAAAGCGACTATCTGGACCGCGATCATGTCGAGTCAAGTTTCCTGCTGTATGAGGAGGAGTTCGAATCGAAGATGTTCCTCCTGGCGCGGTACCACAGCGACCTTGACGAAAAAGCCAAGAAGAGGCGCGACCGGATATTGAACAGAACTTACCGTCCGGACCTTCTCAGGCGCATGTGGCGCTCAATCCGAAATGCGGTCAACACCATAAAGGATTCTCTGAACAGGCTCGTTTCTCTTCTGATCGGACAGGCGGCGCGCAGGAGACCGGGCATCGCTACTCAACAGGCTGAGTTCACCAAGGTCGGACAGACGGTCCTGGGTTCCGTCGGGACGTCGTACGATCCGATGCTGGAGAGACGTGTCGGAACCAAGGTGGTGTTCGAACTCGACAGGGACGGCAGCGTATGCGAGTACGTGGGAATCTTGAAGGAATACTCGAGCAAGTTCATCGACGTCCTGGACGTGGAGTACCCGAACCACACCGGGGTGAAGGTGGACCGAGGAATGGGTAGAATGCTCTCCAAAGGCGTCGTGTGCGACCTCGACGGTGATTCGCTTGAAATACGCAATGGCGGCCCCGAACCGATTACGATAGATACCGTGGTCGCCGCCGAGGAGATCAAACTGGACGAGACTATCCCTTCGGGGGATACGTGGCGCACCGAGCTCGCCACGGGGTGCGACGAGGTCGAGGTTCGCGCACGCACGGTGAGAAAGGCCGACCTGATCATTCCTCGCGCGCGCGTGGTTGTTAGACACCAGTCGGAACGGATTAAGCCACGGGATAGTTGAAATGTAGGCGAGTGCGGGTTTTTCGGCGGAGGACATACACAGGTGAGCAAACCTAGAATCAGCCCGGCGGACCGCCTCATAGTCGCTCTTGATGTACCGACGGCGGACGAGGCGAGGCAACTCGTTAAACGGCTCGACGGTGTGGTGTCATTTTTCAAAATTGGCATGATTCTGCACACGGCATGCGGGCTTGAGCTCGTGAAATGGCTCGTTGTGGGCGGCAAAAAAGTGTTTCTCGACCTGAAGTTCTTCGACGTCAGGCAGACCGTCAAAGGGGCGGTTGCGCAAGTGGCCGATTTGGGCGCGACGTTTCTCACCATTCACGGCAACAGGGAGATCATTGAAGGCGCGGTCGAAGGTAGGGGCACGAGCGACCTGAAGCTCCTTGCGGTTACCGTCCTCACAAACCTCGACGCAGACGACATACGCGACCTCGGCTTTCCGGTCTCGGTGGAGGAACTCGTTCTTCACAGGGTACGGTCGGCGGTCAACTCGGGTTGCGACGGCGTGGTGTCGTCCCCTAACGAGGTAGCGGCGATTAGGAAAGCTGTCGGCCAGGAACCGATCGTGGTGACACCCGGTATTCGGCCACGGTCATCGGCCCCCGATGAACAAAAACGTATCGCGACGCCCCACGACGCCATCCTGTCAGGTTCCGATTACCTCGTCGTGGGAAGACCTATCAGGACGACCCCGGACCCAAGAGAAGCCGCCCTGGCGATTATCGACGAAATGGAGCGCGCTTCCCGGGAACTTGTCAAAGAAGCAGGATAGTATCATACTAGTGTACAGCTGTACGGCGGAATTCGTTTGAAGAGGTAGACACGATGAGATACTTGATCCTCGTAGCTGCGGCGCTTGCCCTGGTGGCTTCATCCGTTCAGGTGGTCCGGGCCGAGGATGGGATCTCGAAGAAACCCGAGACGACACGCGAAGCTGACGTTGTCGTATTGCAGAACGGCGTCCGTTTCGAGGGGCTGATTCTCGAGGAAGACGATAAGAAGCTGAAACTGGCAAGGTACTCAGGTAGTACGGT
Organism: uncultured bacterium; assembly: GCA_965603355.1. Taxonomy (GTDB): domain Bacteria; phylum Hydrogenedentota; order CBFDCQ01; family CBFDCQ01; genus CBFDCQ01. The sequence continues at coordinate 6,084 of CBFDCQ010000061.1, forward strand.
CGCGCCTCACGCGTTGGGCCTGTATAAGTCCGATATTGCCAAGATCATACGAATTGGGCCGGCGCTGCGAGCATCGCTCGAACCGGAAGTGCGAGAGCTCTTGCACGGCGCGCAGGTGGCCTGGCAGCTGGAACGGACGCGAGCGGCGTGGCAGCAGGCCGCAGAAACGGTCGAGGAAGCGCAGCGCGAGGCAATTGTGGCTGCTCAGCGTCAAAGGTTGGTTCAGCAGGCACAACTGAATCCCGCGGCGTATCGGGGCACCTCAGGCACAGCGAATAACAGGACTAACAACCGCAGTCAATATCGAATGGCACGGGCGCCGGTTGTCACCGCCCCGCCAACCGTAACTCGAGGCTTCATTCCACGCCCCGCACGACAGGTGCGAAGAGTCGGAGGCGGGTGAAGCGGCTCTTCAGGCTCAGGGCGAGCCTGTCCCTGACCTACCGCGACCTGGGCACGCGCGAGCGGCCTGTGTCGTCTGCCGCCGACTCGTCAGCAGTCCGCTGCCAGAGCCACTCTTCTTCCTGGGGGGCAGGTGCTTCCAGTCCGGCCCGTTTTGCGCGTTCTCGCAGCGGTTCGGCCGCAGGCACAGGGGAATGATGATACATGACCTGCGCAACCTGCGGGTACTCCTGCAACATTGCCAAAGCGCGCGCCCACTGTTCCGGATGGCCCGCTCGGATAGCGTCAGCAAGATCAAGGGCAATGGCGAGATATGCTGCCCTGGCCTGCGCCCGGGGTTCACGGTCACCCAACACGGCCGACTCGATCTCGTCCTTCATTGCGTCCCGCATGCGCGCCGCCTGCCCATACAGCGACGGTAACGGGTAAACGTTGGCAGGTTCCTCGGTCCGGATCCGGTACACTGTTCTTAAGCCGTCCGCAACACGCTCGCCGCCCTGTTCGGCGATTACGCGCTCCGCGACCTCGATCAGCCGGTCGGCGAAGCTGGTGATCGTTTCATCCTGCGGCATCCCGTCGCGCGTCTCATTCCGGTATCGGTCGCGGATATCCCAGCCCTGCGCCATCATCCACCGATAGCCTTTCATTACTCCGACAATCGTCCCCGCTGTTGCAGCATTGTTGTCCGCGTCCCAGCCGAAGTTGAAAGCATGCCGCAGCGTGTTGGCGAGGTTTCCCTCCCCGTACGCCAAGGCTGCGATGGTCGAGGCCGTGTTCAGCTCGTACCCGTTCCGGTCGCGCATTTCCCCGCCGTACTTGCTGTACTTCTCCTTGACCAGTTGCCGTGTCGTCCGCCAGTCGTTGGGATGGGCGCGGTGCCACGTGCGCACGTCGCCCACAATCTCCCGCAGCACGCTTCGCGGGTCAAGCACCGTCACGCCTGAATCCAAGATTTTCTCCATGTCATCGGTCAGAAACGCAGTAGCGATCATGGCAGTGAACATCTGTGTGGTCTGAGCAGGCTCGCCGTCAATTGTCACACGCGTGAAATTTAGCCCAATCCGGCCAGCCGTCTGCGGCATGCCCGGGGCAATGAGCCCGAAAGACTCGCACAGAAACTGGCCCGAGATGTTGAAGTCCGCCCATGGATTCAACGCAATACTGCCTGTCATCGGAGGCTCAATATTCAGGTCCATTAGAACGCGCGCATATTGGTTCGAGCACCAGATGCGCTTGTTAATCCGCGTTTTCCAGAGCGCGGCGATCTCGCTGTGCGGAATGAGAATCGTGCCGTGCCGCTGCATGGCATCGACATATACCCATTCAAAATCCGTATCGTCGTCGGTCCAGGCCCCATCAGGCAGCGCGGGTACGTATTCCGCCACGTCGCCCGGCTCATCAATGTACCTCATTTCGTGCGGGATGCCGTTCAGGTTGCCCAGTATCTGGCCCAGCAGACCGCCCCTGATCTTGTCCCGTAAAACCTCCGCCGGGATTTCCACCGGCCCCTCGGAAGCTGCCTGTCCCTCGGTCACAACAGGTCCGGTAAACCACACAACAACCAGTGTAGAAGCCACAGCTATTCCTCTTAGTATCCTCATGGTTGGCCCTCCGATCGCGCCAAGATCTGTTCGGGCGACATAGGTGCGCCGCCATCGGCTATTCTGCCTAAGAAGAACGTCACTAAAAGCGTTTGTCATACCAATGATCCTGCAGAATATCGACGTGACCGCTTAGCGTTTCACCACCAACGGTCAGCTTAATCGTGTAGCGACCCGGCTGTACACGCTGGTATCTCCACTCCTTATCGAAGGGGCCGCTGAAGCTAACACGCGTGTGCAGCGACTGGCCCAGAGCGTTTACCTCGTCATCCGGGTCCAGATGGAAGTCAACTGTATCGTAGTAGTCGTAAAAATCTTCCTCCTCCTCCATGGACGGATATTCTTCGCTAACGCGTTTAGCCTCCCTCGCAGAACGTTTGCTTCTTCTCTTCGTCATGTACCACTGGACACTATTCAGACCGGCCTCGGCCGGACCAGCCATTGCGTTGATCAGCACCGACCCGGAATAGATTTGAATACGAGCGTTTCCCGGCATCTCTTCTTTCAGATAATAATTCACCACCGCGCCGGCAGGCTCATTTTCTCCGGCGAAATTCTGTGCACTTGTTGCCGGTTGACTTGGCATCACCCACTGCACTTTGGGTTCGATGTCGAACAGATGGACCTTCTTGCTCAGGACGGTAGATGTCAACTCTTGAAGGGGAGAGATGTCCGTGATGAAGAAGCCACGACCGAATGTGCCCACGACCAGGTCGTTTTCGCGCGGATGAATGACAAGATCGTTGATGGGCACCGTGGGTAGATTATTCTTGAATTCGAGCCAACTCCGACCGCCGTTAATGGTAACGTACACCGTTCGATCAGTCCCGACAAACAAGAGGTTCGGATTCTTCCGGTCTTCTCGGATCACATTAATGTTTTCTTGCGGCAGATTACCCGCAATTGACACCCAGATTTGTCCATAATCGGTTGTCCTGTAAACAAACGGTCGATGATCTGTATGATGGCGGCCGGTATAGGTCACGTAGGCACCGCCGCCATCATGGTGCGAAGCGATCACACGGCTGACCCAGTACCCGGGATTCTCAGGTATGCGCTCGTTCAGCAGGGTCCAGGTCTTGCCGCCGTCCCGGGTAACCTGCACATTGCCGTCATCGGTCCCGACCCAAATTACGCCCTGCTCTAGCGGCGATTCATCGAGCGTCGTTATAGTGCAATATGAACGCACCTCAACACCGCCAAACTTTGTGCTGTCATTCGTCGTGAGATCAGGACTGATCTCTTCCCAATCCTCACCGCGAAATGACGACCGCAGCACCTTATTCGCACCCTGGTAAATCACATTGCTGTTGTGCGGCGAAATTAGAATCGGGGTATTCCAATTGAAACGATATCCGCGCCTGCCTTCAATTCCAATACCCCTCCGAACGCCGGTCTTCTGATCGATCCTGGATAGTTCACCGAACTGCGATTCGCTGTATAGCCAGCGGCTGTTGGTGGGATCGACCAGGTTGTAAAAGCCGTCACCACCTTTCATGTGTTCCCAATCCTCGAACCGAATCGGAAATCGACCCTTCTTTGTGCTCGGCCCTTTCCAGGAACCGAAATCCTGCATGCCGCCATAAACGTTATAGGGATAAGCCATATCAACGCCGATGGCATAGAGCTGCGCCATAGGCAATTCATCCGGATGGTACCAGTTCTTGCCGGAATCATACGTGATTGCCATGCCGTAATCATAGCCCAGGAGCATGTGCCGCGAGTCTTTCGGATCGATCCAGAGTACATGGTTATCGCCGCCGTAACGGAATGCCTTCTTCCAGGTCTTGCCGCCATCCGTCGACTCGCTGACCCGGTTACCCATAGCGTAGACATGGTCCGGATCGTTTGGGTCGACGACAATTAGACCGTAGTAATTCGCGCGCCCGCTGACATTGCCTTCACTTACCTGTCTCCAGGAATCGCCCCCATCGTCCGTCCGGTAAACGATGTTGCCAATCACTTTGTTCTTGTTTTCTCTTGAGGTGGGTTTGCCGTTGACCAATTCCTGCCATCGCTCTTCTTCCGTCAGTTCAGTCGCGTTTGCATCTTCAACGATGGCATACAAGATGTCCGGGTTCTTTGGATAGATCGCAAGTCCAATCTTGCCAAGAAAACCCGACGGCAGTCCTCCCTCGAGTTTGGTCCAGGAACTGCCACCATCGGTGGTCGTGTAGATACCGCTGCCCTTGCCCGCGGACCGGAATCCCCATGGTCGGCGAATCCGGTCGTACGTCGTGGCGAAAAGCACCTCGGGATCGCGCGGGTCCATCACCATATCCGTGGCGCCAATGTCTCTCCCTTCTACATTCAATTTGAGAGATTTTGTCCACGTCCTGCCACCATTGGTCGTCTTGTAAACGCCGCGATCCGGATTCTCCGTGTAATAGTGGCCCTGGGCGGCAACGTAAACGATGTCCGGATTAGTCGGATGAATGATCACACGGCCAATGTGGTGGGACTCGCTTAAGCCCATATGCGTCCAACTCTCGCCGCCGTCAATCGACTTGTATACCCCGTCGCCGAAGTAGGTACTGTTCCTCAAATTCGCTTCACCCGTACCGACCCAGACAATTCTCGAGTCAGACGGCGCGACTGCAACGTCACCAATCGTGGACGTACGTTCGTGGTCAAACACAGGTCTATAGGAGTGACCGTTGTTCACCGTCTTCCACAGACCGCCGGGTCCCGCTCCGACAAAGAAGACATAGGGATCCTGGCGGGAAACTGCAAAGGAGACAACTCTGCCGCCCGGCCGTGTTGGGCCGATCTCGCGATATCTGAACTTCCCCAGGATGTCTTCTGAAACAGGCTGAGCATCAACTCCGGCAGCGAGAAGAACACCGCCTGCCAAGACACAGCATATAACGTTCAGCTTCGCTCTTACGAGTTTAGGCATCATGAATATCGCTCCTCCGGGTAGTTTTCCTCCATCCCATGAATGCTGAGAATCGGATTATTGTTGAGGAGTCACCATAATTCCTTGATTTCATCCTCATAATCCGTCATCTCCCAGCGCTGCGTGCGAATGTCTTATTTCATCCTAATAATTAACGTTGGCCGAACGGATACCGCCCGAATTTCTCTCCATACACGGCCAAGCCGCCGGCACTTTCCGTCTCTCAATTCCCAGTTTCAGCCTTTTCAAACTCCGGCCGCTACCGAATAAGGAGCACCCGTTCCTGCGGCGGATGTAACCACTCGATACCGCGCTCGGTGACCAGCACGTTCTCTTCAATGTTGACGGGGATCTTCCCTCCATTCCATTCGTCCGCGGGCGTGAAGACGATGTACTCAAAAGCAAGGATTAGGTTCGGCCTCACTTCGTATTTGGTCCTTTCGGGGTAAATCTCGAAGAGCCCGGCCGAAACGTCGTGACTGATGTTGCCCGCAGCATGCATCCCGACGTTCACCTCGATACCCGGGGCATCGCTGGCGCGCTCCCGTTCCGTGTAGACGTAGCCGGCATCTCGAATGATTTGCTTAAGCTCGTCTATTTGCGCTCGGCCGGTACGTCCCGAGCGGACATTCTTTCGAATGATCTCCCGCACCTTTTTGGCCTCCTCGAACGCATTGAGGACGCCTGACGGCGGTTCCAGCTCTCCTTCTCTGAGTACATAAGCGAAACGCTTCATGTCGGTGGCAAAATTGTTGCGATTGAGGCCCCAGTCGATCTGCAGGATATCGCCCCGCTGGATAACCCGTTCTGTGCCGCCTATTTCACCACCGTCGGGGAGATGCGTGTATACCGTCGGGAACCACGTTCTGTGCAACCCCATCGTTTGCCGACGTTCCTCCAACCACCGCGCGACGTCGTTGTGGGTTGTCTTACCGGGCGTGATGACCTCGTTCGAAAGGGCACGGTCCAGCTCCCTTCGCGTAATGTCGGCGACCTTGGAGAATTCGATAATCTCGCCGGCGACGCGCTCACCATGAAAATCAGCGATAAGATCCTGTGCAGACACAAAGCGCTCAACATACTTCCCGCCCAATTCTTTCTCGAGATACTTGTAGTCCGTGTACGACAGACCGTCTGCCAAGCGGATGCCTTCCCCTTCATGTGGGGTCTCCGCAAAATTCAGGGCGATCCGTTGTGGGTCGCGTTCCTCGACAATCGATCGAAGCTCGCGCCGTCCTCCGAACATGTCGTAGGCGCCGCACACTTCAGCCAGATCGGACTCTCCACCAAGAGAGATCCGTTCGATACGGTCGCCGCCTCCGTCGAAAAAGATGTAGATTCCCTGGCCGTAAGCGGTTTCAATGCCAAAATCAAGCATCATAGGCTCACTGCCGCGACCATGGTCGAAGACGATCCACATGTCGATGCGGTTACGACGCATGGCACCGGGGAGTACGTAATCGAACTTGTCGTTGCGGATCATGCATGAGATCTCCCAGAGCGAACGAAAATCGTCCTCCTTTGATATGCCGCAAATTGCCGGGCTCGAGTTTGTAGTCAATACGGACACGACGGCGGCTGCGATTAACAATTTACGCATCTTCTCTCCCCCTCATCGCCGGTGTGGCCGGCATGTGTGGATACAGGCACAACTCGATGTCAAACCTGTTGTCCACAAGGTCGTTCCAGAAAAAGCTCTTACAGTTCAACTCTTCGATCGCTGAATTGAAGAGATTCAATACTTGTTAATGAATCCGTGCCATCGCGGTTCAAGCGGTTATCGCTGACTGTTACAAACCCCTCATTCTTCGTCACGATGTAATCCGCAGAGTTGCCGGAGAAAACCGCCGTATCATCTCCCTTGTTCCCCTTGAGCCGGTCATCGCCCCCGCCGCCTCTCAGGACGTTATCGCCGGCATTTCCCGTTAATTCATTTGCATGGCCGTTTCCGGTCAGGTTGGCATCGTTGTCGCCTCTCAGTATCACATTCCTCAGGTGCTGCGATTTGCGGGTATACGCCTGCGACTCATCAAGTTCAATTGAGAACGTCCCCTCAAAATCTACAGGCAGCTCCGGTGTATAGGTCAGATATGGAGGGAAGAATTTCCTCATCAATTCATATCCGGCAGGGTCCAACTCCTTCATCTTAGAACGGCTGTTGGCAAAGTAGCGGCCGAAATGCGTTTTACCTTCCGGAACGTCATCAGGCCCAATGTCCCTGCCCTCATATTTCTTTGGCCGCACCGCCCACAGATCATAATAGTTGTCTATAAGAACCCCCACATACTCATTTGGATGTTCTCTGGGTTCGTCGTCAGGCCATGCACGCCACCCGGCTTCCGCAGCCGCATCATTAGCCAACCGCATTTCCGCCACCATTTCCGGGAGGACCTGCGTAACGCCGTTATCATGCACCAAATGCCAGATCTCCTCAAAGGACGCATCACGGGTAATATGATTCATGTAATCATCTGAACCCTCCCATGGATTCTCATTTGCCCGGAGGTCCTGCATACTCAGGTCTGTCACACGTCCAAGATCGCCCCGCATTGCCTTTCTGAGCTCCGCGGGAGTATTGAACAACACCATCGTCGCTTTTCTATCCGCCATGGCATTTGCCACAATCGCTTTACTGTCCCCATGTTCCGAACCGGGATAGTCTGTCAGGATGAATTCCAGGACGTTCCGGGCTTTTACAATCTGATCCTCAGTCCAACCGGCTTGGGCGATGAGATGGATCGGCTTACCGTTCGGCGCGATTGTCTTCGTGTATTGCGAGAACACATCCGTAAATACCGAGGGTGTGTCCTCAGGCAGAGCGACAACGCCGTTAGGTGAACCGGAAATGTCGATGTCGGGCAAGGTGACATCCTGCGCGTGTCCCGAATTGCAGACGGCACATGACAATAGAAACAGCGTTCCAGCCAAACAGATGATCATTCTAGTGTGTCGCATCATAACCTCCTTAACTTTGTTCAACATTTTGCCGCTTCCTGCTCATTTCAGAGCAGGTTGTCACAGTCCAAATCTTCGATCGCTGAACTGAAGAAACTCAATACCTGCCAGTGAATCGGTGCCATCCCGGTTCAGGCGCTTATCACTGAGTGTCACAAACCCCTCATTCTTTGTCACCGCATAATCCGTGGAAGCGCCGGAGAAGACTGCCGTATCATCTCCATTGCCACCAACCAGCAGGTCATCTCCCCTGCCGCCTCTCAGGATGTTATCGCCGGCATTACCCGTTAACACGTTGTCATAGGCGTTTCCCGTCAGGTTTGCATCGTTGCCCCCTCTCAGTGTCACATTTTTCAAGTGCTGCGATTTATGCGTATAGACCAGAGACGGGTCGAACGCGAGCGAGAACGTCCCCTCAAAATCTACCGGTAGCAGCGGAGTATACGTCAGGTACGGGTGAAAGAAATTTGTCACCAGTTCATACCCCACCGGGTCGGTCTCCAACAGGCGAGCGCGGGTATTTGCCACGTTTTGTCCCCAATGAGCGGTACCTTCCGGCATTTCGCCGGGTTTAAGATCCCTTCCTTCCCATTTCCTGGGCTGCACTACCCATAGATCGAGATAAACATCAAGCTGTTGGGCAGAATATTCGAACCAATTGTTGTTTGAAGGGATACATACCTTCGAGGCAGTCGCAGCCACATTCGCTGCTTCGAGCTTCGCCTTGAAATCCGGCATGGCAGGCTCGATGCCGGCGCCTTGCACTAAATGAAAAACTTCTTCATACGCCGCGTCCCGGGTGATGTGGTTCATGTAATCTTCAGTACCTTCAGCGGTGGTTTCATTCTCCCACAAGCTTTGGGTAAATAGGTCGGTTGCTCCTCTTCCAAACGGCCCTTCCCGTGCTTCCTGAGCAGCAGCGGAGGTGTTATACAGCGTCATTGTCGCTTTTCTATCACCCATGGCATTTGTGACTGCCGCTTTGTTGCTGCCATATATAGAGCCGGGATAATCAGTCAACAGGTACTCCATGATATTCCTTGCTTTTAGAATCTTATCGTCCGACCAGGCATCCTGAGCAAGGAAATGTATTGGTTTACCGTTGGGCGCAATTATCTTAGTGTATTTCGAAAATGCGTCGGTAAATACGGAGGGGGTGTTCTCCGGGAGAGGCACAATACCGTTAGCGGAACTCGATATGTCGATATCGGGCAAGGTAACATCCTGCGCATATCCCGAATCGCAAACGCCACAAACCAACAGACACAGTGTTCCCACGAGATAGGCAGTCATATTACTCCGTCTCATCACAACCTCCTTCACTTTGATCAACATTTCCCGTTCAGATCGGATGCCCTCTCCGCCTGTTCTTCATCTGTTTTGGGGTCCGTGGTATCATTTCATCACGCATGGCGGCAAGATATGCCCAACAAGCGTTGATCACTGCGGCTTGCATCAAATCTTCCGGCACGATCCGGTCGTAAAGATCCATATTGGTATGATGATTCGTGGTGAAATATTCTATTGGGTCATTGAGCCATTTGAAACCGGGAAGCCCTGCATTGATGAAATTCATATGATCCGACCCGCCGCTGTTTCCGGGGATCAGATGCGTCATGCCGACATCCTCGAAGGGCTTCATCCATGCTTCAAAGATGGGACGTACAAGATCGTTACCGTGCATATAAAGCCCGAGAATCCGTCCGTAATAATCTGAATTGAAATAGACCGATAATTTTTCGTGTCCGGGAAGTGGCGTCTTGGTTTCAGGATCGTAAAAATGTTCCTCCACATAAGCCTGCGAACCCAGCCTGCCAATTTCATGGCTCCCCCACAGCGCTGCACGAATAGTCCGCCGCGGCTGAGCGTCGACTGCTTTCAAGATACGCATAGCCTCCATGACCATGGCAACTCCCGCAGCATTATCTGACGCACCGGTACCTGCAGGCATTCCATCAAGATGCCCGCCGATCATGACAATTTCATCTCTCAAATCTGTTCCCGGTATTTCGGCAATGACATTGTAATCCTGTAAATCCTCCTCATGAAACGTTGCTCGTATATCTATTTCCATTTCAACATCAAATCCCTTTTCAACAAGTCGAAATACTCGATTATAGTGTTCCGCGGCCATAGTCACCCGAGGTATAGGCTTATGTCCACCTAATGGAACCGGATGCAGTTTTCCAATTTCGACAATACCTTTGTCATAGGGACCCCATAAACGGCCTCTGACACTGTATTCGCTTGGAGCAACCAGAACTGCAGCCCCCTCATTTTCAAGAAACTCATTGATTCTTTCCGGGGATAACGGTTCTTTTGGGATATCTCCTTTCAGCAACTTGTCATATTCATCACGAGGGATAGTAACCATTTCCGGTTTTCGGATTACTTCAGTTTCCGCCATAGTGTCGAGTTCTTCGTCCGAGAGACGCCATGTCCGTGGCTCAAGATCCGGCTCAACAGGTGCCTCCGGTGCGGTAAGAACAATCTTCCCCTGCAACTTTCCTTTATATTCTTCGAGATCTTCCTCTGAAAATATCTCCTGCGTATTCACGTAGACCGGATTGCTTCTAACGGCTCCGTTCGTCCCACGTGTATGAGGTACCGCATAGGCGATTAAAGGCATATACTGCGGGGTGTGCATGGTAACCGAGCTGAATGTACACTCCCAGGGCATTCCACCCAGACCTGCAAAGGGGGAAAGCGCAACATTTTCTGCACCAAACTCTTCAAACTTCTTCTTTGCCCATTGTGCAGCCTGATTATATGACGGAGAATTGGCTAAGCGCGGACCGTAGACATCGCTCAAATGCCAGACCAGATCCATCACCTGTGAACGGCTAAACCCTTCATCCCTCATTTGCTCGATCATCCTGTAATCAATTCTCTCCTCGGCAACCAGGGATGCCGTCAACATTGGTGTTGTCATCACCAATACCGCAAATATACTCTTCTTGCAAAGTCGCATGTCCAACTCCCTTAACTAAACATCTTCGACACTCTTGGAGACTCCAGCCACATGCTGTACAGATATGCAAAGAAAGTATCCGTATAGAAGAGTCCAACCCAGAATATCAGAGCACGACGAACATCTAACGCTGGATGAGTTTGCCTCCCCACAATGGTTGGCCCCCGATTAGCTCTGACCAGAAGCACCGACAGTCTGATAATAGTCGAATGTAAGGGGACGATTGATCTGATGATACTTGGGATCGTCCATCACATCTTTGATTTCCTGGCTTAGAAAGGTTTCAAGCTCTTCTTTGGTTCTTGGAAACCCTATGCCAAACCATCCCGGTTGCATACCCGCTCGCAGCGTCGCAACCTGCTGGTAGAACTCCAGCACGTCACAGCTTGGCCCTGAACAGTCACCTTCAGACGTTGCGGGGCTTTCCGGGCAATCGTTCTCCGGGTGCTGCCACCAATCGCATTGTGCGCGTTGTGTCTCTTTCGCTATAACTGAAGTCCAGTCATGCGACCCGAATTGGGCCGGATACACTATACCATAGCCAAACTGTGCCAGAAAGTGTGAAACCTCTTCTACAATTACAGCTCTTGCTCGCGTGTCAGGACCGGTTGGCTTTGTTCTCATCCACCAATCAGGTATGATGATGTCGTAACCCAGGACCCCGCTCAACTTCGGGAACTGTTCACTGTCCCACTTGTCTCGATCCATAGGCATTGCGAGCCATGCTCGCTCTTTCCATTTGCTCACTTCAGCAACAACAGCAGGATCGTCGGCATTACCGTCTTTATCGAGATCAATCATCTCAGCTACCACGTTTATTGCAGTAATTACATAATCGTCGGGCATGTCTTTGTCAGCGCCAATAAAAACGCCAAACGGCATCGCACACTTGGTGAAGCCAACGGATTCCAGCGCCGCTTTGGCCTCAGTAGAGATCGTGATTCCCGGATCGTCTGACGATAGTATAAGGGAATCTCCTTTCTGTTCCTGCTCAGAGGAATTGCATCCCAGAGCAATAGAGAACAATGCAACGGCCATGATCGCTTTGAATCTGGACATTATTCGTCTCCTTCCATGTGTATGCGCTGTTGCATCCGTACACCCCTTGAGTCTCATTGAATGATGTTGCTTGTCTTATGTCTTGCCAGGCGTACTCCTCAATAACGGCAAAACAGGCAACAGGCCATGAAAGCGTCTCAGCCGAATACTCGCCGGAACGCGTCGATGGCATAGTTGATACCTTCGTCGTCGATATCCAGATGCGTGACAGCTCGGAGTGATGTAGAATCCAGATTCATGATGCCCACTCCCTCGGCTTTGAGCCTGCTCACGGCTTCGACCGCCGGCATACCGGAATCGGACAGTTCTATCATCACGAAGTTAGTATCCACCGGCCACTTGAGCTTCAGTGATCCGATTGACGTCACGGCATCGCCCAGACGTTTTGCCCGTTGATGGTCCTCTTTCAGCCGGTCAATATTGTGCTCGATCGCATACAGCCCCGCGGCGGCAAGTATGCCGACCTGTCTCATTCCCCCGCCAAGCATCTTGCGAAATCTGTGCGCTGTGCGTATCACCTCCGCCGTGCCTGCAAGTACGCTTCCCACGGGGGCTCCAAGACCTTTTGATAGACAAACTGATACGGAATCGAACTGCGCGGCATATTCGCGCGCCGGTATGTTAGTCTCGACACAGGCGTTGAACAGCCGAGCGCCGTCGAGATGCATTCCCAGGCTGTTGGTGCAGGCAAATTCTCTGATTCGTTTGATCTCATCCAGATCGAAAATGGCGCCTCCGCCAACGTTTGTGGTGTTCTCGATGCAGATCAGCGACGTCGGGCCGAAATGCTGGTCGTCCGGTCGAACCTTACTCTCAATATCCTCCCGCCGAAATCTACCGCGTTCACCATCGACAACATTCACCTGCACACCGGAGATCGCGGCCAGTCCGCCCGACTCGTAGTTGTATTGATGGCTGGTCCGCGCAATTATTATCTCGTCGCCGTGATGAGTCTGCGCCCTGACACCGAGCTGATTGGCCATCGTACCTGATGGTACAAACAGTGCCGCCTCTTTACCTAAGAGGTCCGCGACGCGACGCTGCAGCTCCTGCGCTGTCGGATCTTCCCCGAAGACGTCGTCGCCGACCTCAGCTTTCGCGATGGCGGCCCGCATAGCCAGGGACGGTTTTGTAACTGTATCGCTGCGGAGGTCAACTTTCATTGGCTCCACTTTCCTGTGCTGTCAATGCTGCGCCACGAGCCCGTTGCGCCCCGAACACCGGCGGAAATCAACCTCATTTCTGCCGAGATTTCCCCTATGAATTTGCCGACGACCACCCCGCCAAGGGTCCTCGTCAATATACACGCAGCGCTAGTCGTTGTCAATCCTCTTGGGTCTCTTGTGTCATA
>CBFDCQ010000062.1:0-19314 GCA_965603355.1 uncultured bacterium
GTACCACGGCACGCGCGTCGGGACCATGGTAGCGGTGTCGGATGACCCGCTGCTGCTGAATTGGGAGAAAGTGACGGGGAAACCGGTGATACCTTTTGCGAAAGAGGGCGATCCGCCTTTGCCATATAACATCTTCGACCCGTGCATCTGGAAGGCGGACGGAACTTATTATGCTCTCACGGCGGGTGCATTGAGAGAGGGACCCGGCGGGAAACGGATCCGCGCGGAATTTCTGCACCGCTCGAATGACCTGGCCACGTGGGAGTACCTGCATCCATTCCTCGAGGACGACCAGTATGGCCTTATCGGCGACGACGGCGCCTGCCCCTATTTCTGGCCCATTGGAGACCGGCATATCCTGTTGCACTTCAGCCACATGAGCGGCGGCAAGTACATGCTGGGAGACTACGCCAAGGATCGTGACAAATTTGTCGTGACGGCAGCCGGCGACTTCAACTTCGGGCCGGCCGATCCCTGCGGTGTTCATGCGCCGTCGGCAAGCCCCGACGGAAAGGGGGGCGTGATCGTCATCTTCAACATGAATCCGGGCAAGCGCACGGAAGGCTGGAACCAGATCATGACCTTGCCGCGCCGCCTGACGCTCCAGGGCGAGGAAGATCTCCGTGTCGAGCCCGCCGGCGATATCGCATCGCTGCGGAGAGCCCACGAGCGCCTCGAAGACCTGGCCCTGCCGGCCAACGAGGAAATCGTGCTCAAGCAGGTGTCGGGCAGCGCCATGGAGATTGCTGCGGAGATCGAGACGGAGGGAAGCCCGGTGGTCGAGATGAATGTTCTGCGGTCTCCCGGAGGCGAGGAGTACACCCGAATCATGTTCTACCGAAACCGCGGATACGGAGAAGACCGCCGCGGTTTTCCACGGCAGAGCCTGATATCCATCGACTCTTCGCGCTCGTCACTCGCTGCGGATGTTACCTGCCGGGCGCCGGAAACGGCCCCCGTCTATCTCAAGAGGGATGAACCCCTTAAACTGCGGGTCTTTATCGACCGGAGTGTTGTCGAGGTCTTCGTCAACGGCAACCAGTGTGTTGCATTACGGGTCTATCCCGAACGCGAAGACAGCGTGGGCGTGTCCCTCCGCGCGCAGAACCGGGACGCGAAGCTGAAGTCTCTCGACGCCTGGCAGATGGACAACATCTACACCACCGATTAGCACGGATCCGCCGGGGGCAGGTCCGTATGGGAATTCTCGGTCAATGTTAGCGTAAGGGCTAAGTAGGCCCGTTTGGATGCCGTGCAAGAGATCGATGGAGGAAAGTCCAATGCAACCTCGAACACTTAGTTTGATTTGTATGATCCCAGCAGCCTTTGCAGCCTTTGCGGCCTTCGGAGCCCCTCAGGCCGAGGATATCCTGATCGCGGACTTCGAGGCGCGGGATTATGGCGACTGGACGGTCGAGGGCGAGGCGTTTGGCCGGGGGCCGGCGGGCGGTAACCCCCATGGGCAAGCTGAAGGTAACGCCTTCAACTTTCAGGGACGGGGGCTTGTGAACTCCTATCGTGGTGGGGATAACAAGCCTACGGGAATCCTGACCTCCCCCGAATTCACGATTGAGCGGTCCTATATTAACCTCCTTGTAGGCGGGGGCGACTTCGACGGGGTCACGTGTGTCAACCTGCTTGTGGAGGGAGACACAGTGCGAACGGCCACCGGCCCGAGCCGGAAGGATGGCGCCGGTTCGAAGGAATTGCTATGGCATGCCTGGGATGTTGGCGAACTTCGGGGCAAAACGGCCCGAATTCAGATAGTGGATAACCGGCAGGATGAGTGGGGTCATATCACGGTCGACCACATTGTGCAGAGCGAGCAGCAAGCTCAAAATCTCCTTGGTATTGCCCGCGACTTCGTTCTTGATGACAAGTACCTCATTTTTCCGGTCGATGACGATTCCCCCAGCCAGGTACTGGACATCATGGTCGATGGCGAGCAGGTTCTCCAACTGGGTGTGGAGCTTGCGACCGGCGACGCGGATTACTGGGTGTTTCTGGACACCGCCAAATACGCCGGGAAGAAGGCTACGCTTCGAGCGGAACGGCTTCCATCAATGCAGTTGGACAGTTTCTTTGCCATTCGCGTGGACAGCACGTACCCTGGCAAAGCCGAATTGTATATGGAGAAGCTGCGTCCCCAACTGCACTTCAGCTCAAAGCGGGGCTGGAACAATGACCCGAACGGTTTGATGTATTACGGCGGCGAGTATCATCTTTTCTATCAGCACAATCCATACGGTTGGGATAGCAGTCTGAACGATATCAACAAGACCTGGGGGCACGCGGTGAGCGCGGACCTTGTTCACTGGGAGGAGTTGGGCGATGCCTTGTTCCCCGATGAATACGGGACGATGTACTCGGGATCGGGCGTGGTGGATTGGAACAACACAACAGGTTTTCAGACGGGTGAAGAGCCGCCCCTCATCGCCATCTACACCTCTGCGGGGGAGACGAATCCCTGGTCCGGCGTCGGCAGCCGATTCACGCAGGGCATCGCGTACAGCAACGACCGAGGCCGCACCTGGACCAAATACGAAGGCAATCCGGTTCAAGGGCACCTGAGTGGCATGAACCGCGATCCGAAAGTCATCTGGTGGGAGGAGACGAACGAATGGGTTATTGTGTTGTTCCTTACGGATAGCCGCGTGGCCTTCTTCCGCTCCAAGGATTTGAAACGCTGGGAGCAACAGAGCGTATTCCCGTCTTCCGGCACGATACGCGACTGTCCGGAATTGTTCCAGCTGGCCGTGGATGGCGACGAGGATAATACGAAGTGGATTCTCCATGGCGGGTACGGCGAATACTTTGTAGGCAACTTCGATGGAAGCAAGTATACCCGGGATGGCGAGGCCATTCGATACAACTACGGGAATTGTTTTTACGCGCCGCAGAATTTCAGCGACATCCCCGATGACGATGGACGGCGTATCCAGATAGCGTGGGGCACGAACCCGTCTCCAGGCATGCCTTTCAACCAGATGATGAATATCCCGGTCGTGCTCACGTTGCACTCGACCGAGGACGGGCTGCGCATGTTCGCGAATCCCGTCGATGAAATCGAGAAGCTGTATCTGGAGGAGCATGAATGGAAGGATCTTGCCATTCCCGCCGGCGTTTTGCCGACACCAGGCGTTGAAGGCGAACTGTTCGATATCGAAGCGGAACTTGTGGTGGGAGATGCGGAAGAACTGGGGTTGGTCATCCGTGGTCAAGAGTTGATCTACAGGGTTGAGGATGAGCAACTGGTTTTCGGCGAAGAAAGAGCGCCGCTCAAGGCGGTGGATGGCCGCATCAGCCTGCGCTGCATCGTGGACCGCACGTCGATCGAGATCTTCGCGAACGATGGCCGCGTCTACATGCCGTGCAGACTCCGCGCCGAAGATGACGACAAGTCGCTTGCGCTCTTCGCGCGGGGCGGGGCAGCAAGGGCCGCGTCGATTCAGGTACGTGAACTCGAGTCCATCTGGGAATAGTGGCGCTGGAATGAGATACTTGCAGGAAGAATTGGCGGGATAAATAGCGCGACATTACAGAGAGCTACGCAATTCCCGACCAGGTTCACTCTATTTCCATTCAGGTCAATCCTTTCCAACAGGAAGTTCAGGTATCTCTTAGCGATCGTACGCTGGTTTGACATGAAGACCGCCGGGAGGCAAACCTTGTTCTTTTCCTCCTAACAAGTACTTATCATGGATGTCCCCGGAAACAGCACTGACGGTCGCCTCCGATGGGTGCCATAGGGCCGTGAACGACCTCAGGAGGGACCATGGCAGAAGACACTGGTGTTGAAAGCGCGAGTTCTATCGCTTACAATGACGGGAATTTGCCCGTGGTGGTCGCGGACAGGTCCATTTGGGGAATCTCGGATCATATAAGGTCACGGGTCCGAATCCCGCCCCCGCGAGGTCTATGAAGAAGGAAGGAGTAGCTGCCATGAAGAAACTTGTAATCCTGTTGTGCGCCGTTGTGATGGTCTTTCTGATTCCGATGACCGGCTCGGCGCAAGGAGAGAACTGCTTTTCCGAGAGACCCATCTGGAGTAGCGGCACTTCCGTATCAGGCGGGGACGGCATTGCCCGGCTTATCGATTTTGATCGTGACGGCGATCTGGATTTCGTGACGTCCGCACCGAATCCGAAACGCTGGGTGCTGTATCGCAATCAAGACGGACGGCTTTCGAAGAAGCCTTTCTGGGAGTCGATGGAAACTACCGATTGCGATCACATTGACGTGATTGACTTTAACGGCGACGGGTACATGGACCTAGCGGCCACGCACGAGAGCCATTGCACATTGTACTTCAACAAATGGGGCAAGTTTGCCGCAAAGCCGGATTGGGAAACGGACATCACTGCAAATGCAAACCAGATCGACTTCGGCGATTTCGACGGGGACGGCGACTACGACATGGTGATGGCCGCGGGTGAACCCATCAATGGTGTCGCCCTCTTTGAGAACACGACCGGAGGCCCCGGATGGCCTGGCAAAGAAAGGGATGCAGGTACACCTGCCACGAAACCCACCCTGAAACTCGGCCACGACGAATACTCAGAGGCCGCCATCTTTGCCGATTTCGATAACGACGGCGATGGCAAGCTCGACATCATCGCGCACTACCCATCGGGAAAGACCGTTGTCTATCGCAACACTGACAATCAATTCGATGGTGGCACGGTGGTCTATGAAGACGCGGAAAACCCGTGGACTCAGCGCCACTATCTGCATGATCTCGACGACGATGGTCAGCCTGAGTTATTCAGCGCCAAGGGAGACTGGGCAAAGCCTGGCGCCAGCTTGCAGTTGGTCAAGCAGGATGGTTCCCCGACGATGCAGGTGCGCTGGAAGAGCACGCCGGAGACCATGTTTCATGCATTCGATTTCGGCGACGTTGACGGCGATGGCGACAGCGACGTGGTCGCCTCGGATTATGCCAACGGCGGATCCGTTCATCTGTATTTGAGCGAGGGCGGAAAACTCGCCGCCGTGCCCGCGCTCTCGCTGAAAAACACGGGGCCTGTGCATGAAGCGATCCTCGGGGATATCGACCTTGACGGCGATCTTGACCTCGCAGTCGGCGGTCGAGACCGAGCTCACATCTACGAGAATCGCACGGTCACGACCGGCTACTATTCCGCAGCCAACCGCTTCAGACCCATGCTGGACATTAAACTCGTCTTCCAGCCCAGCGTATTCTCTGGAAACGACAAGGAGCAAAAGAGCGCGAAGGGCGCAAAGGGTGGTGGATTTCCTCCGTGCGACTTCCTGAATCCCGAGCAGGCTCGCAGGCTGTTGGGGGACTACAAAATCGATACAACTTTCTATAACGAGGATTATGAAGTAGTCGAGGAGCCGACCGACACAGGGCGCTACGGGGCTGTAGTAAAGGTCACTGCCGAGGATGGACATGAGTACACGCGGTTTCGTACCCTTTACAGGGCCTCCAAGGACGCAAAGGACCAGCCCGATGGCGAACTCGCGTTTCCTGCCGCTACGGGAGTAGATGAGGGGACATGGCATAATCACCGGCAAAGCGTCAACGAACACATCGCAAACGCAGTAGCCCGCGACGCTATGCGCTCTCACGACTTTGCCGTGCTGCTGGCCGGTCTGGACGAAATGGGTCCGGACGAGGATCCCGCATCGCAACGCGCGAGCGCCGTCACGAAAGACCGGCAATGGTGGCTGCCGCTCAAACGGAAGCTCAATGGCAACGCTGAACGATTTGCAGAGTCCATCGTCGCACCGGTGGCCGTCGATGGATTGAACGCGCCCGTTCTGCGGGAGGGCACGGAGGAAGAAGCGGGAATGAAGCCCGGCACAGCCGAGAAGATCCATGCCGTACTTGACGAGTGGGCAAACAACTCAGACCAGCCATTCAATGCGTGCGTTGCGCGGAACGGCGTCGTTTTCTTTAACCGAGCCTACGGTTCGAGAGATGGAAAGCCCATCACAACTGACACAAGGCACGTCGTCTATTCGCTCTCCAAGGCCCACTCAGGCGCCCTGCTGATGATGTTCATCGATCGGGGCGTCATCAGCCTAGACGATCCGGTAGGGAGGATATTGCCCGAGTTTCAAAACGAAGGTGTCGAGACGCCCGCTACGTTTCATCACCTTTTCACGCACACGGCCGATACGGACGGCCACTTCACCGATTTCTGGAACGACCTGGAGCATGTCTACGGGGAGGCCCACCCATATCTGAGAATTGGGAAAGAACTCCGCTACAACGGCACAGGCATCGCCATTGGGCTGAAGGCCCTGGAGCAAGTGACCGGTCTGGCACTGCCTCTTCTATACCAGGAGTATCTGTATGGCCCGCTGGGTTGCGAATCGATCGAATCGATTGACGGTTCGGCGATGACGTGGTCGAACGCATACGACGTGGCGCGCGTCGGACAGATGCTGGCCAATCACGGCGCCTACGGAAACCTTCGGTTCTTCAGTGAGAAGACGTTCGAGCAGATGCTGCCGCAGAAACTGGACAAGCTCCTCGGCCCTGATACGGATGTTACCTGGGGGGTCGGCCTGACATGGTTTCGCGAGAACGGACTCAGCAAGAGAACGATCGGGCATGGATCCGCTTCGGCCTGCACGCTGAGAGTCGATCTGGAAAAGGACCTCGTGATCACCATGACGCGTCTAACGGCAGGAGAGAACTACGGCAAGTATCACCCGAAGTTCATCAAAACTGTTACGGACGGCGTGGCGGATTGACAGAACCCGTGGATCTGCCGCGTGACGCTGTTTTGAGGTCCTCACCCCAAAGATGTTCTCGGCGACGGCGAGTTAGTTGACGGCGCGGCAATCCCGTCTGAGAGGAATGACGGCGGAATCGACGGCTATCACTGTTGGGCGGAATTCTACACCGACGGTAATTGGTGGCCCGTAGACATCAGCGAGGGAGACAAGTGTTCCAGTCTGGCGACCTACTATTTCGGCCACGATCCCGCCAACCGTTTCGAACTCAGTCGAGGCCGCGATCTCGTGGTTGATCCGGGTCCGGCTTCGGGTCCAATCAATTTCCTCGCATACCCTGTGCTCGAGATAGGCGGCAAGCCGGCGCGGCCGAAAGTCGAGTTCTCCTTCAACCGCCCCGCTTCGCACAAGTAATCCACAGCAACTAACACGAGGCCGATCCGGGCGATTCCATTTGGTGGCTGGTGCTTACGCCAAACGGTGTGACTTCTGTTCTCTCTCTGACCCGTAACCTGTCGCGAGCTATGTCATTACCGATCTCGGTCCCGCGACGTGCGACCGCTTTACCCGGATGGCCACGCGTCGTGCATTGAGGGAGTTGTGTACAATAACTAATACCAGCAGGTTATGAGATGCCACCGTGAGAATGCGCGTCTTCTAAGTCGACGGTAAATCCCAAATGAACCCGGATTCGGAGCGTTCTTCCGCGCTTTTTGCGTCGGACCACACATGTTCTCTTTCTTGGTAAGCGGTTCGTTATCCGTATTCTCTTGAGAAAGGAATTGGAGTATGATAGGGTTGCAGACAGGGTATGGGGATTCCACCGTTACTGATTGAGTTCTTCGATGTTTACAGATCGTGGAGTCTGGGGAGGTGAAATGGGGCAGCTTTTTCGGATATTTCATTTAATTCAATTCTCTTTAAGGACATTGATGAGAAGAATCGCATGCGAAAAGGAAGGAGGCTTTACCATGTCTACTCGAAACATTCTTTGTGCAACCCTTTGTTTGTTCGTGTTGGTCGGCCTGTTTGCTCAGCTTCAAACCACAGCACAGGCTCAGGAAGAACTGAGCATGAAGGAATGGAACAATCGGATTCGTCAGGAAAAGTTTGCCGTTGTTCTGCCACAAGTCATGAGAGAGTACAATGTCGACATGTGGATCCATGTCATGAGAGTAGGAATTCCCGATTCATTTGGTGCGGAAAATTTCGGCAGTACCTCCGGTGTATTCGTCTTCACGGACCGTGGTGGTGACCGGATCGAACGGGCGGTTCTCGGGCGTCGCTGGGGAGCTTCACAGCGTGAAAGGAGAGAACAGAGTAACCTGGTTGAAGAATCCGGCGTCTACGACATAATCGCCGACCCGGTGTTTGTGGGGGAACCGCTGTCAAGCCCGATGACAGAATACGATTACCGATTTAAGGGTCTCAGAGAATTTGTTGAAACCCGTGATCCTAAACGCATTGCTGTAAATTACAGGGAGACTCTTGGAACTTGGCCGACTTCCGCCAGTAGCAGAACAAATGACGGCATTTCGCATATAGACTACCTCCTGTTGACTAAAGAGCTCGGTGATGAATATGCCGACAGGCTGGTCTCTTCTGAATATTTGATAATGGGTTACGGTACAACACCGGTGTCGACTGAGATTCAACTACTGAAGAAACTGCGTCGAGATGAAGTTGAACGCGTCGAGAAAGCTCTTGCTGAAGTCGTTCCGGGCGTAACCAAGAGTCGCGACGCGGGACTAACTACATTTCGTCGGATGAGAACAGGACAGTCACAAAGGGGAAGAAGTGCAGGCTGGGAAAACAGTATAGTCCAGGGAGGCGACATCCTGGCAGCACCAAGCCAGGGAATATACGCCTACGTGCTCCGTGAAGGAGAGACTGAACCGCCTCCAGAAATTAAGAAACTCTGGGCAGAATATCTGAAGATCAAGAAGATCCTGGTAGAGACAATCAAGGCGGGAGTTCCCTCTCGTGAAATAATTCAGAACTACAAGCGGAGATATGAGGAGGAAGGGATTATCGTTAGGGATGCCCAATTACATATGGTTCAGCCAAAGAACGATTTTCCCGTTTATGCCGCAGGTTATGACCCTGAAAAAACGCACCTTAGCATCGACTGCCATGGCAAGGGAAAGTCATCGCAGGCGAGGAAGCACGATATTTATATGGGCCCCAGGATCGGCTCTTATGGTCCGGATTGGACTCATGATATACCACTCGCGCCCAATCACCACTTTGTTTTAGAATACTTTTTCTACATGCCGTCGCCTACATCCAACAAAGACGAAGACCAGTATCTGTTCTGGTGGGATCATGAGCAGGCGATTGCCACCGAAAGTGGAGTCGAGTATTTATATCCGCTGCAAGAGGAGCTTCATCTCATTCGTTAATTGTCCGCAATCAGCCTTAATGAAGGAGACGTTATAATGTCTACTCGAAACGTGTTTTGTGCAGCCATTTCCTTGTTCGTGTTGGCCGGCCTGTTTGCTCAGGTTCAAACCACAGCACAGGCTCAGAACGATCTAAAGGAATGGAACAATCGGATTCGTCGGGACAAGTTTGACGTTGTTCTGCCACAAGTCATGAGGGAGCACAATGTCGACATGTGGATCCATGTGATGAGAGAGGCAATTCCTGATTCCTTTGGTGCGGAAGAACTGGGCAGTACCTCCGGTGTATTCGTCTTCACGGACCGTGGTGGTGACAGGATCGAACGGGCGATTCTCGGACGTCGCTGGGGAGCTACACAGCGTGAAAGGAGAGGACAGAGTACGTTGATTGAAGAATGTGGCGCCTACGACATAATCGGCGACCCGGTTTTTGTCCGGGAACCGGTGGGCGGTCCGATGTCGGAATATGATTACCGATTTAAGGGCCTCAGAGAGTTTGTTGTCGCACGCGACCCAAAACGAATTGCCGTAAACTTCAAGCATGATCTGGGCCCGTGGGTGACTTACAGAGGAGAAATAGACGGCCTTTCACACACAGACTACGTCCTATTGAGCGAAGAGCTCGGTGATGAATATGCCGACAGGCTGGTCTCGTCTGAATATCTGATCATGAAATACATTACAAGAAAGGTGCCGAGCGAGATCAAGCTGATTAAGCGAATATGTATGGACGACGTTGAACGTATAAGGAGCGCTTTTGATGAAGTCGTGCCGGGTGTAACCAAGACGCGCGAGTCGACACTGACTGTCTTTCGTCGGATGAGCACAGGGCTGTCACAAAGGGGAAGAAGCGCGGGCTGGGAAAACAGCGTGGTCCAGGAGGGCGACATCCTTGCATCGCCAGAGCGGGGAATGCACGCCTATGTGCTCCGTGAAGGAGAGACTGAACCGCCTCCGGACATCCAAAGACTCTACGCGGACTATCTGAAGATCGAAAAGATTCTGGCGGATACCATCAGGGTCGGACTTACCCCTCGTGAGATAACTAAGAACTACACGCGGAAATTTGAGGAGGAAGGAATTATTCTTAGGGACAATCAACTGCATATGGCTATCCCCAAGAACAATTTCTCCGTTTATGCAGCAGGTTTTGATCCTGAAAAAACGCAGCTTAGTATCGACTCCCATGGCATGATGAAAGGAGCGCGTGATGGGAGGGAGTTCGAGAATTATTCTGGCCCCAGGATTGGTTCTCTCGGTCCGGATTGGCAAAAAGATATACCGCTGCCACCCAATCACCACTTTGTTTTAGAGTACTTTTTCTATGTGCCGTCGCCTACATCCAACGAACACGAAGACCAGTATTTACTCTGGTGGAATCATGAGGAGGCGATTGCCACCGAACGTGGAGTCGAGTATTTATCTCCGCCGCAAACGGAGCTTTATCTCATTGAATAAGATCCGCAAATCACACAGGCCTGGGATGTTATCCGCTTACAGGAATAAAGGAGGCTCTATCATGTGTATTCGAAACGTCCTTTGCGCAACCCTTTCTTTGTCACTGCTCTTAGGCTTGGGGATTCCTGCAGCGGCGCAATCGATATTGGATATTCCCAATGAGCAGAAGTATGAAAAGCTCAGCATTGAGGACTTGACCAATCAGATACGCCGCGATAAGTATAACCAGATCCTGCCTAAAGTCATGCGGGAGCATGGGATCGACATGTGGATTCACGTGATGAGGGAAGGCAATGTTCATTCCTTTGGCAATTACGTGAATTCCGGCTTTTACGGGGACCTGGGCAGTAACTCCGGCGTTTTCATCTTCACGGACCGGGGCGGTGACAGGATCGAGCGGGCAGCTCTCGGCCGTCGATGGAGCTCTAATGATGGTTCATATCCTATTCCGAATCCGGATCCGGATACCGTTGAAGAATGCGGCGCCTATGACATCATCACCCCACCCATTCCTCGGAGAGAAACGCCGGGCGGTCCGAACACAGAATATGATTATCGATTCGCGGGTATCGGAGAATTTGTGGCCGAACGCGACCCCAAACGCATCGCGTTGAATTTCAAGCATAAGCTCGGACCGATCATACGTACGCCCACAAACGATGGCATTTCGCATACAGACTACCTTCTATTGACTGAAGAGATCGGCGAGAAGTATGCCGGGAGGCTGGAATCGGCCGAATTGCTGATATTTGACTATCTATCGAGACCGGTTGAGAGCGAACTCGTGATGTATAAGAGAATACGCGAGGAGTTCGAAGAGGCGTTCAAGAAAGATTTTGCGAGTATCGTCCCGGGTGTGACCAAACCGCGCGATCTCAGTACCGGTTACGAGGGAGGTCTTTCTATCCGGAACAGGTTTGGAGAGGGACCGCGTCGTGACAACGTGATCCGGAGAGGCGACTTCTTCATCATCGACCATGGGGCGGAAGGCGATTACGATCTGGAAGGCGTCAGGCACCTTTGGAAATACGGCAACTTCTTCGATATGAAAGTCGAATATGGCTATGTGCTCCGTGAAGGGGAGACGGAACCGCCTCCGGATATCAGAAGACTCTGGTCAGAGGGGATGAAGATCCGTAAGGTCTTAGACGAGAACATCAAGGTCGGCCGTACCGCGGCGGAAACTTTCGAGATTATCATACAGAAACTTGACGAAGTAGGGATTATTGTCAATCGTGGACAAAGATTCGACCCAGACCTCGATCCTGAGAAAACCCAGGTTTCTATCGACTTGCATGGCCTCGGAAAAGGGTCCTATCCCCCCAGGATCGGCTCGTTAGGCCCGGATTACCAACATGAGATGACACTGCAAATGTATCACCACTTTGCCGTGGAGTTCTTCATGTTTATGCCGTTGCCTGACACGGAAGACAAAGAGGACACTCTGAGATTATGGTTTCATGACGGTGCGCATGCCACCGAGAACGGACTCGTGTATTTGACTCCACCACCTTCGGAGATTCATATCATTCGCTGACAGCGGCGACGAATTCACCAGACCGCACGCCCACGCCGAAAAACTCTGTCATTGCCAGTTTTGCCTCGCAGATTTCCGCCGGTTCATGAGCATCCGACGAGAGTTGACGAGACAGGGAAGGGCGTGACATAATACGTACAGGACCGAGCATCAGTCGAAGGTGGTGTTCACATCATGACAAAAACAGCTTGTCCTCCCACAGTAGCCGGAAAGGGGGTGCGTAATCCCGCAGACCCGCTTTGACCCAGTTCTGCAGCGCGTGTTATACGGAAACCATATAACACGCATGGTAAATGGGAAGGCAGCTGTAAGTCCCTCTCTTAAAATGAGTTGTGGGGGTCATGTTTGCGCGTGTTATACGGCAAAATCACCAGCTAAAGGTTTTATACGGAAACCATATATACCGTAGTTAGGCAACAGGATTCACCATGCTGAGCCAGTACAGCACCAAAGTCAAGGTCAGGGTAGGTCTCGGGATTCTCACGTTGATCGCCGCAATCGTTCTCACCGTCGTTTATCCGCCTCTACGGTGGCTTGGGTTAATCCCGATTGTTGCAGGCATCGTCCTAGCCGCCTGGGGTTTGTGCTGCCATGCGAGAGAAAAGCGATTCCCACTGCCTGCATGGTCGCGATGGCTACTTGTCTTGCCTGCTGCTGCAGCAGTTTTTGTGGGCGTGTTCGCACTTGCGGTCTGTATTGTGGCTCTGGGCGGAGGGCTGGTACGTACTTTGTGTGGTACCGACCGACTTGATCTCTATGGGTGGGACGCCATTCTCGTAATCACGAGCACCGCTGGCAGTTATGGACTTGTGTTAGCGGGGGCAAGAACAGCTCCCAGGCACCGTTCTTTGACGGCTGCACTGCTAGTCCTCGGATCTGTGTGGCTTTGCCGGCACTTAGGAATTGCCTTTACGATGGCCTTGTTCGGAGCAACTCCTGGGGATTGGTGGTGGCACGGTCCCTGGGTCTTGGCGTTGATTACCGGAGTTGCTGCTACTGTGCAGGTCCACAAATTCGCAAATTCGGGCGCAGGAATTCGAAATGGGGCGAAAATAGGTGGACATCCATGATAAGGGATTGTCAAGCAGAGAGAAGGAGGTTTGCCTAACCAGCGGATCGAGTCGGACGCTTCGCGCCGCTCATCCGCGTAACGTTAGGTGTACACAATAAGGCCCTGGCGAACTCGAAATTGGGGACAGCCCAGTATGCGCACAGTGGAAAGTGAAGTTGACGCCGGTTCTGGCTGGCGCGTGCGGTTGCGCGATTTCATGAGGAGACAGTTTCCTGCGCGCTCCTCGAACAACTTTCGTCTTTCCGGAAGAGGCGCAGTGTTGGTGGTTGTTGGGTACGTCGTGGGAGTCTACCTTCTTGCTGGTGTTGTGCCATGGCACAAGGGATGGCCGCTACTTGCGCCCATCATTGTCTCTGTGGCACGCATGATCCGAGGCATTCGGAGGAGAGCAATCTGGATAGCGATTGCGATCGTTGCCCCGATCCCGTGTATCCTCAGTCAGCACTACTTTTGGGAAGGTTGGAAGCATTATGACGCTGGCGGGGGTGCGACTATCCACAACGAGATAGTGCCTGGAGAAATGAGAAAGGCAGCCACGCTCTATTCCAAGTCCTGGCGCTGGAATCCTCTGGCAACGGACGGAGCGATATACGCGGGGAAAACTCATTACCATTTGCATGAGTACCAAGATGCCCTTTCTTGCTACGATAGGGCTCTAAGAGTCTGGCCTTGGTCGCTCTATGCTAACTACGGCAAAGCCAAGTGTTTCAGAGACCTCGGACGTTACGACGAGATGGTCGCATCGCTGCATAAAGCCAGGTCTTTCGGCTTTCCTATAGGGAATAGGGTCCGATTCAGTGAAGATTTCGCGCAGTTCAAGGACGATCCTGCTTTCGAAGCATTCGAATCGGAGTTTCGCTGAATCTGGCCGACATAAGGGATGTCTGCGATAATGTGCTGCGAACGGCAAGAGCACGTTAGCGCCGACCGAGAAGGAGCAAGACACCTAACCAAGCGCTGCAGCGGACTGACGCCGCTGAGCTTTGATCGTTAGGCACGGAAAATGAGTAGCCTCACACATATCGAGAAGCAGAAGCTCGAGCGTGCACTAGGCATGCCAAGCGGTTATGTCCTTCGTTTCTCTAATCGCACCTTCACGGAGTTCTTTCGTGAAGTAGTGGGGGTCGAGATCTATGACTCCCGCTTTGAAAGAGATTCTGGCTCCAAAGCCAATAGGATGCGTGCATTCTGGGAAGTCGCCACGGACGAGCAACTACGGCTGCTTTTCAGTGGTCTTCTCGAAGGTTGGGAACTCTACTCAGACACTCCTATACCCGATTCCGCGCGCACGCTGCTGCAAGGAATAGTAAAGAAGCTCGGAGGGGTCTTCGAGGATTCTAACGTGCACCAGAGCGATAGTGTCGCCTCCGTCGATGACGCGTCCTCAGAAAGGCTCATTTCCCAACTGCTCGCGCTCACCAACCTGCCGCCCCACCGGCGGGGTTATGAATTCGAGTCTTTCCTCAAGGATTTGTTTGACGCCAATAACCTGTCCGCTCGCGCTTCATTTCGCCTCAAGGGGGAGCAGATTGATGGTAGTTTCGTGATGCACAGCGAAACCTACTTGCTCGAAGCGAAGTGGCAGAATCCTCTGACTGGGGTGGCTGATCTCCATGTATTTGAGGGTAAGCTGGGAGAGAAAGCCGCTTGGTCGCGTGGCCTATTCGTCAGCAACAGTGGGTTCTCCACAGAGGGACTGCACGCTTTCGGAAGGGCAAAACGCACGATATGCATGGATGGCTTCGATTTATCGGAGACGCTGAGACTCAGGATCCCTCTTGTCGAAGTCCTCGGAGCGAAAGTGAGGAGAGCTGCCGAAACGGGAAACCCATTCGTTCCTGTGCGTGACTTATTCGTGTGAGGAACTAATGCCTAACAACAGGATTAACCAGACCGGGAACCCGTTAATGCCGCTCCACAATGAATTCGCAATCGTACTGGCTTCGCCCGTGAATCGCATGTGGTTCCCGGCAGGTTATCCAAGACGTTAGCTCCAGAAAGGAGGGCGATATGCGTTACGAAACACTCTCATCAATGGTGATCTCAGTTTCCCTTGCGCTTCTAGCTGTCGGCTGCGAGCCGCCGATAGCCAGCGAGGCTGATTCCAACGCGCAACGGCCAGCGGCTCGATCCGAGGATGTGTCTCGTTCCACTGTGTTCGGCGTCGTCAAGGATTCTGAAGGGAAGCCTGTGCCCAGGGCTACCGTGCTCGCGATGAAAGGTTGGCGCCGGGACAGTGGACACACGATCTGTCGAACCGATGATCAAGGTCGCTTCTGCTTCCCAGGCCTTATCGACGGGGTTTGGTTTTTCTCGGTTGATGACACAAGGTACGCGAAGGAATGGCACCACGAGAGAGGCAGGGGTCTCACCCTCCCGGTAGACGCAGGGGAGCTAGAGATCCAGCTTTCTCGCCCCTGTAGGTTTACGGGCCAGGTGGTGGACGACGGGGGTGAACCCGTGCCAAATGCAAACGTTACTCTTGTGTGGGAAGTTCTAGAACGCACGGGCCGTCCTGCTCAAGGTCACTTCCACGATTTGCGCAACGTCTTAACGAACTCCCACGGTCGCTTCGTTTTCGAACGTTTGCGGTCCGGTACAATCTCATTCCTCCTTGACCATCCTGACTTCGCTCGCACACTCGTAGAGGATGTCCCGTTGGAAAGGAGTGGTGAGACGTTCACCATCAACAAAGGGTTATCTCTCGAAGGGCGTGCAATATACGAGGGCAAACCCGTTCCGGGAGTCCCTATTTATGCTGGTGTCACCGCGTTGAATGCGCGACCTATGGGTGCATGGTTCGTGACGACAGACGAATCCGGCGGATTCTTGATCGAACGTATCCCAGATCTGAGTTTTCTCTCCCAAGAGACCCAAGCTGTCTACCTGAAAGTAGTCGGTGACACGTGGGCTTCTCCGAGGTATACAATAATGCCATCAAGGGCTAAGGAGTACCCATTTGCCGAAGTGCAGATTCGGCAGAAAGAGCATGAGGCAGAGGGACCGCGCGAGGTGCTCATACAAACCACGGAGAAGAACCTCGACAAATCGAGCTAACCACTCGCTGCACCCGACAGGCTGACACCTGCGGGTGAGCTCGACAACGTTATACACTCGATTCTAATCCAACATGAATTTCATCTGATCCTCCGCTGCTGCCCGGCCTGTTATACTACATAATGATCCGCCAGGTAAGCGATTCTTCAGCAACCCCCCACTCGCCGTCCTTCTTGTGCGAATGGCTGTTGTTGTGCTAGTGTGGCGCAGGTACCGATAGCGTTACGTGCAGTTTTGGCGCATTCTCGTGTGAAATGTAGAACTGCGAATTGAGCGAGTACATGTCTTCTTACGAGATTGTTTTTCAACCATCGGGCAAGCGAGGTCGATGTCAAGTCGACCAATCACTTCTGGAGGCCGCCAGACAGATCGGATTGGACCTGGTGAGCGTCTGCGGCGGTGCAGGGAAATGTCATCGCTGCAAGGTCACCGTTTTGGAGGGACAAGTCTCCCCTCATACGGCTACCGAACTGACGGCTTTCTCACCGGAGGAGCTGGAATCTGGGATACGTCTCGCCTGCCAGGCGTATCCCGCCGGCAACTGCGAACTCAACGTGCCTCCCGAGTCGATGACCGCACCGCAAAGAACGCAGGTGGAAGGACTGGAGGTCGCGGTCCCATTGGAGCCGCCGGTTCAGGCGTACCATTTGCGGTTTTCTTCATCCGAACCGAGGGTAAGCGCTGACAGTTTGCTCCAGGCGCTGAACGAGCAGCATCAGTTGAGCTGTGCGGGCGTGGATGCGGAACTGCTCAGTACCCTTCCCGTCCAGCTCCCGTCCTGGGACTGGCAGTGCCAGGCCACGATCCGGCAAGGTGAAGTGGTGGCGGTTGGCCCGTGGCCGAGTCGCCAGCTGGGGTTGGCAGTAGACCTCGGGACGACCAAGATCGCCGGTTACCTGGTCGATCTGAGTACCGGGCGGACTCTGGCGGCCAAGGCGATCATGAACCCCCAGACCAGTTACGGGGACGATGTTATTAGTAGAATTGCCCGCGTCCTCGACTCAACGGTCGAGGGTGAACGTTTGCAGAAACTGGCAGCAGGCGCGCTCGATAATCTGCTCGGTGACCTGTGTGCCGAGGTCGGCGCTGACGTAACGCAGACCGTGGAAATTGCCGTGGCAGGCAACACCGCCATGCACCATCTGTTCCTGGGCCTGCCGGTCGATCGGCTCGCACGGGCGCCTTTCGAGCCCGCGGTCAGTGCCGCTCAAGACGTGAAAGGTCGCGATCTGGGTCTGCGCATTGCGCCGGGCGCGTACGTTCACCTGTTGCCCAACATCGCCGGCTTTGTCGGTGGCGATCACGTGGCCATGCTCTTGGCAACAGAGGCGTGGCAGGCTGACGGCCCGACGTTGGCCCTGGACATCGGGACCAACACGGAGGTTTCTTTAGTCAAGAATGGCGAGATAACCGCTGTCTCGTGCGCCTCCGGCCCGGCATTCGAAGGAGGTCACATCAAGGACGGTATGCGCGCGGCGAATGGAGCCATTGAATGGGTCCGGATAGATGACGACGGCGTGCAGTACCAGACCATCGGTGACGCTCCCCCGATTGGCGTCTGCGGGTCGGGCGTGCTGGATGCGATGGCGCAACTCTACCTGGCCGGAATCATCGACTCGGGCGGTAAAGTTCAGGACAACCATCCGCGCGTGCGTACCGGTGAAGATGGACGCGAGTTCGTGCTGGTCGGCGAGGATGAACGGGACGGACGTCCGGCCATCGTCATCACCCAGAAGGACGTGCGAGAGTTGCAGTTGGCCAAAGCGGCCGTTCGCACAGGTATACAGGTGCTCCTTCAAGCGAACGGTTGCTCCGATGACGATCTCCGTCAGGTGATAATTGCCGGGGCATTCGGCACGTACATAGATGTGTCCAGCGCGATCACGATCGGCATGCTGCCATCGCTCCCCCTGGAACGCTTCCGGCAGGTGGGAAACGCTGCCGGCACGGGAGCCAGGCTGGCTTTGATCTCGCTCAGTAAACGGGTCGAGGCGCAGACCATAGCCGACCGCGTGCGTTATATCGAACTGAGCACCGACCCTCGCTTCCAGGATCTCTTCATTCAAGCGATGCGACTGTTGAACCCCACATAGTCAGAGAGCAACCAGTGCGGCACTGCTCGCCGCGCCCCGGGCTGACCGGACAGAGAAACCGGTTACTGATTCCATTAAACCTCCTTGCTTTGGAGACCAATAAAGGTTATGATTTCTTCAAGGGTTTGTCTCTGGACCATTCAACCACAATGAGAAATAGACTGTTGTCTCTGTTAAGGAGAACATTGGCATGGCAAAGATGGTGAATTGCTGGAACGAGTGGGACCCGTTGAAGCGAGTGATTGTGGGAAGGCCTGAGGGCACCAATATCCCCGCTCCGGAGCCTGCCTGGTGGTATAACCACCCGGAAGGCGGGTACCCGCTGGGGAATTATGGCCCGTTCCCGCAGGAGATGGTGGAAAAAGCCAACGAGCAGATGGACTATTTCGTACAGACGATGGAGAAGCGCGGCATCGTCGTGGATCGAGTGGTGGTTCATCCTGCCATGCTTGATCGGCGAGCGGTCTCGACGCCGGATTGGACCCAGTTGAACCAGCACGGGGTCAACA
Organism: uncultured bacterium; assembly: GCA_965603355.1. Lineage (GTDB taxonomy): Bacteria > Hydrogenedentota > CBFDCQ01 > CBFDCQ01 > CBFDCQ01. Next base: position 18,837 of record CBFDCQ010000062.1, read on the forward strand.
ATGTCCGTGACGTGTTTGTTGCGGTTGGCAACGAGATCATGGAAGCCACGACGTCGCGCCGATCGCGGTACTATGAGTATCTGAACCTGCGGCCGATCTTTGAACGGTACTTCAAGGAGGATCCCGAGTTCCTGTGGACGGCGGCGCCAAAACCCCGTCTGACCGATGAGTCATACGTGGACAACTACTACTACATGTTTGAAAACGTCTGGACTGAGGAGGAAAAGCTGAAGCGGCTGCACAACTGGGAGTTCCATCTCACAGAGAAGGAGCCGCTCTGGGATGCCGCGGACGCGGCGCGGTTCGGCAAGGACATCTTCTGGCAGGCCTCCAGCCTGACGAACAGGGGCGGGATGGACTGGCTGAAACGCTATTTTGGCGCTAAGGGCATCCGCGTGCACCACGTGTTGTTTGACAACAGCCTTCACCCGTGGCACATCGACGTGAACATGCTGCCGTTGCGGCCGGGGCTGGCGGT
>CBFDCQ010000063.1:0-19308 GCA_965603355.1 uncultured bacterium
AAGTCTGGAGGGGTACGTCTTTGAGCCGATCGAAAGAACCTACGAGCCGCTGGCGGCGGATGCGGTTAACCAGGATTTCACAGGAACGGCTCCGTATGAGATCTCTGGCACAGTGGCCTTGGTCGGCGGCCCCGCGTCTGTGACGGAGGTCACGTTGACACTGAACGGTGACGCGACTGACACAACGAGCCCGGCTTCGGACGGCAGTTATAGCCTCGCAGCACCGCCCGACGGGGACTACACCGTCACGCCAAGTCTGGAGGGGTACGTCTTTGAGCCGATCGGAAGAACCTACGAGCCGCTGGCGGCGGATGCCGTTGACCAGGATTTCGCAGGAACGGCCCTTTTTGACATCTCGGGTACGGTCGCGTTGGTGGGCGGTCCCGATTCGGTGACCGACGTCACGTTGACGTTGAGCGGTGATGCGACTGACACGACGAGCCCCGCTGCGGACGGCACATATAGTTTCACGAACCTTGAGGACGGTGACTACGCGGTTACGCCGAGCCTTGGTTTGTACGACTTTGACCCGGTAAGCAGGCCGTACTCGCCCCTGGACTCCGACCAGACCGGCCAGGATTTCACAGGCACATACGTGCCGCCCCCTGTGGCCGCACTCAGCGCCAGCGTGACAAGCGGGATCCGACCGTTGACGGTGGACTTCACGAACGAGTCTACGGGAGCGATAACCTCTCTGCTATGGGATTTCGGCGATGGGTACACGAGCACACAGCAAGATCCATCGCACCCGTACTACTTCACCGGCGATTTCACAGTGACCCTGACTGCAACCGGCCCGGGTGGGTCTGACAGCGCAACTGCTGTTATCGACGTCGATCAGGGCGCGGGCGCCAGGAAGCACATCATAAATGGCGTTAAGGTATTCTACACAACGCCCACCTGTTTCGCGTGTTATGACGACCTTAACGATACGCTGCTCGTTTCCGTCTGGGGCGACGAGCCGGGCGTTCTGAACGTGATCGCCACTCCGGACGCTCCCGCTTTCTGGAGCTCACGGTGCGATATTGTCATCGACGCGCCGGATACCGTCTTTAAGAAGATCAAGCTCAAAGGCAGACTCGAGACGGATCTGTATGTGTGCGGCCAGGTCAGTTACGTCCGCAACTTCATGCTGAAGTACGGTCACGTCGGCGGCACGCTGCATTACGGTGAGTCGTTTGGCCTCGGCAGCGGGGCAGTCGATGCGCCCAAGAAAATCCTCATAAAGAAGGGGGATACTACGGCGCCGGTCCTTGGAATGACCTATCCGCCGCTTCGTGCCGCTTCTGCACTTCTTGAGGACGGTCTGGGTATGGTCGACCTGCCTGCACAGCTGAAATTGAAGCCTTTCGACGCAATTCTGCTCGATGAGGAGCTCGATTACGACGAAGAGCTCGGTTACGACGAAGACTTCGATGCCGATGATGAAGATGTCGATGATAAGGATGCCGAGACCAAAGCGGCGTACACCGTCGATATCGGTGACATCAAGGTGACATACAGCGAGCCCGATTGTTTGGCGTACGAGAACGACACCGACGGCACGTTGACGATCCAGATCACCGATAGTGACGGCACCTTGAAGGTAATCTGTGGCCCGGAAGCGTACCTCCATTGGGGCGACCATTGCGATATATATATCGATGCGCCGGATGCCTCGGTCAAGACAATGAATCTGAAGGGCAGACTTGAAACGCAGCTCTATGTCTGTGGCGAGGTCGATTACGTAAAGAACTTCAAGCTGAAATACGGCTGCGTTGGCGACACGGAGTTCTACGGTGAGGACTTTGGCCTGTTCCAAACAGCGCCAATCGAGCTCCCGAACAAAATATTGATCAAGTGGGGGTGGATGACTGCGCCGGTGCTCGGCGTGGAACCCTAGCACGCTTGTTCCCACTCACAGATCGAGTTTGAGCTGTGGCTGTTCGCCCTGCGAGCAAGCTGCGGCGAAGAGCGGTGACAGGTCCGGTTCACCCTTCATCCCGAGTACCGTGATCGGTGTCCCTCCCTCGCTGATGAGTAGCCGGTTGCCGGCGGGTGTTGACCGGGTGGTCGCGCTGGCACCCACGAAAAGGGGCTTTCGCAGACGTAATGCGTTGCGACCGGCGTTGATAGCGCCACCCCTCACCTGCGTCTCGACGACCAGCACGGCACCCGCAAGCGCACAGATCGTCCGGTTGCGCGTCAGAGCGGTATGGCGGCTCAGAAGCGAATCGGGAGCTGATTCCGACAGGATGAGAGCCCTTTCCTCAAGGACGTGGCGTCCGGGAAAACCCGGTTTGCGGCGGAATCTGAGGATGCCGTAAGGCAGAACCATGGTCGTCGTACCACCACCCTTGAGCGCGGCGGTATGGGCAAGCGAGTCTATCCCCTCGGCGTACCCGCTGACGATATTGAACCCCTCAGCTGCTATCTCCCCGGCGCATGCTGTAGCCGCACGTTTCGCTTTCCTCGACGGGTTTCGCGTCCCGACAACGGCGATTCCGGGCTTATCCAGCAGCGTAGCGTCGCCAGCCAGGTACAGAATGTGCGGGGCGTCATCACCAAGAGAGTCGAGGAGTCCAGCCGGGTAGGCTTCATCCGCGACAGTCAACACCGAGACGCCGGCACGTAAAGCTCTGGACGTTAGCCCGTTTGCCAGCTTGAGCGCTCGTTTTCGGTTCGCGAGGTCGAGTTCCGCGCCGGCAGGCATGTCGTACCGCGCGAGAAGCTCCCGTTTGCGCATCTCGAAGAAGCGGGTGATCGGGATGTCCAGAGCGCGATTCCGCGCCGCAATAGAATGTATCGTACGACGCCCTATACCGCGCAGATAAGGCAGCGCAAGCCAACAGCTTAGCTCGAGGAAACGTTCGTCGGTAATCTCGTCGTTCATGCCCCTGCCGCGTCTCTACAATTCGTAACAGAAGGTCGGAACAACGGGATCAAAAGGGCTAGCCAGGGAGAAACTGCTATCAGGACGCCGTCGATAGGCGATTCCCGACAACTCGCTTTTCAGGGTCCTTCGCCGCTTCGGCGAGAGCGTCGCTCGCCCCCTTCAGCAAGCTTTCCCCCTCCAACTGATCGCCACTGAAAGAGCACACACCCACATGGATTGACACCTTCGAAGCAGCCGACGGATAAGAGAATAACGTCTCCTCGATCTGCGAACGTACCTTGTCAGCGTAAGAAAGCGCGTCGTCGAGCGTAGTATGGGGCAGAAGCGCCCAGAACTGGGCATCTTCGAAACGCGACACGGTATCGAAGGAACGCGAATGAGTCTTTAGAATCATACCGAGCTCCGCTATGATGTCCTCCTCGCGCGCTTCACCGACTGAATCCTCCAGCTCCTTAAACTCGCCCATCTCGATCATCACGCACGACAGCGGGTAACCGTAGCGGGTCGCCCTGTCAGTCTCCTCGTCGAGCCGCTCGCAGAAATATCGCGTGTTGCGCAGCCCGGTAAGCTCGTCCGTGTAAGTCTGGTCGCGCAGTTCGACATTCTGCATGCGCAGGCTGTCCTGCAGCTTCTTGGCCCTGAGCGCAGCCCGTACGCGGGCCATGACAATAAGCAGGTCGTAAGGTTTGGTTATATAATCGTGCGCGCCGATGTCGAGACCGCCCGTCACCTCCTCAATCGTACCCTTAACCGTAACGAAAATGACCGGTATGTCCCGGGTTCTATCGTCAGACTTAAGTTCCTGGCAGACCTCATAACCGTTCCTGCCCGGCATAACGACGTCCAGGAGAATCAGGTCAACATCGCCCTTGCGGGCAGTCGAGAGCGCTTGATCGCCGTTGTACGCGCCCACCGCACGGTACCCTTCGCTCTCCACGACCTCAACCAGGATATCGACTTCGTCCTTCTCGTCATCTACGACAAGGATTCTCGGCACGTTTAACATGTCCGCTTTCCCTTCCAAAGGATAGATCCCTCCTTGTACCTCATATATATTATACCGCGCAGGACGTGAATTTGCAAATCTCGGGCTGGGCAGACTGCGGCAAAGCGCTGCGTCTTGGATCTGATTTCTAGCTATGTGCCTCTTTTGTGCCCGTCATGCAGTCCAATCTACGCAGCCTCTTGCCTGAGGCGGTCTCGAGCAAGATGGACGCAAAACTGGGTCACTCGGTTGCCGTAACTGTCCACGAATAGAACGTGGGGGCTCGCGAATACGAGCCCCCACACGCAGCCAGCTCATCGAGAATCAGCCTTCTCTAACTATGGGGCGCAGATATAGCCGTTATCGACCTCGCCGTCGACGTAGTTCTCATTGACCATCGTGAGCGCCCTATTGATTTCTCTCGGTTCGTAGTCGCTCTCGCAATCTCCGAGTACCACGTTCGCCTCATAGACCAGGTCACCGACCGTCCAGCCGTCGAACGCGGTGCCTGTACCGCAGAGCACCTGATCGGCGAGCAGACCGGGATTTTCGGCAAAATCCGGATCGGTTGCGTCGAAACCGAGCGTGAGAGACAAGGCCAGCAACTGACCCGCAAACACGCCCGCCTCAGTCTTACCGGTCGGGTCCACATAGTCGGATCGGAGCACACGAGGCTTTCTACCGGTAGGCAGGAAATCCTGCACGGCCTCGGAACTGGTGAACATCATCGTATAACCGGCCTCACACCCGATGACCAAACCATCCGGGAAGGCGATGTCAAACCACTCGTCTCGGTAGCAACCCGGGTTCTGGCCGTGGCAGATCGTGCCCCAACCGCCCTGGGTCTGGGTCCTGAACCCACCGTCCTCCTCCTCACAGCACTTCAGTCTGTAAGTTATGGTGGAATACCAATCCGGGGTGCCCGGATCGATGATAATGTCTCCGCCCCACGCAGTCTCGGTCTGAACAATGTTTCCGCCGCCATCAAGCAGGGCGACAGTCGCGTGCGCGAAAATCAGCACTACCACGTCGCATTCTGCGTGCTCCAAGCCGAGATCGGTGAACGGAACGGCGAAGGTGTGTTCCTCAACCGCTTCGCCCTCTTCTGCCTCGAAATTGTACGCGAAATCGCCCGGGATCGGAGCGTCGTTACCCTGTCCGTAGCCAGGGTAATCATTCCAGGCGAAACCCACGTGCACATTGGCTTCCAGTATGACCCAGCCACCAACCGTAGTATACGGCACGTAGAGGTAGTCGCGGTCATTCAATGCCCCGATGTCACCGACATCTATGGTCTCGTCAGCGGTCAGGGGCCATCCTACGATTACTCCCCCGCAGACGTCAAATTTTGGCTCGATGCCGGCTGTGGCGCTGGCTTCCACTTTCAGCGACCCGGAAGAGCCGACGGGCGAATCTCCCAATGTGCCTGAGTCTCCTCCACTTCCCGACGAGCAGCCGGACAAGACCAGGGACAAAAGCACGACTCCCAAAACTCCAAGAGCAAGGGCTCCTCGGAGGCCCATCTCAGTTCCTTTCGCACTTCGTCTAATACGCATTCCGAATACTCCTCCTTTTTGCCTGAACAGGGAGAAAGTCCACTCTCCCGCTATCCATGATGGTATACTCACAAAGAGACACCGACGATGCCTAACCACCCCCTCCCTTTGTCACTACGTGAGTCTGAGAGCGCCGCACTTCCTGCATGTGGACATAGGCAGAATACGACGCTCCCTCTCGACTAAGAACATGCCCGACATAACGCAGTCCGGCACTGAGGTACAAATCGGAACTTGCACCTCTCCCGACGGCGATCTTTCTTGATAGAGGGAGGTGCAAGTGCCATGCCGAAAGCGCACGTCTTACGTAACTCAAGGTGCAGCAGGCTTCTAGCCGGCTGGGCTCGTAATCGGGCCCGCGCTTATGTTGCATTATACAAACACTGGCTCCGCAAATTCAACGGTGATCCGGGCGTAATAGCCTGGTACGCAAGCTCTTAGGATGGGAATCGGAAAATGGGACGTCATGTTGGAATAGATCAACATGTCCGCCGGCTGATATGGGTCCTGATAACCAGTCGCAACGTCGCGAGATAGGTTTCACCCGAGCGCCATTAGCCTCTAAGCATCTCTACGAAAGCTTCCATCCTGACCTTGGTGCGAGAGTCAACGCAACCCGGTCTGTCGCCCTCGATGGTCAGGATCGGCACGGCGACCTTCTCGCGCAGTATCAGATCCTCGATCTGGCGAAAACAGAAACTCTGCGTGTAATGTATGAGCCCGTGGATGTCTCGTTTCTCGACCGCATCCCCGATGTCCTCAATCCGGCGGAATATGCCATAGGGATACGTGTACGCGGCGTACTGTTCCACGAGGTCGTCAGCCGCCTGGGGCATCCCGAACTGTCTCGGTATCTCGTTAAACACTATGCGGGCGCCGATGCTCTCCACCACGGCATGGAAATCGGACAGGATCGGGGGCACGCCAATGTACCCGAGACGAACGCCGCCCTCATTGGGTTTCCTGGCTGTGGCTTCGGCCAGAAAACTGTCCACTTTCCGGTCATACTCCCGCCAATCGCCCTCGAAATCGCTGGAATTGAGCAGAAACAGGAGGTTTTCTTCACCCGTTACGACGTTGTCGCGCCATGTCAACTCGTCTAGCCGCTGCAGCTTATTGCGGAGCGGTTTCAGCTCATTTTTCACCGCCATGGTGGCGTCCCACGATGTCCCAAGCGCCTCGACGAGCTTCTCGATCTGCAGTCGCAGCAGGTCCCGGTCGGCATCGTAAGGGTACGCGAACGGTATGACGCTGATACCCCGCAGCTCCAGGGTCTCCATTAGCGCGTGCGTGTTGCTGCAATCGCCCTGGGTTACTGCTATTACCGCGTCAACGTCGCGCAGCTCCGCCGCGATCGTGTATATGCCCTTGATCCAGGTGCAGATGTTCGCCGGGTAGCCCGCAACCTCTGCGCGTTCCACCAGCGAAAGAGGATCATCGCTTGTGACGAACACGTTGTTCAGGTCTACCGGGACGTCGCCGGCCGCGAACACCGCCTCGACCGGTATGGTTGTGGTTATGCCAATCTTACGATTCATTGGTAGGTCTCAGAAAACGGCCGATTCCCGGCCAGCAGGAGCCCGCCCTGGAGGTGTCACTCGACCCTGACCGCCGTGCCGTACACGAGCAGCTCGGCCGCGCCCTGCATCATACTCGTCGTCGTGAACCTAACACAAACAATGGCGTTGGCGCCGAGACCCTCTGCCTGCTCTGCCATGCGGTCCAGGGCTTGTTCGCGCGATTCGGCCATCATCTTCGTGTACTCTTGGATTTCGCCCCCGGCGATGTTCCGCAAGCCTGCCATGATATCCTTGCCAATATGGCGCGCCCTGATCGTGTTGCCCTTGACGAGCCCCATAGTCCGGACGATCTCTTTCCCCGGAACCTTGTCAGAACTGACGATTATCATCGCTTGACCTCCCTGCTGTACTTATCGAACTTGCTCTTGTAGACTCGCTCTCGAATTACTGAAATGAGAAGTATCAGTATCCCAATGATGGGCGCCGCCACTATCACCTTTTCGAGCGCTTGAATGGTGGGATCCTTCACGAAACAATACACACCCCAGGCTATCCACGCGATAAGCCCAAGTACAAAGATCATCCACCCGGCGCTTCTTTCCAGCCGATTGTACACCCTCGACCAGTAATCGTCCCAGACCTCTTTAGCCGGCTCTATGAACCTCATCTCGCTCGTCACCTCCACAAGGTTCCTGAGTTTCTCGTATTCCGTTCGGCACCCGTCGCACGCCGCCAGATGTTTCTCGACCGCGTGGCGGTCCTTCTCATCAAGTTCTCCATCGATGTAGCCGGACAGCAACGTTTTTACATCTTCACACTGCATAACAGCTCAAACACCTCCCCTTGCACGCCGCAGCCGGCTCCAGCCCGAAGCGGCAGGCATCGGTTCAACCACGCTCGTCACTCAACGCTCCGTCATAAGATTGGCCACGATGGCGTTCAGTGCGTCGGCAATCGACTCGTGAGCTTTCATCCCTCTCCACACTGCAACTAGAAGAAGAATGAAGCCGATCGCCATCCCGATCCAGAGAAATAGGAAAAACAGCACTCCTAACCCTGACGCTATTCCCATTGGTGCTCCTACTGATTGCATTTAGCTTCACCTCTCTCTGTTTCGCTACCCGCCATGATTGGCGGTGTCCTCCAGCATCTCTCTCAGGCGCTGCCGAGCGGAATGGAGCCGCGACATAACCGTACCCGTTGGGCAACCCAGCGTTTCCGCCATCTCCTTGTAGGACATGCCCTGGAAATGCCGTAACATTATGATCTCGCGGTGGTCCGGCTCCAACATCCCTATCGCTGTCATTACACTCTCACGCTGTTCCGTCTTCTCCGCAGCCTCATCGGGCCGCGCACACGTGTCGAGGGCTCGGAAACCGCTCTCCTCGAGCTCGTCGAGGGACCTTTCATCACGCCGCCGGACACGTCTCAAATGGTTCAGACAGTTGTTCCTTACTATTGTATAGAACCACGGGAAAAAGGCAAACTCCACCTTGAATCTTTTCAAGGCTCGAAACGCTTTAACGAACGAATCCTGGGAGACATCCAGAGCGTCCTCGTGGTTTCCTACAAAGGAGAGCGCTGCAAAGTATGCTTTTCTCTTGTACCTGTCCACGAGCTGTTCGAACGCCTCGATTTCGCCTCGTTTCGCTCTGATAACGAGCGCCCGGTCATCTGTCACGTAGTGATTCATATCCGCTCTCTGTATACACCCAACCCGCCCGCTTTATTCGGACAAACAGCCTCCGGCCTTCTTATTGAACAACTGAGCGCCGAGATCGCTGATTATTCGGCTGTCCTTAACCCCTTCGCGGAGGTGTTGCGGTATCGCGTAAACGCCGTTGAACGCGCCACTTATCGCGCCCGTGATCGCACCCGTGCTGTCGACGTCGCCGCCCATATTGATCACCGTCCTGACAGCAGCGCAGAAATCGCCCGGATGTTTCAGGAACGCGTAAAACGACGCCAACACCGTGGGGATGACGAACGCGGTGACGCCAAACGAGGTGTCGTGCCCTTGCCAGCCCTCGTTGATTATGGTGCGGATGGCATCGGCTTCGTCCGCTTTCATCAGTGCAGGAATCTTGTCCACGGCACGGGCGAATTCGGCGCTATGATTCAAGATGCCGAGGCTGACATGCCCGACGAAACCTCCCGCAAGGATCTCGCCTCTCTGAACGAGGTACGCCACGGCACTGGCGACGGCGATTGCGCCCGATACGGCCCTTTCATCCTTATGCGTGATGACGCTCACCGCAGCAGCATCTTTCACGAGCTTCTCCGGTGCATCGTAGTCCCAGAGCCCGATTGGGCTGGCGCGCATAGCCGTTCCATTGCCGGCACGTCCGGGCGCGGTCCCGCAGTCGTCCCAGTCCGCATCGCCGCGGATGTACCGCCGCATCGCCTCCGAACAGCTTGCGCCGGGCCCGACAATCTCGCCGGAACGCCACAGTTCGGCGAACTTCTCCGCGACTGCCTTACCTTTGATCTCGCCATCTTCAAGCACGGCTCTGACGATCGCGAGGGTCATCTGCGTATCGTCGGTATACTGGCCGCGCGGAAAGCCGGCGATCGATGCGTAATCCGGTACGCCTTCCTGAAACAGCTTGTTCGCGCCCACACCCTCATACGGCGCGCCGAGAGCGTCGCCTACTGCGCAACCGAGAATGGCACCTATGAATCGCTCTTTCAGAACTGGTTGTGTCATTTGGAAGGTAGGTCGATGTTCAGCCAGCCTGAGACCGCCGCCAGCCCTACAATAGTCTTCGCGTCACGAATCTCACCGGCAGCTACCATCTCCTTAGCCCGCTGCAGACGAAACCTCTCTGTAACAAGAGATTCATCCTCATCGAGCTCCTGACGACCGGGCGTCAGCTCCCTTGCTGCGAAAAGGTGCATGAACTCGTCGCAGAACCCCGGCGTCGAGTAGAACTCCAGAAGCGGCCGTATCTGGCCGGCCCGGTAACCCGTCTCCTCTTCGAGCTCACGCACCGCGCACTCCTGCGGTGACTCGCCCGGTTCCAGCGTTCCCGCAGGAAGCTCCCAAAGCCGGGCATCAGCGGCGAATCTGTACTGTTTGACAAGAAGCACTTCCGTATCGGAAATCAGAGGTACTATGACCACCGCACCGCTATGCCGCACAATTTCCCGGATGAACTCACCTTTGCCGGGAATCGAGACCTTATCCCTGGTTACTTTGAATACTTTACCGCTGAATATCTCTCCGAGTCGGGTGCTATTCACCGCGCCTTCTTCTTTCCCGAAGCCTGTTTACGAGGTTGTACCTTGGGGGCGCTTTCCTCTTTCTTCTCTTCTTCCACCTTGACCATATCCTCGGGCAGGTACACTTCCACCCTATTGCGTCCGTTCTTCTTGGCGAGATAAAGCGCCACATCGGCGCAATGCACGAACTGTTCCGGCGTTTCCGCCCCCGATCCAATGAAGCTCGCGACTCCGAAACTCGCCGTGACCTCAGATTTCTTCCTCGAGCCCCGGAACAGGCTCGTCTCGGCCTCCTGTCGGATTTTCTCGGCGACAGTCCACGCGCCCTCGTAATCGGTGTTGGGCAGAAGCAGCACGAACTCCTCCCCACCGTACCGCGCAGCAATATCGATGCTTCGTATGTGACTTCTCAGCAGCCTGCCATAATTGGTCAGGACCGTGTCGCCCGCTTGATGACCGTAAGTGTCGTTGAACTCCTTGAAACCGTCGAGGTCCGTCAGGACGCACGATAGGTCCAGCCCGAACCGTTTGGCCCTATCGAACTCCTGCTCGCACACCTGATCGAAGTAGCCCCGATTATAAATAGTAGTGAGCGAATCCGTGATGGCGGCACGTTTGAGGTTTTCCGTTGCTATCTGTAAGGCGGCGTGTGACTTAAGCAGCTCGTCGACCTCGGCCTTCTTCCTGATTTGCGCCTCTACTTTGGCCGCCACCTCGTCGGGATGAAACGGTGGTCCTACGTATCCGTCGGCACCCACCTTCACGGCATCCACCCTGTCCTCGGGCAGGTTGTCTGTGAGCATAAGTACGACCCTTGTGCTGGCCGTAACGGCGTTGTCCTTGATCCGGCGGCACAACGTGTACCCGTCGAGTCCGGCAAGGTTGTCCTGCACAAGCACCAGGTCCGGCGGGTCGCCAAAGGCCGTCTCCAACGCGGACCTGCCGTCTCGCACGTGGACGACTCCATATTGATTGGAGCGAAGCAGTTCAAGAACCGGAAGAGCCCAGGCGGATCCTTCCTCAACCAACAGTACGGTATGTGCGGCCACCTCTCAACTCCTTCCCTGGGGCGGGAATCCTCCTGAAAGGCAGCAGGGCGCTACCTTTCCTTCTTCTCCTTCTGCTCGGCAGCCTCAGCGATGATCTTCTGAGCTGCGCGATCGGGAACCTCGTCGTATTGGAGGAATTTCATGGTATAGGAGCCTCGGCCTCCGGTCATCGAGCGGAGCTCCGTGGAATATCTCAACATCTCCGCTTCGGGCACGGTCACTCTGATAATCTGCTTGCCGCCGGGACCGGAGCCCATACCGAGAATCCTGCCTCTGCGACTGTTGAGATCGCCTGTAACGTCACCCATGTACTCCTCCGGGACCGTAATCTCGGCCTCGACGACAGGTTCCAGCAGACAATGCTGCACCTGCTGCACGGCTTTCTGTAACGCCATGGAGCCGGCTATCTTGAACGCCATATCGGATGAGTCTACCGTATGGTAGGTGCCGTCGTAGAGCGTGACGCGAACGTCAACGACTCGGTATCCGGCTATGACCCCCCGTTCCATTGCCTCGTACACTCCCTTCTCAACGGCGGGAATATAGTTCTTCGGCACCACCCCGCCGACGATCTTGTCGACGAACTCGAATCCTTCTCCGCGCGGCAACGGTTCTACCTGGAGCCACACGTCGCCATACTGACCGCGGCCTCCCGACTGTCGCTTATACTTGCCCTGGATTTTCGTGGAGGATTTGATCGTCTCTTTGTAAGCGATCTTGGGCGGTCTGGTCTCGGCCTCAACGTGGAACCTCTGTTTGAGCCGGTCCATTATGATATCCAGATGCAGGTCGCCCCTTCCGGCGATCACCGTCTCGTTTGTCTGCTCGTCTCTGGACTGGCTGAAGGTCGGGTCCTCCTCCGCTATTCGGCGCAAAGCCGAGGCTATCTTGTCCTCATCGGCTCTGGTCTTTGGCACTATGGCAAGTCGTACCATCGATGGGGGAAACTGTATCGGTGGGAGGTTCATCGGGGCTGACCGCGTGCAAACCGTGTCGCCGACCGACGTGTTCTTCAGTTTAGCCACCGCAACCAGGTCTCCCGGTCCAACGGTCGCAACCGGCACCTGTTCCTTCCCCTGCAAGAAGAACAGCTGACCTATACGCTCACCCGCGCGCTTCGTAGCGTTGTAGAACTGCGTATCGGACGCGAGCGATCCTGAAAATACTCTGAAAAAGGTCAAGTTGCCTACATATGGGTCGTTGAAAACCTTGAACACCAAGCCAACCAGTGGCTCATCCTCAGAGAACTTGACAGCAACTGCGCCACCGTCCGAGTCGGCAGCCTCCAGTTCCGGGCGTTCCGTCGGCGAGGGCAGAAAGCCTGTAATAGCTCCAAGCAGTTCCTCCAACCCGATCCCCTTCTCAGCCGAACCGCATACCACGGGAACAACGTTCCTGGCAAGCACGGCCTTGCGGAGTCCGCTTACAACCTCCTCCGGGGACAAAGCGCCCTCTTCGAGATACTTCTCGAGCAGAACATCATCGCCCTCCGCCGCCGCCTCGATAACTTTCTCTCTATACTTGCTGTACTGATCCTTCAGCTCAGCTTCCACATCTTTCTCGTCCGCCTTGACGAGGTCTATAACACCGCTAAACGAGTCCCCTTTGCCCACCGGCAGAGTAAGGGGAATGCATTGGACCCCATAGCCGGCACCCAGTTCGTCAAGCACTCGATAGAAATCGGCGTTGTCCTTGTCGAGCCTGTTAATCATGACAAGGCGAGGCAGGTTGTTCTCGTCCGCGTACCGCCAGCAATTATCCGTGCCGACCTCAGCCCCGGCCGCGCCGTCTACCACGACGATGACGCTATCCACGACGCGAATAGAGGCCGCCACCTCGCCTATGAAATCGGCATATCCCGGGTTATCAACGATGTGTATCCTGCACCCGTCTCTGTCCAGATGCATCAAGCTCAGGCAAATCGTATGACCGCGGGCAATTTCGTCCGACATGTAGTCTCCGACGGTGTTCCCCTCCTCAACGCTTCCCAGTCTTTTCGTCATGCCGCAAGCGTTCAGCAACCGTTCGACCAGAGTTGTCTTCCCACTGCCGCCGTGACCAACAAGCCCAACGGTACGGAGCTTCGCGGGTTCGTGTTTTGCCATCATACCCTCCACAACTTGCTTTTGCCGTCCAACCTCAGAGCGCGTCTGGCCGGACCAAGCCCCCTGCGCCTAACGGGACACCTCCTGGGCCCGTAACTCGAACCTCATATCGCGCTCTTTCCTCTTTACATCCAAAACTACCAGGTCGCCAACGAGAACGTCAACGGTCGCAACTTCGAGATCCGCCGTGCCCGTTACCTCTTCACCGTTAATAGCGGTTATCATATCGCCCGGTTTCAGGCCGGCACGCTCTGCCGCGCTGTCCGGCAAAACCTCGAAGACTACAACGCCTCGGTCGGTCTCAAGCCCAAGCTCTTTCGCCAGCGCCGGACCTACTTCCCCCAAACGGAACCCCCACCAGATCTCTCTGACTGTCCCGTAACGCAGTATCTCCTCAGCAACCCTTTTGGCGCGGCTAATCGGTATGGCGAAACCTAGACCCTGGTACCCGCCGGTCTTGGACACGATAAAGGCGTTTATTCCTATAACCTCCCCCAAGGCGTTCACGAGAGGCCCGCCGCTGTTCCCCTGGTTTATCGCCGCATCGGTCTGTATCATACCACGATATACCCTGTTTCCGCCACCCACTTGTGTGAACGTTCTGTCAGTGGCGCTGACTACGCCTACGCCGACTGACGGGCGAGGGTCGTTTATGATCAAACCGAACGGGTTGCCGATGGCGATGGCCCATTCTCCTATCATCAGATCGCCGGAGTTGCCCAGCGGTGCATGAGGTAGACCTTCCATGTCAATCTTGAGCACGGCGATGTCGGTCAGCCTGTCCGCACCAACAAGTTTTCCCTCGCACCTACGACCGTCCGGCAGCATCACATCGATTGCCGTGGCGTAATTCACGACATGTTCGTTCGTCAGGATGTGTCCGCGCTCATCAAATATAACACCGGAACCTATCCCTTGAACCTTTCGCACGACGCGGCGGCCAAACGGGGATACGAACGGCCCGAAGAATTGGCTCATGAGGGGGTCGCGCTCCTCAACAACCCTGCGCTGGACAACCGTGATGCTCACTACCGCCGGGCTGACTCTCTCCACCGCCGCTACGATTGCGTTGCGGCGAGAGGTTGAGACATCCACCGAGGCACCGCTCTGGGCGAAAGCAGCTAAAACGACCGCGCCCGTCGCAGTAGCAGCCAGTACCGCGACGAGCGCAGCCCTAGTTCGAAGGGCATTCAGACTCACGTTTTCACCGCCTCAGTCAGCCCTCTAATAAGAGCGCGAAACTCAGGATCGGTCTTGACTTGCTGCTCGATCTTCTTGCACGCATGGATCACAGTGGCATGATCTCGTCCGCCAAAACACTCGCCTATTTCCGCCAGCGAAACCGCCGGAATCAGACGTTTGCAGAGGCACATCGCGACCTGGCGCGGGAACGAGATCGTGCGCTGTCGGTTGCGGCTCTTCAGGTCCGCTATTCTCACATCGTAGTAGTTTGAAACGACCTTCTGAACAAGGTCGGGCGTCACTTGTTTGGCCCTTACTCTTCCTATGAGATCCTTGAGAACCTCCTCAACCAACCCGAGGGAAATCTCTTTCTCGACAAGGGACGCGTACGCACGCGCAGTTACCAGTGCACCCTCCAATTCGCGTATATTGCTCGTGATAAGGCTCGCCATGTATTCCGCTACCTCAGTACTGACCGAGAAACCCTCTCGTTCGGCCTTCTTCTGAAGGATGGCGACCTTTGTCTCCATGTCAGGAGGTTGAATGTCCGTCACAAGCCCCCACTCGAATCTCGACACGAGCCGCTCCTCGAGAGTCGGTATCTCCTTCGGCGGTCTGTCGCTCGAAAGCACGAGCTGTTTGTGAGCGTCGTAGAGCGCGTTGAACGTGTGGAAAAGCTCCTCCTGCGTGCTCTCCTTGCCTGCGATGAAGTGGATGTCGTCTATCAGCAAAACGTCAACCTTGCGATACTTGTTACGAAATGACATGGTGGACTTGTTTCGAATCGCGTCTATCAACTGGTTGGTGAACTGCTCCGATGACATATACACAACTGTCAGACGCGATTTCCGATTCAAGATGTAATGTCCGACCGCCTGCATAAGATGCGTCTTGCCCAGTCCTACGCCGCCATACAGAAACAGCGGATTGTAGGCTTTCGCCGGTGACTCGGCAACGGCGAGAGACGCCGCGTGCGCGAACCTGTTGCCGGAACCGACAACGAACGTGTCGAAGTTGTACTTGGCATTGAGTCTGGCGGCTCCAAACCTCCGGGACGGCGCCTTGACCGCTCGTTTCTGACGACCCGCCGCCTCTTGGCCCCTGAATTCCTCATCCGGCACCGGCATGAACAGAACCTTCTTGAAATCAGACTCCACCTGGAGCACCGAAGCGTGGATGACCTCAAGGTAATGGTCGTTGAGCCAATCGGCAAAAAACTGGCTCGGAACACCCACGTTCAACCGACCATCATCATACGATATGAACTTCGTCTGCAAGAACCAGTTCTTAAAGCTGCGCTCGTCTACACTGCTCTTTATCAGTTCGCATGACTTTTCCCAGACATCTGAGCCCATGACTCTCCCCCTCTACACCCGACTGCGAGGCAACTTAGTAACATCAAACAGATGCAGCACAACGACGCCCGACTCACATTTCCGGCCCGTTCAATTATATATCGAGCCGTGCGCCGCCGTGTTTTGTCCGATAGTCCGAGCGTGGCCGTTTGTTAGCACGATAACCGATTTAATAGCAATGAGTTGCGCTTCCGTGCCTCCCGCGTCGCCGTCACGGTTTACGTCCGATTGTGACGCGAGGGAGGCGCGAGAATGCACACATGCTCAACCGGTCTTCCACGCGACATCACCGCGTTATCCCAAGTTTATTCACAAGTTATCAACAATTCTCACCCCATCAGGTTCTCAACCTGTCGGGTTGGCCTGTAAGTATCAAGGCGATCAACGCTCGCCGTCATGTGCTGCGGTTCGCTTCGCTTCCTCCCACAGAAGGTCCAGCTCCTCGATGGACATGCGTTCGACGGCCCGTCCACTTCCGCGTGCCAACGCAAGCACGTCTCGGAACCGACGCTCGAACTTATTGATCGCCTCACTCAGCGCACGTTCCGGATCGACGTCAAGCATCCTTGCGGCGTTCACAACCGAAAACAGCAGATCTCCAACCTCATCATTCAAGCGGCTCTTAGATCCTGAACGGATAGCCGTCTCAACTTCGTCGAGTTCCTCACGGATCTTCGCCAACACACCATATGGGTCAGGCCAGTCGAGCCCCTTCCGCGACGCGTTTGCCTGGACCGCCAACGCTCTCTGAAAAGTGCCAGCGGATACCCCTTCTGTTTCGTCCGACATATGCGTGCGAAATCCCGACTGTCAAACAGCGCAAATCCGATTGAAGGACGCTGCCCCGACGCGAACCAGCACTGCTTCCCTGCTTCCCAATACGTACCGGTAAACCGAACAAATGAGATTTTCCGGAAGGAACTACGGTGAGCAGAAGAAAACAACTCTCGACGGCATCAATCTTAAAAGTCCAGGAAACGTTCCCTCATCCCCCAAGGAACCACACGCGCCACCTCATCGGTGGAGGGAACGTGATATTATCGATTTCTACTACTCACCCGATAGTTAAATATAATACAATTTGTCCGTTTCGTCCAGTAAAAAATTTTGTCAACTCAACTCCCACGTCAAACTCTTGCCATGCATAAGAGATATGTTATCTGCTAAACCAAGCGTCGATCGCACCGAAACAGTGCGGTTTTGATAAAACCTTTTTGGGACCGTTTTCATGAACCTCATAACCTCCTGTCTAAGCAAGGTGTTGCGCTGATGTAAACGGCACCCGCAAATTGCGCAAAACTCGAGTCAACATGATCGATCGCCCGCGAAACCTCTGGTGGCAAGGGATGGAGCGGTGTCTGATTTTCGGATGTGTGATCAGAAAAAGGAACAAGAAGTGCGAATACGAACCAACTGCGCAACGCTGGAATGCTCTGGTAGCGCGGGATAGAGAGGGAGAGATACATCTCAGTTTGTGCGCGAGCGGAAAGAAGACAAAGAACACTGGCATTGGTTTCTGTCTTTGTGATATAGTGAGTTTCTTACGCGGAGTTCGGGGAGATGCGACCGATTACGGGAGAATCTGGACGTGACGTAACGTTCGCAAACCGAAAGGAGAATTGAATGAAAACGTATGTGATGATATTGGCAACCATCATGCTCTTGCCTGCCCTGGCGCACGCGCAGGAGGAGGCGGTAGAGGAAACCGTAGCGTTCGAGAGCGAAATCGACAAGATCAGCTACATCATAGGAACGCAGGCGGGACAGAGTTTCAAGCAACAGGAGTTAGATATCAACCTGGAGATGTTGGTGCGAGGCATCGAGGATGTGCTGGCAGGTCGCGAACCCGTTATCAGCCAGGAGGAAATGCGGAAGGTCATGACGGAGCACCGCA
Source organism: uncultured bacterium (assembly GCA_965603355.1). Classification (GTDB taxonomy): domain Bacteria; phylum Hydrogenedentota; order CBFDCQ01; family CBFDCQ01; genus CBFDCQ01. The sequence continues at coordinate 17,744 of CBFDCQ010000063.1, forward strand.
AGCGCATGATGGCGAAAAGAAAAGAGCAACGCAAGAAGCAAGCCGAGGAGAATCTTGCCAAGGGTAACGCTTTCCTCGAGGAGAACAAGACGAAACCGGGTGTCCAGGTCCTGCCGAGCGGTTTACAGTACAAGGTCCTGAAAGACGGTGCGGGGCGCACACCGACAGCGAAAGATGGCGTGAAAGCCAACTACCGTGGCACGCTCATCGACGGCACGGTGTTCGACGACTCGTACAAACGAGGCAAGCCGGGCGAATTCGACGTGACGGGTGTCATCCCCGGGTGGACGGAGGCGCTTCAGCTCATGAAAGAGGGAGCGAAATGGCAGCTGTTCATTCCGTCGGAGCTGGCGTACGACAAGAGTGGCAAGCGGCCCATACCGCCGAACGCCGCTCTCATTTTCGAGATTGAACTTCTCGAGGTGACAACTGGTAGTAGTAAGCCAGCAAGAGCCACCCGCGTAGTGCCACAGTGACAGAAACGGTCTTCTGAGGATGGGTAAAATGGTCGGAAGCGAGACCTCATCCTGTCCCTCTGAACGATTCTGGAAGAAGGGTACAGACACGTCTCCGCTTACGTCTGTACCCTTCTTCTTAGTCCAGGTACCCTTCAGGAACCACGCGGAACTTGTACCCAGCAAGCGGCTATGAGTCGGTCCAGGTACTTCGTTCAGCGGGCTGAGCGGGTTGAACACTGACACATGCCGGTAGTAATGACAGGACAAGATAGACTGACCTAGCCATCGTTATCACGGCTCCATTTCTTCAACCGTCCCATGTCCAACTTCACGCCACCAGAGCAGCGCCGTTTGAAGACAGGCCGGGATGAGATAGAACACCGCGGACAATGCGATACGAAGAACAGGGACCCGCTCCATATCAGGCAAGGTCCGCGCCAATTCGGATATCGCTGTCAGGGAGTAGGCTGCTGCACCTATCGGGAACGTCCATTTCAGCACATGCCATGGATAGTCCGTGCGCCGGACCTGGGCATTGTAGACGGTTATGAGGTTGAAGATGTGGAGCACCGTACCAATTGTGGGCAGTACGGCGTGGGCCGGTACCGACAAGAAAAGCGGTAGCAGAACGCCACCACCGCACAGGAGAAGTTGCACCCAGATGGATGTTTTGCAGAGACCTTCCGGGCTCACCTTGAACCCTGCCCGCGCAACCAGCACGGCGACAATTGCGCCAACAGCCAGTTCACGGGGACCGATCCCTCACCCCGGACAGAAAAACTGCGCCAGGAACACTCCGCCTAAGAATGCATACAGACCGACGGTCAGCGCGGCTACCTTCTGGGCCGTCTCACCGTAAACGGCTTTCACAGACAAACGCTCCATTCTACTCCCTTTCTGTCGATGAACCGCTTCTTACCCGCTATCACGTCATCCTATCAGAGATTCACTATACCATATGACGCCCGCGTCTTGATACGATCAACTTCACTGAGGCACGAGGTTTGCCAATCGAGACTTCTGCGGCGAGTATTCCTAACTCGGTGGCCTCTGCTATCTCTGTGGCAAACCACCGAAGCCTCAGTCGCAAAGCGGCTTGGGAAACGT
>CBFDCQ010000064.1:0-19227 GCA_965603355.1 uncultured bacterium
TGCATGCGCAAAGCACCTGCGGTTCTGTCCGGCACGGCCAGTATCTCGTCCAGAATAAGGATGCGCGGCCCTCTCTGATCCGCGCGTGCTTTCTCGACGGCCGGTTCGAGTTTCTCTTTCCGGCCGGCCTGTACCCCTTTAGCCCACGCACCCTCGTGCAACTTGCCATAAACGAGGAAAAGCTCCTTGCACCGGTCGCTTTCCAACGATTCGGGGAGATTCCCATCCCCGGTCCGTTCCAGTGTACGTGCAAGTCCCATCAGTCTGTCATAGATCGGTTCCAGGTTGGCCCATCCGGACACCGCATCGGCGACAGGCAGATATCGTTCTATCGCGGGATCGGGATGCGTTTGAGAGAAGAAATGCGCCGTGCGTCCTTGCCGTTCGCTGCGTCTCAGGAACCCGTCAAGATCGGCCGGTTGCATGAACCTGTGCACGGCATTCTCGTTGTAGAGCACGCGAAACGAGCGTCGTTTCGACAGGCGATACGCCAGCTCGATGTCCTCGTAACCGAAAGTAAACTGCGGGTCAAAAAGCTCGCCGCCGTCTAGAACGGCCTTCTTGCAGCTCGAACGGCCGCCCCAGAAACATCGGAAATCGTAGAACTCGCCGTGATTGAGCGATGGGTAATCAACGTACTGTCTGCCGACCTGCGTCACATAATGCATCAGCGGTGTGACGTTCAGGTCGGGACACCATTCGCTATACCCGAGAACGGCCACGCCGGGATCGGGATGCTCCTCGTGAGCTTTCCAGTGCTCTTCGACACAAGTCGGTGCCACAATATCGTCATCGTCGAAAAAGCCCAGCAGCGGACTTCCAGCCTCGTTGACCAGGCGCGTCCTGGCTATTGCCATGCCTGCGTGCTCCTGGCGGACATAACGGATGTTCAGGTGAGGTTCAAACGATTCGACGACGGCGCGCGTATCGTCCTCGCTCCCATCGTCAACTATGACGATCTCGAACCGCTCGGGTGAAAACGTCTGTACGCAGTAACCTGCAAGACATTTTCGCAGCCAACCGGCGCGATTATACGTGTTTATCAGCACGCTGAACTCGGGCTCACCCTGAACGGGTGCGTCTCCCCGGCCGCGCATACGACCTGCCTCGAGCAAGCCCGCCTGCGCAGAATCGTTATGGCGATCGAAGCTCAATGCGGCGAAATAGCCGCGAGCCGCCGCCGCGAACTCTTTGACGTGCAAGTGATAATCGCCATAAAGCAGATAGGGCTCGACGCGAGTCGGATGCGCGTATAGAGCACTGAAAACACCTTTGCGCGCCTTGTCAGTATCGCCGCGTTCGAGTAGGCCCGATACCCGGCCAATCAGTTCCGATGCAGCCGGGCTATCATCTCCCTCAGCGATACGCTGCGTTTCGGGCGACGCAGTTTCAGACTCAGAGCTGTCATTGGTAATAGCCTCGAGGTTGGCTTCCAGATACGCTTTGAAGATGTATGCCGCCCTGCCACGGTCTCCCACTTCGAGCGCCAGTTCCATGGCGCAGGCGACAAGCTCGTGATCCCCCGGGTGGAGAGCCAGCGTCGGCTCAATCCGCTCAAGGGCGAGACCGTACTTCTTGACCTTGCGCAACAACCCGGCCCTGTCCAGCGCGGCCGGAACGTGCCCGGGGTTGAGGTTTAGTACGGTATTGAGTGCACCAAGTTCGCTGCGATGGTCATTCAGGGCGTTGAACTCGCGTGCCTGCAAATGAACGTAATCACCCACACGCACGACATCTTCGTCCTTGACCGCGTAACGGTTCGGTCCTACCGCTCCTCGAGCTCCGCCGCTGAATCTGACCGGGTTCCGGCTCCGGGAATGTTTCTCCACACAACTCTGCAGCGCGGCGAGCCACGCGCTGGGTTCGCTCGGCAAAACGATAATCGCTCCAGCCCCGAATGAGACCTTCAAGTTCTCCTCTGTATGCCTGTTCGGCACGATAGTGACTGCGCTATCGCGGATCGCAGCAGCGAGAAGCTCCGCCCTCTCAGGCACAAGCTCCCCGACATCCTCCACATTCAGGACAGCCGGCGTGCCGAGATGACGAAGACCTTCCATCAAGGCCAGGCCCATCCGGTCTACGGGCCAATCGAACACGCACACGTCGAACGACAGCCAATCGGCGGCGGCGACAAAGTAGTTCGCCCCTCTCTGGGCCACTCGCCGACGCTCGATCTCCCCTGCGGCGACGAGTTCGGCTAGAACCCCTTCCGCCCGGTTGCCGCCGCGAAGCTCCTCCTCAGAACCGGTTCTCAGATGGCAAACACGCAACGTGCTCAGCGGAAGCGAGGCGACGCTTCGACCGGATTCCATAAGAGAAGCTGCCTTTTCGCATCCGGTTTCGAAGAACGCCACGGCTTCTTCATCTCCCACGTGACGAGCATGTTCGGCGAACAGCTCGAAAGCGCGCAGCAGATCTTCCGCAGTCAGGTTCTCGCCGAAATCCTCGAGTCCGTACGCATTGCGCCGGGAGAGCTGCGACATCATCAGCTTTTCGCCCCTGTCCACCTGTATGAGCCGCGTTCCCATGTCGTGGTGCATCGTGTACGCGTTCTCGAGGCTGTCGGGCTGGTTTGGACCGTGCTCCTCAGCGACAATATCCGACACGCGATGGAACTCCGCGTGCCGGGCATACCGGCGCCAGAGATCCCAGTCGTTCACGCGGGTGAGCAGGACGTTATGGTCGTAGCCACCGCATTTGTCAGCGATCTCCCGAGGAAACAGGACCGCGTTGTTGGGTATCAGGTTCTTATGCCGCAACAGTTCCTCGGAAAACTCGAAGCCCCAAGTCATCGCGTTGTTGCCGCGGTACTCGTTGCAGAACCCGTAACACACCGTGTCTGGATGCTGCCGACATGCCGAGTGGAGCTTCTCGACAGCCTGCTGGTAAAGGCAGCCGTCATCAAAGACAAAACCTATGTATTCCCCCCGGGCGATCACCATGCCTGCGTTCATTCTCGGCGCGGGAAACCCACAGTTCTTCTCGTAGCGGACGTGGACCACCCTGTTGTCGCGCGCCGCGTAACGTTGGATCACGTCCGCCGTGCCGTCGGTGCTGCCGTCATCAACGACGATAAGTTCCAGCTCGCCGAAAGATTGCGCCAGAACGCTCTCAATCGCCATGTGCAATGTACCGGTGCGTCCACGCGAGAACGTCGGGAGGATAATCGTGACGAGTGGGTTGGCGATATGCCCGCTGCCCAACACCGGCGCATCGGTGATGTCAATGTACCGCTCCAACGTCTCCGTCAGCTCTTTAGGATACGACGTCGTGTACTGCATTCTTGAGCCTCTGCAAATTCTCCAGCGCCGGGGCGAAACCCGGCCTCAGCAAAAGCGCGTTCTCCAGACATTTCCCGGCTTCGTCAAACCTTCCCAGTGACGTAAGTACGACACCCAGATCGGCCCAGTTCGCATAATTACCGGCATCGATCTCCGTCACCAGCGTAAATAGCTCCAGCGCCTTATCGTGATGGCCTTGTCCGAAAAGCCACTCGCCCAGCTCGACCAACTCGGACACTGCGGTTAAAGTTCGTCGGCGCTCTTGTGTCAGACAGCTAACACCTTTCACATGTTCCCGGAGTTCATTTGTGACGCCATCCGGCTCATCAAATTCAACGTGATTAGTCCTGTAGAACTCAATGAATTCAGCCCCGGAGTCGAGAAGGCTGAAAGCCTTCTCAAAGATTGGCTCGGAACCCGAGAAAAGCGCCCAGAATCTTGACTGGATTTGCTGGTCGTAACCGGTAAACTGGTCTTTCACAGCGTGCCAGGGACACTTCTCGCACACGGGCCTTACGTCGGCGAGACCGTTCACTTTCTTGGATGCGAGAGTCCCTCTCGCTTTTCTGAAAAAGTTGTTGTTCCACACGTCCGCAAAGCTGGTAGTGCCGGGCTCCACCTTTCCGAAATCATAGACCTCATCATATGCGCCGCAACAAGGAGAGACCGCACCGTCGGGGTTTACCACTGAGTAAGAGTAATGCCACGCACAGGTGTTTCCCGCTGAAGCGGTTCCGACAACTTGTTCTGTTTCCCCAGCAGGTCTCGCATCCCCATCTGTCCCATTAAGTTCCCCCTTTCTGTAGCTGGGAAGCCACTCGGGATACTTGACAATGTTAATATTGCCGTCCTTACAGACAAAAACCACACCCAGTTCCTCGCAGTATCGTCTGACAGTCTCGATTTCGTGCTCGTTAAAGCTGAAAACGAGAAAGTTCCAAACGATCCTCGTGTCCAGTCCGAGCTTATCTCTGAACGCCACCAACCGTTCAAGGTTGTTCTTGGCTAGTTCATAACTTCCGCCCACCCTATAGATCCCGTAGGTCTCCTGGGAAAACCCGTCTATCGAGGCGGCGATTTCATCTATCCCTGAGAGTAATAGCTCCTCGACCCCCTCGTCGGACAGCTTAAGAGACAGATTCGTGTTGATGTCCGTGTAGATGTCCAGTTCCTTCGCCCTCTTAATGAAGTAGCAGAGGTTCTTGTTCAGAAGAGGCTCACCCCAGTTGTAGAAGAACACTCTGAACAGATACTCGCCCATCTCTTCTATCAGGGCGTCGAAGAGGTCGACGGACATTAAAGCTCTCTTGCGGCGCGGCACCGTCGCCGACTCACTGCGCGTGGCGGAATTATCCGCCCCTGTTCCGCAACCGGGACACCTTAGTCCGCAGATTGAACTCGGGTCTATGAGCATATAGTACGGGTAGGAGCGGACCAGTACCTCCCCCGTCAACCTCTCATACTTAGCCCTCAGGAAGTTCATGAAGGCCGAGCGATTGGCCTTTTCGAAACCGATCACGTCCTTCTCCTCCTAAACACCGCCCCAGCTACTCCACTGCACCTCAGGTTCTGCGTCGTGACCGCTTTTCCCGCGTTCTCCCCCTACCTGCCCGCCATCGACGGAGCGGTCACGGTTTGCATCAACTCTCTTCCTGTCACACCAGATCGATAAGGTTGTTCCAACAGACGCCCACGCTTCTCTTCTTCGTCCGCTCATCGGCAATAACACTCTGCAATTCACGAATCGCGTCAGTGTCTCTCATATCAAAGATGTTCTGGTCTGCGTACGCCCCTGTAATCTTCTGGAACGAAGCGCCGAAACCGTACGACTCGGCAAAATCTATGAATGCCGGGATCTCACTGTAGTTGGCTCTCATCGCCACCATGGTGATCCCAACGTTGCTGAACCTGTCTCTGTTCTCCTGCAATAGAGCCAGACTGCGTAGAAGAGCGTCCCACTTACCGCCAACACGGATTCTCTCATAGGTGCGCCTGGTGGCGGCATCCACGGATATTTGGATGCCCCCAAATCGCTGGTGTTTGATCTTGTCCCAGTACTTGGGCAATAACAGACCGTTGGTTATCAGGTCAAACCTCAGCTCAGAACCGTCAACCTCATAGTTGGCCAGCAAGTCTCTCGCGTAGGGTATCGCCAAGGGATCCCCGATACCTGACAGCACTATGGACTTGGCACTCGGGAGGTAGTTCCCCATGTCTCTGGCTGTCTTCTCAATCAAGTCAGGATCATCCTCGTGGATTTGCCGATCGCACATAATGCACGAGAGATTGCACACATTGGAATTGTCCGGTTTGAAAAGCGTTGGAAACGATTCGAGGCGGTCCTTACGAGCCCTGATCTCCTCGACAAGCTCCGGAGTCAAGAGGTCATACTTCTCCAGCTCGTCATATTTGATCGTCTTGTTCTGATACCTGTACGCGGCGATTTTCGGGCAAATCGGATTACAGATCTCCTCCCACTCGCCCTGATACATCTTTCTGCGAACGTATCGAGCTTTCTCGCTGTTCCAAATCTCGGCAATGGTGTTCTGCCTGATGTTGCCTATGGCTACCTTCGTCCATCCCGGGCAGCAACAGTGAACATCCTCATAGAAGAAATTCATCCAATAGAACGGGCTGAGACAGATTAACTCAGTCTCTCTCTTGACATTCCTTGGAGCGGATTTCCGCTTCGACGGCGCACCAGAGCTGCTTCGCTTCACATCCGTTTTCTTGGCAACAAACACTGTTTGCTCGCGACCCAGATAGCCAAGTTCTTTCGACCAGAACAGGTGGGCGCTCACGTCCTGAAAACCTGCCGAACGCAATTGGTCCAACATTTCCCAGCCAAACTGGTTGAAAACGAGCCACGGACCGTGGTATTCGGGAGGAACAACGTGTTCGATCTCGTTCCTGTCTCTCACAACAGCGCAGACGGCGTTCATTTCAGCTTCCACCCTGAAGGGAACCGTGAAGAAAAGGGTCCCGGTCGGTTTCAGCACGCGGTAGCATTCTCTAAAAGCCTTTTGAAAGTCTGCAATATGTTCAAAAACATCAAAGGTGAGTACATAATCCAACGCACCGTCAGAGAACGAGAGTTCAGTAATGCTTTCATTTCTCACGCCGTTCGGATCGACTTCTCCAAGCGGGACGGTCTCGCCCAAATACTCACTCCCAACGACGTTCGAGTAGTTCCTGGCGAACCATCCGTACACGGGAGTTCTCCGCTCTGCGATGTAAACGCTGCTGTCTCTGTCCGGCCGGCACAGTTGCGCGAATAGATGGATCGACGCTCTCATGCGGTTGATCAACCCGCACGAGGGGCAGACCAAGCGCTCGCGCCAATTCGGCATGAGGATACCGTTCACCTCGTAGGAGGACTCATAGTCGACCCAGAAGTCGACGTCGCGCTTGCACGCGTAGCAGCAACCGGCGACAGTGAACGGCTGGGCGTCCACAATTGCGCTTTTCTCGTACTGCTGCCTCTTGGCGTACTCGGACTGCATGGCCGACGCGTGCTTCCTGTACGTTTCATAGGAAGCAATCTGAGTCGGGTGCACTCTCGCATCAGTCAGGCACCGACTGGCCGCTTCCGTGCAGGAATCGAGCTTGTCGAGCTCTTGCCGCGCTTTTGCGTTTTCCGGATCGACTTCCAGCGCCTTCGTGTAGAAAACCGCTCCCTTCTCGCCTTGTCCCAGCCTGACAGACAGATCCCCCAGCGACAGCAGGGCATCGAGGTCGCGCGGATCCAGGGACAGGACAGCCTGATAGTGGCTCACCGCATCCCGCACACGTCCAAGCTCGATAGAGACGTCTGCGAGGTTCTTCAGTGCGGTCAGATCATTCTTGTCAATGGCAACCGCGCGCTCAAAGTGCGAAAGCGCCTCTTCCTTGCACCCCATCTCGTAATAAAGCGCACCAATGTCGTTGTGCGCTTGCGGGTCGTCCGGAACCGCTGCAACCACTTCCTCCAGCTCCCGCACCGCCTCCCCGGTTCTCCCCGCCGAGTGAAGCACAAGCGCGTACCGGTAGCGTAACGCGGTCGCCTCGGGGCAGCGCGTAAGAACCTCTTTGACGTATGTCTCAACCTGTTCGGGATTACCTGCCTCTGCTAACTGACCGGCTTTCTGCTCAAACAACTTCGCCGGGTTGAAAAGCTCCGAGATCTGTTTAAGCCGCCTGGCTTCCTGCATGAACTCCGGGTTATCCAATCTGACCGGTTCTCCGTAGCTCCCAATGGCGTCTCGAGTGAATACCGAGAGACTATCGGTCAGATCCGTGCGGCCCCAGCCGACGAGTTCCTGCGAGATGCACGTCAGCCCGGCGTCACCGCAGTACTCACGGAATAACTCCGCCGTCATACTCTCAGCGCGCCAATGCCGATTCTCAACCGCTAACTCTCCGTTTTCCCCATCTCTTAGCGCGCCTATGTTGGAATGATGAATGAAACCGTAACCGCCCGGCTTTAGTTTCGACGAAAGCTGCTCCAGGTAAGAACGCAACACATCGCTCTCTGCATGCACCAGGGAATCCCAGCTGAAGACAAAGTCGATCGACCCGTTCTCGACCGCGTCAAGCGATTTGCCATCGTTGACCAAATACTCTATGTGCGAGCTTGACGTAAACCGTTTCCGGCAGGCTTCGATACAGTTTTCCGCAAGGTCGACAACGATGAGCTTATCGCAAAGGTCTTTGAGATACCGGGTACACCTTCCGTATCCAGGTGCTATCTCCAGTATGGTTCCGGCCGGCACAAACGCGCTAATGCGCGGAAAGATGGTCCCATGCCATAGATACTCGGTTCCGCCCCAGGCAATCGACCACTCGTCGCCACTGCCTGGCCAGGGATATGAGCTGGACCAGTATTCTCGGTTCTGTTCGACCGTCCCCATTAAGATGTTCCTACGCTATCGCTGTCCTGGCATATTCGGGAGGTTCACACTACCAATGCCGTGTTTCATGCAATGCCCTGTTGCCGGTTTGCAGCTTCCAGCTCTTGCCGCAGAAACTCCAGATTGCGTCGCGCTGCGTCATTCTGCGGGTCAAGCGCCAGCACTTTCCTGAGAAGTTCCAGCGCTTCCTCATGCTGATTCTCCGCTATGTTAATTGCCGCAAGGTCGTTGAGAGCAGCCACAGAGTACCCGTCGAAAAACACCATACCCTCAAGAATGCTCCTGGCTTCCGCATACTTGTTCTCTCGCATCAACGATTCTGCCTTCTCCACCAGTCTCCGCTTGAGCTCGATCTGATACTCGAGAGTACTCCTGTATTCCTGCTCTTTCTCAAAGTGCGCGGTCAAAGCGTCACGAGTTGCTCTTCTCGTTTCATCGACGGTGTTCACAAACGCTTCCAACAGGCGAGCCTGGGTTTGATCTGGGATTCTAACACCGTTCTCTATTGCAGTCTCGTAGATTCCAATCAGGGTGTCGACCTGGCGTTTGGCATCGAAGTGTTGCAGCGCAATCTCGCGCAGGTTGTCGCCGTATTCCGAGTTGTACTTCCCGAGTTCGTCGACGAGCTGGTCGACGGTGTAGTCAACTCGATACCGCCTTCCCGAGAAATTCGCCTTCACAAGCTCAGTGAAGCTGTCGGGGGTGACCATTCCATCTCCTCCGAGGTAGTCGAACACTACCGGCACCCGGCCGCACAGCATGGTTTCGATCGCTCCTCTTCCAAGGGAGAATACTATGTCCGCTTCGTTTATATACTTGGGGAGGAGCTCCTGCGGAACCCGTCCGAACCTGCCGCCAATGAACTTGCATTCAATACCCGACTTCTCGCATGCATCTCTGATAATGCCTTCTTTGTGGGGACCTATTCTGTAACTCAGTACCAAAACTTCACGCGGCTTCGAGTTGATTTGACCCATCAAGCGAAAGCGCCCCGAATCGACGATGTTCCTGAAGATGTCTATATCGTCTTCCTCAATACCCTTCGCTACCAGATTCTCCTTGACTTCCTCGCTTACGGCAAGGAACTTTGAGATGCCGATATCTATGCTAGGCGGTTGCTCAAGGAACGGAATCACCCCGTGCGATAGGAATATGATTGGCAGGTCAGGGAAACAACGCCGGACTTCCAGTGCATTGATGTTATGGTGAACGTGCGCAACGTCAAACCGCTCTCCTCTTATCTGCTCGAGGCTCTCGACCACCGGAACGTCGATAGCCTCAAAATCCCCGAGGAGCCGCCCGACATACTCTGAGTACGCTACGACTTCAACGCCTCTTCTCCTCAGGAAATCGGCAATTGTATACGTGAACACCTCAGAACCGGTATAGCTGCGCAGGAGGTGATTGGTCAAAAGTACTCGCATTCTCTTCGGCTCTTTCCCGGCGCCTCTTGAGGACACCACTCGAGGCTTCTTTGCCGCCCCGCCCAGCTCGCGCTGAATGAGGGCCAGTTCCTCCAGAGTGAAGTTCTTCAGACCCTCGCCGACGATACCTTTGCGAAAAACACCTTTCAGCTCAGGCGGTAGACTCCCGCCGCACTTGGTTTCTTGGACGATCTCAGACGCGCAATCGGTGCGAAGACCTAGGAACTCGAACAACCTCCGGACCTCATCAACGGTGTTGTCCACCAGCTCCTCGTATCCGAGCACGTAATCATAGCCAGCAAATGCCATCTCGGCGTCGGCAAAGCGCTTGTACACGTTCACCGCGTCGGCGAGGGTCCTGGGTGCCTCTTTCCAGAAGGAGTTCTCTTGCATCATTGAATAGATGACGTCTAGGGGGTCGCGCCGGATCAGGATGATCCTCGACCGCGGAAATAGCCTGCGCATCCGACCGAGCTCCAGCAGGTGCGAAGGAGTTTTCTCGACAAGCAGCTTGCCCCGTGGCAGCAGCGATATCTTATTGACTACTTCCGCGTCGCTGAAACCGCCCACGAGCAGCCCCGTCTCTTTAGTGGGATGCTCGACAGCGATGTCCAGCATATCCGGAGTTACTGCAAGACAGCCCGGGTGGTTCTCCAATATGCAGAGCACCCAAGTGGTTCCGGAACGCGGAATGCCGACAATGAACACCAAGTCATCGCGATTACGGCCTCTCCGGTCGCGTCGGTTGAGAACTGATGAGTCCTGCGATTCAGTGGTCATGACACGCTGCCGTTCTGACGAGAGATCCCGCACAGACTAAGGCCAGAATCTCACACTCCGCACTTAGATGGTCTGGCGGCTGGAGCGTTCTTCGTCCGGCCGCTCACAGAGACCTTCCGCACCCCCTTATTCTACGGCTCGCACCCAGAGCCCGGGCAGACAGTGTGTTTGTCTATATATGGTATGCCACACACCGAGCTCCCCTATATGTATATATCGGCTAATTATAGCACATTCTTTAGGCCACGGCTAACATGGAAGGATGACTTTGAGAATGAGTCGTATTTTCGGTCAGATTGACGATGCGATGATCATGCGTTATACTCTATCGTGTGGGGCGTTGCCAGGCACTAGGATAACAGTTTCTCTGCAGATCGCAAGGCCACGCCGGGTATCACTCTGATACATGTTGCGAGGACAATTTGTCAATGATCGAGGCTCACCGTTTGTACCACAAGCGGGGCGACCCTGACAGCCTGCGCATGGAAGGCAATGTGGTGATAGACCCGTCGGCGATCGTATGGACGCATGACGAACCATCCAGTCTCGTGACTCGAGGCGAGGGGCGCATACTGGTGGGCAAGGAAGCATTCTTGAACTGCGGTGTGTGGATACGCGCAGTCAAGTTGGTGAAGATCGGCGAGCGTTGCCTCATCGGCCCCAGAGTTATGATCATGGATAACGACGCGCACGAGCTGGACGGAGATCATATAGCGGGCGGCGCGGCCGCGCCGATTGAGATTGAGGACTGCGCATGGATCGGCGCCGCAGCGATCATACTGAAGGGGGTCACAGTAGGCCAGCGAGCCGTCGTGGGCGCGGGTTCGGTGGTCACGAAAGACGTGCCCGACGACGCACTAGTGGCGGGAAATCCGGCCAAGCTGATCAAAATGCTCAAATGAACGTCGCATTTATCAATCCCAAAGGCTACCTGCAGTCCGAACCGTGGATGCCGCTGGGCGCAGTGCAGTTGGCAACTATACTGTCGGCGCGGCACAACGTCTCGTTTTTCGACGAGGAGCAGTTCGCGGTACCTGATGGTCAAGTTCAGGAGGCGGACGTCGTTTGCATTACCGGAATGTCACACCAGGCGGACGGCATCGTGTCTTGGGCCCGACGCGGTCGAGAGTGGGGCAAGCGGGTCATCGTGGGAGGAGTACATGCCACCCTTGCGCGTGAGAGGATCCATGACGCTATCGTGGTGCGCGGCCCTGGAGAGGAGATCGTTGAGGAGATTGTGGGCGGTACAGAAGCGGACTCGTGCTACTCGGCCCCTCCGATTCAAGATCTTGACGCGTTTCCCTTCCCAGAGCGACGAAGATTCGGATGGACGCGGTATCAGGAGCGAATGGACGGTCTCCCTGCTATACGCGTGATAGCCGCGCGGGGTTGCCCGTTCGCGTGCAAGTACTGCTGCAACCGAAGGTTGACTAAGGGACGCCTCCAGCTCCGCAAGCCGGAAGCCATAGCCGAGGAGATAGCCGAGGCCAAGGACCAGTTGGGCATCAAGGCGGTCGTGTTCGCGATGAGCGTGTTCACTGTGAACAGGAGGTGGGCCCAGGACATGTGCGAGCGGTTGGCAGCGCTTGGAGCGCAATGGAAGGCTACCACCCGCGTCGACTGCGTGGACCCAGAACTTCTGCGGACGATGGAGAAGAGCGGTTGCGCAGCGCTGGGTTTCGGGGTCGAATCGGGAAGCGACCAGATACTCGAGATACTGGACAAGGGTACGACGACCGCCCAAGCGCGACAAGCTTTCGCGTGGGCAAAGGAAGCGCAACTACCTACGTTCGCAATGTTTATGACTCACGTGCCGGGTGAAACACCGGAGACGTTGGAGACAACAAAGCGTTTCGCGCAGCAGCTTGCGCCACCTTTGGGCTCGACCTTTCAGAGGTTCAGTCCTCTGCCCGGCAGCGCGTTCTACGACGAGCTCGACAAGTGGGGTGAAGTCGTAGATCGGGAAGAAGGAGCGGGATTCGGCCCTATTGGCTTCATCCCGAACGGGTTCGTGCGATGAGCCTGAGGCTCATTTGTTCAATGGCTCGAAGCTCGGTTTCTGCTCGGACCGGTGCGGAGGGTTTCGAGGTGGATCATCAGGACGGTAACGTCGGCGGGTCTCACTCCGGGTATTCGCGAGGCCTGGCCCAACGAACGGGGCCGGATCTTGGCGAGCTTCTCGGCGCTTTCTCGCGACAATCCCCGGACCTCAGCGTAATCCACCGTATCCGGGATACGTTTGCTCTCCATTTTCTTGAACATCTGGATCTGCCGGCCCTGCCTCTGGATATACCCCTCGTACTTCAGTTCGATCTCGACCTGTTCAAGAACACTGTCGTCAACCTCGCCGTCGCGCCCGCACAGATCGATCACATCTCTCAGCTTCATCTCCGGTCGCTTGACGAACTTGGCTACAGGTACCGGAGAGCTGACCTGTGCGGAACCGCGTTCAGCTAACGCTCGGTTGAGCTTTTCAGAAGGCGTCAGCTTCGTCTCGCGAGCCCACTCGAGTTCCGCCGTGACCTGTTCCTGCTTCCTCTGCACCAGATCGTAATCGCCGTCTGACACCAGCCCGACGCGGTGGCCGTGTCTGGCGAGTCTGAGGTCCGCATTATCGTGCCGAAGCAGCAGTCGGTGTTCCGCCCGGGAAGTGAACAACCGGTAAGGTTCGGCAGTGCCTTTTGTGACCAGGTCGTCCATCATCACGCCAATGTACGCTTCGGCTCTCGTGAGTACTAGCGGCTCTTCGCCGCGCAGCTTCAGGGCGGCATTTATCCCCGCGATAATGCCCTGACCGGCCGCCTCCTCGTAACCGGACGTGCCGTTGATCTGTCCGGCGTGGAACAGCCCTTCAACGCGTTTTGTCTCGAGCGAGGGTTTGAGCTGAGTCGGCGGCACAAAATCGTACTCGATACCGTACCCGGGCCTCATGATCTCGGCGCATTCGAGCCCGGGAATCGTCCGCAGAAACGCCAGCTGCACGTCTTCAGGCAGGCTCGTCGCCAGTCCGTTCAGGTACATCTCGTCTGTCGTCAACCCTTCCGGTTCAACGAATATCAGGTGGCTCGACTTGTCGGCGAATTTCATCACCTTATCCTCGATGGACGGGCAGTATCTCGGTCCAACGCCGACTATCTTACCGGAGTATAGAGGTGATCTGTCCAAATTCCGCCTTATAATCTCGTGCGTCTCTTCGGTAGTGAACCCTATGTAGCATGGAACCTGGTCGCGGTCGATGGACTTTGTGGAAAACGAAAACGGTTGAGGGTACTCGTCGCCCGGTTGCTCCTTCAGCACTGAGAAATCCACACTGCGCTTGTGCACACGCGGACACGTGCCGGTCTTGAGCCGGCCGAGTTCAAGACCCAGCCCCCGCAAGGAATCCGAGAGACGGTCAGCGGGGAACTCACCGGCTCTGCCGGCCCGGTAAGATTGCAGCCCGATATGGATTAGCCCACGGAGAAACGTGCCGGTCGTGAGGATGACCGCGCGTGAGCGGTAGACGACGCCCATATGTGTCACCACGCCGACAACTCTGTCATTCTCGGCGAGTACCTCCTCGACGGAAGCCTGCTTGAGGTCGAGCCCGGGCTGCGCCTGGAGCACGCGCGTCATCTCCGTCGAGTAAGCGGCCATATCAGCCTGAGCTCGCGGGGCCCTGACGGCGGGACCCTTGCCGGTATTGAGCATCTTGAACTGTATGCCGGTCCGGTCGATCACTTTCGCCATCGCGCCGCCGAGCGCGTCGATCTCGCGTACAACGTGCCCTTTGGCGAGTCCACCTATGGCGGGGTTACACGACATCTTGGCAACGGTGTCGAGGTTTATCGTGAGAAGCATAACACGACACCCGAGCCGCGCGGCCGCGAGCGCCGCCTCACAACCCGCATGACCGGCGCCTACTACGATAACGTCATATTCATCCTGAGATACGGTTGCCATTGTCAGCTCTCATTCCCAAACCAACTTCAACGCAAAGGCGCTGAGACTCCTCATGTACATCCTCCAGGAGCCCGGGTCCACCCAACACCGTGTGGACCTCTATGGCCGCGCCTATGATGGCCTCGCTCAACTCATTCTCATGCATGGGATAAACCCTCTGCGGCTTTGCCTCTCTGCGCCTCTGCGTTATCACTTGCCGATGCAGAATTCGGAGAAGATCCTGTCGAGGATGTCCTCAGTAGTCACCTCGCCGACGATCTCGCCGAGCGCCTGTACCGCGTCCCGAAGGTCTATCGCGAGACATTCCGCGGGCATCCCGTCGCGGGCCGCATCGAGGAACGTTCCGAGAGACTTCTCGGCGTCCCTCAGCTTCTCCCGCTGGTACGCCCTTGCCACGAGCGCCTGGGTCGGCGCCGGAGCGCGACCTTTGAAAACGGCGTCCGAGATGGCCTTTTCGAGTTCCTCTATACCGGTGCGTTCCGTCGCAGAGGTCATCACAACACGGTTGCAGCTCAGCTCCTGCGAGAACCGCTCGACGCCGTCCGGCTCTAGCCTGCCCGGCAGGTCCATCTTGTTGACTACAAGGACCGCCTCCTTGCCGAGATCTTTGACTTTGGCGCAGACCATACCGTCCTCTGCGCTGAGAGGAACGCTTCGGTCCAGCACAAACAGGACAATCTGCGACTCAGCAACCGATTGTTCGGCGAAGCGCAGACCCATCTGTTCCACCTCATCCCTGCTCGTGCGTATACCCGCCGAGTCGCTCAGCTTCACCGGCACACCGTCGATGTTCAAGGTCTCCTCCAGCACGTCCCGGGTCGTTCCGGGATGCCTGGTGACAATCGCCCGCGACCTGCGCAGTAACGCATTGAAAATGCTCGACTTGCCAACATTAGGTTTGCCGGTTATCGCTACCGCGACGCCCTCCCGGTAAAGCATCCCGCGCCACGACTCGTCAATCAACGTCCTTATCGAGCCTACAGATTCCTCCACGGAAGCCCTTGCCTCCGAACTCACAAACGGAGTGACATCCTCCTCCGGAAAATCTATCCACGCCTCAAGGTGGGCCAGCACACCGACGAGCCGGTTGCGCACACGCAACACCTCCTCCGAAAGTCCCCCATCGGCCCGCACGACTGCTGCCGAAAGAGCCTCCTCGGTCTTGGCCTGCACGACGTCGAGCACCGCCTCAGCCTGTGTAAGGTCGATCCGCCCGTTGAGGAACGCTCTCTTTGTGAACTCGCCCGGCTGGGCCATTCGGACGCCGCGCTCGAGCACCATATCCAGCACGGTTCTCAGCGCGGCTATGCCGCTGTGACAGTTTATCTCGACGATGTCTTCGCGGGTGTATGTGTGGGGAGCCAGCATCACGCTGACCAGAACTTCGTCCAGGTTCCGGCCGTCCTTTACGATATGGCCGTAGAGAAGTCTGCGCGAACGGGCCGAAGGAAGCTTGACGTCGCGCGGCGAGCGGAACACCGAGTCCGCAACACGGATCGCATCGCGGCCGCTCAGGCGGACAATCCCTATCCCTCCTTCGCCCGGCGGTGTGGATATGGCGCAAATGGTATCTTCATCGTCTACGGTGATGATTCTTGTGCCCATTGCGCTCGCCTGACGGTGCGACGATGACCCTTCGATACGCGCCCGTACCTATGCTGTACGTCCTGACGGCGGGATCGTCTTGCAGTGCCAAATGTATGCTGCGCCGATCTTGCGGGTTGAGTGCCTCGAGCTTCACTTCCCTGCTGTTCTTCTTCACCTTCTCGGCAGTCCGTTTGGCCAGTTCCTCGAGGATGTTCTTGCGTCTTTCGAGATAGGATTCGATATCAACAACTATCCTGCGCCTGTTCAAACGTCCGTGGTTGTACATCAGGTTCATGAGGTACTGGATAGCGTTCAGGTTTTTCCCCTTTTTCCCGATCAGTATCGCTGAGTCCGGCGACTCGACCTTGAGCATGATTCCGTCATCAATATCTTCTTCCTCAATATCCGCCTCGACATCCATGAGCTTCAACATCCCCTGAAGCATAGACTCCGGACGCAGCAACGACGGTTCCGCGGTAACGCGAATCTTGGCAGTTCGACCGCCCATACCAAGAAATCCCTTGCTGGGTTCAGTCAGAATCTCGATCTCAATCTCGTCTCGCGACACACCCAACTCCTCTAACGCGAGCTCAATGGCATCGTCAACTGTCTTGGCTTCCTTCTCAACCGAATCCATGAATTCCCTCTCCTTTCTCCAACCTTGTGCCTTTCGTCGACAAGATCATTTCTTTAACGCTTTTTGCGCAGACTGCGTTTCCGGCTTGGAATGCTTCAACTTATTCGTCACCATCTGCTGCACGAAATAGAGCATCGTGCTTACGAAGATGTACAGACAAAGCCCCGACGGCATATGGTAGAAGAGCAGACCGAACATGACCGGGAATATTATCGCCATCATGCGCTGCTGGTCGCTTGAAGCGGCGCCTCCGGGAGACGTCAGTTTCTGCTGCAGGAACATCGCCCCGGCCATCAACAGCGGCAGCACGTGCACCTCGTCCTTGAAAAACGGCAGGCTGAACGGCAACGTCGCGATCGTCTCCGGTTCCGACAGATCGGTTATCCACCAGATGAACGGAGCGCCGCGCAGCTCAATCGCGCCGTTGTATACGCGGAACAGCGCGATCCAGATCGGCATCTGCAACATCATCGGCAGACACCCGCCCATCGGGTTGACGCCCTGCTCCTTGTAAAACGCCATCGTTCTCTTGTTCAACTCCTGCGGGTTGTCCTTGTATTTCTCCTTGAGTTTTGCTATTTCAGGCTGAAGGTCCTTCATCTTGTTCATGGACTGCATGCTCTTATGCGTGAGCGGATACAGAGCCATTCTCACGATAATCGTCAGCACAATGATCCCCACACCGTAGTTGGGCACCACCTTGTGACAGAACTTGAGGATTTTCAGCAAGATCTTGCTGAACCCGTCGAACCAGCCGAAGTTGACCGCCCTTTCCATCCCCAGGTCGCGGCCGACGTCTTTCAGGCGAGCCATGTCCTGCGGACCGGCGTAAATGACGTACTCGTTCTCCTTCGTCTCACCGGGGTTCAGGCGGAACGAGGAAGCAAGAGACTCGATCGCTATCTCCTTTGCTTCCATGGGCAGCACCTGACCGATGGATGGCTTGTCCGCCAACGGAGCTATTGCAATCAGGAAGTACCGGCTTTTCAGCCCGAACCAGGACAGGTTTCTGTACACCTCAACCGATCTGACCCGCCCCTCGTACTTGTAGACGGACCCGCCGTCGTTTATCGCCGTGAACGCGGTCCTGCTGTATCTGTCGGATTCCATCGTCTCGATGCCGGGACCCCACCATAGCGTGTAGCTCGGCTCTTCGTCCTCGCCAACGTAGACCATCTCCGCGCCCTGGTTCTCGATGCCCACCGTCATCTCGATATCGTAATTGTCGCGGTTGAACCGGAACTCCTTCGTGACAAGCAATCCGTTTCCCAGATCCCGTTTGAACTTGAGGGTGCGACCGTTCTTTTGGACCTCGAAGTTGAGCTCGTTCGGCAGGTACCCGCCGACATACTTGTGTAACGTCATGTCGAGGGGCAGTCTGCGTTCCTCATCCTCGCTCGGCGGCACGATGTCAACGCCCTCGTACGGTTCCTTGAGCTTTATCGACTTGACCCGAGCGCCGAGCGTAGTGAACGTCGCCTGCACGAGAGGGGTGTCCATCACCACATCGCGCGCCTTCTCTTTTTCCGCCGGCAGGTCGACCTTCGCAGCAGGCGTCGCCGCAGGCTCTTCAGCCTCTACGGGGCGTCCGGCTTCCCGTTCCGGCTCGGCAACCTGCGTGGTGACAGCGCCGGAAGGCTCCTGAGCAGGCTGTTGAGGTCCCACTGCGGGACCGATCAGACGGATCCACACAACCATGATAACCAGCGTTATCACAAACGCCAGCAGCATATTACGTTCCATCTCTTTACCCAAGAGACAGTTCCTCCTTACATTGAGATTACAGTCCGAGTTGACCGCAACGACTTAAGGGACGGGATCGTACCCGCCAGACGAGAACGGATGGCACCGGAGAAGTCTGCCCAACGACATGCAAAACCCTTTCATAAAACCGTGTCGTGCAAACGCGTCGAGGGCAAACTGGGAACAGGAAGGCGCATACCTGCACGTGCGCGGCATGCACGGCGATATGTACCGCTGGTATAACTTTATAGCTAAACAGATGACTTTAACCACCAGTCACGTGACCCTTCTGAAAAAGCTTCACAACTTTCTCACGACATTGCGTGAAGTTCAGCTGTTCGGAGCCCGGTCGCGCCACTATGGCCATCTTCAAGTCCGGTTTGAGCTCTCCTTTTTGGGTCCTGAAAACCTCTTTTAGGTATCGTTTTATTCGGTTACGCGTTACCGCCGATCCCATTCTCTTGCTGACGGTAAACCCGCACCGCGTCGGACCCTGATCTCCGGCTTTTACGAAAAGGAGAAACTCTCTGACCGAGTACTTCCTGCCTTCTCTGTACAGTTCCCTGAACTCTCCGGGCCGCAGTATTCTTTCCCGTTTTGGAAACTTCTGATTACCCTTCATTTTCGCCCGGTCGCCAAGCTTCCACTACTACGCACTAACCTTATGTCGTCCCTTTCTCCTCCTCCTATTGATAATCTTCCTTCCGGCTTTAGTGCTCATTCTCTTGCGGAACCCGTGTTTCCGCTTCCTCTTGAGTATTGATGGACGAAATGTAGGTTGCATGGTACTCTCCTGCGCTAAGGGCTGAGCCCCTGTTGTCGATAATACACGCGATTTTCGCCTATTATAGCCGCCACCAGCCGCCAAGTCAAGGAGTTTCTGCTGCTTCTGTCATAACTCTTTGATAATGTCCTCAGGTGGACTCGGTAGAAATGTCCTCTAT
>CBFDCQ010000065.1:0-19133 GCA_965603355.1 uncultured bacterium
AGGACATTTCTAATGCGTTAACATAGAGGACATTTCTAAAGAGTCTTGACAGCGCTGCTTCATCGCGGCGAAGAGTTTCTCCAAACACTCTCTGACTTCTTTCCGCCTGAAAGTGACAACCAAAACGACAACCATCAATATCGCGAAGTTGCCGCTCCTCGCAGTCAGTTGCAGTTCACGCCCGCGTACCGGGCGCCCCGTCTTGTAGCGAGTTGCAGTGGTGTACAGTCGGTTGCAGAAGCAGGGTGAATCAGCTGGCAGACAAGAGGGAGTGGGTTCGAACCCCATCGTCTGCACTATGTAAGTTATTGGGAAGAGGCTGCTTCTAGCTGTTCTGAGACAATCATGTTCGCTACTTGCGGGACTGCTTTGGCAATTTCCGATGTGAACCGCTCACTGAAGGTCTCCGTGTCTTGGGCTTCCAGGGCGTAAATCAGGATTTTGGATGGAAGGTCGAGTGCCAGCCGTCGTCCGAGTTCGATCAGCTCTTTGAAGCCGATGTCATGCGGCGAGGAAAGATGCTGTGCTAACTTGAAATCGTCGAGGCTAAGCCTCAGTATTGTTCCCGGGGCGCAGCAACCTGTTCGGATGGTGTCCACCACGATCAAACGGTCGTAACCGACAATCAAGTCGAGCAGGTCGAGTCCAGCAGCGGTTACCTCGAGCATATCCACGTCGGGGTCATGGACCTTCTCTCTGATGATTTGCGTGACTTTTATACCGGCCCCATCGTCGGTTAGTATGGGATTGCCTAGACCCAGGACAAGTGTTCTCAATTGCGACCTCTTCTATAGGTGAGCCTGTCACTCCCGTGTAAGTTTGCGTATCAGATTGCCTCTCCAATCGTATACTCCAGCAACAAGGGGCATACGGCCTGGCAGAGAATGCGTTGCGCAAGCCATGCACGGGTCATAGGCCCGAAACGCCATCTCGACCATGTTCAGGAGCCCCTCACTCACCTTACCGCGCTTGATCGCTCCGCGCGCGGCGTCTCTCACGGACATACAGATTGCCGCATGGTTATTGCCGGTGGCGACGATCAGGTTAACATCCGTGATGAGCCCCTGCTCGTCGGTTCTATAATGATGGAACAACGTCCCGCGCGGCGCTTCTACAACGCCCGTCCCCTCAGTCGGGGTCTCTGTGGGGATCGTGCGGACGTCATCGGCGGTAATATGCGGATCTCGGCTGAGGTCCAAGAGCCGCTCAGAGAGATAGAGTATTTCTATAAGGCGCGCCCAGTGGTTGGCGAGCGTGGCGTGAACCGGCTTGCCACCAAGCGTGTCGAACATCCGCTCGTACTCCTCTTGGGCCAGCGGCGTTGCCATACCGTCAGCAGCGTTCAGCCTGGCGAGAGGTGCGACACGGTACACGCCGCTATCCGCACCGTCAACAAAACCCTTCCAGCCGACCGCTTTGAGATACGGGAATTTCAAGTACGTCCACGGCTCGACGCGCTCCTCAATATGGTCGAGATAATCTCGCCCGTCGAACTTCACGAACTCCTCACCGTCCGGATTGACCACGCGGACCTGACCGTCATAGAAAGCTACTCTATTATCCTCATCCACCATGCCCATGTAATAGGTTCTCATCGAATAGGACTTGCTCGTGATCAAATCGACGTACTTCTTCTCTCCCAGCACAACGTCGTGAAACAGCTTTACGGAGAACTTGGCGAATTCCAGGCAGCCGGCAGCCTTCTCCTCAATATCGCGCCGTTCCTCCTCGCTGAGACTCTTGCTGAGTCCGCCAGGAAGGCCGGAGACGGGATGCGTGGCTTTGCCCCCGATTACCGCCTGTATATCCTGGGCAAATCCCCTGTACTTCATTACATCCTTCACGACCTCAATTCCCACCTTGCTGATCATCCCGAGCACGTTGCGTTCGGCAGGGTCCGCGGCCGGTCCCATAACGAAATCGGGCGCGGCGAGAAGGTAGAAGTGGGCGATATGTGAGTGAACCACGTGAGCGCAGTAGAACAGTTCACGGAGCTTTTTGGCAGCAGGCGGCGGGTCAACATGGTACAGGTCATCAACACATTTGCTAGATGCAATGTGGTGAGCGCCCGGACAGACCCCGCATATGCGTGGCACTATGCGGGGCAGTTCCTCAGCCGGTCGGCCTTCACAGAACTTCTCGAAGCCTCTCAGCTCCGGTATCTGGAGGTATGCGTTGGCAACATCGCCTTTTCGGTCGAGGAAGATCTCGATCTTGCCATGTCCTTCGAGCCTCGTTATCGGGTCAATCGTAATGCGTTTCACTCGTCACTCCTCATGTCGACATCGTCCTGCGGAACAATGATTTGGGCAGCCCGAATCGATAGAAAGTGCCCAGAGGGTCCCTTATCTGCTCCACTATGCGTTCGATCTCCTGCTCCTCTTTCGAGTCAATAATCGAACTGATGGCGCTGAGTAGCTTCGCGCCCTGGTCGAGTATGCCTGCCGGTGGACCGAAACAGCCGCGACACGGCATATTGACCGACGGGCATGTGGCCTCGCATCCGGCACGCGTGGCCGGACCGCAGCAGATGATCCCCTGGTCGAGCAAACACTTCTTTGGATCGGGCGTTACCTCGGACAGCCCCTTGAACTCCTTGACCTTCTTGTTCTCGTCCCGTTCGCGAGGGCACTCATCACATACTGTCTTGTCCGAGGCAATCACACTACCTGCGGGAGGCAGCTCGCCGGTTATCAGTGCGTCCGCCACCTTGTTGATAAGGCTGACCGGAGGCGGACATCCCGGTACGTAATAATCGGTTTCAACGACCTGATCAAGGCTCCTGACGGTGTCGTGGAAGCCCGGCAGCGTCAATTCGCCCTCCGACACTTTGACCTTGGTTTTCGGTCTAATCCCGTTGTTGTTGACCGTTGAGAGCGTATCGCTATATACCTTGGCGAAAATGCCCGCCTTGTCGCTCACGTTGCCCAGACCGGGAATCCCGCCAAAGCACGCGCAACTGCCAAAAGCCACCAGAACATTGGAGCGATCCCTTAGCATATGGGCGAGCTCTTCCTGCTCGTCGCTTCTGACGGCGCCGTTGAACAGGCATACGTCAATGCTCCCCTGCGCCAGCCGCTCCACGTCTTTGTACTTGAAGTCAGCGGCAATTGGCCAGAGGACCAACTCGAATGCGTCTGCTATCTCGACGACCTTCGTCTGCGTATCGAGGATGGCGATGTCGCAGCCGCCGCAGGTTGCAGCCCAGTAAATTGCCAGTTTCCGCTTGTTCATTTCTGCCTCACGTCTTGTTTCCGCTCGAACGGACCGAGTTCCCGGACGGTCTCCGTCATTTCCGTGACAACCTGAGCAAACCTCTCTCCCTCGCCGGCGGATATCCAGGCGAGTCTGACGCGCTCACGCTCGACGCCGATCTGGTCCAGCAGCTTCGTCAAAAGCTTATATCGCCGCATCGCCTTATAGTTGCCCTCAAGATAGTGGCAGTCGCCCGGGTGGCACCCCCCTATCAGAACGCCGTCCGCGCCGTCGTTAAGCGCCTTGAGGACGAACGTTGGGTCGATCCGGCCAGAACACATTACGCGAATGACCCGCACATTTGGCGGGTACTGAACCCTACTGATCCCTGCCAGATCCGCGCCCGCGTAACTGCACCAGTTGCACAGGAACGCTATGATTCTTGGTTCGAATTTATCGGAACTCATGCCAAAGCCGCCTCGATCTGCGCGAATATCTGTGCATCGGTGAAATGCCGTGCCGTCATGACTCCTGCCGGGCACGCAGCGACGCACGTACCGCAGCCTTTACACAACGCATCGTTAACTTCAATGAGTTTCTTGTTGTAATCGTAGGTGATCGCCTTGTACGGACACATCCCAACACATATACGGCACGTGGAACACAGATCCGGGTCGTGCGCTGACACTATCCCTTCTCCGGAAACCGCGTCCTTCGCAAGTATCGTCCCGGCGCGTCCCGCCGCCGCCTTAGCCTGCGCGATCGACTCTTCGAGCGTTTTCGGCGCGTGCGCCAGACCGCACACGAATACGCCTTCCGTGGCGAAGTCAACGGGTCTAAGCTTCATGTGAGCCTCAAGAAAGAACCGTTCGTCATTCAAAGGCACCTTCAGTAGTTGCGCGAGTTCCCTGTTTCCAGCAGATGCTCTCACGCCGACACTCAGAGCTACTAGATCGGTGTCTATGACCAGCTTAGCACCAAGCACCCGGTCCTTGACCGCCACACGCAGTTGCTTTGCACCATTATTCTGCACCGCTTCGACCACCGGTTTGTCATCAGTATCGTACCTGATGAAAATGACACCCTGTTCGCGCGCCTTTCGGTAGTATTGCTCCATGAAACCGTAGGTTCTCATGTCGCGATACAGTACATACACATTGATTTCCGGGTCAATCTCCTTCAGTTTGAGGGCGTTCTTGACAGCCTGAGGGCAGCAGTTGCGGCTGCAGCACATGTAGTCCTGCTCCCTCGAACCCACGCACTGGATCATCACAACGTTCCTGAACCCATTGAGCGCGGTGTCGCCGCCGGCAATCCGATTTTCCAGTTCCAAAGCCGTTAAGATGCGCTTGTCCGCTCCGTAAAGATACTCGTCCGGCTCGTATTCTTCCGCTCCGGTTGCCACAATCACCGCGCCATGCTTGACAGTTTCGACATAGGTCTTCCCCGCAGTCATGAGACCCGCTTCGAAGTTTCCAACGAAACCCAAGAAGTCCACGAGCGTAGTCTCTGTATGAACGGTGATCAGATCGTCCTTCTGAACGCGCTCCATGAGTGTGTCAAGGTATTGCTGCGGGCTATCACCGTTGAGCAGGTATCGCAACTTTCGCACGTTGCCGCCGAGCTCGCGTTCTTTCTCGACCAGATGCACCGGAAAACCCTGGTCCGCCAGCGCCAGAGCAGCCACCATACCGGATACACCTCCCCCTATGACCAATGCAGTGGATGTCAGCTCGAGCGAGCGCGGGTGCAACGGCTCAAGAAGGCACGCTTTAGCAACCGCCATTCGAACAAGGTCCTTGGCTTTCTCGGTAGCCTTCTCCGGTTCATCGCGATGTACCCAGGAACACTGGTCGCGGATGTTGGTCATCTCAAAGAGGTACGGGTTCAACCCCGCCTCCCTGATCGTTTCGCGAAAAAGCGGTTCGTGAGTGCGTGGTGAACAGGAGGCAACGACGATCCTGTTGAGGTTGTGCTCCTCAATGAGCTCCTTTATTCTCTCTTGCGTGTCCTGTGAACAGGTATAAAGATTTTCATCGGCGAGGACAACGTTACCGAGAGCGGCTGCAAACTCTCGTACCTCTGGAACGTCGATAACCCCGCCGATGTTGATTCCGCAGTGACATACAAAGACGCCGATTCGGGGTTCCTGTCCGCTTATATTCCTCTCCGGCGGAAATTCCTTGACGTGCGTGAGCGAATGGCGCGCCGGTGCAAGCAGGGCTGACGCGCTGCCCGCTGCACCGCTGGCGTCGGCGACTGTCTGAGGAATATCCTTCGGACCGCCGAAGGCACCGCAGACATACACTCCTTCCCGCGAGGTTTCGAGTGGCGAGAAAGTCCCGGTCGCGGCAAAGCGATGTCTGTTCAATCTTATACCCAGAGCGCGAGCAAGCTGCTCTGCGCTTTCCGGCGCCTGCAGACCAACCGAAAGGACAACCATATCGAACCGAGCCGATCTGGGCGAGCCGTCCTCGGCGACATACCGGACTGTGAGATCACACGTGTCAGGATCCTCCGCGATGTCCGATACTCCTGACACTATGAACACGATACCGTATTCCTTCTGCGCGCGTTCAGCATACTTGTCAAAATCCTTGCCGTGCGTTCTGCGCTCCATGAAGAATATGGTCGGTTCAACGGTGCTGAGGTGTTCCTTGGCGACAATCGCTTCCTTTATCGCGTACGTGCAACACACGGACGAACAGTAGGAATTGCCACAGTCCACATCTCGCGAGCCAACACACTGGATAAACGCTATCGTATTCGGTTCTCTCCCGTCGGATGGTCTTACCACATGGCCCTGGAATGGGCCGGATGCGCTCAGGATCCGCTCAAATTCGATGCTCGTCAATACGTTCGAATACGTCGCGTATCCGAAGCGCCCCGCAGGTTCCGGGCGAAACGCGTCGAATCCCGGTGCCGCGATAACCGCCCCGACATCGAGGCGAACCCGTTCATCCTTCTGGTCAAAGTCTATCGCGTCTGCCTCGCAGAACGCCTCACAAGCTCCACACGTACCGAGCAACAGGTGCGCGCACCTCTCTCTATCGATTACCGGTATGTTCGGGACGGCCTGTGCGTACTCCCTATAAACCGCTGGTCGGGTTGCCAGGCCTGCCTCAAATGTCGAGCGGATCTTGTCGCTGGCATCTTCACGTATCCTATCGATTGTTATCGCACCGGTCGGGCAGACGAACGCGCACGCGCCGCAGCTCACGCAGACGTCGGACATTTCCGCGAAGGGGGTGCTGATCTCCCTTTTGGAGCCACGGTTCACGAAACCTATTGCGCCGATTCCCATAACCTCTCTACAGATCCGCACGCAGAGACCACACAAGATGCAGTCCTCGTCAGATTTCTTGAAACGTGTCCTGTCTACACCAAGCTTTTTGGCCACAGCACGAACCTGTTCCGAGTTAGGACACCGCGCGAGCAAAAGTTCGGCTATCCCGCGCCTGAGCTTGGCCACCCTCTCCGTGTTTGTGCATATGTGGAGTCCGTCGGAAACGGGGTAGTTGCATGACGTCACCATGCGGGTGCGGTTGCCCTGCGTCGCCTCGACCAGGCAAAGACGGCAGGCGCCGTACGGCTCGACCGCTTCATGATGGCACAACGTGGGTATGTCGATGTTCAGCTTGCGTGCCGCATCAAGTATCGTCTTGCCGCTCTCGATTTGGACCGTGTTGCCGTCAATCGTTAACTCGACCAGTTCCATGTGTGAGCCCTATTACTCGACTGTCACCGCATCGAACTTGCAGACGCTGAGACACACACCGCAGCGTGTGCATTGTTCAGTATCGATAACGTGCAGTTCCTTCTTCTTACCGCTAATCGCTTGAACCGGACATTTCCGCGCACAAGCCCCGCAACCGGTACACTTCTCCACGTCTATGGAGTAGGTCAGGAGGGCCCGGCAAACCCGCGCAGAGCACCTCCTGTCGCGGATGTGCGCTTCGTATTCATCACGGGAATAGCGCAGTGTGCTTAGCACCGGATTCGCAGCCGTCTTGCCAAGAGCGCACAGCGAGGCTTCCGCCATGATCTCGGCGAGATATTCGAGCCGTGCGATATCCTCTTCCTGGCCCTCGCCGTGAACGACCCGCGCGAGAATTTCGCTCATCTGCCGAAGTCCTTCACGGCATGGCACGCATTTGCCGCATGACTCGTCTTTCAGAAAATCAACAAAGTACCTCGCAACGTCGACCATGCACGTCCTGTCGTCCATAACGATCATGCCGCCGGAACCCATCATCGAACCGGCGTCTGATAGACTCTCATAATCTACCGGAAGATCGAGCAAAGCGGCCGGGATGCATCCACCTGAAGGGCCACCGGTCTGAACCGCTTTGAACTCGCGACCATCCCGTGTGCCACCGCCTATCTCGTAGATAATCTCGCGCAGGGAAATGCCCATGGGCACTTCGACGAGCCCACCGTTCTGCACTTTGCCAACGAGCGAGAAGACCTTTGTTCCCTTGCTCTGGTCAGTTCCTATCCGAGCGAACCATTCCGGACCACGAGCAACTATGACCGGTACGTTTACGAACGTTTCCACGTTGTTCAGATTTGTTGGTTTCCCCCACAGACCGGACTCCACTGTATGAATATACTTTGCCCGTGGTTCACCCGCCTTGCCCCCAATAGATGTCATCAACGCCGTTGACTCGCCGCAGACGAACGCGCCGGCTCCCTGGCTCATCTTGATGTCGAAGGAGAAGGTCGTACCCAATATGCTCGGGCCCAGCAGTCCATAGCTGCGCGCTTGCTCTATAGCCTTCCTTATTCGAACCACGGCTTGCGGGTACTCGGACCGCACGTACACGTAACCTTCAGGACTTCCGATCGCATATGCGGCTATCAGCATGCCCTCAAGCACCGAATGTGGATCTCCCTCCAAAACGCTCCGATCCATGTATGCGCCCGGGTCACCCTCATCGGCGTTGCAGACCACGTATTTCGGATCCCCATGCGCCTCTCGGCACGAACGCCACTTCCTTCCGGTGGGGAAACCGGCTCCACCGCGACCACGTAAACCCGATTTTGCAACCAGCGCGATAACATCGTCCGGCTCTAACTCGGTGAGCACCTTGTACAGAGCGTAATAGCCTCCGCGGGCGATGTATTCGTCGATATTGTCCGGATCGATCAAACCGCAGTTGCGCGTCGCAATTTTTAGCTGCTTTCCATAGAACGGATGGTTCGCATACGTCGGGGCCTTTTTCCACCACGAGTCGCGGCCAGTGCGAACGTACGCATGCTCCGTGCCCTCCGCAAGACTCGGCTCGCTGTCGATCCGGGCTACAATCATTTTCGGGTCGAAGCCGCCGTCCGCTAGACCGTCGAGCACCTCTCCCACCTTCTCCGGGCTCATCGGCCCAAGCAACAGGCGCGGCAGATTCGGCCCTATCACGTCTACCAATGGTTCAGCCTTGCAGAGTCCTGAACAGCCCGTCTGAGCTACAACAAAATCGCTGCACTGCCGCGCTGAGATCTCATCTCTCAGAGTTTCATACACCCGTACTGCGCCCGCGGCGACACCACACGTACCGAGCCCGACCGACAATTTCGTCTTGCTGGACGGATAGAGCGTTTGCAGACCGCGCTCTTTGGCCTTGTCCAAATCAGCTAAAGTACTAACTTTCATTCTTCCCATATTTGTTGGGTCTACTCGTATCGGTCGAGAATGTCGCCGACCTTGCCTATGTCCACGTATGCGTAGGTATCGTCATCAACTACCACAACCGGCGACAGGCTGCAGCAGCCCAGACATCTGACAACTTCGAGAGAAAACCGCTCGTCTTGCGTCGTGTTGCCGGCTTCCACCTGGAGCTCGTGCTGTATTTGCTCGAGCAAGATATCCGCCCCGTTTACCTTGCAGGCCGTGCCCATGCAGACCTTGATGGTGTGCCTACCACGTGGGACAAGGCTGAACGCTGTATAGAACGTCGCCACATGATATGTTTGACTTAACGGTATCCCCAACCCGAAAGAGGCGTATTTGAGCGCCTGCATGGGCAAGTAGCCACATTTCTCGTTGATCTCCTGCAAGATCGCGATGAGCGACGAGGCGGAAGCACCGTGACGGTCTATGATCCCGTCTAGGTCGGCTCTGCTCATCTCGAGATCGGCGTAGCGCGGCTCAACAAGTTCGGGCAGGCGAATCTCATTGCGCGTCAAGCACTGCTCCACACAGCGACCGCAGCCGACGCATTTTGATTCATCTATGAACCTTGCCTTGCGCTTGACCGTGGCAACAAACCTACCTTGCTCACCTTCGAGTTTTTCCAGTTCAGAACAGGTTAAGATCTCGATGTTCAGATGGCGCCCACACTCAACAAGCTTGGGCGACAGAATGCACATAGAACAGTCGTTCGTCGGGAACGTCTTGTCCAACTGCGCCATAACGCCGCCAATCGCGGGAGACTCTTCAACGAGATACACGTAGTAACCTGACTCGGCCAGATCGAGCGATGCTTGAACCCCCGCTATCCCGCCCCCTACGACGAGGACGGCGCCTACCTTTCCATCATCTGTTCTTCTCATGACACTCATTCGCCGTCTAGCACCCACGCACCGTTTAGTTCTTACCTCGCCGAGAAACCCGACAGCCTGCCCGAAAACCTGGTCAAATAAAGCGATTCCACCCTTAGCCAGTGAGCAACTTGTCCACAATCTCTCGATAGTCGGAGATACTGAATTCGGTTTCCTCGCCTTTTCTGTCGAGCACCTTCACCAACATATCGTGGCGCAACTGCTGCGTGAACTTGTCGATCGCCTCCACCTCTTTCAGAAAAGACCCATGAACGTGTCCTTCTCGGACCGCCATGTTCCTGAGCGCACCCATCACCTCGGTGAACTTCACGTTCTGCGGACATCGCGCATAACACGTGTAGCACAGGCTGCATAACCATATGAGGTCTGACGAGAGCACTTCATCGCGCATGCCCAGAAGGACCATACGGATCAGCCTCCGTGGGTTGTAACGCGGATCTATCTCGCTTACGGGACAGCCCGCTGTGCATATCCCGCAGGAGAAGCACACCTTGATGTTCTCACCGCCCGGTTCCTCCGCGACCTCGTATTTGAAATTCGGGTCGAGATCATTCGTAGAGATGGTCATTTCGCCCGTATTCACGCTCGATTCTTCCACAGGTCTCACCTCACTCATTGTGCCTCTCTCGGTAACAATCCCGCGCGTTCAACTATTTCGGGGACTTTCTTCTCCCACTCAATCGCCATCAAATGAGCCCCGTGCACGCCTTCAACGTCCTTCATTTCCTGGATAGTCTCTATGGCGATGTTTATCCCTTCCTCCGCAGCCTTACCGGCCGCACGCAATCTCTGAATCAACTCATCCGGGACATCCACACCAGCCACATGATCCCTCATGTATCTCGCCATTCCGTCCGATTTCAAGGGAGTAATTCCAGCAAGTATATGAGTTCTTTCGTGAAGTCCTAGGTCCCTCACCATTTCCATCCATTTTCGGAACTTCTTGAGGTCGTAAACACACTGTGTCTGGATGAACTGAGCCCCCGCAGCCACCTTCTTCGCGAGACGCCGCACTCGATACTCGAACGGATCCGAAAACGGGTTGGCCGCTGCTCCTATGAACATGCGCGGTGCTCCTTCGACGTCGTCGCCGCAGATGAACTTGCGATCGTCCCTCATGGTACGCACAGTATGGATGAGTTGAATAGAATCGATGTCGAAGACGTTCTTCGCTTCCGGGTGATTTCCGAAACGCTGATGGTCACCGGAAAGGCACAGTATATTCCGAATTCCCAACGCGTACGCGCCGAGTATGTCGCTCTGTAAGGCTATCCTGTTTCTGTCGCGGCACACCATCTGCATAACCGGTTCTATCCCGAGTTCGCGTAGAATGGCGCACGTAGCTATGCTCGACATACGGACGACGGCGGTCTGATTGTCCGTGACGTTGACGGCATCCACCATGCCTTTCAGGTACTCGGCTTTACGCCTAACCACCTCCAGATCGGCGCCTTTCGGTGGACCCAACTCAGCCGTAACGGCAAAGCCGCCACCATCCAGCACTGTCTGCAATTGACTTGCTTCCGTCACAATACAACATCCTCGCGCACGAGGCGTCTCAAACCGCCATGCGCGCTACTCGACCAATCTCTCAAAGGCATGATCTCGTCCAGCAAGTGCAGCTTGCCAGCCTCGGAGAGTCGGTCATGAATCAGCTGCCAGGCGCACTCGATGTTCTCGGGATCTACTTCGCACCTGCCGTCAACCGAGCCCCCGCACGGACCGTTGAGCAGGCTCTTCGAGCATCGTGCGATAGGGCATATACCACCGGTCATGTGTAGGATACAATTACCGCACCCTGCGCACGTCTCAGACCACAAGCCCTGCTCCAAAGGCCTGCCCATGAAAAGTGTATTGAGTGCCGGATATATGGGGACGTGAGGGAACTGCGCCACCATCGTCTGCACACCAACCCCACACGCCATAGACAGAACAGCGTCACTCGCATCAACCTTATCGGCGAGCGGTTCGAGGAACTCGGGCTCGCACTGTCTCTCGACACAATCTCGCAAGAACTGTTTCCCGCCGTCCTTGAAAGCCAGATCCAGTACCGTTGCCAGAATCTCCGCTTCCTTCTCGCCGCCCGCCATGCACACAGTAACGCATGCACCGCACCCGACGACCAGTACCCTCTCGTGCGACTCGACCATCTGTTTAATGTCGGCGATCGGTTTTCTTTCGGCAACTATCACTCTAACGTCCCCCGCTGTCCATCCCCGCGCAGCCGGACCGACTGGGGCGCAGACTTCGACGGATTCAATGCGCTCTCAAACACGGGTGCTATGCCTCAACGGTTAATCCTCGAAGTTTGTCCTCTACCTCCGCCAGCCGGTCCAGGAAGACTCTGCCCTCAACGGCTGACACCGGGAGAAAGCTAATTCGCTCAGGGTTCCAGCCAATATCCTTGAGTACACCGGCTGCGTACTCGATTCTCTTCCTTGCCCTCTTGTTTCCCACGAGGTGTTTGCACGAATCATCATGACATCCAAAAACCACGACGCCCTCCGCGCCGTCACGCAGCGCATTCAAGAGGTCCATCACTTGCACATTCCCGGAGCACGGGACAGGCACAATCTGCACATTACCAGGGATCGGCGCGTCGCCGTCGGCTGCCATCCGGGCGGCAAGCTCTCCTGAGTGCTCGCAGCAGAACGCTATGATTTTCGGTTGGTGATCCATCGATATTACCGCTATGTCTGCGCCTTTACCGCGACACGTTTCACCGCATCCTCCTCAGGCGCCATCTCAATCGCCTTGGCCGGACACTCCGCAACACAAATGCCGCAAGCCTGGCACGCCGTGTCAACTATTCGCGCAGCCTTCGTGCTGCTTGCCTCGTCGAACACCACCTCCACAGCCCCGTGCGGGCACGACCGGAGGCAGGTCAAGCAAAGAGCACATTTTGAGGCGTCTACCGCCACTTTGCCAACTCGTACAGGGGTCTCGCCTCGCCCGACAAGGTTATACACCTCAAGCGCGGTTGAGCGCGCCTCCGTGAGTATGTCATCTAGATCGAAACTCCCGCGACATCCACCGACAAAGAATATCCCTTTTCTGTTCGATGCTATCGGTCTCAACCAAACGTTGTTTTCCTGAAATCGGTGAGACGAGTCAGCGTTCACACGCAGAAGGTTCCGCAAGGCCTCCGTATTCGGCCGAGGGATAATCTGCTCCTGTAAGACCAGCAAGTCGCAATTGATCTCAATCACATCCTTCCATTGTCCATCCTCACCGGCGAAGGTGTCTCTAACTCCCACACTGAATCCCGTATCCGTTGTGAAAACCCGTGGTTTCTCGTCATCGAACTTGAAGATCACGACTCCGTGGGAGCGCGCGTCGCGATAGAGCTTTTCGAGACCTTCACCGGACACGTTCACGTTCTGGCAGCATATGAACACGTTACTTCTCGACAGCCTCTTGATGGTTAGAGCGTTTTTTAGTGCTGAGGCCGAGCGAATCGCCGAATCCTCCCCGGAATCTTCTACGATAAAACAGACATTCTTCGGAATTCCCAGCGCCGCTCTGCTTTCCGCCTTGCTCCGCTTACTGAAGCAGGCAAGTTTCTTCTCCAGCCCCACGTGCGAGGTAACCTTCTGGGGAAATCCCGTCTCTTCTAGGATAGTATCAAGCGCGAAACCTGTGGCAACGATTATTGCGCCAAAATCATGCTCGCCAATCTGTCCAGCACCGTCTATTCGGACACGGAACCCGCCCATGTTTCCTTCGACGCCAACGACAATTGCCTCAAGCAGAACGTGGATAAGGCGGTTTTGATGGATCGCTGTTGTCCTGGACTCAATCAGTCTGGCAGGTTCCTCGCCACTGCCATGCAGCGAGAAGACGCTTCCAGCGTTTCCTCCCAGCGATTTCTCCTGTTCGACCAAGGTGGCTTCACAGCCCAGAGAGGCCAGCGCCAATGCGGTCTCGACTCCGGCTAGTCCCCCGCCCACGACTAGAACGTGTTTATTCACTGCTACTTTTCCCAACTTGATGGCGGATTCTGTCGGTCTAGTCTCGTTCACTTACAACGCTCCCAAGAAAGAAACTGCTCGCATGGACGCTGCCTGCGCATGCGCGATTGACCCCTCAATATCTTTCGGCCCTCGACACGCCCCTGCCACAAATATCCCCTCGACATCGGCCCGGTTTGTATCGGTCGGATCGGGTGTCTCGAAGAAACCGCTGTCGTTGACCCCGATGCCAACGATCGACGCCAGATCTGCTGCATCCGGAGTCGGCGTCATACCAACAGATAGAACAACCATATCGAACGGTTCTTTCACCAGACGCCCCCTCTCGACATCCTCGTATTGCGCTTCGAGAGCTCCCGAACCGTTCTGAGCGATTTTCACAGGCATCGCCCTGACAAACCGCATCGTTTTCCGGCACTCTTGATAAAAACTGTAGAACCCTTTACCTCCCGTCTGGATATCCATGTAGAAGATCGTGACCTCAAGCTCAGGTATGCGCCACTGAAGAAGACCGCCCATACGAAGCGCGTATTTGCAGCACGCGCGCGAGCAGTAGTCGTTACCGATATGCGCGTCCCGCGAGCCAACACACTGTACGAAAGCGATCCTCCTGGGTGACCGACCGTCATCGGCTCGAGCGACCGAGCCTGTCCGCCGGATCTGCTCCTCCAGATCCAGACCTGTCAACACGTTTGCGAACGTCCTGTACCCGAGCAGCGGTTTTTGTCTGGCGTCAAACGGGACAAAACCGGTTGCTACGATAATCGCATTCACATCGAGGGGCGTCTCTCTCTCTCCCCCGTTCGAGACAAGAGCGGCATGGAAATAACCTGCTCCACCCGACAGACCTTTGAGCTCCGTACTGGTCAGTATCGAGATATTGGAATGCGAGCGAACGCGCTCGATCTTGTCGGCGACGATGCAGGCACCACACTGGTGGCAGACATCGGTGGCTTTACAGCATAGTCGTGCACCATGACCGCCGATATCAGCCTCCCTCTCGACGATGTATACGTTCGAGCTGCTCTCAGCCAGACCGAGGGCTGAAGTAATGCCCGCTATCCCTCCACCGATAACCAGAACGGATGAGTTGCTCAACTGCATTTACTTCCTCTTCAGGAAATGGGCCAGTCGGTTGCGAAGAACCTTCTCGTCAACCGGTTTCTCTATGTAATCCTCGGCCTCGATGCGCATGCCGGAGCCTACCGCGTATTGAGTTGAGGAGAAGTACTGCCCTACCGCCGTCAACATGAGCACCGGGATATTCGCGCAGTCAGGGTCGCTCTTCAGCTCCTCGCACGCCTTGAAACCGTCCTTCTCCGGCATCATTATGTCCAACACGATGGCGTTAGGTTTCTCGGCTCTTGCCTTCTCGACTCCTTCCTTACCGTTGTGCGCGACCAGGATCTCGTACGGCTCGTCCTTGAGCGCCATCTTGATCAGCGCAAGATCGTCCGGGTCGTCCTCAACAACCAGTATCCTGAATTTCTCAGCCATGCGTCGTTCCTCCCTTCTTGGGAATCCAGTCCACCCCCGCGACGCGCGGCGTCAGCCGCTAATCGCGAAGCGGTAGCCATACCGTGAACGTCGTTCCCTTTCCGATCTCACTCCTTACTTCGATACGCCCGCCGTGTGCCTCTACAATCTCCTTGACTATGGATAAGCCCAGTCCCGTGCCCGGCATAGACCGGGTCTGCTCGTTCTGACAGCGGTAGAACTCGTCAAAGATCTTGGCGATATCCGCCTCGGCGATACCGATACCCGTGTCCGATAGATCTATTCGAACATCCGTGCGGTTTACGGTCGCCTTGAGTTCGACCGAGCCATTCTCCTTGTTGTATCTGAGAGCATTGTCCAACAGATTCGCAAACAGATGTTCGATCTGCTCTCTGTCCGCCACGATCGGAGGCAATTGGACATCCACATGCAGTCGTAATTGGATGCCTTTCTCCTGTGCGCGGACGTTCCAGCCCTCGGCGGCACACCTCACCAGGTCCTCCAGCTTGACCAGCTCACGTTTTGGCTGAATCTTTCTGGATTTGAGCTGGCTCAAGCTCAGAAGGTCCTCCAGCGACTGCAGGAGCGCTTCGGAGCGCTTCAGACACCGCTCCAGAACATTCCTCTTCTCCGTCTCGTCCGTGATAACACCCTTGAGCAGGTTATTCACGTACCCCTTGATAACACCTACGGGCGATTTCAACTGATGGTATATCGTCAGTATGAAACGTTCCTTTTCTCTCTGTGCCTGCTCGGCGGCCTCGCGAAGATCGCGGTTTTCGAGCGCCTTGCCGACAACGGCTTCCAGTTCGTCAGGCGTGAAGGGCTTGCAGATATATTCGAAAGCCCCCTGCTTCATTGCCTTGATTGCGGTTTCCACGGTGGCAAACCCGGTGATCACGATCCTTATGGTCTTCGGCCTGACCTCCGCCAGCTTGCTGAGGAGGTCCATACCGGGCATGCCGGGCATCTTGAGGTCTATCAAAGCGACATCGAAAGCTCTGCGTTCCGCCAGACGCAACCCTTCCTCGCCACTGCTCGCTGTCTCCACGTGGTATTCCTGCTCCGACAATATGGCACGGCAACTATTCAAAACGACACGTTCGTCGTCAACTACTAGGATGGACACGCTATTGGCCATTACCGTTAGTCCCCCAGCTCTGGGTCTCGTGCGTCAACTTCTTGAACGCACTCTCGACGGCGCTTTCTATCTCATCACCGTCTAGAGGCTTCATCGCGTAGAAGAAAACACCCTCATGTCTTATCCTCTGAGCCAGTTCAACGGAACTGTCCGCAGACATCACAATGATTGGAACCCTCGGATTGATCTCTTTCACCAAGGGAATCATCTCGTATGCCTTCATCCCTGAAAGCTCCACGTCCAGCACGAGTATTCCGGTTGTCCTTTCGACCTCGCGGATGAGACCGCTGGCGGAATCCGTAGTTTTTACCTCGTAACCCTTTGTGCTCAATCGAACAAACAACCGTTTGCGTACTTCCTCGTCGCTATCCGCCACTATGACAGAATTTGTTACCCCAGGCATATCCGCTCTATCTCCGATGCTCGCTAGGTTCTCACTCCCGTTCTGCTCCCGGCATCGAACCTTCCGCAACCATACACGCATGAAGTGTGCCAAGGCCGAAGCGAGACAATGTCGGGTGCGTACTGTCTGCGTAAGACCCTGCAGTAAAAAGACTTGACAGATCGCTCTGGTGATCGTGCATTACGACGGCAACGCGGAGGCCGTATATGATTGGCATACAGCGCAGGCCGCACTGAGCGTCTAACCTGCGGGTCTACAGGGAGGTATGGCAAGTATGCTATCCATATACATGAATATCGCGGTTATACACGCTCCTTCCTCGTAGCCAAGGCGTACTTTCTCATCAACGCGTGGAAGTTTGTCCGTTGCATTCCGACTTCCTCGGCGGCTCGCGTAACGTTCCAATCGTTTCTCTTGAGAGCGTCGGTTACGAATGCCTTCTCGACATCTCGGATGGCCCTGTGTCGAACGTGCTCCCTCACCTTCTTCAGCTCCGCGTTGGTACGAGGGACCGCAATTTCACCGCTTGTGCGTCTTCCTTGAATTGTGACGGTTAGATGTTGCGGTTCGATGACGCTACCTTCAGTCATCACTACCAGTCTCTCGACCACATTCTCGACCTCCCTGACGTTACCCGGCCACTGGTATTGCACGAGAAGATCCATAGCTGCCGGCGATATCAAGGTCTCTTTCCCGTTGACGCGCCCACGATACTTCTCGAGGAAATGGTGAACCAGCGCCGGTATGTCCTCCCTTCGCTTCCTCAGCGGCGGCAGGAAAATCGGCACGACATTCAAGCGGTAGAACAACTCCTCTCTGAATATCTCCTCAGCTATCATTGCCTCAAGGTTCTTGTTCGTGGCAGTAATCAGGCGGATGTCGGTCTTCTTGGTTTCGGTCCCGCCGACAGGTTTATACTCTCGCTCCTGCAATACGCGCAGAAGCTTGCTCTGAATCGGTAAAGTGATATTGCCTATCTCATCCAGAAAGAACGTACCTCCATTGGCAACTTCGAACAGTCCAGGCTTACTCACGACCGCTCCGGTGAAGGAGCCTTTCACATGGCCAAAAAGCTCGCTCTCGAGCAGGCTCTCTGTTAGTGCCGTGCAGTCTACAGAGACGAACTGCTCCTCGGAACGAAGGCTATTGCTGTGAATTGCCTTCGCAATGAGCTCCTTCCCAGTGCCGCTCTCCCCGTAGATCAGAACCGTGCAGTCCGTGGGCGCCACTTTCTGGATGACCGCGTATACCTCGCGCATCTTCTTGCTGCCGCCCACGATGTCGCCGAACTTGTAACCCTCTTCAAGCTGTGGTACTAGCTGGATGTTGGCTCGGCGTGACCGCTCGTTCTCCACGGCCTTAAGAAGCGCGGTGGTTAACTGGTCCGGAGTGAACGGTTTTGGAATATAATCGAACGCGCCTGATTTGATCGCATCGACCGCCGTCTCTATGCTCGAGTAGCCGGTCATAATAATTCCCGCGACCGAAGGCGAACGTTCCTTTATCTTTCGGAAAAGGGTTATACCGTCACTGCCTGGCATTTTCAGGTCGGCAATCACCGCGTCAAAATCTTTCCCGTCCAGGATCCGCAGCGCCTCCGAAGATGAGTATGCAGTCGTCACCTCGCACCCTTCCTCCTTGAGTATTGCCTTGCAGCTCTTGCAGACTACATCCTCGTCGTCAACGATGAGGACCCTAATACCTTTCAACATGACTCAGCTTAACTCCTCAACCGGCAGGTTCACGGTAAACGTGCTGCCTTTTTCCACGCGACTCTGCACCTCAATGTTTCCGCTATGTCTCGCAACGATACCGTAGCTAACCGCCAGGCCGAGCCCGGTTCCCTTGCTGGCATCCTTGGTAGTGAAGAACGGATCAAATACCTTGCCAATATCATCAGGAGCGATACCACACCCCGTATCGGCGAACTCGACCTTTACAAAGTCGCCTGCCCGCGCGCTGTTGGTAGCAATAGTCAGGGTACCTCCATCTGGCATCGCGTCTATCGCATTTACAAGTATGTTGACGAAAACTTGTTGTATTTGTCCTTTGTCCAACATGACGTCCGGCAGATGGTGATTGAGCTTCTTGACGACCTCAACGTTCTGCACCAGCGCCTGGTTCTCCGTCAGGCGCAGCGATTCTTCCAGAACGCTCTTGACATCGGCGCGGACTTTATTGGGCTCGGTCTGCCGCGCGAAGTCAAGAAGCCCTCTCACGATTTGTTTGCAGCGAGACGTCTGGTCGACTATCGTTTCCAGAGCCTCTCTTCGGGGATCATCGCCACCGCACTTCCTCAAGAGCAGGTGGCCGAATGTCAGCACGCCGGTCAACGGGTTGTTGATCTCGTGGGCCACGCCGGCTGCCAGCC
>CBFDCQ010000066.1:0-18377 GCA_965603355.1 uncultured bacterium
AACGGTGACATACCACGACCCGTGCCATTTGCGATGGGGCCAGGGAATATACCGCGAGCCGAGGGACGTGCTCGGGCGCGTCGGTCAGTACCAGGAAATGCCGAGTGCCGACCGATGTTGCGGTATGGGCGGCACGTTCAGCCTGTTCTTCCACGACATTTCGCGGAGAATAGCGAATCGGAAGATGGACGCGATAGCAGCAACCGACGCTGACATAGTGGCGACGGCCTGTCCGGGCTGTATGCTGCAACTGAACGAGGGTATCCAGCAGCGCGGCATGCATAAGTGCGTCAAACATCTCGTCGAAGTCGTTGAAGAAGCCACGCGGGAATAGGGTTCCGTTGACCGAACATATAATGCCCACTTGACCACGCGAGTTTTCGGGCTTAAAATAGAGCGTGTGCGGTGTTCGGTCTGTTTCAGTCACCGCCGCGTGCGGAAGGAAAAGGATGGATACGACGCGTAAAGCCATCATGCTCGTTATGGACGGTCTCGGAGACCGGCCGATAAAGGAACTCTCGGGAAGGACGCCTCTCGAGACCGCCAAGACGCCGTATTTCGACTCTCTTGCTCGCCGCGGTGTATGCGGTCTGATGGACCCGCTCGCGCCCGGTATAAGGGTGGGAACCGATGTCGGTCACCTCGCGCTGTTCGGTTACAACCCCTTTCGGGTGTACTGGGGGCGCGGACCGATTGAGGCTGCCGGCGTCGGGATCGACCTGGAACCACGCGATGTCGCGTTGCGCTGCAATTTCGCCACCGTGGACGAGAACGGCGTAATCCTCGATAGGCGCGCCGGACGGATCAGGCACGGAACCACCTTATTGGCCGACGCGTTGAACGATCTTGACCTGGGCGGGAACGTCAAAATCCTGTTCAAGGAAGCAACCGAACACCGGGCGGTGCTCGTGCTGCGAGGCAAAGAGCTCTCGGCGGAGATCACTAACTCCGATCCGGGAGCGGGCCGTGAGCGCGAACCTGTCCGGACAGTTCAGGCAAGACGAAGCGGTATCGCAATGGCGGGTCGAACAGCTGCCATCGTGAACAGGTTCATCGAGATGTCGCGCGAAGTACTCGCGGAACACCCCGTCAACCGCGAACGGGTCAAGAAAAGCCTGCCTCCCGCAAATGCGGTTATAACGCGCGGTGCCGGTATGGCAGTCCGAATGCGGAGTCTTGCCGAACGATTCCATATCGACGGAGGGTGCGTCGTCGCCGAAAGCACCGTGAAAGGTATCGCAATCATGTCCGGTTTCAGGATATACTCAGCCGCTTCGCTGACCGCAAATCTTGATACCGACCTGGACGAAAAGGCCAGGCTGACCATCGAGGCGTTGCGAGACTGCAATTTTGTCGTCGTACACATCAAGGGCACAGATATCGCGAGTCACGATAACGATCCGCGAGGCAAGGTCGCGTTCATCGAGAAGATGGACGCGATGGCAGGCAAGGTTATGGGCGCGCTTGAAGATCCCGAACACACTTATATCGGTCTGACGGCAGATCACTCTACGCCGTGTGCGGCGCGCGAACACAGCGCCGACCCCGTGCCCGTGGTTATCAGCGGGGATGACGTCCTGGTGGACGATGTCGAACGGTACGGGGAACGTTCTTGTCCGAAGGGGGGCCTGTCGCGCATTAACGCAAACGAGTTTCTGCTCACACTGCTCGATTACATCGGCGCGACGTACCGGTTCGGTGCGTGACCGCGACTCTACGGGAAAGGGCATAGGAAACCTGCCATGAAGGTCAAAGACCTCATGACGAGAGATGTTGTGACGGTATCGCCGGATACAACCTTGAGCGAACTCTACGCGATACTGCAAAAGGAACGCATAACCGGCGTGCCTGTCATTGACGTTTCAGGCAAGCTCGTCGGCGTGGTTTCCCAGCGCGACTTAATAGTGGCCGAAGCGCAGTCCTTTGCCAGCAACAGCCCCTACTCGGACGTTCAGGAACTATTCGCGTCGCGTTTCATTGAGGACGATAGAGCCATGCGGCGGCGTTTCAACTGGGTTGAGGAGATCATGACAAAGAGTGTGGTCACCACCACGCCGGATACCTCAATACGGGACGTTTGCAGGTTGATGTGCGAGAGGAAGGTGAAGAGGTTGCCGGTGATCAGCGGCGACAGATTCGTCGGCATCATCAGTTTCACCGACGTTATGGACTTTCTCGCCGACATGGACGACTTGTTCTGGGAAACAGACGACGAACGCTCCGGCGAACCTTCGAAATAGCGAATCCACCGCTCGGCACGCGGCCGCAGTATGCACTAGAACTTCTTCTTACCCATGACGTGCTTCTGGTAGAGGGCGCCCAGAAAAATGCCCGCCAGCGTACAGGACGCGCCTATGATGAAGTCCCTTCCGATAGTGAATCCGGACACGTCCGAGAACAGGGTCATGAGCCCGGCGACACCCATCCCCACCACAACGGCGGACACGACCGAGAAAAGCAGAAGCAGGAACATCTTAAGGTTCTGCACCAGATTGACACCTCCTTTCCATCATTGTACGGGCCGCGTCGCGCGCTGAAGGACGCAGCCC
Source organism: uncultured bacterium (assembly GCA_965603355.1). Classification (GTDB taxonomy): domain Bacteria; phylum Hydrogenedentota; order CBFDCQ01; family CBFDCQ01; genus CBFDCQ01. The sequence continues at coordinate 2,550 of CBFDCQ010000066.1, forward strand.
TACTGCCTGCCATCACTTATCCAGAGCCAACTAGAACCTGTTTTCCTCGCCGCGGATGAGCCGGCCGATGTTCGATCGGTGGCGCATTACGACGAGTGCCGCCGCGACGATGGCGAACACGACGAACTCACGTTCCGCGCGGAGCGCCCACATTGCTACAGGCAGCGCGACCGCGCCGGACATCGATCCAACGGACACGATCCGTGTCGCCATAACCAGGACGGCAAACACAGCCACCGCGATAACCAACGACAACCAGGATATGCCCAGAAACACGCCCGCGCTCGTTGCCACGCCTTTGCCGCCTTTGAAGCGGAGAAAAACCGTCCAGTTATGGCCGGCTATGGCAGCAATCCCCAAACATACTCTCATCATCGGGAGAGACAACGGCGACCGACCCAAGGAAGCAAGAGCCGCCAGTGCTGTAACCGCGGCGTACCCCTTTCCGATATCGAGCACCAGCGCGGTGACACCGGCCGGTTTCCCAAGCACCCGCAGCGTATTGGTGGCGCCTATATTGCCGCTGCCTTGTTCGCGGATGTCTATCCCGCGCAGCAGCTTGCCGATGAGAAGACCGGTCGGTACCGATCCCAAAACGTATGCGAGAATCAGTGCGACGGGGAATTGCCAAGTCATCGTGCTCGCTCCCGGCGTCTCACCGCATTACCTCCTGTTGCATAACTCGATCCGTATTGGAACACCCTTGAACCCAAACTTGTCCCTGATCTGATTCTCCAGGTACCGCAAGTAACTGGTATCAAATTGGCTGCGGTTGCTCGTGAAAAGCACGAAGTTCGGCGGACACACGCCAACCTGCGTGCCGAAGAATATCTTCGGCCTGCGACGGCGCCTTATCGGCGGAGGGTTTTTCAGGAGACATTGCTGGAGGTGGTCGTTCAATTCCGACGTGCTGATACGCTTCCGCGCCTCCTCGAATACCTCATCTATCAAGTCGAACAGTTTGAATATGCGCTGTTGCGTGAGTGCGGATACTGTTATTAGCGGTGCGCCGGGCACGAACCGCAGTTTAGTCGCCACCTCTTCCTTTAGCTGCTCGAAGAACGTTTTCTTTTCCTCGATAAGATCCCATTTGTTCACGGCAACAACGACGCCTTTGCCCTTTTCCCTGATGAACGATGCTATCCGGCAGTCCTGATCGACGATACCGGCGGTGGCGTCGAGCATCATTATACACAGGTCGCACCTTCTAACGCTCTGCAACGCACTACCGACACTGTACTGTTCCAGCACGCGTTTCACTTTGGCTTTTCGACGCATCCCGGCGGTGTCGACAAAAAGGTACTGTTTCTTATTGCGTTTCACCATAACGTCAACCGCGTCGCGAGTGGTGCCCGGCCGCTCATCAACTATAACGCGCTCCTCACCCAGCAGCGCGTTCACCAACGAGGATTTACCCACGTTCGGTCTGCCCGCAATGGCGACCTTCGCGACAGGTGCTGATGTCGGTCCCGCTGGCGCCGACGGGAGCTCCTCCACGATCGTGTCGAGGAGTTCCTCTATACCCCTGTTGTGCACCGCCGAGATGGCCAGCGGTTCGCCCAGGCCGAGCTCGTACAGGTCGGCTTTGGTAAGCTCGATCTGCTCGTTATCAGCTTTCGTGCCGACGACAAGAACGCGTTTGTCGAGCCGGCGCAACTGCTCGGCTATCTCTTTGTCCGCAGGAGTCAGACCGTCCCTTAGGTCAGCCAAGAAAAGTACCGTCGAAGATTCGTCCAGAGCGGCTTTGACTTGCTCCTGCATCTTGTGCATAAGCGGGTCGACCGGCTGCTCGACTATCCCGCCGGTGTCGACCACGCTGAACTCCACATCCTTCCATGTACGCCGGCCGTACGACCGGTCGCGAGTCACCCCGGAGGTCGCGTGCACGATGCTCGCCCGCCGTTTCACCAGCCGGTTGAAAAGCGTCGATTTGCCCACGTTAGGGCGACCAACAATAGCAACTATCGGAAAACTCTTGGCCAAACCAGCCCTCTCCAGTCAGAACGTTTTAGGACTCACCGACCCTTTTTCGCGCCAGCGCGAGCCTGACACCGGACCAAAGGTAGTCAACGCACGAAGCTGCCGTGAGCACAACCGCTGCGAGAGTGAGCTTGTAGGCAAATGGCATCCCTGAGAGAACCGCCAAGAGCGCCGCCATCTGCAACGCGGTGGTAACCTTGCCCAGTACGCGCGGTTTGAATACGCGGCGATCAGAAATACCTATCGCTATACGCGCGCCCACCACTATCAGCAGGTCACGTGCCAGTATCACCGGCGGCACCCAGCGCGGTATCGCGCCGGCAAATCCATCCTGCACCGCCATGAAAATGAACGATACGTTTATCAGCAGCTTATCGGCGAGCGGGTCGAGAAACGCGCCCAGCTTCGTTCGTTGGTTCAGTCCTCGCGCTACGGCGCCGTCCAGCGCATCTGTCAGGATGGCCGCGCAGAACAGCGCAATCACGGCGTACCGCAACCACTCCGTCTCACCAGGCCGATACAGGACAATGCCGGCTGCAATAAAGGGTATCGCCGCTATACGTCCCCACGTGAGCTTGTTGGCGAGAGTCAACCGATTTCGTCCTTCCGCACGCGCTGCCCGGAGCCTACCACCTCAACTCTGCCCGCAACCACCACCCGAAATCGGATTATATCAGCGCCTCAATCGCAAGTCAACGGCAGGACGGTATGAGCAACTTGCAACATGAGAGGGAAGTTCGTCACAAGCTCTTCCACGGAACAGTCACGTTGCCATTACCGCAGCCAACCTGACCGCTTCGGTCAGGCTCCCCGGGTCGGCTTGGTCTTTGCCCACGATGTCGAACGCGGTACCGTGGCCGACGCTCGTTCTGATGATAGGTAAACCGAGGGTGATGTTGACCGCACGGTTGAAGCCCACGAGTTTCAGCGGTATGTGTCCCTGGTCATGGTACATCGCAACCACGACGTCGAAATCCCCGTTTGCCATGCGTGTGAACGCCGTATCGCCCGGCACCGGACCGGTAACGTCCGGCCCCTCCTCTCTGACCATCTCGATCGCGGGCGCGATCTCGTCGGGCTCCTCGGTGCCGAAAAGGCCGTCCTCGCCGGCGTGCGGGTTGAGCGCGGCCACGGCGATTCGCGCATGCGGCACTCCGAGCTTTTCCATAGCCTGATCCGCCAGCCTGATCGTCCCGGCAACGCGCTCGGTGGTGATATGCTCGGCAACATCCTTCAGAGCAACATGCGTCGTTACGTGCACGACACGAAGCGCGTCCGCAACCAGCATCATCCGGTAATCATCACATCCGCACAGCTCCGCCAGAAACTCCGTATGGCCCGCGTAGTGGTACCCGCCCAGGTTCACGGCCTTCTTGTTGACGGGACATGTGACTATCCCGTCCAAGTGCCCGTCAAGAGCGAGCCGGACGGCGAGCTCAACACATGCGAAAGCGAACTTGCCGGCATCCGCAACGACTTTCGCCGGCTCGACCTTCGGCGGAGGTACGCCCGACGGTTCAAGAACGCCGATGCGGTCCTCCTCCCAGGCCGACCCTGCGTCGGCTTCGCTTAAGCGGACGGCGCTCGCGGCGACGTCGCCTTTCTGCGCATACTCCATCAGCGCATCATACGAGCCCACTATCAGAGGGCGGCATTGCGCCAGCATTTCGGGGTCCTGAAACGCCTTTACGGTTATCTCGGGGCCTATCCCGTTAACATCCCCCATCGTGATGGCTAATCGCGGTTTCACTGCGTCGCTCCTCTCTCAGAAATCGGCCACCCGTTTGAGATCCTCTTCCGCGAAGAACTGCAATCTGTAAAACCCTTCGTACCGGAACCGTTCCGCGTACGTCAACTTCAAGGTCCTGCCTATCTGAGAGGCGTACCCTCGGACCACCGCCTCGACGAGCGTCCGATACTCGTTGCGCGGTAAACCCTCTATCATGGGAACGCTGATCCCTGCAGCCGCCATTTCCATCCTCAAGCCGTCCATCAGGAACTTCATCTGCGATTCGTGCTGACACAGGGCATCGATTTTCCTGTCAATTTGCCCGGCAATATCCACAATTTTATCCGCGTCAACCGGATGTTTCGCAAAATAGTACCGTTCTCCAACGTAATGCAGTTCGAGCCCGTCATCGACGTGTTCCGGATGGAAGAGAGGCAGCGCGGCGAACTTGGCAGCCTCCATGGCCGCCATGCCCACGGCACGATGGTCCGGGTGCGGCTCGTACGGCGCGAACGGGTCCCACGTCATGAGCACGTCCGCCTGCACGTACCGTATGATCTGCATGATCTTCTCCCGCAACTTGCTCGACGGCACGTCGCCCAGCTCGCCGTCCTTGTACCCAAGAAATATCACGTCGTCGATCCCCATGATCACCGCCGCCTTTTTCGCTTCCTCCTGGTTCGCTCTGACAAGTTCCGCGGTCGACAGCTCGTGCGACCCCTTGCCGTTGTCCGTGGCGACAACCTGGTACACCCTGTATCCCTTTTCGACAAACCGAATGACGGTGCCGCCCGCAGCGAACGTGAGATCATCCGCGTGTGCGACAACACAAATAACTGTCTTGGCTCCCATCTGTAACCTCCATTCGAATCCCGTCAGTACACCGGACGCGTGCCAAACCGTGTGGTTTTCGCTCTTACCAGATGTTTGAGAAGTTTCATCTTAAGCTGGTAGCTGCGAGACTCCACGGAACCGATCGTCTCACGCGGCATAACGTCCACCTTGCAGATAATGTCGGCGAACGCCGCCGCCACCTTTGCCAGGCGGTCGCGCGCCACCCATTCCAGTGAGTCCTCGGCGTTCAGCAGGTACACCGGGTTGCTGATGTGGTTGATCACGGGGACTCCCGCCTCGTACCAGTCACCGCCGTCGGTTGGAGGGTACTCACCCAACGGCCCTTCCGGAGGCAGCAAGAGCACGCGGTCAACGCCGTGCGCTTCCACACTTTCGAGCACGGCATCGGCCATGGCCCTGTTCATGGGCAGGAAGATCCCTGTCGCCTCGGGCCGGCCGCTGGGAACCAACTGTCCGTTTTGACCTTCCACAGCCTCTTTGGCGATGTGTTCGATGGATATCTCGAGCACAGTCTTTTGCACAATATCCTCTCGGTGATCCTTGATGAACAACCTCGTTCCGATGGAGCCGTAGAAGTGTCCGGCCGAGAAAAGGATCACGAGTCTCCGGTTAAGCTCCGGTTGTCGTCCGGCGAAGTGTTTCGCCAGCGCCAGCACCACCGAACAGCCTGACGCGTCCTCCACGGGCGAGTCGAAGGGCGAATCGTGGTGACCGCTTAAGACGACAATTTCGTCGGTCCTACCCGGGATCTCGCCGACCACATTGTGAGTGATGCCCTCCTCTCGCACGCCGGTGAGCGTCATCCGCGAACGCCCCGCGCCACTCTCAGCCAGGTCCCGTAACCGCGGTCCGTCATCCCTGCTCACCCAGAAACCGGGCAGCGGCTTGTCCATTATGTCCTGCTCCTTGAAGCCGTAAGGGGCGAACATCCGACAAGATCCGCCCGGCTGGTCACTCAGGATGCCAATGAAGCCGGCCGCACCTCTCTCAGAAGCCTTGCGGTAAAGGTGCCAGTTGAGGCGTACCCACGTGGCGGGGTGCTTGACCTCCGGCAGTGACCCGTCGGGATCGTAGCTGCCGAGCGAGACCTTCAGCAGAAGGCTGAGGTCCAGCGGGGGGAAAGCGATGTCCGTGACAACGACCTTACCCTTCCAGTCGCCGCCTTGAATTAGCCTTTTCGGATCTGCATACACCAAGGGCGCCTCGATTCCCCGCTCGGGAGTAAAGGCGGCGTAGGGAATATAATGGGCGTTCGTGGGACGGAACCCGTCGCCTTCATCGAGCTCCAGCACGCTGTTGTGCGCTTCCCAGTATGTGATGGGGATAGGCTCCTTGCGGACGGCTTCGACACCGCCGGCACGAAGCTGTTCGACCAGAAAATCCTCGTTCTTCCGGTCGGCGGTGCTCCCCGGCCGCCGCGGGCCCATACCGGCCATGCGCTCAATCCAGCTGAACATCTCTGCGGCATCAAAAGAACTCGTCATTTCAATCACCTTCCTTGTCAGCGAGCGACCTCCGCTGAGATCGACCCTGCGGAAACGGTGCTCGCCCTTGCCCCAGCCCCTTTCCCAGCTAATGTTACCGCATATCACGCAAAGGTTCAACAGAGCCGACGCCCCATGCGCACGCTTTGCACGACTCCGGTCCGATAATTCTCGTTGACGTTTCGCAGGCGCAGGGTTTATACTCGGCAAAGGGAAGGATCCGCCACGGCGGAGGGGAGACCCGATACTCGCCCTGCGTCGCCGTGTCGAGGAAGGGGCAAGGCGATTTGAGGCGGTTGACGAGAGGAGAACCTATCTGATGTCACGAGCATTTTCGTCGCTGGTACGTGGACCCGCACTATCGTTCGCCGTGGTCGCAGCGCTGTTGATGACGAGCTCCTGCGCCATGTGGGACCGCACGGGTATCGGTTCGGACCTGAAACTCACACCGGAAATCCGCGAGGCCATAGAGACCGCCATATCGGCGGTCAAGCCCGCATTGGTCCGTATCCACGTTGTGCAGGTGCAATACTCTCGCGGACGGGCGGTCAAGTACGAGGCCAGCGGCAGCGGAGTTATCATAAGTGAGGATGGCTACGTCATCACGAACCATCACGTAGCCGGCAAAGCCACAGAGATCGTCTGCACTCTATCCAACAAGGAGGAGGTCGAGGCGGAGCGGGTTGGCACCGACCCTCTGACGGATATAACCGTGCTCAAGCTGCCCTCTGACGACAACAAGCGGTACCCGTTCGCCAGGTTCGGCGATTCCTCGAAACTCAAGGTCGGTGACAGAGTGCTTGCGATGGGCAGCCCTCTCAACCTGTCGCAATCGGTGACGCTGGGAATCGCGAGCAACACGGAACTGGTAATGCTTGACAGCTCGTACCGTTCCCAGCTTACGGTAGAAGGAGAAAGGGTCGGCTCGATAGTTCTGTGGATAGGGCACGACGCACAGATTTATCCCGGCAATTCCGGCGGGCCTCTCGTCAACCTGGCGGGCAAGATTATCGGCATCAACGAGATCAGAATGGGGCTCGGCGGGGCCATACCGAGCAACATCGCCCGCAACGTCTCGGAGGAACTTATCGAGAACGGCAAAGTGACGAGGAGCTCGACCGGGCTGGAGATTCAGCCGATACTGAAATCGTCGGAGGACAAGAAAGGAGCGCTCGTTGCGGGGACCAGCGAGGACTCGCCCGCCGACAAGGCAGGGTTCGAGCCGGGTGACATATTGTTGCGTTTCGCCGGTCAGGACATCAATGTGCGCTACCCGGAACAGTTGCCGCGTTTCATACAGCTCGCCTCGGCAATTCCCGTTGGCAGTGAGGTCGAGGCGATAGTCCGGCGTGATGGCGAGAAAAAACGGCTCCGGCTGGTGACCGAAGAGCGTCAGCGCGCTCGCGAGGACACACATGAACTCAAACGGTGGGGTATCACGGCGCGCGACATATCGCTACTTGACTCCAAGGAGCTGCAAAGGGAGGACAGGAACGGTGTGATCGTGTATAACGCACGACCAGGCGGACCTTGCAACGAGGCCAAACCCGCGATACGCAGTCGCGATGTTATCACCGAGGTGAAGGGCGAGCCGGTGAACAACGTGGCGGATTTGCTGAAGATCACGGACGAGATAACAGAAGGGCAGGATGAGCCGGTTCCGGTGAACGTTTCCTTCGAGCGGAAAACCGAGAAGTACATGACTGTGGTCAAGGTCGGTATCAAAGAGTTGCAGCAGTCGGCGCTGGAAGTGCGTAAAGCATGGCTTCCAGTCGCCACACAGGTTCTGACGCGGGATATGGCAGAGGCCCTGGGCATTGAAGACCGTACGGGAGTGCGCGTAACGCAGGTGTACCCGGGAACCGAGGCCGAGGAAATCGGACTACAGGTAGGCGACCTGATAGTCGAGCTGGATGGCGAAGCCATACCGGCATCATACCAGGAAGATTACGAGGTTTTCCCAACCATGGTTCGACAGTACAAGGTCGGCTCTGAGGTGGAACTTACCGTGCTCCGAGGCGACGAGGAAAGCAAGATCAAGGTCGAGCTCCCCGTCTCACAGAGGCTTGAACGCGAAATGAAGAAATACCGCAATGACAGGTTCGAGTTCACCGTGCGCAACGTCGCGTTCCTCGACAAGGTCCGCGCCAAGTGGGAGCCCGACGTGCAAGGTGTGCTTGCACATGAGGTCGTTAAAGGCGGGTGGGCCGCCCTGGGAAATCTCGCGGTCGGAGACCTCGTCAAGGAGGTGGACGGGCAGCCGGTTACGGACGTGGACTCCGTGGAGGAGATCATGGAGAAGATCGCGGAACGGGAGCCGGAGCATGTCCTGTTTCACGTTCTCCGCGGCATTCATAACATGTTCATAGAATTGGAACCTGACTGGGAAAGTGAGGTCCAGAGCGGCTCTTGAGTCGGTTGGCACAGCGATTGGGCGGTATAAGCGCGTTCAGAGAGGGGATTAACATGAGATACGCTAAAGCGAAACAGATGCGATCGGCCGTAGCCGTTGCGCTGGCGGCTGCGGTCGTACTTACTACGGCCTGCGCAGCCGTTTGCGAGGAGGCGAGTCAAGGAAGAGACATACTGAATCGATGGCAATCGGCAGTGGTTACCGTGAAAGTTGTTACCGAGAACAGAATGGTGGCTCAAGGTCGAGAGATGAGCAAGACTGAAGGGAAAAGCGAGGTGACCGGCACGATTATCGATCCGTCAGGTCTCGTGTTGGTCTCACTCTTCACCGTTGACTCGAGCAAGGCCTTCGAGCGAATGAACGCGATGAGAGGCGGTGCTGCAAACTACAAGATGGAAACCCAAGTCACCGACGTGAAGATCAGGCTGCCGGACGGTAAAGAGTTGCCGGCGAAGATCGTCTTGAGGGACGAGGATCTGGACCTCGCATTCATTCGCCTGACGGAGAAGCCCGCCGAACCGATGTCTGCGGTTGACCTGTCGGATAAGGCCGAACCACAGTTGCTCGACCCGATCGTCGTGCTGAACCGGATGGGTAAAGTCGCCAACTGGGCGTCGGCCGTGATTCTCGACAGGGTATATGCGATCGTCGAGAAACCGCGCAGGTTCTATGTACCCACGCCTAATGCGATGGAAGGTGGACTTGGCTCGCCTGTCTTCACTCTTGACGGCAAGGCCGTCGGCATTTTCGTCCTTCGGGTAGCACCTTCAGCGGACAGTGGCATGGGCTCCCCGTTTAGCGGGGTGAGCAGCATGGGACTGCTTCCCATTATCCTTCCGAGCGAGGATATACTCGAGGTCGCCCAGCAAGCACCGGAAACAGCGGAGTAAGCGTCTCGGCGGCTCTGTCCGGCGTGAGTAGGCACTTGCTTGACACGGACGTGTCAGAGTGCTAAAGTCAACGACGTTGCGAGAATAATCCCGATAGCCTGGATCCCCTGTATGTGATCTTGTGCATGAAAGGAGGAAGCACATGTTACGAAGAGCGCTCGTGTTGGCCGTGGTGGCTGTTGTGTTGGTGACGTTCGGCAATCCGAACACCGCCGCCGCCCAAAACAAGATTATCGACGCGGTGAAAAATGCCGGCAAAGGGTTCTGGGGACTAGTGATCAGGACGCCTGAAGCGGTTCTCGTGGACGTGTCCTCGGCTGCGGCAAATCTCGTTTCCGGCGTTGCGGTCGTGTTCTCGGACATCTTCTCGATCGGCGATCGGACCGCAGGGGAGTTCGCGCTCGATCGCGTATTCAGCGACGGTCTGGACGAAATAGCGTGCTTCACGCACGAAGGCGCATCAAGCGCGGTCGAGCTCGGCACGCGGCGCGACTTTGCCGACATCCCGATCGACAGGGAAGAGTTCGTCCAGAGAAGAGAAATATTCAATAAGAAGGCATACAGAACCTTCCCATACGCCGTAAAATCGTTGGGACTGGCCGTTCTGGATCTTACCACGGGCATCCCCGCCAACCTGTGCACGATGTTCGGACTGACCGACGCGTCAGAAAAAATTACAAAAGCTGCCGATGGCGCCGCGGAGACGATGTTCGGCAAGATTCAGTGGAAATACGATCACGAGTAGTGCGCTTGGGGGGGGAAGTCCGGAGCTCTCAGCTTGCCGTGAACGGTGCGCAACCTTCTCACGGCAAGAGCGGTTGCTGCCTCCAGTTGAAAGGAGCCTGATCGGGTAAGTATAGATTTGCGCGGCACAGATGTTACACTTATGACTGCATGTGCGTGTGAGGGCTCGATATTTCACCCTGGATTGCGGAACCGCAAGCGTCGCGCCGTCGACACCCTTCAGCAATTCGCCATAGTCGGGGAATCGGTCCGTCGCACGCTTTTCTGCGAAGTGGTTGCGGCAGTGCCGACAAGGGCTCGCGCGCGATTCCCGGCCGGCGGAACCGCGGCGGGTGGGAGGACGGTGCGGATATTGTGTAAGTTGGCGTACTGACGCGGCTGTTTGTCGTGTTTCCAGACGTGGGGCACTGAAAGGCGGCTGTTCGACAACCGGGGGAAGGAGCAGACTTATATGCAAGAGAAGATGAAACCGCTTGTGGCAATCAGCAGCTATCCGCCCAGACCGTGCGGCATAGCTACCTTCTTTGAGGAGGCTCTTGAGTTCATTCACAAGCATATGCCTGAAAGACCTGTTCACATAATATGTCATACGGACGGTGAAGGGGAGAACACACATCCCATCATAGACACAAGCAAGAAGAACTGGTACGAGTCCGTTGCCCAACTCGTGAAGGAACTCGATCCTTATGCGGTGCACATCCAGCACGAGTACGGACTTTATCGCCACGCCGAGAACGGGACAAGCGATAACAACGAGGGTTTTCTCCGTTTGCTGGACCTGCTGGACGCTTATCCGACGGTCGTTGAACCCCACACCGTTCACGGCAGGCTTAGAGAAAGGGAGGAAGTATTCATAAAAGGGCTGCTGGACCGCGCTACAGTAGTGATACTGAAATGTGACTATCAGAAATGGCGTCTGTCATGGACATTTCGCGAGGGCGACTGGAAGCTGCCGGGCAACATCACCGTAATCCCGCACGGCGCCAGAGCCGACCGCCGTTACGGAGACCATGAGATTGACGGGATCAAGGACGAACTCGACCTCGCCGAGTTCAAAGGCAGACGTATTGTCGGACTCGTCGGCTGGATACAGAGCAACAAGCGCTGGGACATGGTGCTGGATTGCTGGGAGGACATCCAACAGGCTATTCGTCGCATTACCGGCGAGAACTGGCTGCTTTTCGCAGCAGGCGACATGCGCGACCCGCGCCACAAACCGGATTTTGACAAGTATCGCGCAATGCTCGACGAGCTCGTGGAAAAACGATTGGCGCGATTCCTAAGATTCAGCCCGCGCGGCGACATTTACTACAAAGTCATGGCTATATGCGATTTCGTGATTCTGCCCTCGATAGACGAGACCCAGTCAGGAACGCTCGCGCGTATAATTGCCCTCAACAAACCCTATGTGACCACTGCTCCTATGGAGGGGCTCACCTCGCAGACGCTGGAAAACGAGGGAGGTCTCCTGTTCACGAACAAGGAGTCATTGAAGAAGAAGGCCATAAGGTTGGCCTGCGACGAAGGGTTGCGCAGAGAGCTGGGTGAGAGTCTCAAGTGGTATCTCGAGAATCGCGTTAGCTGGGATATCGTGGTACCGCGTTACCTGCAAGTCTATGAAGACGCTCGACAAGCAAAGGCGACCGGTAAGCCCGCCGAATACCCGCCTGAGTTCTAGTCACCAGATAGGCATTGAGTTGGCGTCGGGAGCGCTGCCGTCAGGGGTGAACCTGATCACACCGCTGTTGTCCAGGAAGAACCGTCTCGTCCCCGTGCGTCCCGGATTGCCCGGGTCTGCGGTTGCCGCGTAGACCTCATCGCCGTTCCCTGCGTTGCCCGGTACCACGTTGAAAAGGTAACCGGACTTGGCACCGGAACCGAGCACGCTGTCCACAAACGGTTCGGTACCTGCCGCCGGGTTTGCCAACGTCCCGAGCACAGTAGCGTCGCCGAGAGGACCGTAATCGCCGACGTTGTCACCGTCAGCATCGAGGAAACCGCCCGTCTGGAACTGCACCTCGGCGTTGCTGATCGTCCTGAGCGCGCCGATAGCCGCCGCCTCGTTGGCGCTCATGCGCGAGCGCAGCAGGCGCGGGATGGCCATCGCGGCAATTATCGCTATAACCGCCACGACTATCATTAACTCAATTAGCGTGAACCCTTTTTGCAGTCTCATCGCTTTATACCGTCCTTTCTTGCCGTTCCCCGCACATGCAGAAAGGCGGCCGCCTTTGGTGGCGACCGCCTTCCCGACCGCGCCTCGAGAGGGGTTCGGTGAGTTGTGCCGGTGCTACTGGATAGGCATTGATGCGGCGTTAGGAGCCGTGCCGTCAGCAGTGAACCTGATCACAGCACTGTTGTCCATGAAGAACCGCCTCGTACCCGTACGTCCGGCTGTAATCGGATCGGCGGTCGCTGTGTAGACCTCATCACCGACTGCAGCGTTGCCCGGCGTCACAACGAAGTTGTAACCGGACTTGGCGCCGGAACCGAGAACGTTGTCCACAAACGGTTCGGTACCCGCCGCCGGGTTCGCCAGCGTCCCGACCACACCAACAGGGCCGAGAACCGCAAAATCGCCAACATTGTCGGCGTCGGCGTCAACAAACCCGCCCGTCTGGAACTGAACTTCGGCGTTGCTGATCGTCCTCAGCGCACCGATTGCGCCCGCCTCGTTAGCACTCATTCGCGAACGAAGCAGGTTCGGGATGGCTATGGCGGCAATTATCGCTATAACCGCCACGACGATCATCAACTCGATCAAGGTGAAACCTTTTTCGTGTCTCATCGTCTTTCCCCCTTTCTCTTCTGTTTCTTCCTCTTTCCTCTTCCCAAAACAACACCCGACGTGAGCCACCACACCCTGGGGCCCGCTGTTTTCGGCATCGCCGAAGCAACCGCAAATAAGGAGCAACCTCCGTGCCAAACATCTGCGCCAAGAAACCAACGCGCGGCTGCAACTTGCCGTACCGGCGGCGCAGCATCAACGTAACATACTGCTGCCCAGTATGTTACAAACCGGCGTCGTATCGTGCGTCAATGAAGCTGGTGGTGGAAAGAAAGTGAGAAGCTGTTGAACACAACTTGTATTGCGGGCGAATCGCCGACTTTTCAGCGCAAATTTACGTTCCTAAGTTACAAAATTTGTCACGGAATCCAAGAGACATATCCTCACAATCCGGCCCGCGCATCTCAAGGGTAGCTGGGTTTGAAAGGTGTACCGGAGGCGCGACGAGGAACGTTTCATGTTGACGAGTGGACAGCAGCGCGGCCCCTTGGCAGACATGCGGAACTGCGGGACTGTTGAAAAAGCCGGTGTATACTACCCGACGTCATTCTGAGCGGAGCGAAGAATCTCGATTTTCCAGCCTTTTCGCGACACCAGATCCTTCGTCCGCCCATGCCTGCGGCAGGCAGGCGCGGCGGACTCAGGATGACACCAAAGGGCACTTCTTCAACAGCCCCACTGTGGCGATTTCGACCCTCAGCGCACGATCGACCGTGCCTCCTACTCGAGGCTGCCGGTGCCCTCCTGAAAAGTCTTCAGGGCAATTTGTCCTTGAGATAGTTCTGCGTAAGTGAAATGCGTCAGCCAGTCGCCGACATTGATGTAGCGTTTTGTGCGTCCATCCACCTCTATGGACTCATCCGTGGGAATGTGACAGTGGCCTGCGAGAATCATGTCAACATCGTCATCGCGTAACTTCCGCAATGCGTACCGGCGGACCGCCTCCGCCTCTCTGAGCCGTCCGGGCGTTTCCGCGTTGACGAGCTGTCTGCTCAACCCGGAGACCATCCTGCCGAACCTCAGCGCCAGGTCAGGGTGCATGACGCGGAAAAGCCCGATCGCAACTCTCCACCTCGCTATAGCACTGAACACGCGGGCACCGTAATCGGACCGGTTCAGGCCGTCACCGTGGCACAGGAATACCCTCGTTCCGGATATCTCGGCGGCTACCGGTTCTTTGTGGACGGTAAACCCGATGAAGTTTTCCATGAAGGGCCCCGCCCAGCAGTCGTGGTTTCCGACTACGTAGTGAAGACGCACACCGCTGTCACGCAACTCAGCCAGCGCACGAAGCACCGGGAAGTTCGAGCTGAAAACCACCGACCGGTACTCGAACCAGAAATCGAAAAGGTCGCCCAGGACGTAAAGGTCCGACACACCGTCATCGGGCAACCCTGCGAGGAACTTCCGCAACGTGATGCTGCGGTCGCTTTCTTCCGGTTCAGAACCCAGGTGTACGTCGGAGATAAAGACGCTGCGCGTTTGAAGAGATGAACTCTGCTCCGCAAGACCCACCTGTTGCGTTCCCCATGCACAAACTGCAACGTGCCGCGCTTCTCAGATTGTCCCGAACCTCGTCACAGGCCAGAAGCGCAACACCGCCTTCCCAACGATATTCTTCCGTGGCACAAACCAGCCGCTGCGGCTGTCGCTGCTTACGCTGCGGTGGTCACCGAGCACATAATAACAGTCTGCAGGTACTGTCACCTTTGATATGTCCTCTTGTGGCCGGAAGTAGTCTCCGTTCACGTAGGCTTCCCGCAGCTTTTCTCCGTTGACCATCACTTTCCCGTCCCGGATCTCGACGGTATCCCCGGGCAGACCTATGACTCTCTTTATGAACCTTCGGGAATGGTCCTCAGGGTATAGGAAGACTATGACATCGCCCCGTTCAACGTTGTCAAACCGGTACGCGAACTTCAGCACGAACAGCCGTTCATTCTCCTCCAGGGTCGGCTCCATGGAACTGCCCTGAATCTCGAACCCTTCCACGACAAACGTACGCAGGCAGAAGAAGAACAGGGCAAACCACACCACCATCTTGAAAAAATCTATAAGCTCTTTCCGAGCCTGCTCGGATATGTGCAATCTTCTAATCATTCACGCACCCAGCTTCACGCGGAACCGTCGCGAAGGCTGCCGTTCGTCGTCTCGCCTCCGAAGCCAGGTTCCAGAACCGTTCTGAATCGTCCCTCTCGCAAGGCGGACACAAAACCATCCATGTCGTTTACCGGCTCGTCGAACACCGTATAATAGTCACCCACGCTGTGCAGCGTGTGCGCGTCGCTGGCCCCAACCGCCTTGATACCGGTGCAGGAACTCAGGGCAAGCGCCTCGTCCTGTTCGTCCGCACACATGTTCGTGCTCATAACTTCCATACCGTCAAACTTCAGATCAAACAGGATCCGGTCGCAGCCCAACCCGTACCGCGTCGGGTGAGCGATAACCACGGCACCACCTCTCTTGTGAGCGGCTTCCAGGATGTTCCGCGCGGAATCGCCCGGCCTTATCCCGCGCAGGTCGCTTACGCCGAAGACGAGAAGGTCGCCGTGCCTGCTGCGAATCTCCGTGCCGGCGAACACGGTCACGTCCTCAATCCCCTGTTCGCGTTTAAGCGTACCGATGTCCTCTTCGCCCCACAACGCGTTGTGCTCGACAATAACGATACCGGAAAGACCTATCTCGGCGGCCTTCGGAAGAAGCTCGAACGGGTCTATATCGCTGCAGGGAGAATAGCGCCTCGTATGTATATGAATGTCAAACTTAATCACTGATCCAAACCTCTATTGCACCACCTTCTGTCAAATTCCAGGCCGGACAACGAAAGTACTTGTTCCCCCTAGATTATATCCACCCGAACATGACCATGTCAACGTCAGGGCGGTTCAGCTGTCATAACTCTTTGATAATGTCCTCAGGTGGACTCGGTAGAAATGTCCTCTATG
>CBFDCQ010000067.1:0-18228 GCA_965603355.1 uncultured bacterium
AGTTAATCACTCCGATAGCGATGGAGCAGGAGTTGCGGTTTGCGATTCGCGAGGGAGGCAGGACGATCGGCGCGGGCGTAGTCGCCGAGATCATTGAGTAGCGAGATGAGGCAGTAGCGTGCGAGAGAACATACATCTTCAATGCACGGAGTGTAAGCGACGAAATTACACGAGCGCCAAGGATAAGAAGAAGTCTACCGGGCGCCTTGAACTGAAGAAGTACTGCAAGTTCTGCAGAAAACATACGGTCCATCGCGAAGGCAGATAGAAACTCGCTGGGACGCAGGCCTGTAGCTCTAACGGTCAGAGCACCGGACTCCAAATCCGGGGGATGTGGGTTCGAATCCCTCCAGGCCTGCCAATTTGTGTGATTTCAGGCCACGATAGGATTAGGTTTAAATCATGTTCAAGAAGATCCGCGTTTTCCTGGAGCAGGTGCGCGCCGAGCTCAAGAGAGTGTCATGGCCAAAGAAGGAGGAGCTAACCCGCTCGACCTCAGTGGTGATTGTCATGATCTTGATAACGGCCGTCATAATCGGGTTACTCGATCGCATATTCAATTTCGTAATATTGAGGGTTTTGGGGGTGTAACGGCTCCCATAACGCACGCAACGGAGAGGTAAATTGGCGGAAAAAAAGTGGTATGCCGTTCACGCGCATTCTGGTCAGGAGAATAAGGTCAAGGAGAATCTCGAAAAGACCATTGAGCGTGAGAAGCTGCACGACATGATCGGTGAGATACTCGTGCCTTCGGAGCAAGTGGCCGAGGTAAGAGCTGGCCAGAGAAGGGTCACGACGAGGAAGTTCTTCCCGGGATATGTGCTGGTAAACATGGTGGTGAATGAGAAGACATGGTTCATCGTCAAGAACACTCCCGGGGTCAGCGGGTTTATTTCTGCGGGGAAACGGCCTGTACCGGTTGGTGCTGAAGAAATAGAGAGCATTATGGAGCAGCTCAAGGGCGAAGAAGAGAAACCGAAACCGAAGGTGCTGTTCCAGCAGGGAGAGTTGGTGAAGATTGTTGAGGGGCCGTTCTCCAACTTTCTGGGTACCGTAGACGAGGTGAACCCGGAGCGCGGCAGAGTTAAAGTCCTGGTCAAGATCTTCGAGAGGATGACCAGCGTTGAGCTGGAGTTCTGGCAGATCGAAAAGGGATAAAGTGAGGGTGCATCAGTAATGGCGAAGAAGAAGGCGATAGCTAAGGTGAAACTCCAAGTACCTGCGGGTCAGGCGAACCCGGCTCCTCCGGTAGGACCTGCGCTTGGTCAGCACGGTGTGAACATCATGGAGTTCTGCAAGGCGTACAACGAGAAGACCAAAGATAAGCAGGGCTACATCATACCGGCTGTAGTGACGATTTATGAGGACAGGACGTTCACCTTCATCACTAAGACGCCGCCGGCAGCGGATTTGCTTAAACGGGCGGCGGAGATCGCGAAGGCGTCGGGCGAACCTAACCTCAACAAGGTGGCCTCTGTGACACGTGCGCAGGTCGAGGAGATTGCGAAGATGAAGATGCCGAACCTCAACGCATCGTCGTTGGAGACGGCTATGAGGATGATCGCCGGCACTGCGCGAAGTATGGGAATCGAAATCGAGGGCTGATGAGAGGTTCAGATGGCAGTCAACCGAGGTAAACGATACAAGATGGCGGCCGATAGTGTCGACCGGAACAAGAGTTACACGGTCGAAGAGGCTGTGGAGTTGGTGAGGAAGGGTGCGACCGCAAAGTTCGATGAGAGTGTTGAGCTGGCGTTCAAATTGGGCGTGGATCCGCGTCAAGCGGACCAGATGGTCAGAGGTACTGTGGCGCTGCCGTATGGGACCGGCAAGAGCGTGAACGTGCTGGTGTTCGCCAAGGGCGAGAAAGTGCGGGAGGCGGAGGAGGCCGGCGCGGACGTTGTTGGGGGCGAAGAGCTCATCGAAAAGATCCAGTCGGGCTGGATGGATTTTGACGTCGCGGTGGCCACGCCGGACATGATGGGCGTTGTCGGTAAACTTGGGCGGGTTCTCGGTCCGAAAGGGTTGATGCCCAGTCCCAAGAGCGGGACTGTGACGTTTGATGTCGCCCCGGCCATCAAGCAGATCAAGGCCGGAAAGATCGAGTACCGCGTTGACAAGAGTGCCAACATTCACGTGCCGGTTGGCAAGGTCTCGTTCAGCAGCGACCAGATCGCGGAGAACGCGCTCAGCGTCATCGAGAGCATCATGAGGGCGAAGCCTGCTTCGGCAAAGGGAACATACTTGCGAAGTGTCAGTATGAGCAGCACGATGGGACCCGGGTTGCGGCTCGACGCGGTGGTGCTCGCCAACCGGTTTGTGCGGAAGTGAAGTTCCTCGTCCGATGCAAAGTCTCCACCGGATTTGCGCAATAGTGTGGAGTTTGTTTTCGTTACGGACTGGTTGTGAACTGTTGATGGGGGGAGTATCCCGGCCGAGAAACGGCTCATAAAGGCAAGGAAAATGGAGGAAATGAGACGGCTTTTTACTTCTGAATCAGTTACTGAAGGTCATCCGGACAAGGTTGCGGACCAGATTTCGGACGCGATTGTGGATGCGGTGTACGAGCAGGACACGGCGGGGCGGGTTGCCTGTGAGACCCTGGTCACGTCGGAGCTTACTGAAGACTCCGCACGGGGCGTCGTGATTGTAGCCGGTGAGATAACAACAACGGCTAAGATAGACATACCGGAAATTGTCCGCGAGGTGATCCGTAACGTCGGATATACGGATAGAGCCGACGGTTTCAGTCACGACAACTGCGAGATCAAGACGTACATCAGAAAACAGTCGCCGGACATTTCTCTGGGAGTGACTGCTACGACGGATCACGAGCAGGGCGCCGGTGATCAGGGGATGATGTTCGGGTACGCGACCGATGAGACGGAAGAGCTGATGCCTCTTCCGATCGTTCTCGCTCACGCCCTTACGAGAAGACTGGCAGAGGTGAGGAAGGACGGTACGGTATCGTTCCTGAGGCCCGACGGCAAGGCACAGGTCACTGTCGAGTACGTCGACAGAGTTCCGAAGAGAGTTGTCAACGTGTTGGTTTCGAGCCACCACTCTCCCGAGATCAAGGATATGAAGGTTGTAGAGGAAGCCATCACCGAGCATGTTATCCTGAAAGTGATTCCAGGCAACCTCATGGACAAGGAGACCGAACCGTTCTTGGTGAATCCGACCGGCCGGTTCGAATTGGGCGGCCCGAGAGCCGATAGCGGGGTAACCGGGCGCAAGATCATCGTTGACTCGTACGGCGGTAAAGGAAGCCATGGCGGCGGGTGTTTCTCGGGCAAGGACCCGACGAAGGTGGATCGGTCGAGCACGTACATGGCAAGGCACGTGGCGAAGAACATAGTTGCCGCCGGGCTGGCCAAAGAGTGCGAGGTGCAGATCGCGTACGCCATCGGAAAGGCGCGTCCCGTGAGCGTCATGGTCGACACGTTCGGTACCGGTCGCATATCGGAGAATGACATTTCGAGGATAGTGAGTGAGGTGTTCGACCTCAGGCCGGCGCATATCATCGAGCATTTGCAGCTCAGGAGGCCGATATATACAAAGACGGCCGCCTATGGACATTTCGGTCGTGAGGACGATCCGGACTTCACCTGGGAGTTGAGAGACCACGCCGATGAGCTTCGCAAGATGGCGAAGCTGTAGAAAGGGACATTTGAGATGGATTTTGACGTAAAGGATGCGAGTCTGGCCCCGGAAGGCAAGCGTCGGATCGAGTGGGCCGACCGCGACATGCCGGTGCTCAGGGTCATCAGGGAGAGGTTTGAGAAAGAGAAGCCGCTGAAAGAGTTCAACATGTCGGCTTGTCTGCATATCACGGCCGAGACCGCTAACCTCGCCAGAGCGCTGCAGGCCGGCGGTGCTAACCTGGCGCTGTGCGCGTCCAATCCTCTTTCGACCCAGGACGACGTTTCGGCGTCGCTTGCGAAAGATTACGGGATCCCCGTTTTTGCCATAAAGGGTGAAGACACGGATACGTATTACAGCCATATTGAGTCTGCGTTGGCTCATGGTCCCAGTGTAACGATGGACGACGGTGCCGACCTGGTATCCGCGATACATACGGATCATACGGAGCTCATTCCCTCGATTATAGGTAGCATGGAGGAGACCACGACCGGAGTTATACGGCTGCGGGCGATGGAAAGAGACGGCGCTCTGAAGATACCTGTCATTGCGGTCAACGATGCCGACACGAAACATCTGTTCGACAACCGGTACGGCACGGGCCAGTCAACGGTCGACGGCATCATACGCGCCACCGATATGCTTATCGCGGGCAAGACGGTGGTCGCTGCCGGGTACGGCTGGTGCGGTCGCGGTTTCGCGTTGCGCGCCAAGGGCATGGGCGCTAACGTGATCGTTACGGAAGTCAGCCCGTTGCGTGCGCTGGAAGCCGCCATGGACGGTTTTCGCGTCATGTCCATGGAACAGGCGGCTAAAGAGGGCGACCTGTTCTGTACGCTGACCGGCGACGTGAGTGTGATACGTGAGGAACACTTCCTGGCCATGAAGGACGGCGCTATACTGTGCAACTCCGGCCATTTCAATGTGGAGATCGACCTGAAGACTCTCGAGCGTATCTCAAAGGAGGTACGGAAGGGTGTCCGAAACTTCGTTGACGCGCACCTCCTTAAGAACGGTCGTACACTGTACGTCATAGCCGAGGGTCGCCTGGTCAACCTGTCCGCCGCGGAAGGGCATCCCGCATGCGTTATGGACATGAGCTTTGCGGTCCAGGCTCTCGCGACGGAGTACGTCGTGACACGGGACGGCAAGCTCGAACCAAAGGTGTACAACGTCCCGAAAGAGATCGATGAGGCGGTCGCCAGGTTGAAGCTCGAATCCATGGGAGTTAAGATAGACTCCCTTACGGATGAACAAGCTCACTACCTCTCGTCATGGACCAGCGGTACGGCCTGAGTCCGCCTTAATCGGGGTGGGACAGACATTCCTGTCTGTCTGTGGCATGATCCCAACCTGTGATACGCTCCTGTATACAGGATGAATCCTGTGCCGCCGGGCAGCAAATACCACTCAGCTCCGCCGCATCTAGAAGCCACGCTGAAGCGCGCTTGCTTTCCCTCTGCCCGCACCACCCCGGCTAAAGCCGGGTGCAAAGAGGAGCCCGCTGAAGCCGGGCTAACCGGCGCGACGAGGTTAGACCTTGCCCGCTCTTCCTGTGTTTCTCACAGTCCTTCTTTCAGCGGCACGGTACGCCCAAGACGATGGGTCTCCGCGTTTTCGCAAATGTCCGGATTCTGGCCATGGAATAGATTAGTGCGGGCTCGATCTGTCGCGAGCCTCGTTGACAACCGTCTGGTTCGGGGGTATAATCGCTTTCGAATGCGGAAGGATGTGGTGATGTCGGGTACCGCCTGCGTTTGTCCAAATATGAGTCAGTCCAAGGATACATTGCGATGAAGATTGCAGTTAGTGGGAAAGGTGGTGCGGGCAAGACCACTCTTGCCGGTGTGATGGCGCGTCTGCTGGCCGAGCAGGGCAAAAAGGTTCTGGCGATAGACGCCGATCCGGACGCTAATCTGGCGTCCGCGCTCGGGTTCCCGCGGGAGTTGGCCGCCGAGATCGTGCCTCTGGCGGACCTGAAGGAGCTGATCCGCGAGCGCACCGGCGCAAAACCGGGGTATGGTTCCATCTTTAAAATGAACCCCGACGTTGACGACATACCGGACAAGTACTCCCGCACATACAATGATATCAGACTGCTCCTGATGGGCGGCATCCAGACGGGTGGCAGCGGATGTTTATGCCCGGAGAGTGTTGTGCTGAAACGTGTTATGGAAGACGTCCTCATATATCGCGATGACGCGGTCGTAATGGACATGGAGGCCGGACTGGAACACCTCGGCAGGGCCACGGCCCAGTCGGTGGAGACGCTCATCGTCGTCGTTGAGCCGGGTCAGCGCTCTGTGGGTACCGCCGAAGCTGTCAAGCGGCTCGCTGTGGATATTGGACTCAAATCGGTCAAGGTCGTCGCGAACAAGGTGCAGAGCGACGAGGACACGCGGTTCATTGAGAGCGCTTTTGGCGCAGACGAGCTTCTGGGGGCGATAAGCTACGACCCGAAGATACTGGAAGCTGACAGGAGCGGCGTCAGCCCTCTTGACAATGATGGCGAGCAGCTGAGGGAAGAGGTCGGTCGGATTCTGGACGCCCTTGGCGGCGCCGGCGGTTAGGTGTGGAAAGATGGGAAAAACGATTGCAGTAGCGGGTAAGGGGGGTGTCGGCAAGACCTCCGTTGCCGCGTTGCTCATAAAGCATCTGAGGGATAAGGGATCAGTGCCTATCTTGGCGATAGACGCCGATCCTAACTCGAACCTCAACGAGTCGCTCGGCCTAAAGGTCGAACAGACGCTCGGGGGGATCACTGAGGAGATGCTCGAGGGGAAGGACAATATGCCGCCCGGCATGTCCAAACCGGACCTGCTTACGATGAAGGCCAACCAGTGTATCGTTGAGACGAAAGGGTTGGACCTGCTGGCTATGGGCAGACCTGAAGGCCCGCGCTGTTATTGCTTTGCCAACAGCATACTTCGTGACGTGATCAACATGATCGGCGACCAGTACCCGTACCTGGTGATCGATAACGAGGCGGGCTTGGAGCATCTGAGCCGGCGTGTGATGAGAACGATAGACTTGATGCTGGTCGTCACGGACCCGACGGTGCGCGGGATGTCGGCCGTACGCAGGATACGTGAGCTTGTGGACGAGCTGGGGATCAACGTCTCCGAGATGAGACTGATCGTCAACCGGGTCCGAAATGGCGTTCCGCCTCGCGTGCAGGAACTGATCGGCGAGATCGGGATCGAGCTTGCCGGCACGGTCGCCGAAGACCAGGTCATCACAGACTGCGATAGCGAAGGCACACCGCTTCTCGAGATAGACTCGGGTTCCCGGGCCGCAACTGAGGTCGCCGAGATAGCACAGGCCGTTGGCCTGTAGCGCGCTGGAGAACGATGGGAAACAGCGTCGAAGCGGGTTTGATCGACAAGTTTGACGCGACCAGGATTGACAAGAACGGGCCGCGAACTGTAGATGAATCGGTAGCGAAAACCGGCATTCTGACTATATACTTGAACGGATCCGAGATAGTCTCACTGGTTTGTTCTCCGACCCGCCTGGATGCACTCGCGGCGGGATTCCTCGTCTCGGAAGGCCTGCTCGAGTCGAGTGAGGAGCTCGAGTCGATCACCATCGTCGAGGGCAAGACGTTTGTGGCGGATGTCGCCGCGTCGGCATCTCGCGGCGCAGATTCCCCGATGGGGCGAATGCTGATAACGTCAGGATGCGGCGGTGGTGCGACTTTCGCGAACCTGCTGGATGATGTGAGCGAGTTCTTACCGTTGCCCGACGCCAGGTTCCGGGGCGACGAGATACTGAGCGGTATGCGAGAACTGGGGCGAAAAGCGCCTCTGTTCAAAGAAACCGGCGGAGTCCATACTGCCGCTTTGTTTGATGGAGACCAACTGACGTACATCGCGGAGGATGTAGGGCGGCACAACGCGCTGGACAAGGTTCTCGGCGCCGCGTTCCTTGACGGGACGGAAGTTGCAGGCTCAGGGTTGCTGACCAGCGGCCGGTTGTCTGCGGACGCCGTGATGAAGGCGCTCGTAAGCCGAATTTCGCTCCTGGTCTCGCGTACGGCGCCAACGAGTATGGCGGTCGAGCTCGCGCGTCGTGCGGGACTGACGCTTGTGGGTTTTGTCAGGGGCGACCGCATGAACGTATACAGCGGCGAGGAGAGGATCGACGCGGGCTAGAAGTCAAGGGCGCAGGAAGCGGCGCCCCTACCGGGAAGAGCGGGGCATGGTGACATGAGTAAGAAGGAAGACAAGGCAGAATACGGTTCCGCGCGAATGGTGGATGTAAGCGACAAGGCGGTCACGAGCCGGACGGCGACTGCGGAAGGGATTGTCCGCGTTTCGCCGGATACGATGAGAATGATCGAGGACGGGACTCTGCCGAAAGGTGACGTGTTTGATGTAGCGCGTGTGGCGGGCATGATGGCGGCAAAACGCACCGCTGATCTTCTCCCGATGTGCCATCCGATAGTCCTCGACGATATCGGTGTCGAGATCGAGAGGGCAGGCGCCGATACTCTGAAGATCAGGGCGAGCGTCAAGGCCGAAGCGAAGACCGGCGCTGAGATGGAGGCGCTGGTTGCGGTTTCGGTAGCCGCTCTGACCGTGTACGATATGTGCAAGGGTGTTGACCGGGGTATTCAGCTTACGGATATCCGCGTTCTCAGGAAATCGGGCGGCAGAAGCGGCGATTGGGTGGCTGAGAGTGATTAGTGTAGGAATACTGACGGTCAGTGATAAGGGCGCGAGAGGCGAGCGCCTTGATGCCAGCGGCGATTTGCTCGCGGAACTGGCTGCTGGGATTCCGGCGGAAGTAAAGGCCCGACAGGTAGTTGCGGACGAGAAGGACGAGATCGTCGGCGCGTTGCGCGACATGGCGCAAAAGGTAAACATAATATTCACGACAGGCGGAACGGGCATTGCGGCGCGTGATGTAACGCCGGAGGCGACAAAGGAGGTCCTCGAGAAGGAGCTTCCGGGTTTCGGGGAGCTGATGCGTGTGAAAGGGTACGAGTCGACGCCGCGGTCAATCCTATCTCGAGCAGTGGCGGGGGTGTTTGGTGAAACGCTCATCGTGAACATGCCCGGAAGCCCTGCAGCGGTGCGCGAGTGCTTTGAGGTTATAGCTCCGAGCCTGTCGCACGCGGTGGAGATCATACAGGGCGTCGGTGGAGAGTGCGGCAGGGACGACGGTCCTCAACGTAAGGGTGGTTAAAATGCCGGATTTTATCAGGGCAGTGAACGAACGCGTGGTGGTGCTCGATGGCGCTATGGGAACGGAACTTGATAGGCGCGGTATGCCGGTCGGGCACTGTCGCGAACTGTGGAACGTTGAGGAGCCGGATAAGGTCAGGGAGATACACCGCGCATACATCGAGGCGGGAGCCGACGCAGTTCTCACCAACACGTTCGGCGGCAACCGGCTGAAGCTGGCCGCTTACGATCTGGCAAATAAAGCGCGAGAGTTGAACCTGCGCGCGGCTGAGAATGCCCGGCTGGAGGCAGGCGATGACCACTTCGTGCTGGGCGACATCGGTCCAACTGGAATGTTTATGGAACCACTTGGCACGACAGCACGGGAGGAGTTCTACGCGGCTTTTGCAGAGCAGGCTGCGGCGTTTGCGGAAGGTGGAGCCGACGCCGTTATTGTCGAGACCATGTCGGCGATCGAGGAGGCGGTTGTCGCCGTGCTCGCCGCAAAGGAGACCTGTTCGCTGCCGGTGCTCGGCTTGATGGGTTTTCAACGCGACGCGGACGGCGAGGGCTTCCACACGGTTATGGGCGTGGACATTGAGAGCGCTGTTAAGAAGCTGTCCGAGGCGGGCGCGGATGTTATCGGGACGAACTGCTGGAACTCTGTCGGTGAGACGTGCGAGATCGTGCGCCGGATGAAACAGTTTACGCAAAAACCTATAGCGGCCGAGCCCAACGCCGGTCAACCGAAACTTGTGGACGGTAAAACGGTTTTTGACGAGACGCCTGAGAAGATGGCTGAAGGCGTCGATGAGCTGGTGAGCGCGGGGGCCCGGATAATCGGCGGCTGTTGCGGGAGCACGCCGGAACATATCCGGCTGATGGCGTTAAGGGCAAGAGAGCTCACCTAGAATAATGTCTGGATGACGGTGCGGATGCCTCACGGGGTGAACCATGTCAGACGATGCTGGCAAGTCGCGTTCTGCGCGTCGCACGCTTACGCTGGCGATGATAGCGAAAGACGAGGGTGAGCGTTTAGCGGAGTGTCTGAGTTCCGCGAGCCCGATCATTGACGAGATCGTTGTGGTTGACACAGGTTCGACTGACAACACGATAGAGGTTGCGCGACGTTTCGACGCGAAAACGTTCAGTTACGAGTGGTCTGACGATTTCTCCGCCGCGCGAAACGAGTCGTTGCGGCATGCGACAGGCGATTGGGTGATGGTGCTTGACGCGGACGAGATCGTTACGCCGGACGACCTGCCTCGCATCAGAGAGTTTGTGGATCGCGATGAGTTCGACGCGGTTCAGTTCGTGCTGGCGAACTACAGCGACGAGTGCCAGAGCATGTGGTGGACGCCTGCGGACGAGTCGTCTGCTCCGGCAAGAGGTTTTTCAGGGTACATACGGGTGCCGCTCGTCAGGATGTGGCGCAACAAGGCCGAGTACAGGTTTCGCGGTTGCGTGCACGAGACGGTTGTCGAGAGCATACGGGAGGCGGGCGGAAGGATCGCCGAGACGGACATCGTCATACATCACTATGGGAAAAATTCAAGGGCGCCGGAGAAGAGCCGGTTCTACGCGAACCTAGGCATGCGCAACGTTTCGGAGCGTCCAAACGACTCGAAGGCTCATTACGACCTGGCGGTGCAGCTGAAGGAGCTGGATCGGCTCGACGAGGCGGAAAGTCATTACAGGGAAGCCCTTTCGCTCGATCCGGACTCGTCTCTCGCGCGGAGCGGGCTGGTGGAGGTGCTTGCGCGGGGCGGCCGGCTGGCTGAGGCGCAGACGATTCTTGAAAAGATGGAGAGGGACGACGCTGCGCCAAACGTCTCGGTGAACCTGGCGGCTATTGGCATGAAACGCGGTGATCTCGAGTCCGCCATGGAAAGGTTGAGTGCTGCGGTCACAAGAAATCCGGCGGACGTCGTGGCCCGGATCTATCTGGGCAAGGTGCACGAGCGGTGCGGGGACACGCAGTCGGCCGAGGAAGCCTATCGTGGAGCGGTTGAAGCGTGTCCGGCGTTCGCGCCTGCTCAGGCGGCGCTAAACGCGTTTAGGATGAGGATGGAAGCGAGCGAGTTGCTCGACGCCGCGGACGCTCCGGGTGCGTTACGGTTGCTCAAGGATGCGGTGAACGAGGAGCCGGCGGACGCAATGACGTACGCCGAGCTCGGTCCTGTTCTGATGTTGCTCGGTCAGGGCGAGGCTGCGTACCGGATGCTTTTGAGGGCACTGGAAAGCGAACCTCGTCTCGCTGTCGCACGGCGGAAGTTTATGGAGGTTGCCGAGTTACTGAACAAGACAGAGGAAGCTGAGATGGTTCTCGCTGCTCTGGAAGGTTCGTGCGTGATGGAACGTGGAGGCGGATGATGGACCTGACAATTCGCGATTACGAGGACCGCGATGAGAAAGAGTGGATGATAGTCCACGCGACTATCCTTTCGACGTCCCACGCGTGGAACTATACGATTCAGAAGCGACCCGTGTACGAGAACGATTCCGTGAA
Source organism: uncultured bacterium (assembly GCA_965603355.1). Classification (GTDB taxonomy): domain Bacteria; phylum Hydrogenedentota; order CBFDCQ01; family CBFDCQ01; genus CBFDCQ01. Next base: position 11,320 of record CBFDCQ010000067.1, read on the forward strand.
GCTCGTGGCGCTCTACGGCGAGAAGATCGTCGGGTTGATTGACGTCGAGATCGAGCCAGAGCCGGGTAAGCTGTGCCTTCTGAAAGACAGCATCGGCGGGTACGTCTTGGAGCTCGGGAGGCTGCCCGAGTGCGCCGGGCACAACATCGGTATGGCTCTGATAGAGGAAGCCAAGAAGCGCCTGACAGCTAAGGGCGTTCACCGGATGGAGTTCTGGACTCAGGACGAGAACGCTAAACACTACTACGAACATAAGGGAATGAAGGAAATCAACCGGCATTACAGGTTCCGGATCAAACCCAGCCGCAAGATCAAGGAGCTGCTTGAACGCGACTTTGTGGGGTGCGAATACATCTACGGGGCCTGCGTACCGGAGATATTCGACGAGGTGCGAAGAAGGTACGAGGTAATCAAGCGCCCGCCGCTGGAGCCGCATCTGTGCATCGGCTATGAGATAAGGTTCTGAGAACCGTATTTGTCCTACCCGGGCAATCCTTATCGGGAAAAACGGTGCGGGGAGACCACAGATTGTCCCGTCAGACTCTCAGCGTAGCTATGATAGCCAGGGACGAGGAGCACTGTATCGCGGATGCGATAAAGTCGGTCGCGCCCGTGGCGGACCAGATAGTCTTGGTTGACACTGGTTCCACTGACCGGACCACGGCGCTTGCAGGAGAGCTGGGTGCTGAGGTCAGCCGGCACGAGTGGCAGGACGATTTTGGCGCGGCCCGCAACGAGTCCCTACGCCACTGTAGAGGCGACTGGATACTTGTGCTGGACGCTGATGAGGCGGTTGCTCAGGGGGACCTTCCACGGCTCCGCACGCTCACTGAAACACCGGAGAATCTCGCTTACAGGTTCGTCACGCGCAACTACGGTTTCAACAGCGAGCTTGCCGGGTGGGTGGCCTGCGGCGCAAACGACCCGTACGCCCGGGGCTGTCCGGGGTGGCATCCCTCCATAAAGACGCGCCTCTTCAGGAATCACCCCGACATCCGGTTTGAGGGGCGCATTCACGAGCTCGTGATGCGCTCGCTCGACAGGCTCGGTGTCGCAAGAGTCTTCTGCGACGTACCCATTCACCATTACGGAAGAGCCCAGTTGCAGGAGCGGTTCCGCGCGAAGCAGACGTACTACCTTTCGCTCGGGCGAAAGAAAGTCCTGGAGGACCCGACCAATGCGAAAGCGCACTTCGAACTGGGTAACCAACTGCACGAGCTAGGTGACTACAAGGGCGCGCTGGAATCATACCGGTGTGCGCTGGAGATCGAACCCGATTCCTCGCTGATCCTTGCGAATCTCGGGTCGATCTCCTACAAATTGGGAGACTATTCGAGCGCGAAGGGAGCGTACGCACGCGCGCTTGAGATCGAGCCTGCCCGGGCGGATACCCTGAGGAATCTGGGCGTGACGTTGAGCATTCTGGGTGACAACGAGGGCGCGCTGGAACGGCTCCGGAGGTCTGTGCAACTTGAGCCGAACCTCTTTGACGTTCACCGAGCGCTTGGGGTGGCCCTTGAACGGGCGGGCAGAGCGTCGGAAGCTATTGCTGAGTATGGTCTTGCGTTGCAGATGGACGGTCCGAGCGCCGTGTTGCTCCAGAGCTTCACAAGACTTGCTGTGGAGCTTGGTGAACTCGAGTCGGCCGCGTCGGTGCTGCGCGAGCTTCAACGCAGCCATCCGGACAGCGCCCAGGTCGCCAACGGTCTCGGCGAAATAGCCTACCATGCCGGGCAATTGAGCGCGTCGGCGGGCCTGTTCAGACAGGCGACACAGCTCGATGAGCGTCTTGCGGTGGCCTGGAACAACCTGGGCGTTACATATGTCTCGATGAGCCGGTTCAAGGACGCCGTTGAGTGCTTCAGGAGATGCCTTGCGGAAGAGCCTGGGAACGCTGCGGCCAGGGCCAACCTTCTGGATCTCGAGAGAAATATCTGACTGCTGCGGGCGGTTTCTTTAACGCGCTCGCCCCTCACAACCATGTATCCACCAGTGACTTAGCAACATTCAGCCTCTCTGAGATGAAGATTTCCCTAAAGTTCGCCGACCTCCCTGCCGATATAGGAGATGGAGGTGGATTGTCTTTTCGGACAATACCTCAGGAGGAAGAGGTGTCTGTGGGGATACCTCTTTCCTGTCGCGCTCGGCGTGCAGGGGCGATGCCGACCGCGAACAGGTGGTAACCGAGGCAAGGAAGCCGAGGTTTGGCGATCAAGGAGGATAGATCATGGGGCTAAGAATCAACACAAATGTACCCGCGCTAAACACCACACGCCAGATTAACCGCACGGTGACACGGCTCACGAAGTCATTTCAGCGACTCTCGAGTGGGCTGCGCATCAACACGGCGGCGGATGATGCCGCCGGCCTGGCAATAGCGGAGGGATTCCGCTCGCAAGTTCTCGGCAATAGGGTTGCCGAGCGCAACAGCCAGGACGGCATATCGCTGGTACAGACGGCTGAGGGGGTACTAAGCGAGACTACAAGCATACTTCAAAGGATACGCGAGCTGGCTGTTCAATCAGCGAGCGGCACGATATCGGACGTGAACCGCACCGCGCTCCAGCAGGAGGTGGATCAGCTCATCGAGCAGCTTGACGACATCGCCGCGGACACCGAGTTCAACGGCGTTCCGCTGCTGACCGGCACTCCCGCGACGATCACGATTCAGGCTGGCGCGAATATTGGACAGACGCTGATAATATCCCTCACGGGAGCCGATAGCCTAGACTTGGCTATCGATACCGGCTTCGCTATCTCCTCTTTGGCGCAGGCGGCGACGGCTATCGAGCAGGTAGACTCCGCGATATCGACGGTGTCAAGCATCCGTGCCGGTCTTGGAGCAGCGCAGAACAGGCTCGAGTTCACTGTCTCGACGCTCGCCATCCAGGAGGAAAATGCATCCGCGTCTGAGAGCAGGATTCGCGACGCGAACATCGCGTTGGAGACGATAGAGTTCACGCGGAACCAGATTCTTATGAGTGCCGGTATATCGGTTCTTGCACAGGCGAACATAATGCCGCAGGTTGCGCTCAACCTGATAGGATGATAACAGACAGTTGATCTAGGCCGGTAGAAATTGACGCAGATATCCGTGCGGCTGGATAGCAGCCGTCGTGAGACGTTCATGGAGACAACTGTTATGTACCGTGGATATGGATTTGAAAGTGAGACGCGCGCTGCGGAGCCATGGGCGCGGTTTACTTGTGGCCTGGTGAAGGCAGTTTTACACAGTGTACTATTCTCGGAATCGCCTCTCATATTATTTCCCTTAAGTTGGGTACTCGACTCTGGCGAGATGGGAGCGCGTCCGCCGATGGCGGATTCAGTCCGGGAATAAGTAGTCTGGTTTGTTGTGGTCTCTGGGCAGAGACCGAGTGGGGCAGGAAACAGGTGGTGCGGAAGGAGGTGATAGGTCACATCAACTGAGGCGTGGGGCGACGTCTCGGAAACTCGCTCTCACCTTCCCCGACCTGCAGAATTGAGCAGGCAGGTGCGGGGAGGGCACAGGCGCAGCGTGGTGTTCAGGACGACCTGCGCGAAACGGGCTGAAAGGAAAATGGGAACCTTTCCCGCCCACTAATCGGATTGGCTTACCGGGGTCCTGTCAGATTATATACGACAGGATGCAATGAACGATGGGATCGATGTTCTTGATGGGAGCACGAACTTGATTTGACGGTTCGGTCCGGGGCCAATTCTGTTTGCCGAGGTAGGGATACCGAGGCGTAACAGTGTATCAAGGAGGAACAAACGATGGGTTTACGGATAAACACAAACGTACCGGCGCTGAACGCCACCAGGCAGTTGAACCGGACATCGCTGCGGTTGAACAGATCGTTGGAGAGGTTGTCCAGCGGCTTGCGTATCAACCGCGCGGCGGATGACGCTGCGGGACTTGCCATCGCCGAGGGATTCCGTTCCCAGGTGCTTGGTTATCGCGTAGCGCAGCGCAACAGCCAGGACGGGATATCGATGGTGCAGACCGCAGAAGGCGCGTTGAGCGAGACCACCAATATCCTTCAGCGAATAAGGGAACTGGCCGTACAGGCGTCCACCGGTACCTCGTCAGAGGCAAACCGATTGGCGCTGCAGGATGAGGTAGAGGAGCTCTTGGCGCAGATTGACGATATCGCCACTGATGGCCAGTTCAACGGCATCAGCATCCTGGACGGTTCAACTCCGGTGGTGACGATCCAGGCAGGTGCGCAGATAGGTCAGACACTTGCTATCAACCTGCAGGGCGCTGATAGCAACGATCTGAGCATCGACACCGGTTTCGCCGTTTCAGCTGCAGCGGAGGCCGCCACGGCGATCCAGCAGGTTGACTCTGCTCTGGCAACGGTGTCGAGCATCCGTGCCGGTCTTGGTGCGGCGCAGAACAGGCTGGAGTTCACGATAGCTACGTTGGCTATCCAGGAGGAGAACTCCTCCGCGTCCGAGAGCGCGATACGCGACGCGAACATCGCTCTTGAGACGATAGAGTTCACGCGGAACCAGATTCTGATTGCAGCCGGTACATCGATTCTGGCTCAGGCTAACGTAATGCCTCAGAACGCTCTGACGTTACTCGGTTAGTCGGTAGCAACTGTATGGTTGGGCGGCTCAAGCGCGAGCCGCCCAACCGCACGTGAAATCAATACCTCTCCGGGGAGGCTGCACAGGAGGGCTACGGAATGAGTATAGGAAGCATATCGGGCAACGAAAGACAGCTTACAATGCCTGGGGTGGAGGAGGCGTTTCCTGCTCGTCAAAAGCCGCCACCCTCGGTTGCACGGGCGAAATCATCGCCACCTGCGCAAGAAGCAGAGAAGGCGGAAACGCAACAGCTGCCTCCAGATAGAGAAAGCGTGCAAGAGCTATCACGGATGCTGAACGAGGTTATTGAGTCCCTGAACTGGAATATCAGAATCAGAATCGACGATGATACCGACAGAATCGTGACGCAGATTATTGACCCGGGAAATAACGAGATAATAAAGCAGATACCGCCGCAGGAACTCCTGGAGATCATGTCGCGGTTGAGGAACATCGTGGGGCTTCTTCTGGATATCGAGATCTGAAGTCATCCGGGCAGTGGTCGGCAACCGTCCCCGCGCTTTCATCTGAACTTGCGGGGATTTGCTGTCTCTTCGACTAAAGTTATGCCGTAAACTGACGATAGATATAGTATGGAAGGTGGGGTTTTCCCTAAATGATGACAGGTTCAGTATGGGAGAGATGCCAAGAAAAGGGCGATTATCTCAACCTACCGTTTAAGGGGCAGTTATAAGTGGCGGGTCAGATATATTTTAGCGGGTTGGCTTCCGGCCTCGATGTTGACACTATCATAACGCAGCTCCTGGCGCTCGAACGCGTCCCGATCACCCGGCTGCGAAACCGGATTCAGACGCTTGAAGACCAGCGCGAAGGGGTTCAATCGGTACGCAGAGACCTGCTCACGCTGTTCCATCGCGCCCAGGACTTCACGCTCGACATGGTGTTTGACCAGGTTGCGGCGGCGTCCAGCGATGAATCCGTGCTGACGACGGAGCTCGCGGGTGGAAACGCAGTGCGGGGCTCTTTCGATATACAGGTCACCACGCTTGCGAGCGCGACGGTCGGCACGAGCAGCAACTATCTGGGCCAGGTGGTAGACCCGAACGTTGCCTTGGACTCGGCCGGGTTGAGCCTCGCGCCTACAAGCGGGACGTTCACCGTAAACGGTACCGAAATAACGATAGATGTCACCACTGATACGCTCAACGACGTCCTGACCGACATTAGCAACAATACAAACGTCACGGCCACGTTCAGCGCCACCACAAACAAGATAACTCTCACCAACGACGACCCGGGCGATACGGACATAATCAATTTAGGCGCCACCTCGGACACAAGCAACTTCCTGGACAGCGGAAGGCTTACGGCCGCGACGCAGACCGGCACGCCGACGACGCTCGAGAGCACCGTTGATATCGCGGTCGTCAACCCGGCGGATACGCTGGACAATATATTCGGCGCCGGGACGGTGACTGCGGGAACGTTTCAGATAAATGGAACTACAATAACCGTAGCCGACCCGAGCACTGAAACGCTCGACGACGTGCTGAGCGCCATCAACAGCTCGGATGCGGGTGTTACCGCGTCGTTCGACGGGAGCACCGATACGATCCGGGTGGTCTCAGACACGCTGGGCAGCAGGACGATAGATTTCACGGACGGTACAAGCGGTTTTCTTGCGGCCGCGTACCTGGATACCGCCGACCAAACAGCCGGCACGGACGCCCAGTTAACCGTTGACGGGGCGAGCATGACCAGAAACACTAATACGATCACCGACGCGATAGGTGGCGTGAGTTTCACACTTCTTGCGACCGGCAGCTCGACGGTCACGGTCAATAACGATTATGAGGGGATGATCGAGGACATCACGGAGTTCGTTGACGCCTATAACACTGGCATCCAGACGATGCACGACCTGCTCGGCGAGGATGGGGGCCTCGAGAATGACGGTTCGATTCGCCTGGTCGAGAATTACCTGCGCAACACGATCTTCGGACGTCCTACCGGTGTCACCGGCGACTACGAAAGTCTGTTGGGCATAGGAATCTCCACCGGCGACACTTTCGAGAGCGACGTGCTCACTATGCTTGAGGTGGATGAGGGTGCGTTGCGTGAGGCGTTGGAGACTGACCGCGATGACGTCGCCAGCATCTTCACCAACGCTGCTGAAGACGGCATAGGGGACCTCTTCGAGAATTACCTGCAGGACCTGACTTCGACAACGGGGTTTCTGCAGTCGCGCAGCCGAGCCAGCGGCACTATCGACGGCCAGATTGATGTACTGAACGACCGGATAGATGCGATTGAACGGCGGCTCGGGTGGAAGGAGGAGAGGCTCAGGCGTCAGTTCACACAGATGGAGAT
>CBFDCQ010000068.1:0-17522 GCA_965603355.1 uncultured bacterium
ATAGAGGACATTTCTATCGAGCTCACAAGAGGACATTATCACGGAGCTATGACACGAAACGAGCTTGCGCTTGAAAATGCGCAGTTCCATCTGCTATATTAAGCGAGCGGCAGTGAATAAGTAGCGATAGACGAGCAAGCGCCTAAGGTTGGGGCCGGCGCGGTGTTAGTCAACCCCGGCCTAGCGCTTGCAGTTCGCGGACTATCTACAGGGGGAGAATCGCATGTCCGGTCACTCGAAATGGAGCTCAATCAAGCATAAGAAGGCCGCGGTTGACGCGAAACGGGGCAAGATCTTCTCAAGACTTGCCAAGGAGATAGCGGTTGCGGCAAAAATCGGGGGCGGCGATCCAGGCGCAAACGCCCGGCTGCGAACCGTACTTGCGCAGGCAAGATCGGTAAACATGCCTGCAACCAATGTCGAGAGAGCGATAAAGAAAGGTACGGGAGAGCTGCCCGGAGTCTCGTATGAGGAAGCCAGCTACGAGTGTTACGGTCCCGGCGGTGTCGCAATACTCATGACCGCTCTGACGGACAACAAGAACCGTACGGTCGCGGAGCTGCGTCACATTATTGACAAACACAACGGCAGAATGGCAGGAGCGGGTTCGGTAGCGTGGCTGTTCGAGAAGAAGGGGCTTATAGCGGTATCGAGGTCGGCGATGTCTGAGGACGACCTGCTCGAGGCCGCGCTCGAGGCCGGCGCTGAGGACATTTCCACGGATGATGAGGATTCATACGAAATATATACGGCCCCCAAGGAGTTCGCGGCGGTCAAGGAGCAGCTTGAGGCTAAAGAGGTACCTATTGAAACCGCTGAGTTGACCATGATTCCCAAGAGCACGGTCAAACTGTCGGGCAAGGAGGCAAAGCAGACGTTGACGCTTGTTGAGCTGCTCGAAGATCACGACGATGTGCAGGAAGTGCACGCCAACTTTGACATCCCGAACGAGATCTTAGCGGAGATAGCGGGCGAGTAGATGAGGGTGATCGGGATTGACCCGGGCACTGCCGTTACCGGGTACGGTGTAGTGGATTCACAAGGTAACCGTCTGGAAGCGGTAACATACGGTGTAATCCGAACCCGATCCGATCTTGCTGCTGCCAACAGGTTAGAGAAGATCTATGACGGCCTGAAAGAGATCATAGCCGAGCACAAGCCGCAAGTGGCTTCCATCGAGAAGTTGTTTGTCAGCAAGAATCCCGCGGCCGCTCTTGCCGTGGGTCAGGCGCGCGGAGTTAGTATGCTGGCCGCGGTGACCTCGGGGTTGGAGGTGGTGGAGTTCTCGCCTGTTCAGGTCAAACAGGCGGTGGTCGGATACGGCAAGGCCGACAAGAGGCAGGTTCAGGAAATGGTGAAAGTGCTGCTCGGTTTGTCGGAGTTGCCCAGGCCTGACGACGCGGCAGACGGTCTGGCCCTTGCAATATGCCGATTGCACATGGCTCCAATCAAGGAAGACTAGGCGGAAGGCGCTGCCACAGTGTACGCGTATCTCAAAGGGACGGTAGAGCGAAAGACGCGTGAGGGCGTCGAGCTGGACGTCAACGGTGTCGGCTACCTGGTTTTCGTGCCGCTCTCAACCTACTCGAAGCTGCCGTCGGACGGCGCCGCCCCTGTCAAGCTCTTCACGCACATGAACGTGCGCGAGGACGCGATAGACCTGTACGGTTTTCTGACGCTGGAGGAGAAGCAGCTGTTTGAACTGCTTCTTTCGGTGACCGGCGTAGGGCCGAAGGTAGCCCTGGCGGTGCTCTCAGGTCTGACGCCGGCCAGGTTCCGCAACGCTATCATGCAGAGCGACGTCGCGGCGCTTTCGAGCATCAGCGGAATCGGCAAGAAGACTGCTCAGAGGATCATCCTGGAGGTCAAGAACAAGCTGGGCGAGGAGACTGAGATAGCCAAGGTCCTCGGCGAGGAAGGAGACGCGCTGCGTGACAGCGACGTCGTCCGCGCGCTGGTGTCGTTGGGGTGCACGCTTTCTCAGGCGAAGAATGCTGTCAAGAAGGCAAGTGCGGAAGTGCCGGAGGGCGCGGCCATAGAGGAACAGATAAGGATAGCGCTCAAATACGTGTAGGGGCCTGGCACGGCTCCGGAGGCGGCAGACAGGAATGTCTGCCCCACCATCGATCGGCAGCAGCGCAACTGGAAACTGGGATCATATGGACGAGATAGAGCAGGTTATAAACCCTAGACCGATCCACGAGGAGGAGGAGTACGAGCTCCGTCTGCGTCCGGAACGGCTCGACGATTTCCCCGGTCAGGAGGCGATCAAGGAGAAGCTGCGCATCTCGATCGCGGCGGCGCAGCAGCGCGGTGAACCTCTCGACCACATGCTTTTCTGCGGCCCGCCCGGTCTCGGCAAGACAACGCTCGCATACATAGTCGCCAAAGAGATGGGTGTGAACGTCCTTGCAACATCGGGCCCCGTCATTGAGAGGCAGGCCGACCTCTCAGCGTTGTTAACCGGGCTGGAACACGGCGACGTTATGTTCATCGACGAGGTTCACCGGCTCAATCACATCGTCGAGGAAATGCTTTACGGTGCGATGGAGGATTATCGGGTCGACATAATGCTGGGCAAAGGACCTACGGCACGCTCCGTAAGGTTGAGCCTGGCGCCGTTCACGCTCATAGGAGCAACGACGCGGGCCGGTCTTCTCACGGCACCGCTCCGCGCGCGTTTCGGCGACACGAGTCGTCTATCGTTCTACAACGTCGAAGAGCTGACCACGATAGTGAAGCGCTCCGCAAAGGTAATCGATGTCGTGATAGACGCCGATGGTGCCCGGGAGATTGCGCGCCGATCGCGAGGCACACCTCGGATAGCCAACCGGCTGTTGAGGCGTATACGAGACTACGCGCAGGTGAAGGGCGATGGCAAGATCAACCCCGCTGTCGCGGACAAGGCGCTCGAGATGCTCGGAGTGGACGAGCGCGGACTCGACGACATGGATAAGACCATTATAACGACCATCATCGCGAAGTTTTCCGGTGGACCCGTAGGCGTTAACAGCCTCGCGGTCGCTGTCGGGGAGGAATCCGACACGATCGAGGAGGTGTACGAACCTTACCTCATCCAGGCGGGCTACATCAAGCGAACGTCGAGCGGCAGGGTTGCCACGGAGCTGGCCCACAGACACTTTGGAGCGGCACCGCCCGGTAAACAGCGCCAACTCTGGACGGGCAGCGACGTGTCGGGCGACACCGGTGAGCCCGCGTCATGAATGTTTTGCTTCACATATGCTGCGGCCCGTGCGCGGCGGGTCCTGTTGAACTGCTCAGGGAGGAGGGAAACTCGGTTTCATGTTTCTTCTTCAACCCGAACGTTCACCCTTACACCGAGCACGAGAGACGGCTGGAGGCCGCGCGGAAGTTCTGCGAGGTGGCCGGCGTTGAGCTGGTCGGTGAACCCGTCTACGAGCTGGATCAGTTCCTGCGCGCGATCGTACGTCATGAGGAGGAGCGGTGCCCGATATGCTACCGTTACCGTCTAGAGCGAGTGGCGTCTCTGGCAAAACAGTCCGGTTTCGACGCATTCTCGACCACATTGCTGGTCAGCCCGCATCAGAAACATGACGTCATCAAGGAGATTGGACGAGATATTGGAGAGAGAGAACAGATAGAGTTCTACGATAGGGACTTTCGTCCTGTGTGGAAGCGTGGACGCGAGATAGCCAAAGAGATGGATCTCTACCGGCAGCAGTACTGCGGATGCGTCTACAGCGAGAAGGAAAGGTATTTGCGCTAGCCCGGGCGGCGGATTGGCGAAGGTGGTCGACGGCCTCATGCCCGGGCCGCGTTTGTTTTTTTGACGGATGTGGTGCTGATGTGGATGTAATCCGCAGGGCGGTTCGCAAACCGCCCATAGAGAGCCAAAGGGCAGACGGATGGACGTTTCAGGAACCTCTTGTTCGCTGAAAGATTACGATTACGAGCTGCCGGAGGAGCTTGTCGCGCAGCGTCCAGCACCCGAGCGCGGCGGTTCGCGCCTTATGGCGGTAGACAGGGGCTCGGGTGAGATAGCGACGCGTCGCTTCAGCGAGATCCCGGCACTTCTCAAACCGGATGACTGTGTTGTTCTCAACGATACGAAGGTCATACCGGCGCGGCTCAGGGCGCGAAAAGTCCTCGGTGAACCGGACACCGGCACCGGTGCTCAGGTCGAGGTTGTGCTCCTTAGAGAGCGGGATGACGGCGCCTGGGAGGCCCTGGTGAAACGTGGCAGGCGCGTGAAAGCCGGCGCGAAACTCGTGTTCGGCACGCGTTGGCACGCAACCGTTGAAGAGGTGACGCCGTCGGGAGCAAGGGTCTTGCGGTTCGAGAACGACTGCGCATGGAAGGTTATCGAAGCGCTCGGTGAAGTCCCGCTGCCGCCGTATATTGAACGGGACGAGCCGGACGAGTTCGACAGAGAACGTTACCAGACCGTGTACGCGAGGGTGCCGGGCGCGGTGGCCGCGCCCACTGCGGGGCTGCATTTTACTCAGGAGATGCTTGATGCGGTGTCAGCGCACGGCATCTCGGTTGCGTACGTCACTCTCCACGTGAGTTACGGCACGTTCCGCCCGATCGCCGCGGAGGATATAAGCGAGCACCAGGTGGAGACGGAGTACTTCAAAATGAGCGCGGAAAGCGTAAAGACTATCCACAACGCAAAGGAGTCTGGCGGAAGGATCGTTGCAGTTGGCACGACAACGTGTCGGGTGTTAGAGACATGCGCGCGCGGCGGCAGTCTGGAACCCTCGGATGGATGGACGGACCTGTACATCCGGCCGCCGTTCGAGTTTCGCGTGGTCGATGCGCTTCTAACCAACTTTCACCTTCCGCGCAGCTCCTTATTTGTGCTAGTGTGCGCGTTTGCGGGCCGCGAGCTGATGCTGGAAGCATATGAGCGGGCGACCTTCGAAAAGTACAGGTTCTACAGTTATGGAGATGCAATGTTGATATTGTAGAGACTGTTTCGCGGGATCCTTTCTCCGACAGGTAGGACGGGCATCTTGCCCGTCCCCGCATTCGGACGTGTCAGGGCGCAGCAAGCAGCGCCCCTACTCGACACAGGAAGGCTGGCAGTGAAGTTCGAGATAGTAGCGACAGATACCGGTTCGCACGCGCGCGCAGGTGTTGTCCACACGCCGCATGGCGCGATTGAAACGCCGGCCTTCATGCCGGTCGGGACGCAGGCCTCGGTGAAAACCGTGTCATCCGACGAACTCCGGGATGTGCGCGCGCGAATCATACTGAGCAACGCGTATCACCTGTACCTTCGTCCCGGCCACGAACTCGTGGCTGAAGCTGGCGGGCTGCACGGGTTCATGAACTGGTCGGGCCCGATCCTGACGGACAGCGGCGGGTTTCAGGTGTTCAGTCTTGCCACCCTGAACGAGGTCACCGATGACGGTGTCAGGTTTCAGTCGCATATAGACGGTTCGCGCCACTTCTTAACCCCTGAACTTGCCATAGAAGTGCAGGAGGCGCTCGGCGCCGACATTGCTGTCAGCCTCGACGAATGTGTACCTCACGGCGCCGACCGACAACGTGTGGAGCGGTCGGTGAGCAGAACGATCCAGTGGGCGAAACGCTGCGTATCAGCCAAGAGAAATGACGACCAAGCCTTGTTCGGCGTGATCCAGGGCGGTACATACCGTGACCTGAGATTGAGATGCGTCGAGCATATTGCCGCGATGGATTTCGACGGGTACGCCATCGGCGGAGTGAGTGTCGGCGAGCCAAAGCAGAATGTGTATGAGGTAAGCGAGTATACAGCTCGCGCGTTGCCCGAAGACAAGCCGCGCCACCTGATGGGCGTCGGACCGCCGGAAGACATATTCGAAGCCGTCGAGCGAGGTATTGACATGTTCGACTGCGTAATGCCCACCAGAAACGCCCGTAACGGCTCGCTTCTCACACGATGGGGAAGAGCCAACATAGAGAACAAACAGTACGAGCGGGATTTTCGCCCCGTGGACGAGGAATGCCGCTGCTATACGTGTCGCAACCACTCGAGAGCGTACCTCAGACACCTGTACAAATCGGGCGAAATCCTTGCACTTCGCCTTAACACTTTACACAATCTCAGTTTCATGCTAGAATTATGCGAAAAAATTCGGGGCAGTATCGTTCGAGGCACTTTCAGCGCGTACAAGAAAGAGTTCCTGTCCTCGTACAGACACTGAACCGGTAGCAAGAGCCTTGTTGCACGTACGTCGAAGAGGCAATAGGACCTAGACTGAAAAGGAGGTAATCTTTGTTCTGGTCAATTGTACAAGCAGCCACGGATACAACCCCGTCCACTCAGCCAAACTTGCTCCAGAGTCCCATGGTTCCCATAGTGCTGATGCTAGTCGTTTTCTGGTTTCTGCTGATACGGCCTCAAACGAAGAAGCAGAAGGAACACCAGGCGATGGTCGCTGGTCTGAAGAAGGGAGACCAGGTGATCACGAACGGCGGCGTCTATGGTAAGGTCGTGGGCGTGAGCGACAGGGTGATTGTGTTACGGATTTCTGATAACGTAAAGATCGAGGTAGCAAAACAGTGCGTCGCGTCGTTCCAGCCAACGCAACCTGAGGAGTAGCTCCGGATACGTCAGGCGGCGGCCGGGTACGGGACGATGAGGTCAGCACTACTGGATAAGCGATTTCGATGCAGGTTAACTTTCAAGAACAGCAAATGCGGTGAGGACTGATGACTCTTAAAGCGCGAATTATCTCAACAATTGTAGCGTTGGTGTTCAGTATAGTATTCATCTATCCCACGGTCCGGTGGGTGTCCATGTCGCCGGAACGGCGCGAGGCTCTGCAGGAGCAATGGGCCGGCGAAGCGCCGGTAGCTCGCGGCAGCTGGCAACACTATGCCAGGTCAATACGCCGCTGGACCCAGGGTGATAGGGACCGCGTGGTCAACCTCGGTCTCGACCTTGAAGGCGGCGTGCATCTTCTTTACGAAATACAGTTTCCGCCTGACATGACACAGGACCAACGCAGGGCCGCAGCGTTCGGTGCCGTCGAGATCATCCGCAACCGGGTCGATCAGCTCGGCATCAGAGAACCGATCATACAGCTCGAGGGAAATAGGAGAGTCCTCATCCAGATGCCCGGTGTCAAGGATGCGGCTCGAGCGGAAGACCTTGTCGGCCAACCGGCTCAACTCAAGTTCCATCTGGTTGAGGGAAGCGATGGTACGCGCAAAGTGCTCGACAGCATCGACAGAGCGCTCGCGGGCAAACTCTGGCAACGATTGACGCACAACGAGGAAAAAGGCAAGTTTAGGTTTAGCCTCGCGGAAGAGGACATGGATACTGTCAGGAAGCTTCTCGAACAGGAACGCGATCTCTGGCCGCCCGGGCAGATATTCGCGTTCGGCACCTCGCCTCCGCCCATCGAGCGGAACCGCGTCGTCGCCCTCTACCTCATGAAGGAGCAAGAGGAAATGACCGGCGAGGAGCTCACGAACGCGTCGGCCCTTAGCGATACGGAGAGTATAGCGGGGGGCTACCAGGTCAATCTGCAGTTCAAGACCCGCGGCGGTGAACAGTTCGGGCGCCTCACGGAAGCCCACGTCGGCGAGCAGCTCGGCGCTGTGATAGACAATCGTGTCAAAAGCGCCCCGGTCATTAACGAGGCAATATACGGAGGGAGCGCCAAGATATCCGGCCGGTTCACGTTCGAGGAAGCGCAGGATCTCGCCATAGCGCTGCGTTCGGGAGCTCTTCCTGTCCCGCTGAGGAAGGTCGAGGAGCGAACGGTTGGCCCCACGCTGGGCAGCGAGTCGATTCAGAAGGGTATGACAGCGGGCCTGATCGGGCTGGCCATCGTGATCGCATTCATGGTCGTCTACTACCGTCTGGCAGGGATAATCGCCAACGGTGCGCTGCTTCTCAACATATTGATAATAATGGGTGCGCTGGCGTGTCTGGGCGCCACGCTGACCCTGCCGGGCATCGCAGGCATAATCCTCACGATGGGTATGGCTGTGGACGCGAACGTGCTGATATTTGAGCGAATTCGCGAGGAGCTTCGCAAGGGCAAGACGATTCGGGCGGCGATAGAAACCGGTTACGCCAGAGCGTTCCTGACGATTATCGACGCCAACGTTACGACGCTCATAGCTGCGCTCGTGCTGTTCCAGTTCGGCACAGGACCGGTCAAGGGATTTGCCGTAACGCTGAGCATAGGAATATTCGCCAGCGTGTTTACGGCGATTGTGGTCACGCGCATGGTGTTCGACCTGCTCACCAAGAGGCGCGCGTTCCGCACGTTGACGATGATGAGTCTCGTGAAGAAGCCTGCCGTGAACTTTATAGGCAGAAGTCGATACGCGTTCACGGCATCCCTCGTTGTCATACTGTTGGGTATAGCATTTCTCGGAGTACGCGGCAAGAGCACGCTTGGCATAGACTTCGTGCCCGGCAGCATTGTGCAGATGCGTTTCAGCACAGAAGTAACCACGGGTGAGGTGAGGGATGCGCTGTCGCGTGCAGGGATAGAGGACGCAGTGATTCAGTCGGTCGAGGGCACAAACGACATACTGGTGCGAACCGCCGTGTACACGTCCGGCGAATCGCCGGAAGCGAGCTCTCCGATCGGTGGCGCGGACCAGCGGATTCGGCAGGCGCTGATGTCGGACTCGTCCATGCCTGCGTTCACCGTCGAGAGAGAGGAGTTTGTTGGCCCTGCGGTCGGCAAGGAGCTCAAGAAAGATGCCGTCATGGCCATGGTTATCGCTATGGTGGCGATCATAATATACATATCGTTCCGGTTCGAGTTCAGGTTTGCTCTTGCGGCGGTTGTCGCTTTGTTCCACGACGTGCTGGTCACGGCGGGGTGTTTTGCCCTGCCGTTTCTTGGCAGGAGAGAGATCTCTCTGCCGGTTGTGGCGGCCTTGCTGACGATCGTAGGATACTCGTTGAACGACACGATAGTGGTGTTCGACCGAATCCGCGAGAACCTGAAAACGATGCGCGGCAAGAGATACAGCGAAATCATTAATGCAAGCATCAACCAGACGCTTAGCAGAACCTTGCTCACATCACTTACTACCATCGTAGTGGTGCTTTGTCTATTCCTTCTTGGCGGCGTGGTGATCCACGATTTCGCCTTTGCGATGCTCGTTGGGGTGATGGCCGGGACGTACTCGTCGATTTTCGTAGCGAGTCCGCTTCTGGTTGCCTGGCATCGGAGGAGACACTCTTAACTGGCGGTTGCGGCGGCCTAAGGGTCATCCTGAAAGCATGAGCGAACTTTATCTTACTGAACTGGTCAGAAAGGCCTTGGCGGAGGATATCGGCACGGGCGACGTGACGACCGAGCTAATTGTCTCGCCGACGCGGCGCTCGACGGCACAAATACTCGCGCGCGAGAGGCTCGTACTGGCGGGAACGGAAGCCGCAAGACTGGTCTTTACGCAACTTGACCGGGACATTGGTTTCGAGCTGAACAAGATTGACGGATCGACCATCGCACCGGATGAGGAGATCGCCGTCGTCTCGGGAAGAGCTGCGGCTATACTGTCTGCAGAACGCGTCGCGGTCAGTTACCTCCAGCGGATGTCCGGTATAGCTACTCTGACGCGCCGTTTCGTTGAGAAAGTTGAGGGGCTGCCCGTGTTAATAGCCGACACGAGAAAAACGACGCCCGGGTTGCGCGTTATGGAAAAGAAAGCTGTGCGCACGGGCGGAGGCGTAAACCATCGTGTTGGGCTTTACGACGGCATCCTCATTAAGGAAAACCATCTTGCCGCACTGGGAGGTAACGAGGTTATCAAGCGCGCCGTTGAACGCGCGCGTAAAGAGGCGCACCACCTGATCAAGGTCGGGATAGAGGTGAGTTCCGCCGAGGATGCGGAGATCGCAGCAAGAGCGGGCGCCGACGTGATAATGCTCGACAACATGGGGGTGCGGGACATGAAGGACACAGTGCGCCGCATCCGTGAGATCGGCGACCGAGTGACCATAGAGGCATCGGGTTCGGTGTGCCTTGACAACGTCCGTGAGATCGCGGAGACCGGTGTTGATATCATTTCCGTCGGCAAACTGACGCACTCCGCTCCCGCCGTGGATATCTCGCTGGAAATAGTCGAAAATGCGAGCAGTGCTTGACTGAATCGACTGCAATCCCGCACCATGCCCACCGAGTCTCGTATCGATAGATGAGGCAGGCTAATCCCGCCTAGTGTAACATTTTCGGGCCCGCGCACGTACTAAGGGGTGAAAGCGAGGCGAAGTGGCCATGATCGGTCGAACGCGGCAGGGGCGGTTCGCGAGTCGACTCCAGGAAAAGGCCTGTCCCTCTTTTGCAGCGTGCGGCTCAATGAAGTTGATTTTGCAGCCTGTTCGCCGGGAGCAGCGATGATCACGAGCGAAGTAGTTCTCACCACGCTCAGGGAAAACGAGGGCCGGCTGGTTTCGGGTGCCGAACTTGCGCAGAAGCTGGGCGTGTCGCGCGCCGCCGTCTGGAAACATGTCAAGCGGCTGAGGGATGAGGGTTACGGCATTGAGACGGTCCCATTTGAGGGATACAAGCTCCTGTCGCGTCCCGATCTTATGCTCTCCGCCGAGATCAAGGCGACGCTCACAACTGAGCGGCTCGGCAATGAGATATATTCGTTTCAGGAAACTTCCTCGACCAGCGATGTGGCGTCTGCGCTCGCGCGTGGCGGAGCCGAGGAGGGCACTGTCGTTGTGGCGGACAAACAGACTGCGGGAAGAGGTCGCATAGGGCGATCGTGGGAATCGCCGCCAAGCGTGGGAATATGGATGTCCGTTATCCTGAGACCGCGCGTTCCTCCGATGAACGCGCCCCAACTGACCATAGCATCAGCGGTGGCGGTTGCGGATCTGCTTCACGAGGAGACCGGGCTCGAAGCGTCGATCGAGTGGCCTAACGACATAGTTGTACGCGGCAAGAAAGTCTGCGGTATACTTACAGAAATGGTGGCGGAGCAAGATCGTGTGGAGTTTGTTATACTAGGGATCGGATTGAACGTGAATCACACGGAGCAGGATCTTTCTCCCGAGCTTACGGATATAGCGACCAGCCTTTATCTTGAGGACGGGGTGAAACGCGACCGGACGGCGCTTCTGTGCAAGCTGTTGGAGCGGTTCGAGACTTACTATGAGATGTTACAGGCGGGGAGGTTCAGCGAAATCGCCGCGCGATGGTCGGCGAACTCTTACACTCTTGGGCGTCGAGTACGGTGCACGTCTGACGGTCAACCGGTGGAGGGAATCTCTGAGAGCCTCGGTTTGGACGGTGCTCTTCTTGTGAGAACGGATGACGGTGAGCTTCGCCGGGTGACATCGGGCGACGTCTTGTACATGTGAGGTACGGTAGTTTATGTTACTTGTCGCAGACATCGGAAACACGCAGAGCGTGTTTGGCGTGTACGACGCAGACCGGCTTCTGGCTCACTGGCGAGTATCCACGGACGCGTCGAAAACCGCAGACGAACACGCTGTGCTGTTGCGCACGCTGCTGGATTCGGCGGGAATTGATCCTGGGAGAATTGACGCGGTCTGTATCTCCTGCGTCGTCCCACCGATGCAGAACGCGCTCGATGAGATGTCGATGAACTGTTTCGGCGTACGGCCCCTTATGGTCGGCCCCGGAATCAAGACCGGCCTGTCCGTGCTCTATGACAACCCGCGTGAGGTGGGTGCCGACCGAATAGCCAATGCCGTTGCCGCGTACGAGGAATACGGCGGACCGGTTATCATCGTTGACCTTGGTACGGCAACCACGTTTTGCGCGGTGTCGGCACGCGGCGAATACCTCGGCGGCGCGATAGCGCCCGGTCTTGGCGCATCGGCCGAGGCTTTGTTCTCGAAAGCGGCCAAGCTGCCGCGCGTCGCGTTCGCGAGACCCAAGACCGTTATCGGCAAGGACACGGTTTCGAGCATACAGTCAGGACTTATTAACGGATACACCGACCTTGTGGACGGCATGGTACGCAGGGTTGCCGCCGAGCTTGGAGGAGACCCAGCCGTCATCGGTACCGGCGGAGTGATCGATATTCTTGCGGCCGAGTCGAGCACGATACAGCACGTGGATCATCTGCTTACGTTGAAGGGTCTAAAGATCATATATCAGAAGAACCTCTGAGGCGATGACCCGTGCGGTGAGGAACGCGTATGTTCGCCCGCGTAACGCTATTGCTTGCCCTTGCGGCTCTCCTGTGTTCATCGGCAACGGGCACGGCTGCCCGGGTCGAAATGGGCGGCGTCAAGCAGATGCGATACGACAAGGAGGGTAAGCTGGCCGCCGTAATACGGGCGGAACGAGTTACCAGGGATGAGGAGGGGATGCTCCTCATGGAACTGGTGAGAAGTACCGTTCACACCAAGGACGGCGATGAAGTAGAGATTCGTGCTATGAAGGGCAGGACCAGCATTGAAGGGACGGGAGATGCCTTTTTCGAGGACGCTATTGAAGTGATTTCACCGGATTTTATCGCCACTATGTCGCGCGCGACGTGGCGGGAGTCCGACAATACGGTCAGAGGTGATGAGAAGATAGTGCTTGAAGCGCAGGGTGTGAGGATAGTCGGATCCGGGTTCGTAGTGTTCGCGGCTGAGAACAAAGTGGTGATATACAAACCGCGAGGCACTCTGCGATCTGTCAAGCCTAAAACGGATCTGGAGAACAAGAGAGCAGAGGAGACCGCGACGCCACCGGAGAATACGCGGAAACCGCCGGAGTCGCGTTCGGACGAGTAATACAGGAGGGATTCGCCGTGTTCAGGCTAGTGTTCGTTTCCATCGTGCGCGGTGCAGCAGTTGGGCTGGCACTCGGGTTCGCTCTGACGTGGGGGTCGGCATTTGCAGCGGAAGGCGGATTGGAACTGCCCGGCGCGGAAAGTTTCAAGGAAATCGAGATAGTGGGCGGCGAAAGGCTCATACTTGCGGACGGGAAGATGAAATCTCTCGAGGAAAACGTCGAGCTTCTTCTTATTCCCACTTTGGAAAAGGACGAGAATCTGAGGGTAAAGGCCGACAGAATCGATTTCTCATACGACGAGGAAGCAGAGATGGCCACGTTCGCGCGGGTCCTTGCGAAGGGAAACGTGAGCTTGACGATGGAAACAAGCAAGGACCAGTTGCTCGCGGACGAGCTGACATGGTCTGTTGCGGACAACAAAGCGGAACTGCGCGGCAATCCGAGGGCCGTGACGGAAAAATATACGCTCACGGGTGAGTTGATCGTTTACTACATTACAGAGGGGCGCGGAATGGTGACGAAGCCGAGGGGCACCTTCGTCATACCGGAGAAGAAGAAGGACACCGAAGAGGAAGCAAAAAAGGAAGAAGAGGCTACACAGTGACGGCCGTACCGCAAGAGAAACCGGCGCTCGAGGCGCGCGAACTTACGAAATCGTTCCACCGCAAAGAGGTTGTCAGCGACATCTCCCTCGCGGTGCACGAGGGCGAGATTGTCGGGTTGCTCGGTCGCAACGGTGCGGGGAAGACCACCACGTTCAAGATGGTAGTCGGTCTGCTGCGACCGCAGCGTGGACGCATCTACCTGAACAGCAAGGATATAACCAACCTTCCGATGTACATGCGCGCAAGGGAAGGTATCGCGTACCTGCCGCAGGAAGCGTCGATTTTCCAGAAACTAACCGTCGAGCAGAACCTGTTGGCCGTGCTCGAAATGATGGGAATAAGCAGGAAGCAGCAGAAGGAACGCGCCGCCGAACTCATGGCGGAGTTGGATATAGGCCATCTCGCCAAGCAGAAGGCGTTCACATTGTCCGGTGGGGAGCGGCGTCGGACAGAAATATGCCGCGCTCTCGTCCGTTCACCCTCTTTCCTGCTGCTCGACGAACCGTTCACGGGCGTTGATCCTATCGCGGTCGCAGACGTACAGCAGGTGATCCTTCCGCTCAAGGAGAAGGGGATAGGCGTGCTTATCACGGACCACAGCGTGCGCGAAACCCTGAAGATCACCGACCGGGCTTACATAATCGACCACGGTAAGGTGATATGTTCCGGCACGCCCGATACCGTTGCAGACGACGAGCGCGTCAGACAGGTATACCTCGGCACCGATTTTGAGATGTAACACTGCTTTGTCATGGCCGGACTCCGTGGCGGCCGCGGGCGGTTCGCGAGCCGCCCCTACATGGCAGACAGGAATGTCTGCCCCACCATCTGAAATCCGCTGAGCGCCTTGCTCTGGCAGGAATTATGTAGGGGCGCTGCTTGCTGCGCCCCAGCGATGTTGATCGGCGTGTGCGGCGAGCCGCGGGCGGTTCGCGAACCGCTCCTACTCCTTCCGGCTCAGTCCTTCGCCATCGCCTCTTCGAGCGCGGCCAAACGCGCTTCAAGTGACGCGATCTGCGCGTCTTTCTCCAGCCCGGCCTCGTAAAGCCCCTGGATGGCTGCAAGTGCGACACCGTCGGCATCAACGGTGGTGATGTGCTTGTCGTCCGTGCCGAGGCCAAAGGCGGCGCGGAAGTCCTGGCCCATCGGCCCCATGTGACGGTGCTTGCCGTCCTCAGTCTTGTAGTTCCACGTCGACATCGGCAGTGCAGCCACTTTCGCAAGCACGGCGCGGCTGTCCACCGGCTCGAAGTTCTCCTTCTTGTTGCGGTCAGACGTCGTGTGCACAGCGCCGCCTTCCCAGTAGATCCCTCCAGATGCCCAGACGTTGAACGTACTGGTCGCAGCGCTGGAATGAGTCGAGGAGTCGCTGTTCCACACGAAGCTGTAGTCATCGCTTGCGTTCGCGTTGCGCCCCGCCGCGAAGCTGTAGTCGCCGGTGGCGTCGTTCCAACCACCTCCCCCGACGAAGGCGGCGATACCACTTGCGGTGTTCAGATACCCGCCTGCGACCGCCGCTTCGTTGGCCGGACCCGCGGTGTTGCCCCAGCCGCCGAGTACCGAGCTGTAGTTGCCGCTGGCGACGTTCCCGCCGCCCCCGCCGACCGTGGCATAGTAGGCATCCGCCGTCGTGCCTGCAGCATCGCCTGCCTGATTTCCACCGCCGCCACCGATGGTACCGTAATCGTCTGTCACGAGGTTCAAATCGCCGCCACCGATCGTGGAGTGGCCGGCGCTGGCGCTATTGTCATAGCCGCCGCCAACCGTGGCGTACGGAGCATCAGACGTCGTCCCTGCGGCATCACCAGCCTGGTTACTGTAGCCACCGGCGACGGTGCTGAAGTCGTCGGAGGCAACGTTGCTCATGCCGCCCCCGACCGTCGCGGAGTCGCCGCTGGCGATGTTATACGCGCCGCCGCCCACCGTCGCGTTTGTGCCCGTCGCGATATTGCCGGAACCGCCCCCCGCCGCGCCCATGAACGCCGTGGTCTGCGTGTAGAGGTCGGCAAACTTGACCGTGGTTCCACCGAACCGGTTGATCACCAACGCATCCGTCGCCGAGCCACTATCATATACCCGGAAGAACATCTTACCCGAATTGATGTTTCCGCCCGTTTGCACAAGAATCTGAGCAACACGTTTGTCGGCCATGACGGATGCCTCATTCAGAAACATGAGCTGCGCGATGTTCTTGAACGCCCCGCTCGTCTGGTTGTTACTGAACATAAAACCGGCCGACACACCGGAGGAAACCGCGGTCGGCTGGCGTACCGCCACCATACGGCTGCTGCCCGACCACCCCGGGAAAGGAACCACATAACTGCTGTCTCCGAATGTGGCGAAGTTACCCGACGCCGTTATCTCCCCTGTCACGTCCCAGTCACCCGTGTGCGTTTCCCCCGCAGCAACCGTTGCCAGCAGACAGACTACCCCTAGCACCAAAGATGTTCGCCGTGCTCGTCTCATCCTTCCCCCTCCTTTAGTAGTCCCCGAACAATACAGAAATCGCCCCCAACACTTTGGTTTTCACGAATCAGACAGATCTCGGCAGGTCCAATGTTGTGGTTACCACCCCCTCATTTGGCAGGTCACAACATATCTTATCATAAGCACATGGGCTCCGCAAGCATGATAGTCAGGTCCGTCAGACAGGTTGACATTGGCAACGAGAATCTGCTAGAATGCTGCCATTCGATGTAATATGCACGAAAACTCGGCTCCGAACGGAAGAGTTCGTGGCAAAGTGAGCGTTCTCAGGAATGGCCCTAGTCAAAGTCGGCATAGTGGGTTGTGGATTCATAGGATGCGAGCTATGCCGAGCCGTGAGTGGCGGCAAGGTGCCGGCCGAGATAGTTGCGCTCAACGATATCGACGGTGAGCGCGCCGAGAGGCTTCAGGCAGAATTCGGCCTAAAAGCTGCGGTAGTATCGTTTGAAGAGGTGGTCGCGCTGTCCGACGTCATCGCGGAATGCGCGACGGCGGATTGTGTGCCGAAGATCGTTGAGGCGGCGATCGCTCAGGGCAAAGCGGCGCTCATCATGAGCGTCGGCGGATTGATGCCTCGGCCCGACTTGTTCGATCTGGCGCGTCAGACCGGAACGCGGATTGTCATACCGTCGGGAGCGATCGCAGGCGCTGACGCAATAGAAGCTGCGGCGGAAGACGCGCTGGATGAGGTGACTCTGACGACGACCAAGCCGCCGGCAGGGTTGCGCGGCGCACCTTACGTTCTGGAAAAGGGGATAGACCTCGACAGGATTGAAGGGCGCACGGTGATATTCGAGGGTACAGCGCTCGAAGCGGTGGCGGCTTTTCCGCGGAACGTGAACGTCGCGGCTACGTTGAGTCTTGCAGGGATTGGACCGGAGCGTACGCGTGTCAGGGTAGTGGTTGACCCGACGGTAACGGCCAACACCCACGAGGTGATGGCCGTCGGCGCGTTTGGCAGGCTCGTTGCCAGAGCGGAGAACGTGCCGTCCGAGGCCAATCCGAAGACGAGCCGCCTGGCGGCGTTGTCCGCTGTGGCGGCGTTGAGAAAGGCGGTCTCGTGCCGTTGAACGAACGCGCGAGGCTTCCAAAACTGGGACTGAGAAAAATGTACGCAGTAATAGAGACCGGAGGAAAGCAGTACAAGGTCGCTCAGGGGGATACCATTACGGTCGAGAAGTTGGAGACCCCCGTGGGCGAATCTGTGGAAATACCGGGGGTCAGACTGGTTGTCGACAGCGATAAGATCGTTACCGACAAGAAACGACTCGACAAGGTCAAGGTCCGCGGAACGGTGACGGCGCAAAAGCGCGGCAAGAAGATACGCGTTTTCAAGATGAAGCGCAGGAAGGGATACAGACGGCACAAGGGTCACAGGCAAGCGCTGACCGACATTCTTATCACCGGGATCGAGACACAAACATCGCAGAAAAAGAGCGAGACCTAATCACACCGAGGAGGTGCGTTAGACTATGGCACACAAAAAAGCGGCAAGCAGTTCACGCAACGGCAGAGACAGCCAATCGCAGCGGCTTGGCGTGAAACGGTTTGGAGGTCACGTTGTCCGGGCGGGAAACATCATCGTTCGTCAGCGAGGCACGGTATTCAAACCGGGGATTAATGTCGGCATCGGAAAGGACCATACCCTTTTCGCCAAGATTGATGGTACGGTAACGTTTGAACGCGTCGGAAAAGCCAAGCAGCGGATAAGCGTTTACGC
>CBFDCQ010000069.1:0-16476 GCA_965603355.1 uncultured bacterium
TCCTTGACAGGATCCCATTTGACGGGCCGGTCGAGGCGTTTGCAGATGTTAGCCACATGGCAGGCCGTGATCGACCGATGCGCCACGTCGGCAGTGGATATGGGCTGCTCCCGGGTCTTGACGCAGTCGAGGAAGGCTCGCAAATGGTTGTCAGGAGGGTAACCTCCCTGGAACCGTCGATCCTCCAGCAACGACTTCGGTTCGACTTCAATCTCACCCGAGTCGCCGGTCTCCACCCATCCTTCTTCACCTTCGAACCGCACGGGGCACGTCCCGAACCGAAGGCCGGTGCGGATCACGAGCTTCACGCCATTGGCGTATCGGCCAATGAACCGGTCGCCCTCGCGCCAGAACTCGACGGGGCCGGCATCATCCGTGCCGTTGGCCCACTGGCACAGGTCCACGGTGTGGCTGCCCCATTCGGTGACGGACCCGCCGCTGAAGTCCCAGTGGCCGCCCCAGAAGTCGCGAGTCGGATACTTACTGTTATATGGACGCCACTCGGCCGGTCCCAGCCAGCGGTCCCAGTCGAACTCCTCGCGCTTCGGCTCCGGCTCGGGCGGGAGGATTGTATCGTACGGTTTTTGGTACCAGGGTGCATCCTCGGCGTGGAGTTCCTTGAGCTGGCCCAGCTTACCGCTGCGTGCCAGGTCCACTGCGAAACGGAAGTGACTGATACTGCGCCGCTGTGTGCCGCACTGAAAGATCCGTCCCAGCCGCCTCATCGTCTCGGCCACGGCACGGGATTCGGTGATCTTCACGCTCAGAGGTTTCTCGCAATATATATCCTTGCCGGCGCGGGCCGCCAGGATGGACGCTCCTGAATGCCAGTTGTCGCCTGTGGCGATGAGCACCGCGTCTATATCCTGCCGGTCGAGTATCTCCAGGAAATCGATGTACGCTTTGCAGTCCTTATTTCCGTACTCCTTGTTGACCTGGTTTTGACCGGCTTGGCGGCGCTGCCCGTCCACATCGCAGACGGCCACCATTTGCACGTCGGGCTGCGCCATGAACGCTTGCATAACATACTGACCTCGCGGGCCCAGCCCGATCGTACCCATCACGATCCGTTCGCTGGCGGGCGCACGTTCTTCGGCGCCCAGCGCGGCGGACGTGATTATGGTAGGCGCAGCCAAAATGCCGCCTGTGGCCGCGGCCGCGTTCTTGATAAAGCGTCGTCGAGTCCACTGTTCCGTCAATTTCGGTTTCTGCATCGCTGTCACTCCAATCTGTATACTACAAACTGACCCGGGCGGTTTGACGCGCCCCTTTGAACAATAGGAAAAGCTTTGAGTGTCGAGATCAGGAGAGAGTCGGCTCCGCGCACAGGCAAAGCCTGAGACGACATCTGCTCCCGCCCCCTTTCGTCGTCAATCATACCCCATTCGGTATCACGTTTTCCAGTCTTTCGGTCACCGAGCGTTGCCAAGGAATATGGGAGTGAGCATCCGGCCGCCTGTATTTGCCTAGAAAAGTACTTGACAATGCAAAGTGCGTGTGCTATAGTGACAGGGAAGGGTGGAGAACAAGTCTATGGAAATTCAGAAGGCTCTGGACCAGATCTCCGAGATCCATGGCCATCTTGCCAAGACCGACGTATACCGTGGCTACCGGGCCGTTCCGGTAGCGTTCGCGGGGGTGGTCGCCCTCGTGGTAGCGGCGGTGCAGACGAGACTGGCCGGGAATGGGTCGCCGCTGTCTTTTGTGCTCTGCTGGGTAGGGGTGGCGCTGGTCGGGGCGGTCACTTCCGGAGGCGGCATACTCTACAGCTATATACGCCAGGAGAGCGAGTTTGCACGCCGAAGAACACGCACTGCAGTGGGACAACTGCTTCCTTGCCTGGTAGCTGGAGCCATTATTACAGTACCGATGACAATGGGAGGAAGTCGCAGCATTGCATTCCTCCCGGGTCTTTGGGCGATGCTATTCAGCCTGGGGATCTTTGCGTCGCGACCGTACCTGCCGAGAATCATGGGCTGGATCGCCCTTTACTACCTCGTCGCGGGCGCCGTGCTACTGGCGCTGGGAGTGGAGTCTAGGACCGTGTCGGGCTGGGAAATGGATTTGACATTCGGATTTGACGAATCAACGAGCCTGTCGCCGTGGGGGATGGGTTTGACGTTTGGAGTTGGACAAGTGTTGTCAGGAATAGTCCTTTACTGGAACCTGGAGAGGGAAGATGTCAGCCAAGAACAAGGAAACTGACTCAAAAGCGGGACGGTACGCTTACGAGGGTCTCGACCGTATCATGCACGAAAAGGCGCGGCTCGGGATTCTCACGTCGCTGGTTTCGCGGCCCGAGGGAGTGCTGTTCAACGACCTGAAGGAGCTGTGTTCGCTGACCGACGGTAATCTGAGCCGGCATCTGCAGACGCTGCAGGAGGCCGGATTGGTTGAGGTCTGGAAAGGCTACCATAACAAGCGACCCCAGACCCTTTGCCGCCTCTCTCAGCAGGGGCGTGAAAGGTTCATGGAGTATCTGGCTCAGCTCGAGAAAGTCGTTCGGGATGCGGCGGTCGTCAGGGAACAGGTAAAAGATAGGGGCGCGGCGAGGGACGATGTGCTCTCGGAGGGGTGGGCATCCGCGTGATAGGGACATTTTTTGCCCGTTAACTTTGCAATGCAAAGGTTAGGGCAACGCAGAGGAGGTCGGCCATGCAGCGGTCATCCAACGTCTATCTATGGGTCGCAGGTTCCGCAATAGGTCTTGGTGTACTGGGCGACGGGCTGCTTCGTGCGCACCCGTTCGGCCTGAATCTCACTTTGTGGACGATCTTCATTCTCACGTCCGCGGCGCTGCTGAGCCGTGTGCACCGGCCTCTTCCAAACGGTACGTACGCACTTATGGGTTGTGCCGCCCTATTCTGCCTGACTTTTGTGTGGCGCGACTCCTCAACGCTGAAATGGTTGAGCGGTTTCGCGGCGTTCATGTCGTTCGCGCTGGCGGCGCAATGGGTCAAGGCACTGCGAGTCCGCCTGGCGGGTATCATGACGTATGTGCTGGCGCTGATCGACGGCTTCGCGCTGGTGCTCCGGGGAGCAGTCGTCTTTGTAGTTCGCGATTTTCTACCGGGCTGGGAGCAATCTGGAGGAAAGGAGAAGCGGCGCTGGCTTCTGGGGTCGATACGGGGCGTACTGATCGCGGTGCCGCTGGTTGTCATATTCGGCGGGTTGCTTATTTCGGCGGACGTGGCGTACCGGAAGATAATCTCAGACCTCTTCAACTTGGAGGAGTTGGTCAAACACGTTGCCACGACGTTCCTCTGCGCGTGGCTGGCTGCGAGCATCCTGAAAGGCCTGCTGGACGGGAGCACGACCGAGACGAAACTTCACGATGAGGCCGACAAAGCGAAACTCGGCGCGATCGAGGCCGGCGTAGTGATGACCGTGCTCGACCTGCTCTTTCTCTCGTTCGTGGTCGTCCAGTTCCGCTACCTCTTCGGCGGAGAGGAGCGTATTCGTGAGATAACCGACCTCACCTACTCGGAGTATGCGCGGGCCGGGTTCTTCCAGTTGTGCGCCGTAGCCACGTTGGTGCTGGGTGTGCTGCTGCTGGGCGACTGGCTGTTGCGCGACGCCACACCGCTGGGGAAACGCGTGTACCGGGTCTTGGCCGGCTTACAGTTGCTCATGCTCCAGGCGATGATGGCCTCGGCTTTTGTGCGCATGTGGATGTACAAGGAAGCCTACGGACTGACCGAACTCAGACTGTACGTGACGGCGTTCATGGTTTGGCTGATAGTCGTATTCATATGGTTTGCTCTGACAGCCCTCCTGCGTGACAGGCGCGAGCAGTTCGCATTCGGTGCCTTCGTGGCGGGTTTGGCGGCCATTCTGGTGCTGCACGGCCTCAATCCCGACGCCCTTATCGTGAAAGTGAACGCCGCCAGGCTGGATGAAGGCAAGTCGTTTGATGCCCGATACGCAGCAAGGCTCAGCGCCGACGCCGTCCCGGAACTGCTGGCTGTGCTACCGAAACTCCGAGCAGGAGACCGTTCGGCAATCGCCCGGAAACTGCAATCGCAGTGGCTCAGTGAGGATGCTCCAGACTGGCGCACGTGGAGCTGGGCTCGGAGTCGCGCGGCCCGCGCCGTCAGGGCGCACAGTACACTGATTGACAGTTCCATCGCAGCTGCACGTTCTGAGCGCGGCCCGGCGCCTACCAGTGCAGGCAGCGCAGAATCCCGCGCGATAGAACAACGGCCTGGGATAGATGAGAGTAGTGAATGGAGATGCAGTTGGACACGGGCGAGAAACTGGTACCTGCCCGAGTTCGACGACAGCCAATGGCGGATTTGCCGCGCTCCTTTTGGCAATGAAGCGAGCCGAAGGCACGGTTTCGACTACAATACCGAGTGGGACGTGAATACCACTATTCTCCTGCGCAAGACCTTCTGGGTGCCCCCAGAGTTCACCGTCGCGCAAGCTTACGTGGCAATAGACAATGAGTTCGTGCTTTACATAAACGGTCGAGAAGTCGCAAGAGGACACAATAAAGGCTTCCCGTATAAATGGGAATGCACTGTCCCTATCCCAGCCGACGTACTGAAACCGAACGAGCTCAACCTTGTTGCCGTCCAGTGCGTAGACCGCGGCATCGGTACTGGCTTCGATCTCAAACTCGATATCGACTCACGTTATTCAGGAGGCCCAGAACTTGGCCCAACCAGCGGCTCCACAGCGACCCGCTGGGGCGGGCCGCTGAGCTTCAGTCGTTAATCGGCGCATTTGCCGCGCGGCACCGCCGCGGGAGTGTTGGGAGCAATGCGGAACATGAGGAAAACCTCTGTCGGCATCGTTGTTACCGATGGCGTCTGCCCAGCGGAGAATTCTTTGCGGATTTTGCGCTCGGCGGTGATCTAGGAGTAGAATGGTAAGCGTGAACTTGGAGGGTACTAGCGATGAACGACGGAGACGAAGCCGTTTTGGAACGCTGGATCACCCACCGGGACGCCGAAGCCTTCAGGACAATCGTGACCCGCTACTCGGCGATGGTGTACGGCACCTGCTTGCGTATCTTGGGAAACCCTACAGAAGCTGAAGACGCTACTCAGGAGTGTTTCGAGGCTCTGGCCCAAGCAAAGCGTTCGCCCGGATCGTATCTCGGCCCGTGGCTCCATCGCGTTGCTACGGGTCTTTCCATCAACCTCATCCGTTCAGAGAAGCGCCGGAAGAGACGGGAGGCGCGGTTCGCCAGCGAACCTAAATCCAATGCGGAGGTTGAGTGGAACGACATTTACGAATACGTGGACGAGGCGATCACGGAATTACCCGAGAAGCTTCGTGTGCCGGTTGTGGCTCACTTCTTGGAGGACCTGTCGTATGAAGCCATCGCGCAAGCTACTGGTATATCGCCCCGAACGGTGTCCTATCGGGTTGGGAAAGGCATTGAACTTATCGGCAGATCGTTGAGAAAACGCGGAATCACTGTCGCGACATCCGCTCTGGCTGCGGTCATGGCTGCACAACTCGCCGAAGCGGCACAGGTGCCTGCCTCTCTCGCGGCCATACTGGGGAAATTGGCTCTTGCTCACTCAGCCAATGCTACAGCCGCCATTTCGGCGTCAACCACCGCCGGGAAGGTGCTGGGAGGCATGCTGACCGTGAAGCAGGCGATAGTGGCAGTGGTCGCGATCACGGCGGTTATTGGGGGCCTGTGGGTCGCCCAACGCGCTGCGCATCGCGCCAGCATTGAATCACCAGCACAGCTGGCGCCCGCGCAGGAATCATTAACAGCCGCTGTCGATCCCGTCGCGGACGAGCCGACGCCGTTACAGGCACCGCCAACGGCTGGTCGACACGAAAGTCCGCGGGAGTCCGTCTCCGGCGTAGTGAAGCATATCAATACCGGGGAGCCGGCGGCAGGGGTAGTCGTTGAGGCATGGAGCGCAGAAACCGAGGCCAAAGAGTTCGAAACTGTTACGGACGAAGAGGGTAAGTATATGTTGGCCGGCCTCACTCCGGGAATCAGATACGGGCTTGCTGTCGAGAACGAAGAGGAAAGCTACATAGCCGTTGAAACTCCGACTATCAAGCTTCGCGCCGGCGAAGCCCGCGCCGGAGTGGATATCACCCTGCGCGCCGCATGTTCCATTTCAGGCACGGTAACGGACAAGAGCGTTACCTATCACCCTTCGAGACTGGCAACCGTTAACCCAAATAGGTACACAACCAAGAGAGAAATTGAAAAAAAACTCAGTCTCGCCGTATACAGGGCGCTGGTCGATATCGCCGACAAACCCCTGTCGGGTGTGAAGATCGTTCTTGCGGAGGAATTGCGCGAGGGACCAGGTCGTCGCCTCGGAGAAACTGTTTCCGACGAGAAGGGGCGATACGCTTTCCCGATCGTGCTTCCGGGCACGTATATCGTTTTGGCGGAGCCGCCAGAAGACGCTGTACGCTTGAACGACCGACACAGAAACCGGTTTCGGGTTGTTGAACTGAACGCTGGTGAACGGAGAGAAGACGTGAATTTCTCCTTCCGTTTCGGCGGCGTGTCCGTTACGGGCCGCGTCACTAACGGCCAGGGAAAACCCGTCGAAGGAGCGGAAGTGGTTGCCGAACCATGGCCCGTTGCTCGTCCTTGGAGTGACGGACCAGTTGTGCACCGAGAAGCCGGGTCCGTCAAGACAGTGTCCGACGGGAACGGTCACTACCGATTGGACGGCCTTTTCCCTCCGGACATGCGCGAGGCAAACTATTACCTGCTGAGCGGCATGGTCCCCAAGGAAACGTTTGTAATACGGGCTCGGGCCGGCGGGTATGCTCCTTCGCAGATGATCGTGCCAGCGATGCCCGAAAACCTCGTTAGAGACATCAGGCTAGCCAACGAGAAACTGAACAGTCTTCTCGACCGCATGGGGGTAGATGATAAGCTCGAAGCAATTGCGGGCGATGTTGCGCTTCCTGCGAGCCGTGGAAATGTCATCACGGGTGTCGACTTGGTTATTGAGAGAGAAGCACTCGTTTCGGGGCGTGTCGTGGACACATGGGGTCGCGCCGTCCCCAACTGCTGGGTTACTCTCGGACCATTGGAGGACCATCCGAAGGAGGCTCTTGCCGCCATTCCGCGTACCGATCATCTCCGAACATGGTGTGAGGGTGTAAACCAGTTCACGATAGCCCGCGTCCCCGAAGGCACTTACCGGTTCGGTGTATGGACACACGAGCTGGGCAACGTGATTGCCCGGAATGCACCGATATCAGTTCGTTGGGGCGATTCCCTGTCCGACGTGGAGGTGACCGTTTGGAGTGTTGAGGATAGAGCCGTTCTCACGGGCCGTGTAGCCGATGCTTCGTCTCGCAGGCCGGTCAAGGGCTTCATTGCCAAGGTGAGCCGGTTGAAAAGGGACGACGGTATCGGCGGCTTGTGTGGCAACCGGAGGCGCGATGGACCCGAGGCTGGCGAATTTCTGATAGAGGGTATCGAGCCTGGGATAGCCACATTGAATATATCAGCTCCCGGCTATGTGCCTGAAGAAGCCCAGGTAAGACTTCTGAGAGCGCAAACAGCCAACATAGACTTCTTTCTTGAGCCGGAGGGTGTTTTGCAGGGCTATGTCACGCTCAACGGGGAGGGCAAGGGAGCCTGCTGGGTCCGAGCGTATGAAAAGCGGGATGCTTCATTCTCGGTTCAGACTGACGAGGAGGGGTACTACGAATTCGAAAAACTCAAGGAAGGGGACTATCTGGTCAGGTCGGCTGTTAATACTGGTGGCGGGCCACCAGCAACACGAAGATACGAGAGCTCATGGGCCGAGGTAGAATCCGGAAAGGTCACGCGCGTGGATTTCGAATTAGAAGGGAGTGCCGCGATTCGGGGTGCCTTTTCATCCCCTGATGAACACCTATCTTGGCACGTGTCGGTTTTTGACGGCTCAGCTACAGGTCGCGTCCCGTCGGAGGGCTCCCTTTCCTACCACGAACAACTACGTGCCGGGGCTTGGAACCTGCAGGAATATGGTCATTATGAGATTGGGGACCTTCCTCCGGGAAGGTACAATGTCACGGGAGGTTGCTACATCTATGACCAGGAGGCAAAAGTCTTCATTCCTGTTAAGGAACAGTCGAAGATCGTCTCTCTTGGCGAGGGAGAGACCGCGGAGGTGAATTTCGATTTCCGGTAGATGCTGGAAGTTGGGCGCGCATTAACGGGGAATGCATGGACGAGAGTGCACGCTATGTGAAGAACGTACGGGCAGCCTGGGAGAAGTTGCGGATTGTCTACAACGCGGTGCTGCTTCTGGAAGGACTGACCTGTTTGTGGTTGTTGTGGCTTTTGGCGGAGTTCGCCGGGCGACCTTTCGGATTCGACTTC
Organism: uncultured bacterium; assembly: GCA_965603355.1. Lineage (GTDB taxonomy): Bacteria > Hydrogenedentota > CBFDCQ01 > CBFDCQ01 > CBFDCQ01. The sequence goes on from CBFDCQ010000069.1 coordinate 8,318, forward strand.
TGGTTTCTCCCCGTAATCCTGTTCGGAGCGGTCGCGAATGCCTTCTATTGCCTCGGGCCGGTGGCTGATGCTTGTGCCTATCGCTTCCTTGGCTGGCGCATGGGTCGAGCCAGATACTTCCTGTTTGGAGCGGGGTTGTTCTTCTCGATGGGGGTGCTCTTGCTCCCTGCAAGGCGCCTTTTCTATCATTTGGCAGGCTATCTCGTGTAAACCGGGTGTGCGGACCGCCGAACCGCGTGCTCCAGCGGATCCACCGCGGCGGGCCGCTGAGCTTTGATCGTTGGATGTAGTAATCCTGAAAGGAGGTTTCTATGCGATTCTGGCGTGTTGGCGGAACCACAGCTCTTTTGATTGTGTGCCTGGCGGGTCTCGGCTTCGGAGCTGACGACATGTCATCGCCCGATTCAAGCTACGAAACCGATATGGATGAGTTTGTGAAGGAAGTTGACGAAGAGTATCCCTTCTTCGAGTTGAAGGGCATCCGCAGCGACTGGACCGATGCAAAGGAGGAGTTGAGGCAAAGGGCGAAGAACTGCAAGTCGGATCAGGAGTTTCTGTTGATCATGTACGACGCCGTCCGCACTCTGCGCGACGGGCACATGGGAGCGCGTAAGGCCAGGGTCCAACTTCCGACTCTGCCGCCGAGGTACTACCCGGGAATCAGTTTCCTTCCCGCCACGAACGGACGGGTTGTGATCATGTACGCACCGGAAGCGCACGCAGGCACACTCAAGACGGGTGTGGTTGTCACGAAGATCGATGGGACTGATGCGAGACAGTGGTTGGAGAAGCGCACCGAGGCCGCCTGGAATGAAGGAGGTTTCTTCTCAAGCCTTCAGAGGGCTCGCTTGTTTGAATATAGACAGGGGCTTCGTGGTGAGCAGGGCGAGAAACACACGATCAGTTGTCTAGTTGACGGACGCGAAGAGCAGTTCGAGCTCATGTGCGACACGGTTGCCCGCGGATGGCCCCACACGTACAACATGCCCGCGGATTCGAAGCGCGTTGGCCGCTCGTTCTACTACACGAAACTGGCGAGCGATGTCGGATACATGTACCTGCGCCGGGTCGACGCGAGTGTGCCCGCCGGCATCGATGAGGCGCTTGCGGCGCATCCGAGCGTGCCGGGGTGGATCGTCGACCTTCGGGGGAACGGAGGAGGGGGATACGGCCGGGACTTGATCGAGAGGATGGAGAAGTTTCCCCGGCCGGCGGCGGTTCTCATTGACGCGGGATGTATGTCAGCAGGCGAGACGCTCGCGAGGGACTTCCGTGCACTCGCCGACGCCCGAGTTTTCGGGTCAAAGACGGCGGGATGTTCCAGTGCAAAGCGCACGTGGACCTTTCCTTCCGGTATTGCGTCGCTCTCTTTTCCCACCCGCAGTCGGTGGAGGGGCGACAGGAAGCCCATCGAGTTCAACGGTATTGATCCGGATGTCGAGGTCGAAACCGTGCCGGAGGAACTGCTGGAAGGCAACAACACGGCCATCCTCAGGGCCGAGGAGTATATAGTTGGGAAGTCCAGGGACATCCATGATAAGTGATTGTTATCAGTCCTCATCCATGTCGGCGGGGAGGTACTTGGCGACAGCTGTTGCAAGAGAGTAGGGGCTTGGCGAGCCCTGATGGATCAGATGCAGGGCGTTCAAATCCGATTCCCATACCGGCTCGCCGGGAGTAAGAATACAGACGCTGCCGGGTTGATAGGCGTTGTAGAGTTTGCCCTCATCGTAATAGAAATGCGCGTCGCTCTGCTGCACCGGATACGCCCGCATCAATGGAGGGATATCGCTCGGTTTGAACCAGAGTTTGATTTCACGCTCGGATTCCTCACACGTCGCCGAAGCGTGGACGAGGTTATCCATTCGCTGGCCAATCACTTCTCCTTCAGAGCTCTTCAGCGGAACAACAGTCCCGAGTGAACGGATGCTTCCTGGCTTGTCCAGTCTGGCATCATGCGGGTTCGTAGGCCCTGTAATCTCCCGAGTCCTCGCCACCGCGTTTGGACCTTGATAGACAATCGCTATAACGCGCCGTTTCTGCTCCTCGTCAGGATAATGGCTTTTCCCCATGATGTAGTCAATGAGAGCCGGGTAGAACAGTTTTCCACGATGCTCCGCGTAATGTTCCTCTGCGAGTATCCTGGTGACCCGGACCACCTTAGCTCCGGCAAAGCGCAGACCAACATGGAATTCGGATAGCTGCGAAAGCACGTATCCTGTCAGGGAATTCCTCAGGGCATCTGGTTTGATAAGTATGAGCGTTTGCTCAAGCAGCGTCTTCTTGCGCACGTTAGTTCCTTCCTCGAGACCGCGTCTGATCGACAGAGTACCAGGATCATCCTGCGCGCATTGTCGCATGCCCTTCCGTGTCCAGTCAAGTTCGATGACGTGCCAATACTCTCAACGTACCGGGAGATATTTCAGACTTTGCAGCGCACTATTCCTGCGCAGGAGAATTGATTTTGACTACAGCATCTTTGAACACAATATACTCAATATTATCCAGGAGGTCCGTCCCGCTACCTTGTACCTGAATTGTCCCATTAGCCTTACTGACTCTAAGACTCTTGTAAGGCTTTTCATAAAAGACGACATCGACCCCTTGCGCGCCATCGATTCGGTTATCGCCGGGATTTTGGATAATGATGTTATCCTGAGCATTTCCTTCGACATTAACATCATTTGTTCCGGCCATTCTTAAATGCAACAGGTATTGACTTCTCCGCGTGTAGCGTTCAGTCGCCAGATGCATCTTGAAAGTCCCGGAGAACTGCGGGTCCAACGAAAAAGGAACGTTGATATATGGAGGAAAGAATTTGGCGATGAGCCCGTGCCCCAAAGCGTCTTGCTCTATCACCTTTTGTCTTGTAATGAGAGTGTACCTGCCAAAAGATCGTTCTCTTCCGACAGCGTCCAGCAAACCGTAATAGCAATCAACGATACCGGCAAGATACTCCTGACAATTACTATCGAAGCCGGGTCTCAGGGTTAATATTCCCTTCTCGGCGTTTTCGACTACAGCGGCGTCGATTTCCGAGTTGTATTCTTCCAGGGCGCCATCACTTGTTGCCCCAATGCCGTTGTCGTGCACAAAATGTAAGATCTCCTCAAACCCGGCGTCTCTGTGCTCCCGCACCTGAGTCATATACCACTCATCACCCGGGACCGGCGTCTCGGATTCATAGAGCTCCTGACCCGGCAGTTGATTTCCCGGCAAGTTGTTGGGGTCTCTATGAGCTCCGGTCAAAAGCAGTATAACCGCGCCGTGTTCGCCCATTTTGTTTGCCACTTCTGTTTTGTCATGACCGTATTGCGATCCCGGTACATCGGCCAGAAAAAAATCGGTAATCTCTTTCGACCTGATTATTCTCGCCTCGGAAACACCTTTCTGAATGAAGAGGAAAGAGGGAATCTTGTTTTCTGGTACAAACATTACATATCGATCATAATTCTTCTGATAGCGAGGATTTATATGAGAGGCGTCCTGGATGATTTCACTGCTTTCAACACGGATTCTCGGATAAGAAACGGGAACGTCCTCCAGGCTCACAAAAGAAGTCCCGCCCGGAAGAGCCGCTCCTTCCGGAGAAAGAGTCTGCGCAGTCATCTGAAACAGATCCTGTAACGTGCCGTCTCTCTGCATCAGTCTCTCATGCAGTGTATTCACCAAAGATGGATCTGGTTTTACTACGTAACGTGAGGATCTATCTTGAGCTATCGCTTCCGGTGCCAGAGTACCGCTCAACATTAGCCCTGACAATAGAACAAGAGATGTCAAGAACGTGACTGATTTTGCTGTTCTTACGATAGGCATGATTGGGGCTCCTTGTTTTATCCGTACATTCTCGCCTCTGATAATGAGTGGAATAAGTGTATCACGATTCAAGGGTATCCGCAATTCCCAGGTCTCATCAGATGCAGTCGATACGTGGACTTCCCTCGATCCGGGCAAGCGCAGAATTGTCGTCTACGGTAACACTTCATTGAGAACTGCCGCCCAAACGTACGAACAGATCACGCGGATGGGCGGGAATGGGGTTAGGACTACCCGTGAGTTGACGATTAGGTGACGCAAACGCGCTAGCTCTATATACGAATTCATAGGGGCCCAAAACGATCAATATATACGCTCCTTATAGATAAGCCGTCATTCCGTCACCGTGTGTCTCCCGAGAACTCGCTGGAACTCGCAAGCACCTTGTAGAATCTACTCTTTCGACACGTCTGGTTTATTTCCCTGGCATTGTTTAGACCAATATTCGGCAAAGGAATGTGGAAATACAACGCAAAGACCAAGTCGTCAACGTAGTGGCTCAAAGCGGATTGCTTCTCAACGTCAATTACAGGTAAACTCCGTAACTCCGAGAGCAGTATTTCGCGCTGCGATAATTTCAATTCGCTACTGCTGTACCATTCCAGAAGTGTTTTCTGGGCAAGAGATTTCTTTGTCTTGAGCCGAAGCTTCGATTCTTTACCATCTTTGCACAGAACAAGGTTATTTCCCTTGACAGACAACGTGTCGAATCTCTGCCTCATAACTGCTGAGAAATCAACCAGATCGCCAAGCTTGATGGCTTCGAAACGCAGCATTTCTTCCGCGCGTTTCACGATTTCTTTCTTGATGTGCTGATTGTCTTGTCTAATCTGCGGAACACGCACGAATGTCTTTATCGGCGTTATGGCTACAAGAAAAGCCTGCTCGTTCTTTTGAAACAAGTTCTTCTCAAGAATGAGCCGATTGACTCTGCTATTAAGGAGGCACAATAAGTATACGATTTCCTCTCGGTTGTTCGAGGAAATGACGAGTGATTGGTTATTGACTAGAAGCAACTCCCTATCGCAGAACTGAAACCGCACAGGGTTCTTTGTTCGCCAAATAATCTTGCATTCTTGCTGGAAGGTAACGACACCCTGACTTCCGTGTGGAAAGGTGATATCCCCATTCCTGGGATAGTACTCTCTCCCGGGCGATATGGTCAGTCTATCGTAGTCATTTTTCTTGTAGTCAAAGATCTCATAGCCACAATCTGAATCACGAGAGATTAGATGGTCGTTGATCTTTCCTCCTCCATCAATGTAGAAACGACTCTGGAACTGACGTTCTGCGAGATTGTGATTGTAATAAACAGCAATATCTTGTGTATTCTGATCATATTTATCCATGAAATCCAGTATGGCTTTTGGATGCTTGATGAAATTCCAGTTTTCCACACGCTCAAGAAGGGTTTTTTGTGGAACCGTTGTCTTTCGGACTTTTCTCCCCTTCGAGATGTTCTGCAGGCATGCTTCGATCTGATCGTTTGGATCCTCATAGTAATTGATCTTGACCTTGTGTGAATTTCTTGGTAGAGCCCTCCTAGCTACGAATATCAAGCTTGATGTAGTAACGGGCTTGTTCTGCTTTATACCACGACCCACGAACATCTTGCCCGTGAGAATGATGATCTTTTCAATGGTAGTGAATTTCGCTAGATGATAGCGAACAACGTCCAAATCACTGGCCGTCAACACTGTCTGAGGAATAATGTAACACAGCTTGCCATTGTCCTTGAGCAAAGCTAAGCCTAGGGCTATGAAGAAGGCATAGAGATTTGGCTTTGGTGCGTATTTCTTCTGACGGCTAGGTATGCTGTGTAGGTTGACGCCGTAAACATCGTTGAGTTTCACTTCCTTCTTCTTCAGAAGACCAAAGACCGGAATGCCTTGCGTTGAGCATTCATTGTAGCCCACGTAAGGTGGGTTCCCTATGACGAAATCAAAACGGCGGCGTGGACACCGAGGGCGTTGCTCCAGACTTCGTTTCATTTCTTCTAGGTCACGCTCATCCCGAACGTAACTGGAGTAGCCAATATCCAGTTCCTTTTCGAAAGCAAAGAACTCCTGTCCTTTATGTTTCTGGGCTGCGGCGCCAATATCGTGAATGCGAAGAGAGGTGTCCATGAACTCCGCGATACTGTCTCTCGTCTTGAAAACCTTGATCTTCTTGTCGACCGGATTGTTGTACTTCTCATTTACAATGAGAGGGAGCATTCTCATCAGGATATTCATCTCCGCCAAATATAGAGGAAACTCGCCAATGTCAAGCCCAAAAATATTCTTGTTTACGAGATTCTCAATACGCTTTGCGGTTTGTTTCGAATCGTCGCCAAATGCTCTTATTATCGTATTAACGGCCGAATAAAGGAACGTGCCACTTCCGCAAGAGGGATCGACCAATGAAATCTTGTCTCTGTCGTCATCAAGGCGTTTCCGAATAGCCCTTGGAATATATCCAACCTGGTCCAGCATGAAATTAACAACCGCAGGATCCGTAAAGTACTGACCTTTTTTCTGTTGTTCATATAGTGCTGTAAGGTAGTTCTCATAGATATATCCAAAGATCTCGTTCCGGACGTCGGCAAAGGAATACTTCTTTATAAAAATGAAGATGTCCAGCCAAGGTGAGACATCGTGAAGCTCATTAGACGGCTTATGATAAAGATCGATAACTGTCTGTGTGATGAACTCCTGCTCTTCAGAGAACGGCCGATAGATGTTCTTCGATATCTTGGTCGATATGCCTTCAATGCAGCCCAATACATCTTTGAAACGGTCTGTTTGTAGATACTCGTGGATTTTCCTAACCAAAGACTTGTATTTAGACCGGAAATCGTCGAATTCATTATCAACCAATGTCTTGTATAATACGAATTGGATTATGTAGGCATATGTTATTTCGATAGCCCTTTTTGACTTCTCTTTTTCGGGCAGTTGCTTTAGATAGCCTTCGATATCAAGCTTCAGGGTGAAACTGCTAATGAGTTTTGTCATGTCCTCAAAGAAGAGTTGGCGATTCTCCTCAACAGGCAGTTCGTGAGCCCCTTTCAAGAGTGAGAGTTGCCCTTGTTCTTCGAAGAACGAGAGATAGTACTTCTCAGGCTTAGTGTACTCACGCCAGAATTCCAAGAACTTGTCTGTATTCTGAAGAATGTCCTTTAGGTTCTGCTCAGAGTAGATATTGTTGTTATAGAAGCGCCATGTGTAGCCGTCTGTCAGGATGCCATATTTCTTGTCCAAGTCACTTTGGTACAGCAACAATTGGGCTTTGCCAGCCTCTATATTCTTGTATCTTTCGACTTCTACCGGAATGACAATTTCGGGACTAACAAACACTGTGACGTCAGGTCTTCGCGAACCTTTGGAAGTTCTCTCTTCCAAGAACTCGTACTCTCTTTCTTGGAGTGTTGTTGAGTTGAGACCCACTCTTAGCGCAAAGACTTCAGGTGATTTAAGAACGTCTTTTACGAATACCTGAACACCGGTACCCACTTCTGATTGCTCATAGAAAGACCGTTCCTTGCGCCATTTGTTCCAGAGCTCTCGGACAGATAGAGGTCTACTAGCCATTCTCAACTCCTAGAAACTGAGGGAATGTAGAATAAGTATATCATGATTCAAGGGACGTTGGGGATAGTCACCGTTTTTCGCCCTGTTGTGTGGCCCGGCGGATCTGTACGTGTTTGTGCCCGCAACGCGCACACAGACTGCTCGTCCTCAGGTTCACTGACTCTCTGAGGCCATCATACGCAATGCGCGCAGATCAGTCAACCCTTTTATGTCCTCTCCCGTCAGAAAACGATGTCCCCCGAACTGCCGACACACAAGGCGCGGTAGAATGTGATAATTGAAGACCTGCCCCCTTGAGATCAAGCATATTGAATTCTAGTCACTCAACAGTGAACCATCCACTGATAGGCCACTAATAACCGGGAATCTGTTTCGGGAAGTAATCCTCGCAGGTTCCCTCTCGATACACGTCCAGCGTGGTACAGTGCAGAGCCCCACCAAACGGTATCACGTGCTCGTACGGAATCGGGACAACCTCCATCCCGAGCTTATTCAGCTGCTCCATGTAAGCCGTCTCGTGCGCTTCCACACAGATCGTGTTCGGCCCGAGCGAAAGGGTGTTCATGGAGATCCACGACGTATCGCCGTAAGGTCCGAAAAGGCGACATCCGGCTTTATGCACATATGTCGGTTTCGCCGCCGGAATCAGTTCCCAGTCGTTCATCTTGAACAGCTTCAGCGCCTCCTCGGTGATCGGAGGCCACTCAGGATTGTAGACCGCCAGCCCCGGCCGCAACGGCAGCATGTTCACGTCGATGTGCCACGGGTGAA
>CBFDCQ010000070.1:0-16306 GCA_965603355.1 uncultured bacterium
GTGAACCGGTTCTCGGCGATCGGTTATATCTTCGGGCGGCGTCTGCATCTGGCCTCGGGTGTCCCGATTGGTTTGATCGATGCCTCGCGAGGTGGGACGACAATCGAGGCCTGGACCTCGAGGGCGAAACTGGCGACCGTCCCTGAGAGCAAAGGCCTGACCGATGAGTGGGATGAGCAGATTGCCGCGTACGATCCTGCGGCGAGCCTGAAAGCGGAAATCCAGTATTGGGAAGAAGAGAGTGAGCGGCGTAAGCAACGCGGCGAGGAGCCGGAGCCCAAGCCGACGGAGCCGGAACCGGATCCGGCGACCGACCCCAATAATCCCGGCGCCTCATTCAACGGCATGGTCGCGCCCATCACGGGCTTCAACATCAAGGGTGTCATCTTCAACCAGGGCTACAACAACGCCTTGGGCAACGCTCGCCCCAACCTGTATGCCAGGGTATTCGAGGCGATGGTCCAGGACTGGCGGCAAGCCTTCCGTGACGAGTCGCTGCCGTTTGGAATCATCGGCCTGACCGCCGGTGGTGAACCGCAGACACTCGAGAACTTTGAGCTGCGTATGGTGGATCCCGCACCGTTTATCCGAGAAGGACAGTCCAGGGCGGCGCGGGAACTGGAGAACGTGTGCTTCATGCCGGCCTACGACCAACAGGTGCCGTGGTATCACCCGCATAAGAAGTTCGAGCTCGGCGAGCGCACCGCACGCTGGGCATTAAACACGCAATACGGCTATGACCGTATCGGATGGAAGCCGGCGGTCTGCACGGGATCAGAGAACAAGGGCGACCATTTCATTTTGACCTTTGACCGTCCCGTCCAATCTCACGACGGGCGAGCGTTTGAAGGTTTCGCCATCGCCGGCGAAGACCGGCACTTCGTACCCGCCAGCGCGGATAACGTCGTCGTGGGCAAGGACGAGAGGGGCAACGAGAGAACGGACGCGAGGTTGGTCAAAGTGTGGAGTCCTCTGGTAAAGGAGCCTGTGGCTGTCCGCTACGCCTGGGCGCGCAATCCGCTCGGCAATGTGGTAAACGAAGAACACTACGAGAGTGTGATCCCGATCCCCTCGTTCCGAACCGATGATTGGGATTGGCCTGAGACGCCGTTCCAATCAGATGGCGGCGAGGCCGAGGAGAAGCACCGCGAGAGACGCGACCAGATGCGCAGCAATGCAGAGCGGTGGGGGAAGGAAAGGATGGCCCCAGAGGCCAGGTAGGTGCTGAAATCTGCGGCCGTGGAATGAAGGTTCTGGTCACGACTTCGCCTTCACTCTCGTTCACCTTTTCCCATGGTACCGATGGGGCGCAGCGCGTCAGGACTGGTTTACTTGTCATTCCGGACCTTGAGCCATGAGGGCGGCATGGTGCTCCCGCGAAATGAATCGCCAAAGATCTTGGGGTTCTTGCCGTCCGGTCCCACCACCATCAACTTTCCGCCGCACCAAAATGCCAGCAGGTTACTGTGTGGGGCCCAGACGCCTCCAACGCAATCGCGGTATACGTCCACCATGTGCGATTCCCCATCACTGAGAGACAGTATCCAGACCTGCCTTTGTCCGGCGGAATCTCTTTCGTAGGCGATGTGCTTGCCGTCACTGGACCAGCTATAGACCTCAGAGGCGCTGTCGTACTGATCGAGAATGTCTCCACTCAATGAAACGATAGACAGGCGTCCGTCCAGGATAACTGCAAGTTCCTGGCTGTCTGCTCCCCAGCAGATATTGTTCCCATCGAATCCATCGCACTTCATTTCTCTGCGTTCACCGCCATCTGAAGCAACAAGCTTGAGCAATCCATTTTCGCCGCAGGCTATCCATTTGCCATCAGGTGACCAGGCGGGCCGGGAACCTGTGCAATCAGCGATTTCTCTCACTTTCAGAGTCTTGCGGTCGGCGACAACGAGCTTTCCGTCACAGCAGAAGGCGAGTGATTCGCTGTCAGGGGACCATGTGAAGAGCCCCGGCGTAGGACGTCGGCTACGGCGGGTTGCCTCATACCGGTTGCCAACTTGAGAAGCGTCATCCCGGGGCGATCTAAGGGCGCATTTGGTCGGCCCCATGTTCGTGCAGCAGTTCAACAACGTCCGCCAGGTCTGCCGAAATCGCGAGACCAAGGGGCGTTTCGGTTGAAGCCGGGCCGACTCCGCTGGACGAGGAATAGCTACGTTGATAGCTGACGTTCACATCTGCGCCGTTGTTCAGGAGGAACTCGATCAAGTCACGTTGTGCTTTTTGCATGGCAACCGCTTCTACGGCCATGCATATTGCATACGTCGAGTATTCCGGCGTCCCTGGGATTCGCACCGCTAATGGGGCATTGATATCGGCCCCAGCGTCCAGGAACTCCTTCACGCGCTGCTTGTCGCCTTGCCAGACGGCAGCCCCCAAGGCGGTGCACGAGACCTCCGTCCCTTGAAGGTTCACAGTGACTATAGCCAACGGGCCGTCGGCGTTGCTCGGCGCCAGCGTTGCACCGCCGGTCTCCGGCCCCCTCAGAAGCCGAGTAACCAGTGGAAACGCAATGACGAGCACGCCAACAACGACTACGACAACGATAGTCTTGTTCATGCGTTGTTTCCTCTCCCTGAATAGGCACACTCGCTATTCTGAGTGGCCCGCCACTCTTGAGCCGACATTTCCCATATGGACGCTCCACACCTATGCACTCATAAATACACCTGAGCCTCGATTGTATTCGCGGCCCCCCTAACTACGTGTTATATAGTCTGTATATAAAACCTATATCTAGCGATTTCGCGATGTAACACGCGCGCACGTGACATGCCGAAGTTATTCCATAAGAATCAATTACGCCTTGTCTGCTATTCATCACGCGTCTTACATAAGTAACAATGCCCGTAAAGGGGGAAACCGATCAAGCGAATTTCATCCAGCCGCGTCGAGGGCTCAGGTAGGGGCGGTTTGCGAACCGCCCCTGCCCCCGTTTCAGACTTGCAGGAGCGGCTACTCTGCCGGGTACCCCACAGTCTGCGCTATGAGAACCCGCTGGTCGTCTCGCAGCCCCACAGCTTTGGCAAGAGCCGGTCCGTCCGGCACGACGCGGACTACCGTGGCCAGGTCTTCAGACGCGCAGAACAGGTAGACGTTCTGGACGATGGCGCCAGTCGTGATTGCTGCATAGAACGCGGCTTCCTCTTCGTCGCGGACACTTCTCGTGAGGTCCCGTACATACACGAGGTTCACCGGCGCAGTGGTCACGAACTCTTCACCGCCGGTCGCTGCCCGAAGGTCTTCCCCGAGGATCTGCTTCAACTCGTGCGCCTTCGCGTCGTAGAGGTACGTGCCGTCGGCGGTGGTGACGTAAACGTCGACCTCCTGCTTGTTCATGGCGGACGGCGCGGTACGTTTACCCGATTCCGGCCGACTGACGCCCCATGCCGCCCATAGCAGGTTTGACAACACGGGCTCGGACAGCTTCTTCGCACTGAACGCGCGCTCGGTCTTCCTGTTCTTCAGTGCCTGCATCAGCGGCTTACCACCATCCATTTGCGGTTCAGGCAGCTTGATGGATTTCAGCTCCGCCGCAAACGCCGGTGACGCGCACGCGAGCGCACCAGCCAAAACGGCGCCTAAGAATAGAGACGATCTTGTATGCATGACAGTCCCTCCCCTGCGTTCGATTATCCTCCCACCCGAACGCGGTACAGCGCATTATACCACAGCGGTTCCGCGTCGGCAGCTGTCGTTCCCGGAAAATGAAAATCAGGTGTGGTGGCGTGCGGGGATGGGGGTGCAAGACGGGCGTCGGCGTTACGTTACTACAACAGCACCAACGTTAACCGGAGATCACCCTCTTGAAGATTCAAGACATCGACAGCAGCATCGACTAATCCCGTGATTTGACCGCCTTACTCATCATAGTCTTTGTTGTACCACAGCTTGTCGCCGCCCCCGGCATTGTACAATGCCACGTATTTATTAACCGGGTACTGGTTTGCTCGGTAGTTCAAGAACTCAACGTGCCCATCCATGTAGAGGACATTGCAACCACCCGGTACATGATTAAATCGCGAGGCAATTGCGCCGCTTTGCGATCCTTGATCGATGTTGACTGAACCGGCGAGGGTGTCCATGTACACCGGAATGGAACTTTGCGCCGTGGCCGACCCGGCAGGGTTGTTGATGTCCGTGATGAAGAACCGCTCGATACCTTCCCGGGTCCGGTATAGCGTACTACCGCCACCGGTACCTCTTGCCACCGGTATGGGGTCAACGCCAAAATATGCGGCCTTGTCGTCGGCCTCAGGCGGTCCCACAGGCAGGTCCGCGTCATAAGCGTGCGGTCCCCAGCCTAACATCTCCTTCTGGATTCCTATACCCGTATCAATACCGTAGAAGTTGTCGTTGTTTATAGTCGCCCAGGAGAAGTAAGCATAGGAATAGCTGCCGGAGACAATTACTTCCGTGTAGAACCAGCGCTCCTCGAGAGTAAGGTCCGGATCGACGCTTATTTGCGAGAGCCATTCCTCCACCTCCCCTCCCTGCACCTCCGCATCAGAAGGGCACACCAAAATCCTCACGTCCGTCAGATACTCCGGATAGAGACCGGCGCCGTTGAGGCTGAACAGGCGATCACTGACCTGATAATGGCTGATAGGAGGGTACATGCCGCCGGACTCGTTGGCGTACATTTTGAACACCAGCCCCATCTGTTTCAGATTGTTGGCGCAACTGGCGCGCCGGGCCGCCTCGCGCGCTCGCGACAACGCCGGAAGCAATATCGCCGCCAGAATTGAGATGATGGCGATGACCACCAGAAGTTCGATGAGGGTAAAACCTTTTCTCGAATTCATGAGTAGTTCCTTTCCTACTACCACTTGTCCCCGCCTGCCTCCAGTTTGTCACCGAGGTCCTGCCTGACTGCCTCCATCTTGGCTTCCGCTTGCTGCGCCGTGAGTTTGCCGTCTTTCACCATTGCGTTGAGCGCGGCATCAAACTGCTCAAGGTACTCCTCGGGGGAATCCACATCCAAATCGAAATACTCGTCCTTATCGTACTCCTTCTTGTCGAGTTGCAGCTGTTTCTCGACAGCTTTCATCCAAGGCTTTTCGCCTTCGGTCTCCCGCGTTCCCGACAACCTGGGTAGGATAACCGCGAGAGCAACCCCGGCGACGATGACGACCAAGGCTATAAGTACAATACGTTTTCCTGAATCCATTGCGGACACTCCTTTCGTTTCATGAACAACCCAGCGGTTTCGGCGTTGGAAGACGTCTATGCGCTGTTCACACTACTCGGCTTCTGTCTTTCCCGCAGCCGCGGCCTTGGTCTCGGCTGCGAACTCATTCTTAAGGGAGAGCATCTTAGCCTCGGCGTCTTTCTGACTCATTCTGCCCTCGGCAACGGCGGCTTCAAGCTTGTTCCAGACTTTTTCGTAATACGCGTTTTCCTCATCCCGGGCTTTGTCCCAGTCGTCCTCGTCCTTTTCTTTAATCGCGCGCCACTTGGCTTCGGCTTCGTCCTCGGTCAGCTCGCCTGCCTCCACAGCCGCCTTGAGCTTCTCACCAATTCCTTCGTAATACTCTTTTTCATCCCAGTCTTTGTTCCAGTCGTCATCGTCCTTATCCCAGGCTTTGTCCCATTCATCCTCGTCCGGGCCCTCGTCCGCTCTTCTGAGCGCATCCATCATGGGTTCGGCATGTTCCCGCGTAAGCTCGCCCGCCTCTACGGCCTTCCCGGGCCGCTTGCCAACCGCGTCGTGTTTATGGGCACACCCCATGCCCAGAGGAATCACCACAGCGGCGCACAGCAGGACACACGCCTGCAGCCAACGTGAAGTCTTTCGGTTCAGAGTTCCTGATACGATCGTTTTGAATCTTCTCTCGAGTTGTCCGCCACTGTTGATTTCGCTTGCAATTGCCGGTGAACGGATAGCCGGACAAGCAAGATATTCGACTGCCGTAAGCAGTGAATCCGCGTAAGTGCGGGGTTTGGGTTTCAGGCTGGATACGACCAGGGCATCGCAGCAGAGCTCTTCGTTGACGCGCAAGTTGTACCGAGCCCACCACACCACGGGATTCCACCAGAAACAGACGCACGCCAGCCACTCAATCCATCGGACCAGGTAGTCTCTACGGCGCACATGCGCCAGCTCATGTGCCAGAATCCATTGGGACTGCTGAGCGTCCATTTGGTCCAACAGAGTAACCGGAATGACGATTCGCACGTTCCCGCCAATCCACCACACCAACGGCGAAAGATGAGCTGCTGTCGTGTGGATCGTGGGAACGGCCTTCAGTCCGAGTCGGTTCGCAACCCTCGCCGCGACGATCTGCAACTCTTGCGGTGCAACGTCACATTCCATCCCCAACAGGCGGTTGAATCGAAACACTCTCACCAACGACCAGGCAAAGACAAACACGCTCCCCAGCAACCAGATTGGAGGCAACCAGACTCTTCCGTGATTCCACACGGTTCCGATTCCCGACCGCAGCCAGGAGAGTGTTGCTGCTGCAACCACGGGTAGGCCGGACTGCGCGTCGGTCCCGGGCGGAAGCAAGGGTGCATGTTTGTCGAGCGTACCAGCAGCTTCGGGCTGTATTGAAAACGTGTCAATGGGAATCGTCACGATCGGCGGCGTCACCAACTTGATGAACACGATCAGCCAAAGCATATGAGCCAGGTGCGGACGCTTGGTCCTGGCGCCAACGACCATCGCCACGATTGCCAGGGCAAGTGAGAAACAGGCATTGCTCAGCCCCATCTGAAGAAGAGAATCAGTCATCATTGTTCTCCCCTCCTTCCTGCTCGTCAAGGACGGTCCGGATCCGGGCAATCTCGTCGCGGGAGATCTTCTTCTCCTCGACAAGATGCGTAATAAGCGGCGCGAACGACCCTGCTGTCAACTTGGCGGCCAGCGATTCCAATTGCGCGCCCGCATAGGTTTGGCGAGACATGGCCGCCGAGAAGAAGTGGACCGACAAGCCGCGGTCACGTTCGACGTATCCCTTCTCTTCCAGACGCTGCAGCAACTTCTGGACCGTTCCGTGCTGCGCTTTGGTCGCATCAGGATAGAGTTGCTCGCGTATTTCGCGGGCCGTCAATCGGTCATTCCGCCAAAGCAGATTCATGACGGCCAATTCCGCGTCAGCCAAATGTCGTTGTCTCACTGTCATAATCCTCCGTTTTCAGGCCGAGGTACGATGAACTGTCGTAATTATACGACATCTTGTCGTATTTGTCAAGGCTTTTTTCCGCGTGTGTAAGGGTGAACCTCCCCCGAGGCTCTTTCTGCAACCTGGCCTCTCCAAATGGGCAATCCGGGATTAAGCCCTGATGGCCGGCAGTTGCACAAGAGCGTGAGACTGCTGTATAATTCACGCTGAAACCAGAACAGCATCTCGCTTTGAGTGTGCTTTCTTGAATATTAGTTTTGGAAGATGCCACATGAGAAACCGTATTTCACTATGTATTCATGGGAGGAAGAAATGAAAAAGCTTGGATTAGTTTTGACTGTGTTGAGTATTGTGTTGGTTTGCTTTCAGCAGGTGGAAGCAGAAAAATATGAACCGAATTGGGAGTCGCTTTCGCAGTGGAAGGTGCCGCAGTGGTTTGATGACGCCGTGCTGGGAATATACTGCCACTGGGGGGTTTACTCGGTACCGGGATACCGGTTTAACGACGGTGCTGAACAGGTGGATAGCGGCTTGTGGTACGGCATGTTTATGTATGTGCCTAATGACTCGGGCCGACCCAATTATGGCGTTTATGACCACCACAGGAAGACGTATGGTGATCCGGCTAAGTTTGGATACCATGATTTCGTACCCATGTTCAAGGCGGAGAAGTGGGACCCGGACCGCTGGGCGAAATTATACAAATACGCGGGCGCCGACTTTGCAGGTGTCGCCGCAGAGCACTGCGATAATTTTTCCCTGTGGGACACCGAATTTGATGAGTACAATTGCATGGACAAGGGACCGCGACGGGATGTTTTGGGTGAAATGTTTGAGGCGGCCAGGAAGCACGGCATGAAGACTGTTGCGACATTCCATGAAACACCCGAAGAGATGTTTGAGGCAGGCAGACGCTATTGTCCGGAAGGTGTCGGTCCCAATAATCCCGAATACAAGGAGCTGTATGAAACGGATCCCATCAGTGTGAAGAACAAGAAGCTGCTTGAG
Source organism: uncultured bacterium (assembly GCA_965603355.1). Classification (GTDB taxonomy): domain Bacteria; phylum Hydrogenedentota; order CBFDCQ01; family CBFDCQ01; genus CBFDCQ01. Next base: position 8,148 of record CBFDCQ010000070.1, read on the forward strand.
GTTGTGGATAAATACCAACCGGATCAAATATGGTTTGAAGATGAATATTGTGGCGAAGATAATTGGAAGCCATTTCTGGCATACTATTATAACGCAGCAGAGAAATGGGGTAAGGAGGTCATGATCACCCGTAAGGGCCGTGAAGCGCCTCTATCATGCTCCGTGCTGGATATCGAGGGCGGAATTTTCCCAAATGGTATATGGCAATGGGCAGGCATGACGGAGCCTCAGGAACAGAGATGGCAGAAGGACGTGCCAATTGGGAATTACTGGGCGTACGCCACCGGCGTGGGCTGCAGACCGATCAACATGCTTGTGGACGGAATAGTGGACAGGATAAGCAAGAACGGGGTAACCCTTCTGGATGTCGCTCCCAAGGCTGATGGAACACTTCCGGAAGCTCAGATTGAGGGATTGAAGAAGTTGGGCGAATGGATGGCCGTGAACAAAGAAGCCCTCTACGCTGCAAAACCCGCTCCGTTCGTGGAAGGCGGCGTGGATGAATGGAAAGCAGGCTCAATACGGTTCCTGGAAAAAGGTGACTATCTATACGCGATCGATCTGGGGAACATATGGCCGACGTCGTTGGGCTTTGCCGACTATGAAGACAGCAAACCACCCAGCGCTCCCTATACCATCCCCGGCGTAAAGCCATTGAAAGGCTCCGAGATTCAGATGCTTGGCAGCAGCAAGAACCTGCCCTGGCATCTGGAAGGCGACGATCTGGTGATCGAAGAGATGCCCGACTCACTGCCGTGCGATTACGCTTGGTCATTCAAGATTCCGTTAAGTGGTGTAACTAATTGACAGCGTACCTCCAGCTCTATTGAGATTGAATCGAAGTTCACTACTCTTGCCAGAGGAAGGAATCATGATCTGTAGAAGGAATCTGAGTTTAGTGGTGTTTCTGTGTTTGTTCGTCTTATTGCTTCCCGGGTTGTCGTTCGCGCAAAGCGCAGACCCCTAAACGGATTGCTCTTCCAGCAACGATGCGGGTGTTGGGACACATTGGCGGCACCCCTTCTTTGTGCTTGACGTGAACGGCATTCGGGATATACCATACGTGGCGCAATGGTCGGGTCCAAGGAATCATCCAGCCGCAGGGTAGGATTGCGGGAAACGTGTGAGTATTCGGTCAGTTCCGGACGTTCCCGTTGAGAGCAGCAACAGGTCCAGGAGGTGCTATACGATGAGAAGTAAACAAGGCGCGCATGTTTGTCAGAGAACTGATCAGTTCCGCAAGCGCACCAGGAAAGGTCGTTGGCCTGTTTGGAGTTTCGCCGTTGGGGGTCTGCTGTCACTGCTGTGGTTCCTGGTGCGTGTGATTCCGAAACCTTCCCGTGCGATGTATCCATGTCAGAGGGTGGCTTTCCCGTTGGCCTCGACCTTTGTGGTTTGGCTGGCAGGCACCGTCGGGTCGATCACGGCTTTTCGCAAGGCGAAACGCTGTTATGCCCGTTCGCGATACGTTCTGTGTGCCGTACTCGTCGCAGTCGCTGTCGGATCGATATGGTTTGCGCAGACTCTGACGACGGAAGAGACAGCCCTGGCTGACGAGCTGGTCGCAAACGCGCCGATAGGTGTCGCGAAGGGAATTAATCCGGGACGCGTGGTGTGGGTGCACGATCCGGACGCGACCGATTGGGACGGGCCCGGAGAAGGATGTTGGTGGGAACCCGATCACACGAGCCAGGTGGCCGTGGACCGAATGATGGACCGGGCGATACAGGCGCTTGCGGGCGAGACGGACAGCTCCGCTGCCTGGGACAAGTTTTTCAAGCACTTCAACCAGGCGAGCGGCAAGGGTGATGTCGGATACAAGCAGGGTGAGAAGATCACCATCAAGGTGAATTTCGTGGGTTGCCTTGAAGTCTGGGGCCGAGGCCGTAAGGTGACGAAGATCGAGCAGTATAACTTGAGAAATAGAGATTACATGAACACCTCGCCGCAGATGATGATGGCCGTGTTGCGACAGCTTGTGGATAACGTCGGCGTGAACCAGGCCGACATCACCATTGGCGACCCAATATGCTTTTTCCCTAACGAATACTATGACATGTGCCGTGAGGACTTCCCGGATGTCCACTACCTGACGTACACGGGCAAGTTCGGCAGGAGACAGTCGAAAAAGTCGTCAGTACCCCTGTACTGGAGCACGGCGGCAGCGGCGGATTTGCAGACGGATCACTTGCCTGCTTCGTACGTTGAGGCCGATTACCTGATCAATCTGGCGAACCTCAAGAGCCATAACGACTTTGCCGGAGTCACGCTCTGCGCCAAGAACCATTACGGGTCGATGATGCGGTGTCCGACACGCGTGGAAGGCTACTACGATATGCATGAGGACCTGCCATATCCCACGCCGGGCATGGGACACTATCGACCGCTCGTGGACCTGATGGGACACAAGCATCTTGGCGGTAAGACGGTACTTTACCTTGTCGACGGACTCTATGCCGGGAAACACGCTCTGGAACGTGCGCCGAGAAAGTGGAATACGGCTCCATTCGACGGCGACTGGTCTTCGTGTCTCTTGGCCTCGCAGGACCCGGTGGCCATTGATTCGGTCGGGTTCGATTTCCTCTATACGGAATGGGATGACGCCCCTCACAAGTCAGGCACGACCGACTTTCTGGTGGAGGCTGCACTGGCGGACAACCCGCCTTCGGGGACGTTCTATGACCCTGATCATAAGGGAAATGTGGAGCGTATGAAGAGTCTCGGCGTCCACGAGCACTGGAACAACCCGAAGGATATGCGGTATTCGCGCAACCTGGGGACGGGCGAGGGCATAGAACTGGTGAAACTGACGGGCACCTAGAGTGCGCGGTGACTCGCAGCGCCGGAGTAGGCTGAACGATCCTAAATGATGAAGATAGATGTTCTTTGTGTCGGTGTTTCTGCATACGACCTGGTTTTCTCGCTTTCCGGTCATCCTCAGCCGGACGAGAAGACGAGTGCCGACGCTCTGGTTTCATGCGGCGGTGGCCCTGCTGCGAATGCAGCCGTCACCGTTGCGAGGCTCGGGTTGAAATCCGCTTTCGCCGGGTATGTCGGAAGCGATTTCTTTGGTGAGCAGATCCTGCAGGAGTTCGCTTCGGAGGGCGTGGTGACTGACCTGATCCTCCGAGGAGAGGAACAGACACCTCTTTCGGTTATCCTCGTCAAGCCAAACGGTGACCGCGCAATCGTCCATTATCGTGGAAAGAACCATTACTTGTCGGCGGATAGCGTTGATCTCTCGACGATTGAACCTTCCGTGATTCTTTTCGACGGACATGAACCCGATGCCTCCGTCCAGCTCGCGGACTACGCCCGTTCGAAGGGAGTCAAGACGGTGCTGGATGCCGGTTCTGTCCATCGTGGAACGCTGGAACTCATGGAGAAAGTCGATTATCTGGTGGGATCGAGGAAGTTCGCGCTTGAATTCACGGGAGAATCGTCGGAAGAGGCCGCCATTCAGAAGTTGTCCGAACACAATTCATCCGTAGTTGTTACGCTGGGTGCACAGGGTCTCGTCTGGAAGAACGAATCCGGCGAAGGACATCTACCGGCGTTCAACGTTGTCGTTGTCGATACTACAGGTGCCGGGGACGCGTTCCACGGCGCATTTGCCGCGTGCGTGGCGTTAGAAGGCAACTGGGAATACACTCTCAAGTACTCTAGCGCAGTCGCTGCCCTCTGCTGCACGAAACTCGGCGCACGTATAGGCATGCCAACGAAAGAGGAAGTGGAGAAGTTGATAGGCAAGTCGCGAGTGTGAAATGAGCTCAAAGTCGTCGAAAGAAGGTCCCGTCAACGAATATTCGCCTGGGGAGGAAATCGCCAACAGCATTACGGCGGGTGTCGGCGCCGCATTTAGCGTTGCGGCGATGAGCGTGCTGGTGACTCTTGCCGCCATCAAAGGCGACGCATGGCGCGTGGTAAGCTTCAGCATCTTCGGGGCGGCGCTCGTGTTGCTGTACTTCGCAATGACCCTGTACCACAGCTTTCGGTCGCCGCGCCTCAAACGTTTCTTCCAACTCATGGACCACGTGTTCATCTACGTTCTGATAGCGGGAACCTATACCCCGGTGATGCTGGTCAACCTTCGGGGCGTATGGGGCTGGTCGCTCTTCGGCATAATATGGGGCCTGGCGGTCGCGGGGATCGTCTTCAAGATCCTCTTCTTTGGCCGGTTCATCGTACTGTCAACCGCGGTATACGTTGCCATGGGCTGGTTGGCTCTCGTCGCTCTGAAACCAGCCATGGCCGTCATCCCCACGCGGGGTCTCGTATGGTTCCTCATAGGCGGGCTCTCGTACACGGCCGGAGTAGTCTTCTATGCCTGGAGGCGGCTGCCTTACAACCACGCGCTGTGGCACGTGTTCATCCTCGGCGGGAGCATCTGCCACTTCTTCGCCGTGCTGTTCTACATCCTGCCGATGAAGTAGGGCTCTGATTCGTACCCGTTTAGCGTCGTTAATGCCTAGGCACGGGCGGGCTCCTCTTTGCACCCCGCTTGAGCGGGGGTGGGTAGATCTGTCGGATATCGAGACAGCGCGCTTTAGCGTGGCTTCCTGTGATGCTTCAGCAGTAGTGGCGGGCAGATGGCTGAAGCCGGTTCGAGAAGCGACGCTGAAGCGCCCTGTGACTGGTTGCGCTTTCCTTTTCACCCCCGCCGCGGCGGGGTGCAAAGAATGGCCCGCTGGAAGCGGGCCACCGCAGGCCGAGTGCCGCAGAGACGCGCGCAGCAGCAAATAATGGGACACAAAATGTTGCGAAAACTGCGGCAGAAGCGGGCTGTGGGAGACTGCGTGTCGCGGGCACGTGTCCAGCGTGATAAGAAGGGTCGGCGGACAAGAGTGTCCGCCCCACCGTGAGGCGGTGCGACTCGCTAGGCTAAACACGTACTCTGCTTCCTCAAACCGGCAAACCTCTTTGTCACCCTGAGCGAAGCGAAGGGTCTCCCCCGCCGCTCACTGGAGGGCTGCTCCCCACTGGAGATTCTTCGTCCGCCATTGCGGCCTCAGAATGACAGTGGTGGTCACCTGGTCCCCCGCGTCGTCATCGCAAGTCACTGGCAGCGGGACTCTCTATTTGACGAGATGAGCACGATTAGCCTAGAATTAGCGCGGAGAGTGTCGCGCACCGGTGCTTAATGCGTTTGTGCAGGAGTGAGCTAGTGACGATTACGTACAAGGAAGTCGAACACGGATCAGACGAGTACCGAGAAACTGTGACTCTGAGAAACAGGCTTCTCAGAGAACCGCTCGGGTTGAAGTTCGAGCCGGAGGAGCTCGAAGCTGAGAATGATTCTCGTCACTTGGCCTGCTACCAGGACGGCAAGCTTGCAGCCTGCCTGGTGCTCATACCCGAGTCTGGCGGAAAGATCAGGATGCGGCAGCTTGCCGTGGAAGAACATTGTCAACGCAAAGGAATCGGCACAGCGCTGGTTGCATACTCGGAGTCCGTTGCAGTCGGATTAGACTGCAACGAGATGGTACTGCACGCTCGAGAAGAGGCTGTGCCGTTCTACGAGAGGCTCGGATACGAGAAGCGTGGTGAATCCTTTATCGCAGTAACCATTCCGCACTTCTTCATGCGCAAATGCCTGCTCGATGCCTGACGACATATAGCGCGCGCAGCCCGCTTTTTCCATTGACGTGACCAGTGTGGTCAGTTTAGAATTGGGGGCGAAGTCGTTGGGATCGGAACCAGAGTTTTGAGTACACTGTTCTGCGGAACGTTGACTGAGAGGTGCAACAGATGAAATGTCCAAGATGCGATAAGGAGTTGCAGACGCGAACGATCGGGGCCGTCGAGGTGGAGGAATGCCTCGGCTGCAAGGGGATATGGTTTGACGAGGATGAGCTGCGCAAAGCCAAGGATGAGACCAATTCGGACTTGAACTGGATGGACTTCGAGTTGTGGAAACATCAGGACCGGTTTCACGTCGCGACGAAACCTATCGCGTGCCCGAAGTGCAACGTGGAGATGGCCGCCATCGATTACGATAAGTCAACGATCGAGGTGGACTGTTGCGCGAAATGTAAAGGTGTGTGGCTCGATGGCGATGAGGTCAAGAAGATCATCGACGCCCTGACGGAAGAGCTCCTGACAAAGAGCCTCTCAGAGTACGTGAAAGCGAGTGTGGAGGAAGCCAGGGAGATCGTCACCGGACCTGAGCGGTTTATCTCCGAGTGGAAAGATTTCCTGACCGTATTTCGGATGCTCCAGTACCGCATTCTTACCGAGAACCCGCGCGTGAGCAAGGCCCTTGCGGACATCCAGGCCGCCGGTCCGAAATAGCGCCAGCGGTGAATCGGTGAAGATTGTCTATTGCCGCGCGAGGTGTCACGTTAGCCATAATGGATAGAACTCGGATAGCAACCGCTGTGTCGCTATTGGCGTGCGCGTGCGTCTTGGCTGCATGCCGTGGCGCATCGCCCGCGCTGGCCGCGCGGAGTGCCGCATCAATAATGCAGGCGTTGCCAGACGCGGAATATCCAGTAGATTTTGCCAGAACGGGCAGGGCGCAACTGAGAAACGGTGTCTTCGAAGAGACAGTAGTTCCCGGTTCCGCCACAAAGACAAGGATCATGCTCGGCAACCAGCGGGCCGCGGGCGACCTGAATGGCGACGGTATACCGGATGCGGCGGTAACGTTGGTAGCCAACCCCGGCGGCAGCGGCACGTTCACCTATCTTGCAGCGGTCATAGCTCAGGACGGTACGGCCAAACCTGTCGCGTCGGTTCTACTGGGGGACCGAATCATCGTTGAATCGATTGCTATCGAATCAGGCGAGATCATTGTCACCTTACTCACACGTGAGCCGGATGAGCCAATGGCCGCGCGACCGACGGTCGAACGCAAACGGAAGTTCAGACTGCGGGACGATAGACTGGTTGAGAAAAGATAGGCGTGACGGCGGGAGCCGTCAACCGGCCGGGAAGGTCTGCAGCAGGGAGCGGGTCTGGGTCTCGTCAAGCCGGGCAGAGAAGACGAGCCACTTAACTCTCACGACCTTGGATTCTTCAAGCGAGATCTTCTTCACCGGCTTGGAATTGCCGGCAAAGTGAACCTCCACCCCGAGGTATGCGGTCGCCGCTTGGTCGTGACCCCAGAGAACGACTTCGGCAAAATGTTTCTTCTTTATGTGCTGCTCTTCGGCCCGTGGTAGACTGGCGAGTGCCAGGTATTCGCCCCGTTTGAGCAGGGCCAACGCGTTTTCCGCAAAATCAAACCGCAGGCGCAACCGGCTCAACGGTTTCAGGAAGAAACCTGTCTCCTCGCAGAATTTCCGTCCGGCGATCTTCTGATAGACGACCACTGCAGCAACCACCGGGATAACCAGACCTCCCAGAATAATCAGGACCCACCTAATAGGAAGACCGTTAAGCGTCAGATCGGTCGGGGCCAGAGTGTTGCCGTGCCAGATCGGCACGAAAAGCACTATGGCGGCCAGCAAGTCGACAATACCGGTCAACACTGCGGGCAGGAGCGGGTTGCGGTTCTTGAACACGCGGCTCAGAAAGCCAAAGCTCAACACGGGCGCGAAGATCATGAGCACGATAACAACAATGTCTATAAGAATGGAGACAGCGCCCGCGATTTCGGCGCTGGTCTCGGAGCCATCGCTCAGTCGAGCGACTTGAAACATGATCCATCCGAAACATATTCCGCCGCAAATCAGCAGTAGCAGCAGCAACACGAGCGGTGACGCCAGAAGCATTGATACGGTAGCGCCCCCAGTCGTTTTCCCGGACGGCTTGTATGCGCTTTCGACCTTTGGAAGCGCCTGGGTGGCCGCGGCGTGGGCTGCGTCGAGCGCCTTCCCTCCCTTGTAGTCCGTCTGGCCGACAAACGGCCTTTGATGCAACGCGGACAGACAGTTCGACGGATCTGTCAGCTCTTCGACAGAGATCTGCTTGGGTAGGATGGGCGTGTCAGCGCCTGCATCCGCCGTACCGCCCTGCTCAGATGAAGACAGTTCATCAGACACAATACTCTCCTTTGTCAGGATTGGTTTGGGGGCCTCCCCGAGACCGCGCCAGGCATTGCCTTCACAACGCCGAGAGGATACCATAACGGCGTGTCGACGTCAACAGGGAACACGCTTGACTGTCATAACTCTTTGATAATGTCCTCAGGTGGACTCGGTAGAAATGTCCTCTAT
>CBFDCQ010000071.1:0-16198 GCA_965603355.1 uncultured bacterium
CCGCCTGCACGGAGCACTGCCTGACGGACCAGCCGTTGCGATACCCTGACAACATCGGGGAACGTGTACGGTGAGTAAGCGAACTTACCCTCGCGGTCCAGCCCGACGGTGTATTTCTCCGGCAGGTTGCGGAGCCCGAGCGCCGTAAACATAATCCCGGCGGCACTGGAAGGGTTGCAGTCCGAATCCTCGCCGCAGCGCATCGAGACTACGATGGTATCGTCCGGATCGCCTTCCCCGTAGAGCATTCCAACGACTACCCATGCGCCGTTGAACTTGGCGTCGATGTTGAATTCGCTGAGGTCCTCAACGCACCGAAACCGACCATAGGCCTCGGTCGAGTGATATTTCTCGCTGACAAGCTTCCACGTTGTCTGCCAGTCGTCCGGGTATTGCCTGTACCATTTCAGCACGTCCGACATACATTCGTGATACTGGCTGCCCTCCGGAATGTATGTCAGACCTGCCTCAATGAGCTTCTCCGGGTCGTCCTCGAAAAACGCTTCGGCGTACATCGCCCCCATGAACTGGCCGCCGTACACACCGTCGCCGTAGTTCATGATCCGGCCGAATTTTTCCCCTAACTCGACGGCCAGGTTGGGCATACCCGGTGCGATCAGCCCGGCAAAATCCGCTTCGATCTGGTAGTCGATATCGTCGGCGTGCTTGTTGAACTGAGGATGTCCCGAATCCGGCGGGGCAATGCCCTCGCGCAACAACGAGCGGCCTTCGCTGTTGGCGTGCCACAGCCAGTAGCCGCTGTTGGCGAAATCAATGCCGGCCTGCCGAATCGACACGCCCAGCCCGTAGAGTTCGAGCGTGCGCATGAACGTCATGTCCACATAAAGGTCGTCCTGGTCAAACTGATTGACCGTTTCGGGCGTCCACTCCGGTACCGCGTCCTCCGGCATGATTTCGTTCATGAAATCGCCCTCGGTAGGGCCGCCCCAGCCGACACCGGCCATCTGGCCGATCCATCCGCCCATCATCTTGTCGACGTAATCGTCCATCCGCAGCCGGCGAAACTGGTCCTGCTGCGCATACGCGGCGGAACAAAGCAAGAACATACTCACCAGCAGCGCCGTGACCGAGATTCGTTTGCTCATCATCATAGACCTCCTCCCTACCCGTCTCTTGGTGTACCATTTCCGGACATGTTTATCCTTCATGCGTTGTGGTATCTCGTGTGGTCCGGGAACCGCAGGCTTCACCCATGTGGGAGCATACCGTGAAGCACCGCTGGTGTCAAGGGCCCCTTCGATGCTTGACACGCACCCGCAATGACGGCATAATGAGCGCATCATTATGAAAAAGCGACCCGCAGCGGTTCTGGACCGGCCGTGAGGGGGATCACTTTTTCATTGTACTTGTTAAGATCTGTCAATAATGTCAAAGCCGGAGTGAGTGAAACCTACGAGGGGGACTGCCACTAATGAAAAATCTCACCAGCGTAACGCCAAATAAGCCGATGAACAAGAAGACCACCCCGAGACGCGAGTTTCTGAAATCCACCGCGGCCGCCGGGAGCGCGTTCCTTATTCTGCCAAGCGGCACGTTCGCCGGCGCCAACTCTCCGAACAATAAGCTGAACGTCGCACTGATTGGCGTGTGGGGCCGTGGTGAGGCGCATTATGACGCGATCTCGAGTGAGAACGTGGCCGCACTGTGTGATGTGGATGAGAATCACTTGGCGTTCGCCGCGAAACGGTTTCCGAAAGCCAAACACTACGTTGACTGGCGCAAGTGCCTCGAGCAGAAGGATCTGGATGCCGTAATTATCTGCACGTGCGATCACACGCACGCGTTCGTCGCCAACTGGGCGATGAACCGGGGATTGCATGTCTACTGTGAGAAACCGCTGGGGAACACGGTGGAGGAAGCGCGTGTGGTGCGCGCGAAGTATCTCGAGAACAAGAACAAGATCGCGACGCAGACGGGCACGCAGCGGCATGCGAAACCGAACTTCAGTCGTGTGCGTGAGTTGATCAGGGACGGCGCGGTTGGCGAGTTGAGTGACGTGTATACGTGGGGCGACCGGCAGCTTCGCAGGCCGGGTTACCTGCCGGCCCAGGGTACTCCTCCGAAAACTCTCCACTACGACCTGTGGATTGGGCCGGTGCCGTTCCATCCCTACAATCCGGGTTACTTCTCAGGCGTATCAGGCCTGAATTGTCTGGAGTGGAATATGTATTGGGACTTCGGCAACGGTCAGGTCGGCGACATGGGCAGCCATGTAATGGATCTTGCCTGGAATGCGATCGACGCGGGGCTGCCGACTTCCGCCGAGGCCCAGGGTGAACCGTTCAATCCCGAGGTCGCTCCCGTTGAACTACAGGCGCATTTCGAGCATCCCGCCAATGACTGGCGGCCCGCCATACGCGTCAGCTGGTACCAGGGCGGCGCTATGCCAAGATCGCCCAGAGGGTATGTTAATCTGAACGGGATCGGTCACGGCGCGATGTTCAAGGGCAGCAAGGGTTTCCTTGTCGCAGATTTCGATACGCGTATGCTGCTTCCGTGGGGGAATGACGCAGACCTGACGTATTACAATCGGCGGCCCGAGAAGGAGATTATTCCGCCGATGGGCCACTTCCAGAAGGAGTGGACGAATGCGTGCAAGACGGATCTTAAAACGTCGTGCGATTTCGATTATGGCGGCACGGCGCTCGAACAGATGCTGCTGGGGCTTGTTGCGTATCGCGTCGGCAAGAAGATCGATTACGACGGGGGTGCCGGTCGAGTCACCAACAGCGCCGAAGCCAACGATCTGCTCAGCCGCGAGTATCGCCGCGGGTGGACACTTGAGGGGTGAGGCCGAACAGCGCTGGGGCAGTGATTTCAGAGGGGGGATGATGTCATGGCAAAGATAGCAATGATCGGGGCGGGTAGTTTGGTGTTCTGCCAAACGCTGACTCAGGATATCCTGGCGACCGACGCGCTCAAGGACAGTGAGATCCGCCTGATGAGCCGCACACGACCGAAGCTGGACAGCATGGAGAGCTTTGTCCAACGTGTGATCAAGGAGAATGACTTGCCGGCGACCGTGTCGTCAACGCTGGAGCGCCGCGAGGCCCTCGAGGGTGCCGACTGCGTTATTGTAATGATTCAGGTGGGTGGCGTGGAAGCCTTCGGCTACGACTACGAGATCCCGCTCAAGTACGGGGTCGATCAGTGTATCGGCGATTCGCTCGGGCCCGGTGGCGTCTTCCGTGGTCTCCGAACCATCCCGGTGCTTGCTGACATCGTCAAGGACATGAAAGAGCTCTGCCCGAATGCCGTTCTCCTGAATTATGCCAATCCGATGGGCGCGTGCTGCACGGCGCTTGGCCGTGTTATGGAGAACGGACAGTTCATAGGCCTTTGTCACGGCGTCCAGACAACCCTCGATCTCATTAGCGGCTACGTCGGTGTACCCAAGGACGATATCGACTTCTTGTGCGCGGGCATCAATCACATGGCGTGGTTCCTGGAGCTGAAAGATAAGCGTGACGGCCGGGATCTGAACGCAATCCTTCGAGACGTTATTGAACGACCGGAGTACTATAAGAACGAGAAGGTTCGCTGCGAGGTGATGCGGCATTTCGGCTACTTCATGACTGAGAGCACCGGCCATCTCTCGGAATACGTCCCGTGGTTCCGCAGCCATGACCGGTCGTTAAACATGTACTGCGACGAGCCGGGTTTCGGCGGCGCGTCCGGCGCCTACTACAAGTTCTGCAAGATGGTCGCAGAGAAGTATAAGACCTTCGATTATCTTGAGAGCCAGGATGCCGCTCTGCCGCCACGAAGTGCAGAATACTGCTCGTATATCCTCGAAGCGGTCGAGACCGGAAACGCGTTCCGCCTGAATGGGAACGTTCGAAACGACGGTTACATTGCCAACCTGCCTCAAGGATGCTGCGTGGAAATCCCCGTTGATGTCGACAACAGAGGTCTGCATCCGGTCCGCGTGGGTGACTTGCCGCCCCAGTGCGCCGCGTTGAACCAGAGCAACATTACCGTGCAGCAACTGTGTGCCGACGCGTCGTTCTCGGGTGATCCGGAACATATCATGCACACAATCGCTATGGACCCGCTAACGTCGGCGGTGTGCACGCTCGCCGAGATTAGGGAGATGACCGGTGAGATGCTCGAAGCGCAACGGCAGTGGCTACCGCAGTTTGAAGGAAAGACGCTGAGAGCAGCCCCTACAGTTTCCATCCCACCTGATGTCAAGCCGGTTGAGGTCCCCCTTGACCCGGCGCTTGCCATTGTTCACCGCTTCGACGAGCTGGCCGAAGCCGAATAGGATAATGTGGCAGGCGAACGTGTTCGGATGACGTTCTACCACAGGTCCGGCAAATCTGCTAGAATACTCTCAGCCGAAAGACGGCTTTTGGATTGTCAAGGAAAACAGTCTGAGGAGGTATGAGAAATGTTCTGCTCACGGATAATCAAGATGTTCTTGACTTGTGCACTCTTCTTGATGAATACAGTAATCTGCGCGTCATGCAGCAAAGCTCCTGGTACCCGGGCTTTGCAGCAGGAGAGAGCTGATACAATGACAGAACCGGCTCTCACGGTCACTCCAAAGGGGAATCGTCTCCTGCATATCGATATCAGCCCTTCGGAGGAACTGGACGAGGTGGATGGTTTTGCTCTTGCCCGGTCGAGAGCGGGGATCAATGCGACGCTGGTAGGGGGGTCGTGGCCGGAGATAGAAACAGCGCCGGGGAAATTTAACCACCGAGGACTTAAGAGAGCAAATTCCATTTACAAAGATGTAAAGGTCGTGCTCGAGTTAAACCCGATCGAATCATTCATAAGAACAGTTCCCTCGGACCTGGAAACCGTACCGTTTGATGATCCTGCAATGATTGACCGATTCAAGAAACTCCTGGATGTAGTCTTTTCCCAACTTCCCGACCTTCAGATCACCGCGCTGTGGATCGGAAACGAGGTTACCGGTTATCTTGACAAAACCGGTGAATGGGATGCCTACCGGACTTTTTACGAAACTGTCGGCGCTCATGCAAAAAGCGTCCGGCCCGGAATCAAAATCGGTTCTGCAGGGTCAATGGACGATTGGAACAACATTGCAAAGAGTGAGTTCAAAAAGGCAAAGGCGCTCAACCAGACCAGTGACATAATTGTGTTTACCTGTTATCCCACGTGGGGAAATGTGAAAAACGCATTTGACACTTTGACCTCTGAATTTGCCGGCAGACCGATCTACATTAAAGAAATCGGCTGCCCAACAAGTTCTCGTGTAGGTAGCTCAGAAGAGACGCAGAAGGATTTCGTGCAGGAGGTTTTCCGCGCATGGGATGAACATGCCTCTCAAATTGAATATCTCTCCTTTCATCCTCTCCATGATTTCCCGGAAGAACTGGTTACCGGGCTTCTTGAACTCATGGGAATGGCTGAAGACGAGGACGCGTCACTAAATATTGAGATTATGACATCAATGGGTCTGCGGACGTATCCTGGAAAAGGCCAGGACAAACTGGGCTTTCGCGCATTGATCAAGGAAGCAAGGGCTCGCGGATGGATAGGAGAAGAGGAAGAATCTGGCTATGCATACATAGGTCAATTTATCTTCGGCGAACAAGACGTGGAAGACTTCATGAAGAAAACCGGCAGCGCTCCGCCGATCGTTTTCTTTGGAGTCGATTGGGTCAATGACGCGGATTTGTTTGCCGACCCCAAGAATCCTGCACCAGTCAGCCCGATACACAAGGACGTGATTGGCTTTCTCAACAGACTTTCTAACATGGGCTCCATCCCAGCAATTGTCTGGTCAATTCCTGTGCCTATGTGGGATATGGACACAGATAGAGTCCATTTGGTTCCCAATATCCCACGCATTCTCGATGGCGAATTCGATGATTATATAAGAACCGTAGCACGCCAGTTGAAAGAATATGGCAAACCGATCATGGTGACATTCTTGGGGGAGTTCAATAATCTTGGCCAACTGAGTTTTGGGGCAAAGGGGTTTGCGATGCCTGAATTCGAAGAGGTCAATGACCTCGTTGGAAAGTATGGCGACCCTAAATGGCCAGATGGTCCCGAACGAGTCCGCGATGCGTTCATTCACGTAATCGACATATTTCGACAGGAAGGGGCAGAGAACGTAAGCTGGTTCATGTATGGAGGAACTGATTGGCTGGTCGAGAATATGACCGATGATGAAGGGCATACAGAATGGTGGTCACATCCAAGGTACTATTACCCCGGCGATGAGTATATTGATTGGGTAGGCAAGAGTGTACACTTTAGAACATTTGCGGAATTCATAAATCGCTTTGAACCTGCGTATGGTGTTTGGGGTGAAGTTACACAGAAGCCATTCTTCATTCCCGAATTCAATTTCGCCGAGAAAGCGAAAAGCCGGAGTAAGCTCATGCAACGAGTCTTTATGGATTATCTGCCAACGAAACCACGATTCAAAGCTGCAACCGTTATGCACTCTCCTGCTCTTGTACAAGCCGGTATTGACTGGGGATTGCCTTTGGGAGGCAAGAAGGGTGAATTTCCAGATGAGATACAAACATGGAAAGAGGTGGTAGTAAAGAATCCTTATTATCACAATGAGATTGCTGACGGGAATAGTGAGTAAACTGACGGAAACAGCATCGCAACACTGACGGCCGGTTCGTCTTCACGTTCCACTATTATGACGGGGAGGATGCCGGCAAGGCGCGTATGGCAGCAAGGATTCTCAATTGGGTCGACGACTGGCCCGTTGTGACGGATACCGATTTCTTCGAAACGCTGTAGATTCTCGGCGTCTTGTCGAAGACTCGCCGTGTTGAAAACTCGCCGTGGAGAGGAGAGCCCGCCGGAATTGGGGGAAACCTTTCTGGAGAAAGGTTCTCCCCCGGGCCCCCTTCCAAAGACTTTCGGGCACGGGCAGTTCGCGAACCGCCCGCGCATAACCTGAGCGCCCTAGTCGACGGTTCTGAGGTAGAGGCATGCTGCGCGCAAACTACGTCCGCACAGTTGCAGGCCTGTGACGCACGTTCGACGGCTGTCAGATGGAGTTTATTCAAGCTTCTTGGTATAATAGTCCTGTGGGATACCGCTAGCGAGGCATTATTGGAGACTTAAATGAGTGTGGGCGACAATGGAACCAGCTCTTCCAATTCGGGAGCGGCGCGACGCGTGCGCATCCATCAACGCTTGCGCCTCGTGGGGCTAGGACCGGCTTCCTTTTACCGCGACGCCTGCCGACTCATGTCGGGCGAGGGACAGTTAGAATCTACCACACACCTGGTCGGACACCTTGCGCGCGAAATCGAGAGCGCCCTGCGCGACGTTCTTGAATCGTTAACTGATCGGTCTGAACGCGTGAGGAAGAGCAAGGAATGCCACGGAGGTAAGCACGAGAACGAGATCCGCTGCATACTACGAGCTCTAGGAATTTCCGAAACGGAGGAGGTTGCGATAGCTTGGCTGAAATTGCCAGGGCAAGACAACGAGTACGGTCTGCATGCCAGAGCCCATCGCCATAGTCTTGGCGCGCCGAGGCCGTTGGACGACAAGTTTCGGGAGTTCTGGGCTGAGTTCGAACGGATTCTGGACGGCGTGCTAGAGAGGTTTGAGGCGAGGTACCTGAAGGTCTTTAGCGTTCTTGACGAATTGCTCGCCAAATCCAAACCCACGGGGGAGGATGTGGGGCGGCTCAAGAACCATGTGCCTAACAACCTTAGGACACTCAGTTACTTCTTTGAGAAAGTGGACCGCGACGCATGGCTGAATCTCCTGAAGGACGCAGGATTCTTCAAGGAGCCGCCTGAGCCTGTGCGAGACGAGGAGGACCGCACAGTCGCGTTCCCACCTTGGCCGGAGTCGCGCTACCTCGCGAGGATGGCTGAGCTCAAGTCGGAAAACGTGCAACAAACAGTTCGGGACATAGCACTGCAAGTACCCGATACGCAGAACACTCGAGTGCATGAGGATCTTGCGGATGTGGCTCTCGCGTTGCCGCCTTCCCATGCCGCTGACTTCGTTCCGAAGGCCAAGGCGTGGCTTGAGTGCGAGACGCTGTTACTGCTTCCTGCGAAGCTAGCTGAACTTGTGTCGCACCTTGTGGAAGGTAACAGGACGGAGAAAGCGCTGGATCTGGCCGCCGCCTTGCTCGCTGTCCTCCCCGACCCGAAGGCTGAGGAGAAGTTGACTCAGCAAGGGGACTTCCGCCCATCCCTTGAGCCACGGGCACGATTTGACCTTTGGACATATGAGCAGATCCTGAAGAAGCAGGTCCCGCAGCTGGCCGAGGCAGACGGCCTAGCGGCGTTGTCCCTGCTCTGTGGTCTGCTGGACGACGCAGTCCGCTTCGCTGTTCGCGACCCGGCGTCCGAGGCACCAAGGGATGGTTCTTACATCTGGCGACCTGCCATTGAGGACCATTCGCAGAACTCTGAGATTGCTGACTTGAGAGATCTGTTGATCTGCGCAGTGCGTGATGGAGCGCTGCAACTGGCCGAAAGCGACTCGGCGGACGTCCGAAAGATCGTGAGCCTGCTTGAGGAAGGTCAATGGCATGTGTTCAAACGGATAGCTCTGCATTTGCTAAGCGCCGTCGGACATACCGCTGCCGACATCATGGCAGTACGCCTCACAGACCGCACTCTTTTCAAACAAGTGGGCGTGCGTCACGAGTACAATCTTCTGCTGGAGCGGCGTTTCGCCGAGCTCACGGACGAAGACCAAGAGCAGATCCTGGAAACCATTGCAGCCGGACCTGACCGGGAAACGTTCATGGCCGCTCCGCTTGTATCGACCGGCAGGCCTCCGACCGATCAGGATTACGAGCGCTATAAGAAGGTGTGGCAGCGTGACAGGCTCGCGCCGATCAGCGACATTGTTCTTGAACCATGGAATGAGCGCTACCGTCAGCTAGTTCAGGAGGTCGGTCCCCCGAGACACCCGGAATTCCCATTCTACATGGAGTCGGGATTCCAAACTCCCGAGGCTCCGAAGAGTCGTGAGGAGCTGGCCTCCCTGAGCGTTGCGGACCTCGCCGCGTTCCTGCGTACCTGGAAGCCCTCCGATCGCACCGAGGAACCATCACCCGAGGGCCTGGGCGCGGAAGTCAGGGCTTTGGTGGCGGGAAGTCCTGACCGCTACGCGTCTGAAGCCCATCAGTTCAAGCTGCCCGAACCAACATATGTGAGGGCTTTCGTGCAAGGGCTGAACGACGCCGTGCGGCAGAAGTCGCCTTTCCCGTGGCGTGCGGTGCTTGAGCTGTGCTCATGGTGTGTCAGACAAACTCGAGAGATACCTGGGCGAACCCACGACAGCCCGTACCTTCGTTACGTCGACCCAGACTGGGGATGGGCGCGCGCCGCCATCGCAGACCTTGTTGGCGAGGGTTTCGAAGAGGCGCCAGCCGAGATATCGGTGGACCTCCGGGAGGCCGCGTGGGATGTGCTGCAACCGCTGACTCATGACGATGAGCCCACTGCCGAATACGAGAAGAGATCGCTCGACTCAGACATGGATCCAGCCACCCTTTCCATTAACACGGTCCGTGGAAAGGCCATGCACGCCGCGATCCGCTACGCCCTTTGGCTAAAGCGGCACAACAAGGAGGAACCACCAAGTTTCGACTTCATGCCCGAGGTACGGGTCGTACTCGACGAGCGCCTCGAAAACGACCGATCGCTTACAGTCCGAACGGTCTACGGCAGGTGGTTCCCGTGGCTCGTCCGGCTCGATCCCGTGTGGGCAAAGGAAGCCGTCCCAAAGGTCTTTCCCAGCGAGCCAGAGCAGCGCGCGCTCCGCGACGCAGCCTGGGAAACGTACATCATATTCTGCCGACCGGACAGCAAAGTCTTCCCAATGCTCCTGGATGAGTATCACCGCGCCGTTCGAGCGATCGGCGAGGCCCGCCCGAAGGGGCTGAGGCCTGCGGATCCTGACGAACGCCTAGCCGAACATCTCGTGGTGCTCTACTGGCAAGGGAAGCTTGAACTCGATGAGCCTGACGGACTATTGTCGGTCTTCTACCATAAGGCAGGCGTCCCTCTACGCACCCACGCCCTACATTTTGTGGGACGCGCTCTTTGGCAGACCGAGGATCCGGTGCCGGAACAGATCGTTGACCGCCTCCGTGCCTTGTGGGAGTCGCGGCTAGGCGCCGTCCGCTCGGGAACCGCTCCTGCCGAGGAGAACGTTCGACTCTCGGCCTTCGGCTTGTGGTTTGTTTCCGGGAAGTTCGGCGATGAATGGGCTATCGAACAGCTCGAAGAGGCGCTGACACTGGCAGGGTCGGTAGAGCTTGACCACTTGGTCGTGGAGCAGCTCGCTCAAGTCGCCGAATCGATGCCTGCCCGTGCAGTGCGCTGTCTGACGCTAATGGTGGAGGGTGACAAGAAGGGCTGGCTCCTGTCCGGTTGGCTAGAGCACGCACGCACGATCCTCAGTGCGGCGCTTAAAAGCACGGAAAAGGCCGCGCAAGAGCGTGCCACGGAACTGGTCCACCGACTTGGCGCCCGCGGCTATCTGCAATTCCGCGACCTGCTCTCTTGATAATCGGGTCGCACCGCACCTCTTCCTCCCAAGGGTTACAGAAAGTCTGAACGGACATCGTATCCCGCCACGGCGCGTCTGCGACAAAGACTTCCGGTCACGGGCGACAAGGCAGAGGGTAGGGAAAAGGGAAAAGAGGGAAGCGACAAACCTCGTCCCTATTCCTGCATTCTTTGCGTCGTGTCGTAGATCGGCCGGTAATTCAGGGATAGACTACGAATTTCCTGCCCCTGCACCTGCGCAAGGGCGCGCGCTGAATCTTCTCTGAATCTGAGTTAGTCGGGGCCCGCGAATAGCACTGCGCGGCCCAAGCCCACTCTCGGTTCGCAGATCCGTCTCAATCCGGCCGCTTCAGCCTCATCGCAGATCCGTTCATACTCCTCCTTCTTGATATGGAACGTCGGTTCGACTAGAAGATACCGCCCATCCGGCTTGAGCATATCGCGGATCTGCTTGAAGAACCGGTCGCGATCCGGCACCTCGTGAACGACCCACATTGTCAGGGCAAAATCGACCGGTTCCGACAGCTTGAGATCGTCCTGGTCGCACTGGATGAACGTTATGCGGCTCAAAACGCCCTTCCTGGCGGCCTTTTTCCTGGCCATATCCAACATTCTGGGTTGGAAGTCGACCGCGAGCACCCGCCCGTTCTCACCGACCAACCGGGCCAGTTCCACCGTGTAGAACCCCAGCCCGCAGCCTATATCCGCTGCCGTCATGCCCGGCTTCACGAGTTGGCCGAGGAACTTGCGCGACTTCTGGTACAGCCGTCTGAGCCAGTCCGGGAAGAAGATCATGTGATACCATTTTGCCACGTGCGCTTTATGTGTCTTCTCCATGCCCGGACCCCCAAATTCGCTCAGGCCAAAGATCGTGGAAGCCGTCCGGTCGGCTTCAGTCTATCAACCCAATGCCAGACACTTCGTCGCTCACTTTGTTCTGCTCTTCCGTATCAAGAGGAACCAGCGGTGGCAGTACCGTAGGACCGCACAGTCCAAGCACGTGCATGGCCCCTTTGAGAGCGGGCAGAGGTTGGCTCATAAACCGGCCGCGCTGGAAGGTGTCGCTCACACGGGCGGTCTTTTCCTGCAATGCGTTCACCTCGTCCCAATTGCCACGACCGGCACTCTCCATCATCTGGTGATAGAGTTCCGGTACCAGATTGCCCCAGGCCGGGACCATTCCTCGCGCTCCCATGGACAACGCCTGGGCGGCCAGACCCAGGGCGCCGACGAGAAACGAGAAATCTTCTCTACCGCCAAGTTTCTTGAGAAGGGCAGTGTAGCGCTCCTCATTATGATCCGAGTCCTTCAGCGCTACCACTCGCGGGTGATCGGCAAGCTTCTCAAGAACATCGACAGGGATCGACATATGCGTGGTTGCACGGATGTTATAGATCACCAGCGGGGCCGTGATCGTGTCAGCCAGTTTCGTGTAGTACCTCAGCATACTGTCACCATCCAGCGGGTAATAGTGAGGCACGTGAGCCACCACGGCGTCAACGCCTAAGGCAGAGTAGTCCTCTGCCGCTCTGATGGTGTCGGCGAAACAGGTGCTCGATATACCGGCGTACGTCATTGCGCGTTCACCAACATGTTTGGTTGTGATTTCCACCAGGCGCAACCGCGCCGCCTGAGGCATAGAGTGGAGCTCTCCCGTTGTTCCGAGCACGAAAACGCCGCTTACGCGCCCGTCCAACAAGTGGTCGACTACTCGATGGACCGCCGGGTCATCGATCTCTCCCGCCTCAGTGAAGGGTGTTACCATGGGCACGATTACCCCTTGATACTCTGAAGCGTTGCTTGCCATGTCAGTGTGCTCCTCTATGGATTGCCTGCGTCGAAGTAAACCGCAGATTGTTCAGCGGGGCCGTTTGCGAACACCAAACGCGCGGTTCTACCGTGGAGAAACGTCATTCGCTTCAGGCTCCGGCGATCCGTTCCGCGCTCCTACTATGACAACCAGGAAGCTGTGGTCTCTTGAACGGAAATCGACGCTCTTGACGGTTCCGGCCGCCGGCGCTTTCACGGTCTGGCCCGTCCTAAGAGCGTTACCTATCTTATCGCCTGCCTCAACGGTATCGCCGGCTTTCACCGCAGGACCGCACGTCGCGTCGACTTTGACACTGATTTCGCTCATTCTATCGCTCTGGGGAACGGTTCTATTCTCAGGCGGTCGGCGATCTTCTTCGACAACTCGGTATTGTCATAGACTCCGACGAAGTACATCGCTCCGGGTCCAAATGAGTACACGGGCAGCGGCATGGCTGTGTGTCCCCCTGTGGACCAGCTGCACCGAATGCCTGAGCTGCCCTTTTCAGTGCCGGCTATCAGTCCGCCGGTCTCGTGGTCGCCGGTGACAATCACCAGCGTTTCCCGGTCCTCGATTGCGAAATCCATCGCCACCTTCACGGCCTCATCAAAAAGCAACGTCTGCCTGATGGCATTATCCGTATCGTTGTCGTGGCAGGCCCAGTCTATTTGGCTGCCCTCCACCATCAGAAAAAAGCCGCTCTCGTTCCCGCTTAAGATTTCGAGCGCCTTACCGGCGAGTTCGGCCAGCGTGGGTTCGGGCTCGAGGGTTGTCAGTTCCGCGTCCTGCAGAAGGCCAAGCAGGTACGGGCCCTGGGCATCCTCGAGATCGTCGCCCGATTCCACGTAAGAGTAGCCGGCCTGTTTAGCCTCTTCAATAAGGTTGCGCCCGTCTTCCCGCTCGCCGTCCCGGTCTCCGGGCAGGAAGAACATTCTGCCGCCGCCGAGCAGGACATCGACCTTGTTTTCCAACAACTGCTTCGCGATATCCACTTCATTGTCGCGGTCCCTCACGTGGGCTCCGAAGCATGCCGGCGTCGCATGTGTGATAGCCGAGGTGGCCACTAGCCCGGTCGACCTCCCTTTGTGCTTTGCCCCTTCGAGAATGGTGAGGTACTTCGTGCCGGCGGGGTCCATGCCGACTACCCCGTTATTGGTCCTGATACCGCAGGCCATCGCCGTTGCCGCCGCCGCCGAATCCGTGACGACTTCGTTGGCCGGGTGCGTTGTCATGAGTCCGACAATCGGCATCCGTTCCATGTGTAACTTGCCGTTCATGCCCGCTACGGTCATGCGTGTCAGTGCGACCTGGCCGAGACCCATGCCGTCGCCGATAAGCAGGACAACGTTCTTGACCTCGCTGCCTCTGACGAGCGGGTATGGCGTCGTGTCCTGCGGCGGCTTGTAGAAGCTGAAATCGGTGCCCTCGCCTCGTGCGTCACTTGAGGCAGGGGCGGGGCCGGCTTGCGCGCGGGCGACTTGCGCGCAGGAAGGCAAGGCTGCCATGAAAACGACGCACAGCCCGACAGCCAGCATGTAGTTGATTTTGCGAAAACCGATTCTAGCGAGCATAGGCGTAACCCTCCCAGACAGAAAAGCGCTGCATCCTGCCGTAGCGAATCAACGCGACAAGACGCACTATTCCTTCTCCAATCCACTCCGTCGCCGGCGATATTAACGTTAATCCGTGACGGGTGAAAGCGTAATCTCGATTGGCCCGGCCGATTCGGCCCTGACCCACACGACAAGGTCCTTGTCTTTGACGGTTCGCGGATGACCGAACCGGAAATCCTCACCGCGCGGGACGGGTTCGCCGTCAACCTCGATCGTGACATCGGCGTCGCCCCAGTTCTTGATCACGAACGCCGGGTTGACCACCGGACTCTCTTCTGAAGCGTTAAGCACCACGGAAACCGTTGCGTCTGTGGCGGTCAACCGGTAAGCACGCTGCGACCTGTCGTATCCATCGCTGGTGCAGCCGGATTTGACCTCGAGGCCGGCCGGGTTCAACCACGACTTGGCCAACGGTACCAGCTCTTCCGTGGACTTGTTCGACATACCCTCCATCAGGAGTTTCTGCTCGAACGGCCTGTCGCCATGGTCCTCCTTGAACGTCGGCAGCTCGACGTGTGTCAGCGACGAGTGCGCGGTTCGGTCCGGGAAGCTTGCGTATCGACCGTCGGACGGCATCTGTGAGACGGGCCAGTGGTTCCATGACGGAAACACCGCATAGTCGGTGACTTCACCGCCATACACGTCGCCATCTCGGAAATCCCCGATCGTGAACGGATCGTACTCAGCCTTGTAGTTGACTACGTGAATCTTCTTGTTCTCATACGTGACGCCGCGCGGTGGACCGTCCACCCAAAGATGGCCATCCACGTTGCCTTCCAGGTCCGCCAGAAGCAACGCCGGCGAAGTCTCCAGAACCTGTTCAGGATGTTGGTCCGGGCCGAGAATCGCCATTCCCTCCTGCCATTCGTGGTTCCGCTCGCCGTCCGTCCACAAATGCATTGTCTTGACGGCCACTCCGTCAGGATAGATGTAGTAGTACCAGTCCGACCAGTCGGCCCAACCGGTATCCTCGTTGTAGTTTGCAACAACGTGCAGAACGTCCACAAGCGGGTAGCGCCAGTGCACGACGGCGCGCGCGCCGGTGTTCTCGATAATCCTCGCGTGATTGGTGTACGACTCCTTGTCCGACATAGGCTCCTGGCATCCCTGGCCGCCGCTCTTGCCCCACGTCTCATTGAATTCGTTGCTGTACCACTGGCCCTCTTCGTTCACTATCATGGGGATGTAGCAGACGCCCCGCCAGAACACGAACTTCGCGGGCAGTTCGTCGAATTCGACCACGACATCAGGATGCTCGCTGAAACGCCACAGATTATCCCACGTCTCGTAGAACTTCAAATGGCTGTAATATGCGCCGAACTCACCCGTTGCTTTCCCGGCAGGGAGCACGCGCACGTCCATATCGGGGTCGTCTATGATGTCCTGAGCGGGTTTGAGGCTCGCGTACACGCGACCCACTTCGGAAGCGCTCAGGGCCTTATTATGGATTCTGACCTCGTCGATCAGACCGTCAAACGAGTATGAATCCACAAACGTATTGGCCCGCACCGGCTTGATCGGCCGTCTGGGCTTACCTTTTCCTATCTTGACATCTTTCTTGGACAGAACGATGTCAGCCTTCGCGACTGTTTTCTCACCTGCCGGCTTTCCGTCCACGTAGACAGCCATTTTGCCGGTGTTCTTATCGTAAGTCCCGGCAACGTGATACCACTGTCTCCGTTCGAGGAAGGCATCAGAAACGAGTTCTTCCCATGCGTCACCCACCTTGACTTTCAGGCCCGGGTGCCCAAGCGCGTCGATTCCGAGGAAGTACCCGACATCGCCCTCCTTCTTGAGGACAAACTGGAAATCCGCATCCCTTTGGCCGCCTCTGGTCCGCACCGACTCTTCAGATACATCGTCGCACTGCTGGACAATCGGCGTCCAGTTCCACGGATAGGCGCCGATCGCCACCCATCCCTCAAGCGTCAACGCCGAGGAGATCCTGGGGGCTTCGGAAGCTGGGAGATTGATCAGAGTGTTATACCCGTCAAACTGCAATGCCGTCCCTGAGACACCCTTTTTCCAGAGACTTTTGTGTCCCTCGACTGTACACTTGCTGTCGCCCACGGTCTCAACGGTCGTGTCGCCCTGTGCTTCGTCAAACTTCCACCATGTGACCGGTCTTCCGGCAACTCCCGTCTTCACCGGCGACCCTTGCGCGGGGGCAGCCGCTCCGGACAAACTCGACCTCCTGGATTCCTTGTTCGCAATACCGTTGGACGCGAGCTTGAACGTCTGTACGGTCCTGTTAA
>CBFDCQ010000072.1:0-16107 GCA_965603355.1 uncultured bacterium
CTCAGTGCGGACTTCCGCAGCCTCGTCGCGTGCTCCGCATCCACAACGCCTCGGCACAGCCACCCGCATATGAACCCGTACGCGATCGAACCTCTCAGCGAGCGGCGCAGCAGTCGAAAGTGGTGATGGGTGATATCGAGAAGTGAATCGCGGTACTGAGGTTCCGCGTCACGCAACTCCTCGAGCGCCGGCAGAAGATCCTCGAATTCCGCGCGGTGCTCCTCAATGAACCTCTCCAACCGTTGCAGATTTCCCCTATCAAACTGCACGAGGTTGCCGCGACGGAGACCTCGGAAGATCAGCTTGAAATCGGCGGGGCTCATGGGCAGAAACGGCAGCAGCGCGAGTCCGGCGCGAAAGTCTATTGCGACAAGACCGTCGTCGTGCTCACTGGATGAATTCGTGCGTTTCAGCACGTTCGGCTGGCTCTTCATCGTCCACCACTCGTATTGTCTGGCGAGTTCAGGCGCGCCCATCTCGTGAAAGAGGTCGACGAGCTGGGACATGAAGAGACGTTTCTCCAGGTACTCGCAGGATTTGCTCGCCTGGGGATCTTTGGACCTGCGGCGGCGGAACAGTTCGTCGTCCGTCTCGAACCGCCAGATGCGCCCCTCGACCCATTCGTTGATCTCCGCGAACGCGCCGAGATCGTCGTCGTAGAAGGTCGCGTAGGTGTCGGCGATCGCCCTCTCGCTTGCGAATCGCACTCGCGCGCCGCGACGTATCAGTTTCTGCCAGAGGACGCCCGCGCGCGCCGCCGCGACGTTTACCTGAGCCGAGAACGCTCCCTGGTAGGCGATACCGTATATGGTGTTGCGAAAGAGTTGCGAGAAACGTGACGGCGGTATCAGGATCTTGACCGCATAAGAGCGGCCGGCTTCGAGCCCTTCGATCGAGCCTTCGGATAGGTCTAGCTGCTCCAGCCGAACGCGGTAGACCTGACCGGCGAACCCACCGCCTACGAAGCGTTCAACGACCATCCGGGCGCGTGCGCGGTTAGACGGGCAAACGCCCGTAACCTCCACATCCAGCACCTTACCCGGATCGTAGCGGGTGGGACGGTACAGGCGCAGCGGACCCGCAGCAGCGATCTCCTGCTCGAGCTTTCGACATACTTCGGGAGAATAATCAGAACCCACGTTATCTCTTGCTACCCTCTGTGCCTTCGCCTTCCGCACCAAGTTGTAATACGCGAATATCGTGACAAATCATATAGACCGGCGGGGTTCGAGTCAAGTAAATATTGGAGGAATCGCTCCCGAACGCGCTCACCGCGCGGTCTCATGCGGTAGCGTCGAACGCGACCCCGGGGCGGTAGACGTAACCCGCTTCGAACGCCCTGAGGGCTCGTTGTACCATGCCGTTGCCATTCACGCCGCCCATGAACCGTCCGATTGTCGAGCCTTCCGCGGAGAGCGCCGATGCGAACGTATCGGAGGCGTTCACCAACGCGGCTATCCCGGGATTGTTCAGGAAGAAACCCTCGTCGAGAGGAAACCCGCCCGGCATACGGTTCGCGGCGACGCGCGCCTGCCGTTCCGCGACGATTCGCCCGACGTTGGGGTTCTGGCTCGTTCTGGAGATGCGGTTGTTAAGGAACGCGGCGAGCGATTCTCCCTCGCTCGTGAGGTAATCGCCCACTACGAACTCCGCGAATCGCGGGTTCTTTTCCATGAAGTCCTGATCGAACACGGCCCGGTTCGACAATATTGAGACCGCCTTGTTGACGATGGTCCTTTCGAGACCTTGTTCAAGACTGCTTATCTGCGCGACGAACTCCGCGACATCGTTCTTGTTCCGGTTGAGGGACCGAACCCGCTTCGGATTCATCAGGAGGTGCATCGCGGTCCGCGGATTCTTCTCGAGCAGCTCCTGCGTCACCTTGCTGCCTTCGTCGAACAGAGCGGCGGCCTTTTGCGCGACGCGTTTGTTGACCGCGTACTCGCCTGACGCACGGGCGCTCATGGTGAACCTGCGCGCCAGCTCATCGTCCTCGCGAAGGATATCGGCAATACCGCCGACGTTCAGCGCGATGAAGAAGGCCTGGTCCGTATGCGTGGTCAAGAACTCGCGGCTTATTGGTGAGCCCGCGCCGAGACGTCGCGATGCCGCACGAGCGATAGCTGTCTCGACATCGATGTCGCCGTCGGCGAGGTCCTCCCCGAAAGCCTCGCGGAGCTTTGGGTCGGCGTTGACCAGCCCTATGAGAGACGGGTTGCGACCGAGAAAAGATCCGGCCTCGATGCCCAGGTACTCGCCGGAGGCTGATGTGCCGCGGGCAGAGGGCACAATCTGACCGAGCGTGCGATGAATCGGCGCGGAACCGGCCATCTGAAAGGATATTGCCGCGCTGCGGCTGGTGCCCGCTTTCAGGACCGACTGCGTGCGGCGTACCCCCTGACTGCCCCCGAGGCGCGCGAAAGAGCCCTGGCGGCTGCCGGTCGCACTGATGAACGAGCGTTCGCTCTGGCGAGAACGCCCCAACCGTTCCGCGAACCGCACATGTTGCGACAAGAACCGCGCAATATCCGGCCGCTGCCGTAAGAACCCTACTCCTATAAGGTTACCCACACCTTACCTCCGCTCAGATACACCACTCCCCTCCCAGTATTAATTCTACCATTCGAGTCAAATCGGGCGGGCCGCGGAAGCGCTTTTGCGACCAGCATTTACGCTACAATCGTGGCCACGGGAGTCTGCGATGAGCGAACGTCTTACGTTGCGATCTTCTCGGCGTATTCGTTGAAGAAGGTTATAATTCGTGGGAAGAAGGATTCGAGTGTGGGGTACTGGTCGCGGTTCGCCTCGTATTCGCCGAGCAGTGCAGATAACTCCCTCGTCCATAGAAATCCGCGATTGACCTGCCCCATGATCTGCATATTTGCCGCGAACTTCCCCCTTGTCGAGAGCGTATACCGCACGCCGGACGCGCGCACAACCGATTCGTGCATCATGGTCGTCCAGTTGCCGTACGCCATCTGCTTCATCGTGTTCTTGACGGTCTCGTACATACGCGTTCCGGCCTCTTCGAGTTCCGACGTGTGGGCATAGACCAGCGGGTTGACGTACGAGTGGGAGAACTCGTGCACGACCGTGGAGACCATCCCGCTCGGGAACCTCGGGATACCCTTGAGGTCGCAGTTCCAGACGCCCAGGATACAGTAGAGCTCTTCATCGTTGCCGAGCTTGGTCCGTGCGCCGTAATTGCTGGGTCCGTTCACTATTCCGATGATCACGTTGAAGTTGGCGCCGGGTCGAGCGCCGAAGAAATCGTCGAACCATTCGAAATGCGCTTCACGCCTGAGCATCTGTTTCGCGCGAGCCACGGTCGTATCGTACAGTTCCTCGTGCGCGTCAATGAACCCGTTGAAATCGGCATCCTTCACGAACTGGCGCGCTTTCTCGACGAACTCGCGCAGCTCGTCGAGCTTCCACCGGGCGTCTATCTCCTCATCCGGGCTGTCGAAGGGCACCTTCTCGCCCAGGCCCGTCGCGTCGGTCAAATGCACGGCAAGACTCATCGGCGCGTCGTACGAGACGCCGCGACGCTGCCTCAGTTCTGACGCGAACTTGATGGCCGGATGGTCCTTGTACGGCCCGAAATGCTCCTCAATATCCTGGTTATACGATGGGATTCTGCACATGCTGTACTCGCGATTGCCTGCGAGCCGGAAGATGATGCTTATCAGTTCGACCCGGGGATCGATTCTGACGTCTATGGGGATGGCTGTCTCGGCCAGCTCAATGCCTTCTTCTTCCTCCGACTCGTCATCGTACAGCGACCATTCTCCGTCACGCTTCTCATAGAAGTCCTCCTCGAGGCGATCCGTTCCTCGCGCAACCACGTAATCCGTCGGGCCGTGGAAGACGCCGTTGATGCCGACCATGTCCTCGGCGCGCTGCGCGGTATAGATCGCCACGCCCATTGCGGGGTTCTGCGGATTCGGCCAGGCCGTTATGCAGCGCAGATTGGCTCCCTCATGTATCTCCTGCGCAACGATCTTGTCCGGCTCAATGCTTATGGGTAGCTTGTCCCAATGCTTCGCCAGCCACCGATTGCCGGTCGGCGTGCCATACACGAACAGGGCGTTGGGGGCTAAGTTGCGTTTCAACGCCTCCTCGTCAGTCAGGATGGACGCGCCCTTGAAGAACCTCTCGCCTATTGCCTCCACGTACTCGCGTATCTGCTCCTGCACGGCTTTGTCTGCCTCGTTCGTCGGAACGATGAGGACGACGGCCTCACGGTCGGCGCTGACGGCGTTGATATTCCCTTCAAAGAGGGTCGCCTGAGAAGGCTCCCGAGCCTCTTCCATACGCGGTAGCGGTTGCGCAGCAGCCTGGCTGCGGCCGATGTTGAACCGCCCAATTCTGAACTCGCACCCGGAGGCAAACGCGACAAAGATTATCACCGCGTAGAGCGCGATCTTCCATGCGATTCGTTCCACCTTGCCGCATCCCGGTATTCGGCGAGGTGGACCGGCCATCAGCTCGTCGACATCCATGCGGCTGAGCGCCTTGTCGGCGCCCGGAATCGCCGCCACGTCGAGCCGCAGGAGTTTCAACTCCTTCAGCGTCCCGATCTTGGAGTTCATGATCCAGTACCACAGCTTGATCAGCGTTTGCCCCACCAGCGCGACGAGGAACATCATCGCATACACAACCAGAGCTTTCGTGCTGGTGCTCTCCAACAGGCGGAAGGCGGCGAACACAAGCAGTGCGGCAAGACCGATGAGCCAGATGTACAGGTACCGCTCAATCTTACTCAACCACCCGTTATACTTCGCGGCAACGTGCTTTTTCATCCCTCTTGCCTTTTCGGGGTCAAAAGGTCCGTTTTCCGCCAGGCTTTTCTTCAGATCGTTGTCGAACTCATTCATCTTTCGCTCCCTCCATCATTGCCCGCAGGCGTTTCCTCGCGTAATGCAATCTTGATTTCACGGTTCCTGCCGGAATGCCCAGTATCTCGGCGATCTCGGCCGTGTCGAATCCCTCCTCGTAGCGCAGCGAGAGGATAGCCTTGTCGCGGCCCGGGAGACGAGCGAGCGCCTCTCTCAGGCCGGCGCATCGCTTGCGGGCGTCGAGGGCTTCCTCATGCTTGCGCCGGACCTTCTCGACGTACGCGTCATCCGCCTCTCGCCTCCTACGCCTTTTGCGAATCCAGTCGCGGCACTTGTTGCTGACGATCCGGTACGCCCAGGCGGGGAAGGCTTCCGCGTCCACGAGCCCGCGAATGCCCCGTCCGACGGCTATCCAAGCTTCCTGGAGCGCGTCCCACGCGGCGTTCTCGTCGCCGGTCAGCCGCCATGCATGCCGCCACAGCCGCTCCTGCCATCGGTCGACAAGCTCCTCGAACGCGTCGGAATCCCCCTCCTGGCACCTCAGCACCAGCAACTCGTTGTATAACTGCTCTCGGTGGCTCATGTTTTCTTAATAAGGTCGTTTGACACGCTCAATCGGTTCAACCGTCTCTCAGAGTGGATACAAGAATACCGACGAAAGTGTGCTGTGATCCCCCACCATCGACAAACGCTTTGTTCCGACCAGTCAGCCCCGCCGCTCGCCGGAAGCCTTCAGCGGACCGTATCGGCGACCGCGAATAGCGGCAGACTTAATCCCACCACCAGTACTATGAATAAGAGCAGTAACACCCAGTACACAGTCACGGCATATATTCGCCTCACAGGCTTGTCTGGGGGGAGGATCAAGTAGAGACCGAAGAGACAGCCCAGGACCACGAAGGTTCCAATGAATCCTAGCACGGAACCCCATAGGAAGAAGTTGCTCAATCCGAGAACAAGTCTGGTCAGGGTTGGCAGTGCGCGGTTGAGGTTCTCAAAGATGTTCATGCAGTAGGGCACCAGATAGCGATAGACCGCTAGATTTGCAAGCCACAAAACGGCCAGCCTGACGGCGAATCCCTTCCATTCTTGGCGTGCCGTAGGGACTGTCCTGTCCTTCCACGGTAAGATGATGAATAGCACGAGGTACACGAGAAGGGTGACTCCTGCCGTGACAACGAACGCGAGTAACGTGGGAGACACCGCCAGGTAGATGAAAAGGCCAATGCCTGTCGTGAAGAGAAACGCCAGGAAGAAGATCAGCCGTATACGCCACGGCTCGATGCCGAAGCGTTCGGCGATCCCGGCGCACACACCGCCAAGCTGACGGTTCTTCCAGGATTTGCTCAGGCGCGGTGTGGCGTTGTGGCGGCGGTGTTCGGCTTCCTCTGCGGCCGCACTATCCATGGCTTTTCGGAGAGTCTCGTACTCTTCACGTGAGATCTTCCCTTCGCGGAGAAGATCATCAAGCTGTTCGGCTGATGTTACGTTAGGATCAGGCATCGGCTGCCTCCTTTAGCGCGGGTATTCGCGCTGTGGCTGCGATCTAGCGTGCGTCGATGTTGCCGATCAGTTCCGCCGCCTCCGCCGCGGAGATTTCTCCCGCAGCAACGCGTTGCAGGACCAGTTTTCTCTCATTCTCGCCTTCCTGCAGCCGCTTGTAATGCTCGATAAGTCGATCGAGGCGCGTCCGGATCGCCGCATAGCCCATGCCGGACTCGGCGGCAAGCGCCTTGATGCTGAAACCGGCAAGCAGGTAGTCCTCGAGCAGCCGTTGTTCCTCGTCGTCCAGCCTCTGGAACAGGGCCTGGCGGAACCTGCCGCGGACCTCGGCGCGGCACAGCGGACATTCCATGGCGACCGGCCGCATCGCGGCCTCGCAGTATGGGCATGAGTTCGGAAGGTGTTTCTTGCCAATCATGGTCTAATTATACTTGATTATGAAAGCTATGTCAAGAACAAAATTGGGGTAATCACCTTATCAACACAAATTATTTCGGATTTCGGCGAATTGCGGCCCGGTCCGCTGAGGAGCGCCACCTGTTCGGCATAGCGTTACTAAGGTTAGCAACAGCCTGTGTGGAGCCTGGATTCCCGCCTGCGCGGGAATGACGCAATAGGGATGCCGAGGTTAGCGGTGGCGAGCGAGCGAATTGGAGTGGAATGGCTCTGCTGGGGCACGTGTTCAGCGTGGTTTGGCTGCGGTGCTGGTACGCCACACGTCGGCGTGTGCCTTTGGGAGGGCCAACCTCCGTGTTGGCCGCGGGCGGGTCTTAGACCCGCCCCTACGTGGCAGACAAGAATGTCTGCCCCACCATGAAGGCTCTGCTGACTCGCCGTTGCGAGTTGGCCGGGTCCCTTGCGGAAGGTGTGTTTTGGCGGATGGACTGACGCAGCGCCGCCTGCTGCTTCTCGGACAGACCTGTGGGCAAGCTGCTGAACGCTGTATTGTTTAGCCCGCCTTGCCTGCCTGCCGCAGGCACGGGCGGGCTCCTCTTTGCACCCCGCTTGAGCGGGGGTGCATGGGGCTGTGGGATATCGAGACAGCGCGCTTTAGCGTGGCTTCCCGTAACGCTTCAGCAATAGTGGCGGGTTTCGAACTCGCTAAAGCCGGTTCGAGAAGCGACGCTGAAGCGCCCTATGCCTGATTGTGCTTCCCTTTTCACCCTGGCTGAAGCCGGGTGCAAAGAATGGCCCGCTGGAAGCGGGCTATGGGAAGCCGAGTGTTGCAGAAACCGCGACAGAAGCGGGCTGCGGGAGAGTGCGTGTCGGGGCGCGTGTTGAGCGTGGATTAGACGTAAGGCAGACAAGAATGTCTGCCCCACCATCTCAGGAAGCGTCGGCTGCGGGCGGGTCTTAGACCCGCCCCTACTGGGAGGCTATTCGTTGAGATCGCGTCGGCAGAATATTATCAGACCGGCCGTGAACAGCACGACCCAGGAGACAGCGGGCACGAGTATGATTTTCCACGCTTCCGGAAACCATTCGTAGGCGAGACCCTGTGTGACTTCCTGGAATATCGACCAGGATGTGCCGATGTGTGTCGTGAACACGTAGGGCGCTACACCCAGAATATGCTTGAGCGCTTCGACGAGGACAAGCGTTCCGACCACCACGCCGGTGGCATGGCTGCCTCGTTTTGTGAACGACGAAAGGAGGACGCCAAACGGAACGATTGCGCTCAGGGGTATCCACCCGAGGAAGAAGGCCGCAGCCAGGTTCTTGAGCACTTCCCCTTTGCCGTATATGAGACCCGCCGAGTCGGTTATGGCGCCGAATTCGTAACGCAATGCGCCCAGCACAAAGGCGACGACCAGCGTTATGATATACAGGACAGTGACGTACAGCAGGCCCATCAGCATTTTTGCCAGAAAGAACTCCCATCTCCAGATAGGTGAGGAAAGGACCACCCGTGCCGTGCCGGTACCGGTCTCCTCAGCCACGAGTAGCGCGGCGAATATCGCTATGAAGATCAAGCCGACATCGACAAAAGCCCCCTGCAATGTGAAACCGATGAACCCCCATCCGTTGAGGGTCCCGCCGATTGTCAGGTTCCGGGTGAATATGAAGCTGAGGATGCACACGAGGCACACGGCAACAATACCCAGATACGCGATCTTGCTGCGCAACGATTTCACGATCTCGTTGCCCAAAACGGGTAGTATCATGTTCCTCAACTGTTCTGTTCTCCGGTTATAGAGAGGAAAAACTCCTTCAAGGTTTTCTGTTTCGGGACAAGCGCCGAGACCTTGTAGCCGCTGCTCAAGAGGCAGCCGTTCAGCCAACTCGCATCCCGGTCGGCAAGCGTGATCTCGAGCGTATCGTCCGATACGGTCTCCACCCGCTGGATGCCCTCCTGCGTCTCGAGGTCGCCGCAGTCGGGCACACGACCGCTGAATGTAACGCGCAGCACGTTTTCGTGTGGAGCGAGGATATCGCTGACTTGACCCGAGGCAACGGCGCGTCCCTGATTGATGACGATAACCCTGTCGCAGTACTCTTCCACTTCATACAGCAGGTGGCTCGACAGGAACACCGCCAGCCCTTCGTTGTGGACGCGTTCCCTCAGCAGCGTGAGTATCTCTCTGGTCGCTTCCGGGTCCATGCCGCTTGTCGGTTCGTCAAGAAGCAGTAACTTCGGATTGCCGAGCATTGTAGTGGCAACTCCGAGCCGCTGCTTCATGCCGTGCGAATAGGTGGCCACCCTGTCATGTCGCCGGCCATAAAGGCCCACGCATTTGAGGATTTCGTCGATCTGAGTGACGGAGAAGCTGCCGCGCAGCCGTCCGAACAGTGTCAGATTTCGGCGTCCGGAAAGATAGTCGTAGAACGCGGGTATCTCGACCATAGCAGAGGCATGCCGCATCGCGTCCTTGAACCGCCGCCTGACGTTATGGCCGAACACTTCCATCGTGCCGGCCGAGGGGTGCACCAGGCCGGCGATCATGTAGAAGGTCGTACTCTTGCCGGCGCCGTTTGGCCCCAGGAAACCAACCATTTCGCCGGGATGCACCTCCAGCGAGAGGTGGTCGACCGCACGGATCCTGCCAAACGACTTGCACAGATCATCCAGACGAAGCGCTATAGTGGGTTGATTCAACGGGCGGCACCTCCTCCGGCGGATCCTTCAGACAGGAAAAGCGTTATCGTCTGCTCTTCATCTTCTGGACCAAAATCTGTCGCGCTGTCTATCATGATATCGGATAAGTTGTCCCCGTTGTAATCGTGGACGACCGGCGAGCCTCTCGCCGGCACTCTGAACCGCAGTGCGGGCGTACGGCTGAAAAGCTCGTCCCCTTCCGAGCTGAGATATATCTCGAGCTGCACTGATTTGCGCCGTATCATTATATCCGGTCGACCGTCACCGTTGAAGTCTCCCCTGAGATTTATCATACTCTGCATTTGCCGCATAAAAGGCAGGATGGCGGTGATATCCTTTCTGTAATCTGCCCGTTTGGAGTACCCTTTTTCCGGATCGAAGAACCGTACGGCGAATCGCCAGTCTATTCCCTCGTCCACCAGCAATTCCATCACGCTGCTGAACGACCGTGGCAGCTTCTTTAGCTCCAGTAGCACGATATCCAGGTAACCGTCGTTGTCGATGTCGGCGAACGCGGACGGAGGATTCCTCTCCATGCCCCAATTAGCCGGCAGTCCCCGACATCGGAGCACCTGATCGGGCTTCTCGGGCAGCGAACCATCCGCTCTCCTAATAAATGTCATTAAAGTCGTTTTCGGATCAATGGCCCAGGGAAAATGCCCGAAGGCCACGTCATTTTTGCCATCGCCATTGATGTCCACCGCCTCTATAAAGTGCGCGTGGCCGCGTTTCTCCTTTATCTTCTCGATTAGCTGCTTGATGTATGGGTGGTCTTCCGGGTCACTGCCGGTCTTCTCCTTCTCAGGCTTGGAATGAGCGCTTCTGGTGACGGTAAGGAACCATAATTCCTCGCCCCCGACGCTTAATCCCCCCCAGTCGCCGCCCCGCATGCGCGTCTTGTGGTACTTCAGATCCGTCCGTTCGCCGGGTTGATACCGGCCCTTATCGTCCGGCACATATTTGACCATATGATCGGAGAATATCACGGGTATACGATCTTCCGGTATACGATCTTCCAGTCTGACTTTGCCAGCCGCGCCGTCATCTCCGACAAAGGTAGCCTGTTCGACGTTCTTCCCTGCAAACGCCTGTTCAGCTTCAATGAGGGTCTTCGCCTCGGTCGCGAAGACACTGTCTTTCTGAGAATAGTAGGACACACCGTTCCCGGTTGAGATAACGATCTCCTTGCCCGGATCCGCGCTGACATCAGCCACGGCCCACCAGACGGTCCCCTTTGGGAGCTTGAACTCTTGGTCCGGAATTGGAGGAAAGCCCGACTGAGTCTGACGGAATATGAACACTTGCCCTGACGGCGAGAAGGCCAGGAGGTCTGTCGTACCGTCCCCGTCAAGATCTCGGAAAACGTGGGTGAGGAACCGAACGTCGGGGAGCTGGATGACGTGTCGCTTGAATGACGGGATCTCCGCTGCGTATGCGGTACCGGCCAGCATTGACAGGACAATAAGCACTTTAGCATAGCGCTTCATAAGTTACCTTCGTCGGCTGATATGCACAGCTAGCGACTCACGGTCCTCTGGACCGACGATCAGGTCGCTGATCCCGTCTCCGTTGAGGTCGTGAGCGACAAGCCGGTTCACCGTCTTGACGTCGAAGAAGAGGTCCGCGCGGCGGCTGAAACCTTCCTCCCTGGAACGGAAAAAGTACACGCTAGCCTCTCTGTCGCGGTCCTTAACAAGCAGGTCGCGGCGTCCGTCACCGTTGAAATCCCCGTCCAGGCTCATCAACGTCGAAAACTCACGCCCGTATGAGAAGTCCAGCATGATTAGGCCGCCCAAGTTCCTGTCATTGAGGCTTAGCTTCAGCGGCATCTGAAAGTCGGGTTTCTCGGCAAAACCTCCAGAATCGTAAAAGTGGAAACGCAGCGTAAGATCTATCCTCTTCGCGAGCAGTGACTCGTGCACCTCCTCGCGGCCGCGCCACCGGCTGTAACCAAGAGCCAGATCCATATGGCCGTCACCGTCAATGTCCACGACCGGTATTGAAGACAGCCAGTCGTTCTTCCGGAAGAGGTACTGCGGGTCATCGGGTATGTTGCCGTCCGCGTCCGACAGGAACAGGCGCACGATCACTTTCCCGGAGTAGGTTCCCGGTATGAACCAGTCCTCCCTGAGCCACTTGTTCCTGATGAGGTCTACCTGGCCGTCGGCGTTGATATCCTGCAAGCAGGTCCATGCTGGCCAGCGCAGTTCAGTCTTAAGAGACCTGGAAGCCCTTCTCGGGAAAGCACCCTCTTCTGTCTGCTCATATATGCTAATCGTGCCTTTCTCTTCGCCGAGGTCGGAACGCCTGATTACGAGATCGGGCCTGCCGTCGCTGTTCGTGTCGCCGATATTCATATTGAGACTCCATATCTCATAATACGTAGGTCCATGGACAACGTATTTGAGCGCGTCCTCGAGCGAATATGCATAACGCCACCCGTCGTCATTTGAATACTCCCAGATCTCCACCGTGTCACGTGTCGGAATGATGATTAGAGGCCGGGCTTTCGCCGTTCGCACGGATAGTGGGAAGAAGATGAGCCGCCGGTCGGTTTCTTTTTCAGCTTTCTCCTCAGGGACTATTGTCTTGCGGGCAATCAGCTCCTTCATTGTCGGCGGCGTGACCTTGTCGACGCAAGTAAGGGCCGAAACGCCGCTGTGTGTCATCACGAGGATGTGTTTTCCGCGTCGGTTTGGCCGCTCGCCGGGCCACAAGACCGTGGGCGTGTCGGCAAACGAATACGCGATCTGAGGATCTTCGGAAAAACCGCCCCGGGCGTCTTGAAAGAAGAAAGAGAGGCTCTTCCTGTCGGGGTCGAGCAGTACGATATCTTCGAGACCGTCCCCGTCAAAATCGAATGTCTCGATTTCCGACCATTTCGTTTTCAGCTCGGACGAGGTGAATGTCGCCCGTGAACCGGCCGCTTCCAGGGATGGTCCGCTTGTCGCCGTCAGAGCGGTGGCAATAATGAACAGGCGTATCCTTGACAGTTTCAAGAAAGGAACCTCGCTCCCGTTCGGGTGCTGGCGGCCACCTTCCCTCAGCGCGCCGCTTCGTGCGACACCTAGGTTACCCGGTCGGGAAATGGATGTCAACGCCCGCCGACCGATCGAGCGAGCCGTTTACGCTAAGTCACGGTGGACCGTGGCCAATTGGCCTCAGTGCCCCGTTTTCTTGACATGGAAACGCCGGTTCATGTATACTATGGCTCCGATACGGTGCGGGATGGTGTAAAGGCAACACACGCGGCTCTGGACCGTGGTATCAAGGTTCGAATCCTTGTCCCGCAGCCAAGTTCTGCCTTCTCGGATGGCCCCTTCGTCTAGTGGCCTAGGACGGGTGGTTCTCAGCCATCAAACAGGGGTTCGATTCCCCTAGGGGCTACCATAAGGTCAGCGTTTGTTGCTAGCAGGCGTTCGATAGGCATACTTCAACTTCGCGGAGGCAGGTACCGGGTGACGCCACCGTTTGGCAGGTAGCGCGGGCGCGCGGATCAGGACTTGTCCAGTTTACGCTTCATCGTTTCGTGAACGGTCTCGTCCACGATCGGGTCGTCACCGTCATCGGCGGACGATGCCTTTTCTTTGCCTCCCGCCTTGGCGCAGGACTGAGTGATCGTTTTTGACATCTCTCCCGCGCAACGCTCGCAAAGACGTGTGGCGAGACTGATCGCGGGCGCCCCACATTTCCCGCACGTAACCCCCTCCGTGTTGACGTTCGAGGCTATCCTCTTATCCTTGATCAGCCGCACTATCGTTTTCTCGCTGACGCCTGTTCTTTTCGCGAGCTCGTCGATTGTCTGGTGCGGTCGTTCACGAAGCGCCTCGTTCACCGCTTTGAAATCCTGCTCATCCTGCTCAACGCACGTTGGACAAAGCGGTCCACTTATTCTGGTGAAGATCCCGTTGCATTTCTGACAGTTCTCAAGAGCCATTGTCCCCGTCCCTCCAGTCGGTTCGCTTCTGCCAGGATCAGTCCCCAATTCGCCCACACGCCATATCGAGTTCTAGCTCGCGGACTCTGCGGTCTGCCTTCCGAGTCGGCGTGTCTCGCTTGTAGTCAAAGGTCGCGCTAAGATGCTGTCCGGATCCAGGCGAGTGTTACCACGAACGCTCGCTTTGATGATCTTAGCATCCAGAGTAAGGTAAATGGCCGTACGCAGCTTCTCAATACGCCTTTCATCCAAGGCTATCGGTGCCGTTGACGACAGCGGATATTGCACTTCCACGACGACCATGTTCACCGGCCCACCCTCGTTGAGGATCGGACGAGACAAACCTTCCTCCACGCCCACCACTCGCGCCTTGGCGCCCTGCGGGAACAGGTGCGCGTCCGGAATGCCCTCTGGCGAGATATTTGGGCCCGCGTTCACTGCGAAGAAACTCTCCTTTTCCTGCTGATAGAAACTTTCTATCTCCTCGTGAGCCGTTCCCGAGGTGTTCTCCGCCCGAAGATGTTCCACTCTCTTCTGCATCCACTGGGTCGTCTCAAAGACGCGGCCCCAATCGTTCTCCTGGACCCCCCTGATGTAGTCGAGCGCTTGCTGGGCGGCAGCGCTATCTGAAAACGCACTCTCTTCGCTCTCCTCTTCGCCGGGTGAGGTGACGTCGGATTTCTTCGTCCACTGCCTGCCGACCAGGAGAGCGCCCATAGCCGTCGCGACAATTAGCATTACGAGGGCGTTGTGCTTCCTGCGCAACGGCTGCTCTGCCCGGCGGAATCGAACCTTGCGCTTGTCCACGTCCCTATCTGATGGAGCGTATTTGGCCATTGCCTGAAGGACCACTCACCCCGCATGGTAAATACGGCGCGATTTCCTGAAACTGATACTATGAAGAGGTCACGCGATAAGAACCGGACAGCGAGGCACCTCTCCTTCCGCGCCCACACATTAGTACCGCACACACTTTTCCATCCCCATTGATCTTACCATACTCAGGAGAGCCTGTCAACGAAGCGGGCCACACGTTTCGGAGAGGGACGGGCTCTGGGCACGCCACTCCAGCGAATCCTGTCCAATTCCCGCCGGTCCCGTCGTCGGAGGGCCCGATGCAGGCGGTGGTCTTGATAACATGTTGATAGCTAACTGCTTGTGATTACGCGTTACACTTTTTGGGGTGGATTGATCCCCACTCGTGCGACCGGGCACGCGTCACGAAATCGCGAAAAACCGCGTCGCAGCTTGACTTTGGGCGGGAATCGAGGTATACTATATAGGTCGGGTGAAAAATGTCCTGATACGCGAGATCTGCTCTATGGGTGTCTCATGAAGCAGCTCGCTATTGTTGTCTCTTGAACAGGAGGCAGTTTCAGGTCTTTTCGAGGATACGCTCAAGGGGGAGGTACTCCACGCGTATGGAGATTATCCTCGCAGTTCTCTTAGGCGCTCTGCTTATAGCGCTGGGGTTTAAACTTCTCGGTTGGCTGATCAGCGTTGTGTTCGGGCTGTTGCTCGGCACGGTAAAGGTGCTGTTCATACTGATCTGCCTCGCTTCATTCGTTTATTTCGCCATACAGTTCGCGCCAATCTTTTGACGGATTTTCCCCTCTGTTTGTGCTACACATGTGGCATTGCGCTCTAGCGGAAGTCGTCCTTGTGGGGCCTTTGAGCCGGGGGGGCATCGGCGGCCGACAGGCTTTATCCGACGAATCCTAAGCCGCGTGCTCCAGCACAACGATCTTCGTAGCCGCAGGCAGGTCGTCTTTCTCAACCTCGAACTCGGTCGAACGGGGGCGTTGGACGTCAGGTTTGCCCTGCAGGAACGGGTCAACCGTCTCGATCGGGAAACCGCATTTATCAGTCTTATAATGCATTGGGACGACGATGCGCGGTCTGAGGATCTCGACCACCTTCGTTGCCTCGGCCGCGTCAATGGTGAAATGTCCCCCGACCGGCACGAACAGCACGTCCACCTCGCCGACCGCCTGCACGGTTGCCGCATCAAGCTGGTGTCCCAGGTCGCCCAGATGGCATAGGCGCACGCCGTCGATCGTGAAGCAGATGATCGTGTTCGTTCCCCGCTCACCGCCTTGGGAGGTATCATGAAACACGCTGTGCGTATCGAACTTGATACCTTTCGCTTCATAGGGTCCGCCCTGTTCTATCACAACTGGCTTTCCCTGCAATCCCTGCACGTACCCATGATCCTCGTGCCCGTGGCTGACCGTAGCGATGTCCGGCTGGACAGGTATCGGGCCGTATCCGAGCGCACCGTCGTATGCCCCCGGCTCGTAGGGGTCCGTGACTATAACCGTGCCGTCACCGGCCGTGATCGCAAAGCATGCGTGTCCGATCCACTTGATCTTCAAGGCGAATCCCTCCTCGACGTGACCTCTGGTATCCCGTTGCCCGAAGAGACACGGTACGTTCTAGAATTCAAGGCAATTGTTCCCGACTTCGAGTGAGTGGAACCCGACAAGAACGCAGGTTGTATGGAACCGCGCAGAACAAGCGACGCCTACTTCTTCTCTGTCCTGTCGCGTCTGTTCAGGAACTTGTTCAGAGCGTTCAGGTATGCCTTAACGCTCGCCTCGATAACGTCGGTGCTGCTCGCATGCGCGACGATGACCGTCTCCTCGAACTGCACGGTGACGAACACCTCACCGAGCGCGTCTTTGCCCTTCGTTACCGAATGGAGAGAGTAGTCGAGCAGACGTCCGCCAACG
>CBFDCQ010000073.1:0-16032 GCA_965603355.1 uncultured bacterium
GCCATCAGTTTGGCGTCGCTGTTGTCATCATACTGCACGAGAAGAAGCTTCTCGTACACAATAAGAGATGACGAGTGGCCGTAATGGTTGACCGGCACCCCCACGTTGAGACCCCACCGCTGGTTGCCTTCCAGGTCGTAGCATACCAGGTCCCCGTTCGCAAAAATGGCGAAGGCCTTGTCATCCTGCACAGCAAGGGTCGGTGCCGCGTATCCGGCATCTGGGGCAACCTGGGGCGGTGCCTCCGGTGTGCCCGGCAGATTCGCCACCCGGTTTTTCCACACAAGGTCACCCGTCTCGGTGTCGTAACAGTAAACCTCCCGGACCTTCTTTGTTGCGCCGCTGAGCAGCAGACGGTTACCCCACACGACCGGGGAATTAGCTCCGGGCAGGGGCACTTCCACCTTCCACTTGATGTTGCGCCCGGACTCGCCATCCCAATCCGTCGGCGCGTTCGTGTAGTAGGCAACACCGTACCCGCCGGGGCCTCGGAAGGAAGGCCAGTTTTGGCGAACGCTGTCCCAATACTGCTCGCCAGCCTCCTCCGGGGACACGTCCGGAATCCCCATTGGTGTCAGATATGCGGCCAGCAAAGAGACTATCACCAAGATAAGTCCGGCGAAGGCAATTAGTTCTTTTGCGCGCGCGGGGGAACGCCAGTACTCTTTGGAGATATCTTCGTCCGGAGGAGCCGGCGGTCTGGGGCGCCACCGGGCCGCAAGTTTCAGAGAGATCAGCAACACAATAACCCCGCCGAGCAAAAGATGGCCGCCCATACGCAAATGTGCCTGGCTGCTGAAGAATGCCTTTCGGGCCAGGAAGTCCAGAGCGCGGATTTGTTCGACAAGGTGCTTGTCCTCGACAGGCGCATCGGCGAGCTGTTTTCTAAGTTGCAGCAGCAGCGGGTTGTCCAGCGGTTTTACGGCCCACATTTGAGCGCAGTGAGCAATAAGAAGAATGGAAACAATAAGGCAGAACAAACCCGACACTACGGCAACCGCCGCGGCAAGGCGCCACGCGGACTCGTTGCCCTCGAACCGCCGCTTCTTATCTTCACTCACTGGCATTCTCTTCCTCCACCGGACAATAGACAAAACAGCGTCCACAACTGACACAAGCGCCTCGATCGGCCTCATAATCCACACGACCTCGTACTGTAGTAAGGGCTATCAGCTTACAGGCAACGACGAGTCCCATGAACGCCCCGAACCACGCGGACCGAGGTTGGAAACTCTGTATAGCGGTCTGGGCTTCCTGATACAGTTCAGGAATTGTCTTGGAGCCGCTTCGGAAAGCCTCGCTTGCCACCGTCATTTCCGTGTAAACGCCGCGCTCCTCCGCGGCTATGCGTCCGGCCAGCTGCACGGTCGGATGGAGCCGCGCCAACACCTGATGGGAGGCCGCGCCGGTCCAGGCCCCAACAGCAATGATGACGGGCGTCAGCAGCAGCAAGAGACCGACGCGTTTAGCCCCCTGGCGGCGAGGCATGGGCCGGTCCTCCGGCGTTGGCTCCTTGATGGCTCCGTATGGACATGAATCTTCGCAGAGACGACACTGGACACACTGTGCGGGCGTAATCGTAACATGCCATTTCGAGAACCGCGACATCCAGCCGAGCAGCACGCCGTACGGGCAAAGGAACCGACAGTACGGCCGCCCAATGAATATGCCCGCCACCAGGAAGATACCGCCTACGAGGAACATGCTGAAGCTGGCGCCCAGGCGGAAGAAGCCAACGAAAGGGTCATACCGACATATCAAGAATCCCGCGCCCGTCGCCAGCGAGAGGCCCATCAGCCCAAGATAGACATATGGAATGAGGCCAAGCACCGTCTGAAGCGGCCGCGGCAACTGAACGGGATGGATCGCGACAATCTCCTGCAGCGCGCCCAGGGGGCAGACGGAAGCGCAAAACACACGGCCAAAGAATAGCGCGAACACCAATGGGAGAATGAAGAATAAGAGCACCACAACTGGAACAACGTCCGACCCGGGTATCAGTGCGCCCAGTACGTTCTGTACTGAACCTACGGAGCACACGCAACCTTTGCGCCAAAACCCGAAGTAGAGCACCGAGAATATGGCTATCATGAAGATGGTCCGCCGTGAACGTTGTTTCAAGACCACAAACGCAGTCAGAGATAACGCGCAGAACAGGACGACCGCGTCCAGCAGGCCCATACCTGCTTCGGGCGGGGGGAGGAGCATCTCGGGATGCTGGTATCCGGACTCGAACTCCGGCATCGGAAAGCGGAATTGCGAAAATGCCGGGCCGGTTATCCCCAAGATAAGCGCCATCGCCATGACAAGTGCGCGAAATCGTTTCATTCCTGTCCTGGCGCTCCTTTCTGGGCGGTTTTGAGGAGGTAGGCGTCCTCAGCCGGAATACGCTGGAACGCCTCAGCAGGGCACCCCACGGCGATCGCGCACTCGTTGCAGTTGACGCACAGGTCCCGCTTGATCTGCAGGTATAGCGAACCGTTGCCAAACCGGGCGCAGCCTTTGACACATTTGCCGCAACCGACGCACAGATCTTCATCAACCACATACTGAAAATACGGGTCTTCAATAAACTTCCGTTTGATTGCCGACACCGGACACAGTTGGCTCTCCGCGCCCGTATCGAGTTTGGCGCCCAGCTGCAGGTATCCCGGACACAGGTCGCAATAGCCGCAGATCTCGTACGAATTAATGCACTTGACCGCCGAGGGATTGAGCACGCAGTGCGTTGCGCAACGGCCGCACTGCACGCATTTTTCCGGGTCAAGCTGCCAGACGGTTTCACCGGAGACTGGGCGGACCGCCCGCCAAGCAAGACCCCCGGCCGCCGCACCGGCCACGACCTTCATGAAATCGCGCCTGCGTATCCTCTCGTTCACTGCGACCCCCTACCTTGTGTTTTGCGAACGAGGCACCCGTCTGACTTCGGGCATCCCCGGCACGCGTATGCGTTGTCACATTCGGACATTCGGGACCGCTGCCTTGAAGAAATGGCACACACCGCCGCCAGGGCCGCCAAAAGGACTGCACGCACAGCGCCCCGCATGAACTCTCCTCGTGTTATGCGTTTCTCCTTCATGCCCCCTTCTCCATCGCCTCGAAGATCCGGACCGCGCGCTGCCTGCTATCCAGCACCAAGACGCGGCCCCGCTGATCAACAGCCAGATCTTTTAGCGGCGTCTCCAGCTCGCACGAGAACGCCCCTGCCGGGGCCTCTTCGAATGCGCTGGGCGCAGTCACAAAACCCAGCAGCCGCCAATCCGGAGAATAGACCTTCACCCGCGCCA
Organism: uncultured bacterium; assembly: GCA_965603355.1. GTDB lineage: Bacteria > Hydrogenedentota > CBFDCQ01 > CBFDCQ01 > CBFDCQ01. The sequence continues at coordinate 3,288 of CBFDCQ010000073.1, forward strand.
ATCCCTTTTCCGTCGTCACAAGCAATCCATTGCCGCCGAAGGCGATGTGCGTCGGATTACAGCAGCCACAGAATCCATTCGCATCTATCGCCGGCCGGTACCAGGAGGAAACCAGATCTCCATTGGCACGGTAGTTCTCCAATCCATGACGGCCGGGATTCACGGCCCATAGGGCACCTTGCGCGTCGAAGGCGACATCAAAGTAGGGACTCGGGATGATGAACCCGGGGATCTCCCGCGCCTCGTCCTTCTCGCCAATACGCCCCAGGAGTCGGCCCGAACGGTCGAACCGCAGCACAACGCGTTGGCCCGCATCGGCAACGTACGTTTCGTCGTCATCGACTGCGATCGACGTGATGTACGAACGTTCCCCTAAATGATCCCAGACGGACCTCGTGCTTCCCTCGGCGTCGACCACCTCAATATGATCGCGCATGCCAAGCAGAATATCGCCGTCGGAGGCCACGGCGATGCAGTCAGGTGTCTGCGCCAGAGTAATACGCTCCAACTCAGATCCGTCGAGATCATAGACTACGATCTTGTCATCGCCCGCCACATAGATTCTTCCATCCGGCCCCGTGGCCAGGGCCGTCAGATGCTCAAGGCCGGGGGCAAGCTTTCCTGACTCCTGAAAGATGACCTGCGACGGTTCAACTTCCTGAAATCTCCCTATCTCGTACCGAAATGCCTCACTTGGCTCCTGCTGCCGACCGCCAACCACCAGTAGCGCTACTACAACTGCCAGGACGACCACCGCCGCGCCCCAAACCGAGGAAGGAATCAGTCTCTCTTGTGAGTCGCTCATATCTCAGGCACCTCTTTTGGCGGCACCGACGGCGATACACAGCATCTTTTTCGAATCCCGCAGCAGCATCCGGTCGTCGGCGATGGCTATCGGTCCCCAGGCATCTTGTCCGTCCAGGACCCGCGCCTCGTCGAGCTGGAGGTACTCGCTGCGGCTTGCCCTGACCAGCCTTAGTATACCGTCGTCGCTCAGCGCGTAGAACTTGCCGTCGGCCAACACAAACGGACCCAATCCGAACCGCTTGTCCTTTCCGCTCGACCAGACGAGTGTTCCGTCGATGTCATAACAGACAAACTGCTCCCGCAACGTGCCCGCATCCTTGGGCATAATACCATAAAGCCGTCCATCGTAATATATCGGTGTCTGCATTTCGCACGCGAGTCCCTCCGTCGGCAGTTTCCTGGAGAGTTCTTCCGCGACGAACGCGCCCTCCCGCTTCTCGACACGCAACATCACGTTGCCCTTACCGTATCCAGCCGTCATGAAGATCCTGCCATCACCCAAATCTACCGGCGATGGAGCTATCACAAACGCGTTCCACGGCGATTCCCAAAGCAGTTCACCGGTGCGCTCACCCTCGGCCGCCACGCCGACCGCGGCTCCCAGAGAGCAATACACATACATCCTCGTCCCGGCGATTGTCATCGGTATAATGGACGAGTGCGACATATTCCATCCTTTGAGATTCGGCGTTTTCCAGACCACCGAGCCCGTCTCGCAGTCCACCGCCATCATCAGCGTCTCCGAACCGCCCGGCGCCAGAATGACCTCGTCGCCGTCTATGAGGGGACACTGTCCCGCATACCACAACGGCTCCTTTGTTCCGTACTCTTTCTGCAAGTCAATGCCCCAGCGGAACTCGCCCGTTACCGAGTCGAGACACACGACATGGCACCGAGGCCCCATTGTCACCACATACTTGTCCGTGACTGCCGGTACCGTCCGCGACATGCCGTGATTGCGTTTGATCCGAACGTTATAGGATCGGCGCCAGATCTCTTTGCCGTCAGCCAGCGACAAACAGCGCACGGCGTCGCTTCGAGCGGTTTCGTCGTAGTCAATCAGATACACGCGGCCGTTGAGGACGACGGGAGCCGCATGGCCCTCGCCCAGATCAACCGACCAGAGGACTTCCGGGCCGCCTTCTCCCCAGGAATCAGCCAACCGTGCACCGTTCTCGTAGATGTTGTCGAAGTTGGGGCCGCGAAACCGGGTCCACGCCCCCGGAAGATCGGCGGGAACACCATCAAATTGCTGTAAAACTCCACGCAGATCAACTAGTTCCTCACTCGTCTCCAGCACGGCAGGCCGTCCATCCGTTCCCGGCAGATTAACAGTCAGGTTGGCTGACGGATCGTAGGCAAGCCAGAGCGTGAGGAAGAACAGGGCCGTTCCTGCGCTGAGAAACAACGTGACGATAACAGCCGCCCTGTTCCCAGCGGGACCGTTCATGACAATTGATTTCGTTCTCATAAGAGGGACTACTGCCTGGACACGCTGTGCCGCCCGCTCCAAGGTGGGCGGCACGGCGCACCCTCAATCTCGACTTAGTCTCCGCGTCAGGGATTCCGGAGGTCAACGCATTTCATCTCTTTCTGGTTCCGGACGAGCAGCTTGCCCTGCGACAACGCCATAGGCGCCCACATCTCGTTTCCGGAAAACAGTTCGGTCCTGGCAACTTCCCTGTAACCTTCAGGGGAAGGCTCAATAAGGTGCAACGTACCCTTCTTGCCATCGAACTCGATGAGAAGGCCGTCCACAAGTAACAGATTACCCCGTTCGAAAGTTGGCAGCCCGTCCGTGTCGGCCGTACGCCACAACACCTTTCCGTCCAGCGTCACGCAGGTTAGCCCATTCTCGCCCTCATTGCCGTTGCTGTTCACGTAAAGATGGTCCTCATGAAGGATAGGCTGATGGATCTGGCTGCCGCATTCGTCCGATTTCAGCCGGAAAAGCTCCTTAACGGTGAAGGTGTCGCCAGCACGCGTAACTTGAAGCATCACCGAACCAGCGCCGTAGCCGCCTGTCACAAACAGCCTGTCGCCGGGCAGTTGCACCGGATACGGAATCGGGATGCCGCACGAGTATCCGCCATAAGTCCACAGAGTCGAGCCGTCTTTCAGCGAGAGACCAGCCACTGTCCCGGGCGGTTCTTCCCTGTCCTCATCATCTTCGTCTTCACCTTCGTCTTCATCCTCCGATTCACCAGGAGGGAGAGTCATCACAACTTGCTCGACACCGCCCAATGTCACAACGGCCGGCGAACAGTAGGCGGGGCCGCCCAACCCTTCAGAACGCCAGGCTTCTGCGCCGGTTACCCGGTCAAGTGCTACGACAGTCGCGTCCGGTCCGTGTGCGGCAACGATAACAAGATTCTTGTACAGCACCGGATTCTGCGCGACACCCCACATCGACATCTCGCCGTCGAGGTCTTTCAGGAGGTTTGTGCGCCACACAAGATTGTGGGTTTTACGGTCTACACATGTCATGTCCCCCATCATCCCGACCGAGTACACATAGTTCGCGTCCACCGTAGGCGTACCGCGCGACCCGTTGTGACCCTTCTTGCCCGCCGAGTCGTAGGAGTACGTCCACAACTCGTTGCCGGTGGTGAAGTCAAGGCACCGGAGCACGTCTTTCTCGTCATCGACACGGTCGAGAATATATACTTCATCGCCAACAATCGCCGGACCGGCAAAACCGGGACCGAGCGGAACGGACCAAACAACTCTGGGACCGCTCTCGGGCCAAGTGCGCGGAAACCCCTTTTCAGGTGAACGCCCGTCGCGATTTACCCCTTGGAACTGAGGCCAATCCGCCGCCGCGGCCGTACAAGCCATCACCAGTGACAATACTGCAACCACACAACCTACACTGCCTAGAAACGTCTTCCTCATCAAATCCATCCTCCTCTATTACTCGTGTGCGGGTCGTCAACCGCACATTGGACTTCGCACGCGCTCACGGGTTCCCGTTCCCTGTTGAGTGGATAATCCGACGCGCAGGTGCCAATCGCGGCAAGGCCCAAGTCTCAACTACCTACCGACTCCCTATATTTTACCGTTTCCGGAACAGAAGTTCAAGTTGTTTGAATCGTGGGACGCACGGTTTGCACATGGCACGGTTTCTGTGGTATATTGCGGCTGTCGTGTGGGTTTTTCAGACGTGTCTCAAGAAGACGTCTGGCAGTGTAACTATTTCAAGGAGATGATGAAATGAAAAGGCTGATGGCGATTGTGACAATTGTGGTTTGTACGGCAGGTGCGGTCTACGCCGCGGATTCCCCTCAATTCCGTGGCCCCGACAGAGATGGGCGGTTCCCGGAAACGGGGCTCCTCAAGGAATGGCCCGCAGGAGGTCCTCCCGTCGCTTGGGTCACCAACGGGCTCGGAAAAGCGTATTCCTCGGTGTCGGTTGTCAACGGCGCTATATACGCAACCGGAAAGGCGGATGACGGGCTGGGTTATCTCTACCTCCTGGACCTTGACGGCAACATCAAGAACAGGAAGCCCTATGGCAAGGAAACCGATGAAGAGCAAGCGCCCGCCTCCCGTTCGACCCCGACTATCGACGGGGACCGCGCCTATGTGATGTCCGCGCCCGGGGTAGTGAGCTGCTTCAAGATTCCTGAATTGGAGAAGATCTGGGAAGTCGATACGCTCGAACGATTCGGCGCCAAGTTGTCCAGATGGCACATCGCGGAATCAGTCCTGATCGACGGCAACCGCCTCATATGCACGCCCGGCGGCCCGGACGCGAGTGTCGTAGCACTCGACAAGATGACCGGCGAGACTATTTGGACCAGCAAAGGGTTGAGCGATGCCGCATCCTATTGTTCAGCGGACATAGTTGAACACGGTGGACGCCGCCTTATCCTCACGATGACGGCAAAACTCGTCGTCGGGCTGGATCCGGAGACGGGCGAAGTGTTGTGGACACACAGGCACGAGACCGATTACGACATCCACGCGGTCACGCCCGTGTACCACGACGGTCTGGTCTTCTACACGGGCGGATACGGTTCCGGCAGCGGCGTGCTGCAACTCTCGCCCGACGCCACGAGCGTAACGCCGACGTGGAAGGATAAGACCCTCGACTGCCAGCACCACGGCGTTATTCTTCTTGACGGCTACATTTACGGGGCGGGGCACAAGACCCGTGAACTTATCTGCCTTGAGATGAAGACCGGCAACATCGCGTGGAGAACGAAAGAGGTCAAACAGGGCGCGACCGTCTTTGCGGACGGCATGCTCTACGTCTACGAAGGCCCCAAACGCGGCATCGTCAGCCTCGTTAAGGCTACCCCGAGCGGGTATGAACGTACCGGTTCCTTCAAGGTCACCGAGGGCACTCTTAACCACTGGGCGCATCCGACAATTGCCGGCGGACGACTGTACATTCGTCACGGCGACGCCCTTATCGCCTATGATATAGCTGCCAAATAGAGTGGACCGGCACCGGCCGGACCCACGACATGTCAATGGCCGAGGAGAACCTCGCGTGAACGAGCAGAAAAGCGTTCTGTTTTGCGGCTGCGTCAACAGCGACATAATTCCGGCGCGTGTGAAGCGCCGCGTTCTGGGCACGCTGCTTGCCAACGGTGTGCACGTGCACTCGGTCGGCGATCTGTGCGGTTTGGCCGCGCGCCGCGATCCGCTGTTGCGCGAACTGGCCGCCACCGGCGACGTGCTGGTCGCTGCCTGTCACCCGCGTGCAATCCACTGGCTTTTCAGGCGCGCAGGGGCCGACATGAATGGCACACGCATGGTGGTAGCCAATATGCGCAGCGGCGATCTCGAGGATGTACTGCGGGTCATCTTTGACGGAAACCCGCCCGAACCCGGCGCTGAGGTGGACCTTCCGGCCGCCGAGGGCTGTGACGGGTGGGCACCTTGGTTCCCCGTAATCGACTACGACCGGTGCGGGAATTGCAGGCAGTGCTTGGACTTCTGTCTCTTCGGCGTATACGAGACAGACGCCGACGGCCGCGTAACTGTTTCACAGCCTGAGCGCTGCAAGAATAAATGTCCGGCGTGCGCGCGGATATGCCCCGAAGCGGCCATCATCTTCCCGAAGGTGAGCGAGTCCCCCATAAACGGGGCCGCGATCGACGACGAAGATGGCACGCGTGCCAACATTAAGGTAAATCTCGATAAGATGCTTGGTGACGATATTTACGCTGCTCTTGCCGAGCGCAAGAAGAAACGGCGGCAACTCCTGCTCCGCGGGCAAGACGTGAAACGCGCGTTGGACGAACGCGGGAGCCACACAGGGGGAAGGTGATGACTGGCCGGTTTGTCTGGCGCATGCTGACCGAAGTTGACTTGCGCCTTCTTCGGAAGTTCGTCTACAATTTTGGCTGGAGAGGCATACGGGCCGTTAGCAGGTTCCAGCGCCGCTTGAAGCGCGGCGAGTTTTTCCCGGCCTTTCTCTTCCTCTCGGTCACCGACCGCTGCAACCTTGCCTGCCGGGGGTGCTGGGTAAGTCAAACGGAACCGCCTCGCGAACTCGATATCGGCACGTTGGACACGGTAGTCCGCGAGAGTAAGAAACAGGGTTCGTATTTCTTTGGGATTCTCGGGGGCGAACCGCTCCTGCATAAAGATCTCTTTGATCTTTTCGAGCGGCATCCCGATTGTTACTTTCTGCTTTTCACCAACGGTCTCCCACTGACCGACAGCGTGGCGGCCTCTATGCGATGTCTGGGCAATGTCAGTCCGCTCATCAGCATCGAAGGCCTAGAGAGTGTCAGTGACGAGCGCCGGGGCGGGAAGGACGTTTATGAACAGTCAATGAACGCCCTGCGCCGGTGTCGGGAGCAACGCCTCGTCACGGGCGTAGCTACGAGCATCTGCCAGTCAAACGTAGACGACCTGGCAACTGAGGATTTCGTTAGTGAGTTGGTGGACCGAGGCGTACACTACCTTTGGTACTATGTGTATCGTCCTGTGGGTCCGAACCCGGCGCCGGAACTCGCTCTTTCGGCGGAACAGATCCTCGAACTCAGACGTTTTATGGTAGATATCCGGTCGAAGGCGCCGCTTATGGTCGTTGACGCTTACTGGGACCACAAAGGTGAAGCCCTGTGTCCCGCAGCGGTCGGCATCAGCCATCACATCGGTCCCGCGGGCGATATCGAAGTGTGCCCACCGATTCAGTTTGCGTGCGAGAACATTGGTGACGGGAGCCGATTGTTCGAGCGGTTCAACACATCGAAATTCCTGGCCGATTTCCGCGCGATGGCCTGCGCGAATACCCGAGGCTGCGTTCTGCTCGAAGAACCGGGGAATCTGCGCGCTTTTATGGAGGCCCACGACGCATACGACACAAGCGGCCGTGGCGTTGGGCTCCAGGAACTGGCCCGTATGGCCCCCTGCGGGTCCCATCACCAGCCGGGCCAGGCCATTCCGGAGAAAAGTCTCTTGTATCGTCTAGCCAAGAAACACTGGTTCTTTGGATTTGGAGCTTATGGGTAATTCGGATACAGCATTAGCCGCCGATCAGACCTCTTTCGGCTCAGTGCCCGAAGCTGAGGCCGACCGGAAACGGATTCTTGCTGCGATACGGCGTTTCGTGGCGGACGGAGACCTGGTACCCCCGTTGACCCTTGGCGACCTGGAATCCGGCGCGGAGACGGTATTGCGTGACGAAGGGTTCCCGCTAACCTACCGGAATTACGCCATGGTTCTATTCAACACGGAAGTGTGGCGTGAGACGCTCGCGTCGATCCCGTTCGAGCGCCGTATCCTTCTTCTGCCCCAATGTTTGCGGGCTAGTGAAGAATGCCCCGCTGAAATCGATGAATTCGGACTTTTGTGCCAGGCGTGTGGTCGTTGCCCCATAGGAGAACTGCAGGCCCTGGCCGAAGAACTCGGATACGTCGTCCTCGTGGCGGAAGGGACTACCTTAGTGACCAAGCTCCTCGAAAGCGGAAAGGTGGACGCTGTGATCGGTGTTGGGTGCCTGTCCGCGTTAGAGGAATCGTTCCCCCTTACCACGATCCACGCCATCCCCGGCATGGCGTTTCCTCTGCTCTACGATGGCTGCGTCGATACAAAGGCCGATGTAGGCTGGGTCCGTGACGCCATCACCCTCACCTCAGACAAGGGTTGGCGGGCGCGGTTGGATTTCGACCAGTTGAAGCGCGATGTAAGAAGCTGGTTCCTGCCGGCTGCGTTGGCCGACTTGTTGGGACCGCCCACAGAGTCTCCCGAACAGATCGCGTTCGAGTGGATGACCAAGGCCGGCAAACGCTGGCGGCCGTTTCTTGTCGCTTCTACGTACAAGGCACTGATGGGCGCCGAGGCGCCTATTCCGGAATGTGTCCGAAAACTGGCGGTGGCCGTGGAGTGCTTTCACAAGGCATCGCTCGTTCATGACGATATTGAAGACGACGATGGTTTGCGATACGATGAACCGACTCTCCACTGCACTTACGGCATCCCTATCGCGCTGAATACCGGCGACCTGTTGCTGGGGCTCGGATACAAGCTGGTGGCCGAATGCGGATTGTCCGCCGAACAAACGGCACGAATTGTCTCTGTTGCTGCCGACGCTCATCGCAAACTCTGTCTCGGACAAGGCCAGGAACTAGCCGCGCTGCACGAGCGAAGACCTCTTTCCTCCTCGGCAGTACTGGACGTGTACCGCCGGAAGACCTCGCCGGCCTTCGGCGTGTCGCTGCAGTTCGGCGTCATAGCCGCCGGCGCGGATGACGACCTCTGCGGGCTCCTCGACGAGTTCAGTGATGCCCTCGGGGTCGCGTATCAGATCCTGGATGATCTCGACGACGTCCGTGACGCCGATTCAGAACTCTCGCCGAAGCGAGTCTCACCTTCACTGCTCCATGCGCTGGCGCGTGAAGGCTCGGAGACCGGCAGCGCGGAAGTCGCCACCGCGCTCACAGCAGATTCCCCCGCCGTGAGAAAGGCGGAGATCCTTTTTGAACAATACAAGGATGAAGCCATCAGGCTGCTCAATCCTTTGAGAAACGCCGAACTCAAGAGCCTGCTGCGCCGCGTTGTCGGCAAGATCCTCAACGAGACGTGATCTCGTGACACATACGATCACACAGGAGATGTTCGCCACCGCCCGCCGTGCTTGCGCTCGGCTTGAACCTTCTGCAACGCAACGCATCATCGCGTTCACAACAGCCCAGCAGCAGCCCGACGGCGGCTTCCGTGCCCGCGACGGGACAGGCAGCGACCTGTACTACACGGTCTTCGGCGCCGCGGTTCTCGAGGTTCTCGGGCAGCGGCACAGACTGAAACCGCTGCGAGGCTACGTCAAGTCGGTCGCCCACGGCCGCTACCTGGACTTTGTGCACTTGGTATGCCTTGCCCGGCTGCACGCCAGAACGGCGCCCTGGGGATTCCTGACGCGCCGCCGCATTCTTGATGCGATCGAAGGTTACCGCTCGGCTGACGGCGGATATCACCACGCAAGACAGAACGCCGCGCATGGAACGCCTTACGCTGCTTTTCTCGCCACGCTGGCCTACACGGATTACGGACGCCCCGTGCCCCGCCGTGAGGCGCTGCTGGAAAGTCTGGAGGCGTCAAGAAACCCTGATGGCGCGTACGCCAATGAAGTCAACGCTTCCACCGGTCACACCAATGCCACAGCCGCGGCTGTTTTGGTGCGTCACTCTTTCGGCCTGGATACGGATCCGGCGCTGGCCGACTGGCTGATGGCGCGCCACGATGCCCGTGGCGGTTTTCTCGCCAACCCGCAGGCTCCTATCCCCGACCTGCTGTCCACCGCCACGGCCCTTTTCGCGCTGCAGGCGATGGATGTCTCGCTGGCCGCGATACGAGAGGTCTGCACGGAGTTCGTCGAGTTGCTCTGGCAGGAGAACGGCGGTTTCAGCGGCCATCTGGTCGATGATACGCCGGACTGTGAATACACGTTCTATGCGCTGCTTGCGTTGGGTGTGCTGCGATGAAACTTGACACAGACAGATGTGCCGCCGCACTCGCGGCCGCCCGGGAGCGGCTCCTCGCCGAGCTGAACAGCGAAGGCTACTTCGAGGGCCGGCTCTCCAGTTCCGCTCTGTCCACGGCGGTGGCGTCTTTCGCGTTGAGCCTGGCCGGAAAGACGGACCAGGCACGGCGCGGCGCGCAATGGCTCACAACCCACGTCAACGAGGACGGCGGTTGGGGAGACACCCCCGACAGTCCGAGCAACCTGGCGACAACCCTGCTCGCGTGGGCCGCCGTGTCGTTCATAGACGGCGCGGGCACAACGTCCAAGGCTGAAACCTGGTTGCGCCGGCACATCGGGGGACTCGAAGCAGAACAGATCGCGCGCGCCGTCCTTGAGTTCTATGGAGACGACCGGACATTCGCCGCGCCGATCCTGACGATGTGCGCCCTGGCCAAGAGGCTGGGCGATTCCTCGGATGCGTGGGCACATGTGCCGCAGCTTCCGTTTGAACTTGCCGTCATGCCGCACCAATTCTTCAAATGGCTCCGGTTGCCGGTAGTGAGCTACGCGCTGCCGGCGCTCATTGCCATTGGACTCGTCCGGCACCGTCACGCCCCCCGCGTCGTGCCGCCGCTGCGCGCCTTCCGCAACGCCTGTACCGGCCGCGTGCTCCGCAAGCTGCGTAGGATGCAGCCGGCCAGCGGCGGTTTCCTGGAGGCCGCGCCGCTCACCGGTTTCGTAGGCCTGAGTCTGATCGGCGCCGGCTGCGGTCAACACGCCGCCGCGCAGGCATGCATCGATTTTCTTGCCTCTCATCAGCGGGACGACGGAAGTTGGCCGATTGACACAAACCTGGCCACGTGGCTGACAAGTCTCGCTGCACGCGCGTTGACGCAGACCGAGCATCCGGTGGGGCTATCCAATAAACAGCGGGACTTGATCCGGCGCTACCTGCTCGACTCGCAGCACACCGAGATTCATCCATTCACGGTTGCACGGCCCGGCGGGTGGGCGTGGACGCATCTTTCCGGCGGCGTGCCGGATGCGGACGATACGTCCGCCGCCCTGATCGCGTTGAAACGGCTGGGGGACGCCGACGAGACAATCCGCCGCGCGGCTGAGAACGGTCTGGAATGGCTGCTGGGATTGCAAAACGCCGACGGCGGATGGCCGACGTTCTGTCGCGGATGGGGAAGACTTCCGTTCGACCGGAGTTGCGCCGATATCACCGCACATGCTCTCCGCGCGTATATCGCGTGGCGCGATCATCTCGGCGCCGGACTGAGATCACGGCTCGATCGCGCTGTCTGCCGGGGAATTGGCTTTCTATCCCACTCCCAACACACTGATGGAGCGTGGGTCCCATTGTGGTTCGGCAACCAGTCTGCCCAAGGACACCTCAACCCCACGTACGGGACCGCACGCGTACTCGAAGCACTCTGCATTCTGCACAAACGCGGTTTCGGGCGGGTGGTTTCCATGCTGGAGAAAGGGAGGGCATGGCTGCTGGCTGCCCAGAATGACGATGGCGGTTGGGGCGCCGGGCCGGGGACGCCGTCTTCAATCGAAGAGACCGCATTGGCTATCCGGGCGCTGGCAGATACACCCGACACGCATCCTGTCATCCGTGGCGCGACATGGCTCATCGACGCTACGCGCGGCGGAACAACCTTTCCTGCATCGCCGATTGGCCTCTACTTCGCCAGCCTATGGTACTGGGAAAAGCTCTATCCCCTGATCTTCACGGTGGACGCCCTCGGCGCCCTGCTCACAGATCGGAACGATTGACGTCCTGCCCCTTCAATGCCGTGTGCAAACGATGTCGTCATTGCGAGCGAAACGCGGCAATCCCCGCCTGCGCGGGGATGACGGGTACGGCGGGCATCTTGTCGCAGACGCGCCGTGGCGTGCCCGCCTGTAGGGGCACGATTCATCGTGCCCGAGAAGCATCGCTGTGCGCAAGATATGCGGGTTTGATGAATCAAACCCCTACGCGTAACTCGCGCAAAGACGCAAAGCCGCAAAGGGGGGCGCAACGATAGGTAGGGCGGGCATCTTGCCCGCCAACGTAGGGGAGCCCCTCGTGGGCTCCCGCAGCGAAGCGGTTGCGGCGGGAGGGTACAAGACCCTCCCCTACATCTTCGCTGACCCGATGATGGCGCTTGACACGTGTGCGTTGAAGGCATACACTGTCCTATGTCGAAAGAGGCTGCATAACTTCCGACCTGGAAATCCACCGAAAAACGTTACGTGTCAATGATATGACGGTTCACGCTGATCTCCTGAACCAAACGGGAAAGGGGGTGACCTGCCGCGCCGACTCGCCTTGACTCAATTCTAACGCCGCGTCTTATGCGGAAACCATATAAAGCCTAGTTCGCCGTAAGAGCGCGCGCACAAACCAATGAGATACAGACTGACAATTACAACGGTTTTCTTACTCGTGCTGCAGGCCACACCGCCCGTCTTCGCCCAAGGCGCGGGCACTCAATGGGACATCCTTAATCAGGAGGTCGCGGAGCTTTATCGTACCGGCGAATATGACCGTGCCCTCATTCCCGCCAAGAAAGCCCTCGAAGTAGCCCAGAAGAACGTCGGCCCGAATCATCCCGATGTGGCCACGAGCCTGAATTACCTGGGGGTACTGTACCGTGAGATGGGCGAGTACGGCAAAGCGGAGCCGTTGTACAAGCAGGCGATAGAGATATACCGAAGAGCGTTCGGAGAGGATCACCCGTACTGCGCCACGGGCCTGAACAACCTAGCAGAGCTGTACCGTGCGATGGGCGAGTACGCCAAGGCCGAGCCGCTGTTTAAGAAGGCCATGCAGATATGCCGGAAGGCGCTCGGCGAGGAGCATCCGGACTACGGGCAGAGCCTCAACAACCTAGCGGCGCTGTACCATGCGACGGGCGAGTACGCTAAGGCCGAGCCGCTGTACAAGAAGGCCATGCAGATACGCCGGAAGGCGCTCGGCGAGGAGCATCCGGACTACGGGCAGAGCCTCAACAACCT
>CBFDCQ010000074.1:0-15975 GCA_965603355.1 uncultured bacterium
TCGGCGCGCCACTTGCCCATCGGGGTATCCGTACCGCCGTTACAGTACTCGATCTCTTCCCTGAGCGATTCCACCGTGCCAAGACCCGTATTGACGGCGATGAAGGGTTCCGCATCAACCTCACGGCAGAAGGCGATGAACTCGTTGATACCGACGTCATTGTATTCCATACCGGTCCAGGCCGGGTTCGTGAGGGTCGGACGCCGGTCAGGATCGCCGATGCCGTCTTTCCAGTCGTACCCGCTGACAAAATTACCGCCCGGCCACCGGTAGACCGGTGAATCAAGCTCTTTGAGCAGCTTCAGAGTGTCCGCTCGCATACCGTTCACGTTGTCGGCGGGCATTAATGAGACGGTGCCGACCCGGAACGTGCCCTTGCCTCGGCCCACGATTTCCAGGCGGCCGTTCTCCGTGGCCCTGCCGGCCTCGAAGCTCAAAGGATATTTCACAAAATCAGCACCGATTTGCTTGATGGTTGCGGTGGAACGGTCATCCTTGCCCGCACCCCACACCAGACTGACCTCGATAGGACCAACTTCAGGACTTCCCGCGAGAACGATTCGCCCCGTATATTCCTTGCCCTCAATCAGCGCCAAGTAGTTCTGGGCAATGCCGCGAGGTTCTCCGAAGCCTGACATCGTCTGCAACGGCGTGTCCTCACTCACGTATACATGGCCAGCCGACGTTATCTCCGGCGTATGCTTGCCAACGTACGAATTCTGAGGAATCATCGCGACGGTGCCTTCGGGACCAACGACCTGCCAGGGAGACCTTCTCAGGATGGGGAAGTCGCCTCCTTCCTTATCCCTTCCGTTCTCGTCCACCTCGTAAGGTTTGTATTCATCCGTAATCTCAAAGTAGAACTTCCGATCTTCGAGCATCTCGGCCCATATGCCGCCGTAAATGCACCGCCCAAGATGTTCGATAAACTGGCCGTAAATGTATTCTGATATCGGTTCTGCCGTCTTGGCCGTGTTGATTGTGATATCCGGCTCTGCTTTCTTGCTGGAAATCAACTCTAGCCGAAAGTCATCGAACCAGGCTGTGCCCGTCGCCAACCCCCATCCGCCGAACAGACAGTTGACTTGGACGGAATCGTTGTCCAACGTGTCGAACTCAAGTTCAACCTGCGTCCAGTCGCTGGTTCCGGTAAGAGCTCTCGTTTCCGCGCCACTCGTTTCGTGCAGATTCAGGAGCACGCCGCGGCCTGTGGTCGCCTTAACATCATCGGTCTTGATCCACGCGGACAACTTGTACCTCGAATACGGCCGCACACGCAGCTCCTGTTGCCACGCCGCATCTGCTCCCTCTTCCGACGTGATCATCACGCTACGCGAACCCGTACGTCCTGTTTCGGGAAAGTCAAACTCCGCCTCGCCGTTCCATGTCTGCGTACGCCACCGCTCGGGCGCGTCATCGTCTACCTCTTCAAACGAAGCGTTGTTCATGAGGTTGGAACGCTCCTGCGCGCCTGGTGCCTGAGCCGTCGCACATCCACCGAAGACCATGGTAACTGCAATCACAAGTGCCAGTTTCCTGCTCATCTTCACACTCCTTTCTCCCCAACCTTCCACAAGACGAGGCTACTCGCGCCACATCTCCGGGAACTCGTCCGTGATACCCCAGTTCATGTCGAAGTTCTTAAAGCCGAGCTCGAGCGCCGGCGATTCCGCTTTCACACGGAAATCCCCGTTCTCAAAATCGACAAACATGGGATCCTCAACGATCGAATCCTCATCGTAACCAAGTTCCTGCCACTCACCCAGAGTGTACTTTCTCACAGGCTTACCCCTGTGACGCACAGAGATGGTCGTCCTGTCTCCCCAACCCGGCGTCGGGTGCCAGTAGATATTGTTATTCAGCTCACTTACAACAGGATGCTCGGCGGGAGCATCGTTCATGTAATACATATCGCCGTCGCTTACGATGATATTGTGTCTGAGGATATCGCTGTTACCCACATGCCCCACATGGACGCCGAAAGGCACCACCGGCTTGATGATGATGTTGTTCTCGACCGTCCGGTAGTCCCCTTCGCGGATGCTGATGGCCTGGTCCCTGCAGACGTTGTTGTAAATGTGGTGGTTCGACGTACCGTCATCCATATCGATCGCCTGACGGTATCCGCCGGCGTACCCCTCGATGCCATGGAAGTAATTGTTACGTATAATCGTAAGCTCCTGCGCCCATACCTTGACGCGCCCCGCGGGGTGCGGGTACGTGAAACCCCGCTCGCTGTGGGCGTGTGTCAGACACCAGTACGCCTCTCGTCCCCACGAGTTGAACGGACCGTGGTCGCCGGTCTCACGCACCGTATCGTACACGTGGTTGAACTCGATCAGGTGGCCGCCCCAGGACCCGTCGCCGATGCAGATCGCCGCGCGCGGCACGTCGTGGATCAGGTTGTGCGAGGCGGTGATGCGTTTAGCCCGCGAGATGTACACGCCGGCCACCTGTTTGCCCCAGTGGCCCAGGTCGCGCATGTGGTTGTTGACGGCCTTGCATTCATACGGGAACGCCAGGTGCGAACCGTTCGTGAACTCGAGCGTGCCGACGAAGCAGACGGCGCTGTCGCCGGTCTCGCTGAACTTGCAGCCCGTCACCACGTTGCCCCGGTTGTAATTGTTCATGAACACGGCGTTACCGCCGACGGCATCGAACCAACAGTTCTTGACCGCGCAGGCGCGGGCTCCTTCCATGAACACCGCACCGCCGCGATGGATCGACCAGTCGCTGCCCGACGGGATCCAGTACTTCTCCATGAACGTCGTCTCGGTGTGGCTTATGCGAAACCCGTCCAGGGTGATATGATGAACCGGATTGTACTGGTCCCCAATGAAAGGAACCACCTGCTGAAGAACCGTCGCTTCCACAAGCGCACTGTTCAGTGACGCGCCGCCCGGCGGCATGTAGTAGAGCACGCCTTTTTCGCTATCTAAATACCATTCACCCGGAGCGTCGAGTTCCTCAAACACGTTCTCGATGAAAAACTGTGAACCGTCGTTCACACTGCAAGGCCTCCGTGCCCATTTGGCGCCAATCTGATGGCCGCCTTTCCCGAACCAGATGTGGTTTTTCCTGTAATCAATCGACTTGACCGTCCACTGAAGGTTGCCCCAGTGAGGCGCCTGGAAGATGTGGATGATAGCCTCTTCCGGCCTAGCCCACTTCTGCTTTGTGAAGTTGTCCGGGTCGTAGACGATACCTCGCGGTCCGGGGTTGTTGTGCGTCATATCCTCATTCGGATCCGGGTCGGGGGCCGCCACGTCCAGACTGATAGCACCCACCGGCAAAACATAGCCCGTGACACCGGGTTCCGAATTGTCATAGTCGGGATAGCGCGCGCGATGCTGCCGCTTGCCGTTGACGAAAAGCTGGGTGAAGAACAGCTCTCCACTTTTCACTGCGGGCAACTCGCACATCATGATGCCGTCCTTGTACGGTGTCCAGCGGCAGTCCAGCTTCACTCCGCCGCTGATCGTGACGAGTTCGCCGGGGTAGGCTGCGTAAGTGACCGGCGCCTCGGCCGTGCCCGAATCCTCCGGGCCGAACACCAGGGGCGCATCCAGATAGTACGTGCCCGCGCGTACAACGACCGTGATAGGTCCTCTTGCGGTACGCTTGATCTCTCGAACCGCGTCGCGCGCGCGATGCAACGTGGCAAACGGCTTTTCCTTGGTACCAGGGTTGCTGTCGTCCCCGTCCTCGGCAACGCAGAACGCCGCGTTATCAGCGGCAAGCTCTTTTGCCACAACGGGTTGTAACGTGCCAAACGCAAGAGAAAACACGAAGAGCAGTGAGAGACAACTTCTATGACTGGATCGGCTTTTCATGACCATCTTACCCCCTCTCGTGCCCACCATTTACGAACGATTTCCGCTCACACCCGAGGAGAGTAACGCGGAGCTGCCGCGACTTACCTCCCCCAGGTCACGACCAGAGGATGCTTGCACACCCCGCCTGGATTGATCTGCGCTGCAACACCTGTGGAATGGATGAAACGTACGGATTCTCCCTCAGCACCTTGTCCCTTGCACCCGACCAGCAGATCGGGCCGGCGACTGTCGCCCATCGTTACCCGACCTTGAACTGCTTGCCCCGCAATCGTAGAGCCCAAACCCGCTCGAATCACTTCACGACGTGCTGAAAGATTATCATCCGGTACGAGGAGATGTCAAGCAACTGCCTTTTGCTCAGAGAGTTCTACCAGCTTGCGTTTCTTGCAGAGGTGATGGGTCGGTTCAAAGAGGTTTACGTAGGGCTCCAGAAGAGAAGGCCTGCATTCTGCGCCAATTCACTCGGTCCGGGGGGAGCACTCGGCATTCTGCCCATGTGCCGGGCGAAGCGCGGATCGGCTCGGTGCTGACCTCAGCCGCGGATCGGAGGTCACGGCGCGTCAGATCAAGGTATCCTCGCTGCCGATGACTTCATCGACTGGAACTGAAAACATTACGCCCGTGCCCGGCTCCGAAAAGTCTATGCCGCTCCGCCTGAGCAGATTGTTCACCCGGCTGACGATATCATCGTGCCGGCTGAGCGCAAGAACTGTCGTGGACGAACCGCGTCCTTCGGCAATGAGCTGCCTCAAACCGGCGAATATCGGGACCTCGGCAGCCAACACTTGCGCCATACCCTCCGTCTCAATGATCGTCCCGCCCGTGATGTCGAGCTCCGGCAATGCGGCAAGCACCTCATCGCGCTTCTCCCGATCGTTGAGAACCATTACAAGGAGTTTCATCAGGAAACCTCCTCTGATGCTTGTCCGTCCTTCATTTTACCCACCTCGCCGGCGCGTGTGATAGCGATCTTGGTCATGATCGGACCAACAATCTCGAACACTATCGTTGTCGCCGCGATCGTGTTTATCGCGAGCAATGCGAGCTGAGCGCCCTCGGCGCCCATATCGCCGAAATCCTTGCCCGCCATCAAAGCAAGACCTACGGCTACACCCGCCTGCGAGAGTATGCCAAGTCCCAAATATTTTCGTATTGTCGATTCCATGCGCGTGACAGTCGTCCCGAAGTACGCGCCACCTACCTTCCCCGCAGACCTGCCGAGAATGTAGACCAGCCCCAGAATCCCCATGGAAGGCAGCAGTCTCAATTGGAGATGCGCGCCTGCAAGTACGAAAAACAGAATGTAGATCGGTGACGTGATGTTCTGCACTGCGCCAAACGCCCTCCTCACGCGGCGCGGCGAAATGTTCGCGACCGCAACGCCAACCACGAGGTTTGACAGAATCAATGACACGCCAAGCAGATTCGACAGCCCCGCGCAGATTAGCGTCCCGCCCAGCGTCATTGACAGCATCTCGCCGGTACCGTGCGCCTTTCGGACCGCAAATGCGAGCACTGTACCGATGAACGCTCCGAGCGCTACGGCGCCGAATATCTCAAGAAGAGGTCCCTCTACGAGATGTACGAACGATATCGAACTCTCGTGCGCCACTAACATCTTTCCTATTGAGGCTGCAAACGCGTATATCATCACAGCCAAAGCATCATCAAGGCCCACCACCGCAAGCAGCAGACTCGTCAGAGTCCCTTTCGCTTTGCACTCCTGCAGCACGACCACTGTGCCTGCGGGAGCACTGGCAGCCGCAAGCGCCCCAAAAACCAGTGACATTGCGAGGTTTCGGGTCACCAAATAGGACGCGATCGCAACAACCAGGCAGGCGCCGAGCGACTCTGACAGTATCACGACGAACAGCCCCGCGCCCAGCCGCTTCACAAGCTTGAACGTCAGTTCCGTTCCAATCGTGAACGCCACGAGCGCCAGCGCGAGGTCGCTCACAAGTCCCATCCTGTCGAGCACTTCAAGAGAGAGAAGGTTTATCAGGGAAGGACCCAGCACCAATCCGCCGATTATGTAGCCGACCACCTCGGGGAGTTTGAACTTCGAGGCGAGCTTCCCGACAAGGTACCCCAGCACCACCGAGACACCGACCAGCAACCACGGCTCGGCCGCCATCAGCAGTTCGATGCGTTCCAGATGTGTCAGCATGGCTTTCAACGGCATTCGGTGTACCGCCTCCGGTTATTCGGGGCCTTACTTCTCAGCCTCGCGAAAATGCGATATTACCTCGTCGGCGCTTTTCGCCTTCACCAGACTATCAACGAAACCGTGCTCTTTCAGCAGCCGCATGAGACGGGCAAGCAACTTCAGGTAATTTCCAAGCGGGCTCTTCGGCGTGCCCATCAGGAAGAAAACGTGTACCGGCTGCCCGTCGATCGAATCGAAGTCTATGCCCTCTTCGGATCTGCCAACGGCTATCACGAAACTGCTCACCGCATCGGTCCGGGCATGCGGCGCCGCGGCGCGGTTTCCAATGCCGGTCGAAGCTACCTCTTCCCGTTCGAAAACGTCGCGTACAAACCCGTCAAAATCCGTGACCTCCTCGGCGTTTCGCAACAACTCCGCCAGCTCCTTGATGGCCTCATCCTTTGTGCGCGCCTTCATGTGGATGTTCGTCCTGTATTCTCTAAGGTAGTCGCAAAACTTCATCTCCCGATCTCCTAACCAGTAGATCCATGCTGCAAGCGACTCGTTTACCGAGCTTCGCTTCTACGCGCTCTGCCTTGCAGAACCGGTAAGAGTCAATAACTGCCGGTCCCACTGAGTGAATAGCTCAATAACCTCCCCCTTCGATTTGGCCTGCAACAGCTGCCCGACAACATCAGCCACACGAACAACTCGTGTTAACAGGGCGAGTATGCTGAGGTGCGACCTGTCGTCGGACGCGCAGATGAGAAAGATGACGTGGACAGGTTTGCCGTCAAGCGAATCGTAATCGACGCCCCGCGACGAGATTCCCACGACGACCTTCGGGCGCTCGAAAAGGCTCCCTTGAGGCTCGCGCGGGTGCGGGAAGGCAACGCCGTCGCCCAGGGCCGTCGGCATCAGCTTCTCGCGATCAAGCAGCTTGCCCAAAAAACCATCCGCGCGCTCAA
This sequence comes from uncultured bacterium, assembly GCA_965603355.1. GTDB lineage: Bacteria > Hydrogenedentota > CBFDCQ01 > CBFDCQ01 > CBFDCQ01. The sequence goes on from CBFDCQ010000074.1 coordinate 6,951, forward strand.
GAGCGCCCGCATCAACCAGAAGCTGCACCAGTTCAGCTAACGCGCCTTTCCCATTCGAACTCTCAAGGTCCAGTTTGACCAGGCGTTCATCCAACATTTCCCTTGCAGGCGTCAGAACGGACTGCGTCGGCTCTCCACCATGGCACAGCGGTTCCGCGTTTCCGAGCATCGCCTCCTCTAGCCACCGGTCAATCAGATCCGTCCTGAACCGCCACTGACTCCCTATCTTCGCGGCGGGGATAGCGCCGGTTTGCGCCATCTTCAGCACGGTTCGCTCGTTCATTTTCAGAATCTGAGCCATCTCTTTGAGCGTCAAGATGTTATCCATGCCTCTATTCCTCGACACCGAACAACACGAAAGCACTTAATAACGCGCTATACTACCTTAAGATACATTATAGCACATTACCTTCCTTATTGCAACCCTTTTTTTCGGGCTATCAGGATGGCACAATTGCAGGGAATCATAGACGAATTCAGAGGGGGAATTCAGGAGGAACTGGACGATCTGCCCCGATAGTCGGGTCAGAGAGGCTCGGACAGGTTCTGTGAAAAACGCTCAACCCAGCAGGCCGTCGTAGACCTTGACGCCCTCCACCACCTTGCAGACGTGAACGGCGTACCGATCCGCGTAGTCCGGATGACTCCTTGGATATGCCATTTCAACCGCTTTCTTAAGAGCATCGACGCTGTCGGCGCGCACCAACGCGCCTGCGGCACCTTTATCGCCGCCGCCCAGCATTCTCTCCCCGAGAACGCCTTCAACGGTGCGCGCGATATCGCACATTGACTCCAGTTCAGGGCCGGAGAGATCGTAATCGTCCCGGAGCCCTATGCCGTCCGTGCGGAATATCCGCCCGACGGTCTCCACGTCACCGGTCTTCCAGGCATCGAGCATCTCGTAGAAGCGCTTCTGTGCCGAGTATATGTATCTCAACCGGTCGCACAAATGAGGACATTTCGTGCGGAACTGCTTCACAATTCGCTGGTAAAGAGCTTCGTCCTTGATATCCGCGAGACATTTGATATCGTAATTCTCAATCTGAAGCAGCGAGACGAGTTCCTCGCACTGTGACCTTCGCACTTTGTACGTCGATTTCTCGAGTCCCGGCCGCACCGTGCCGGTATCCATGACCACGATGCGGAAATCGGCTGCGCCGGCTCCGAGAGGCACGTAATCCACGGTCCTGGCGTTGGGATCATAATACGTACCCATATCCTCCCGGGCGAAAAGTATCATAATCTGGTCAAGCTGCCCGCAGGGAGAGCCGATGTAGACGTTCTCCACCGCCTGCGCCATGTCGACAACCTTGAACTGGTCCTCCACCTTTATACCGTTGGCATCCAGCAGTGACAGGATCAGGTTCAAGGTCAACGAGGCCGACCGCGACATCCCCCCACCGGGAATGTCGCCGTAGACAATCCCGTCGATGCCCTGAGTAAGTTCGATACCCTCGCGTCTGAGAATATAGTCAACCCCGTAAGGGAACCGCGCCCACGTGTCGGCGATGGAAGCCGACTTGGGTTCCGGAACCTCTCCGAGCTTGAAGTCGATAACGCCGTCGTCAGGGAAATTTGCGCTGAACAGCTTCACCCTGTCGGTTCCGTTGGGCCTGTACGCGAACCAGATGAACCGGTCGGTCCCCACGCCGAAGAGTTCCGTACCGTTGTAGTCACCGTGCTCGACACCGAGACAGAAGCGCGACGACGTCCTTCTGACCTTGGCGCCCTTCACATCTATGCCGCTGGTGCGGGACGACTCCTGGATTTTCTCTATCGCTGCCTGATCTTGGCTCGTGACTTCCATCGTACGGTAGTCCTTTTCTACTACCAGAATATCGCGTACAGCACCAACGTGATTGCTATCACCACGGCACCCAGCCAGACGACGGACTTAGCGGGTCTCATGTCGAAGTCCTCTCTCACGGGCAGAACCTTGGGAGCCGGTAGCGGAGCGACTGCCGTTATTACCCCCATTACGATCAGGTCAATAACAAAGGTAATCGCCATTCGGTTCAGGAACGCTATCTCACCGAACTGCCACTGCAGAAAACCATAGACAGGTACACAGAGGAGCAGCCCTGTCACACCGGCCGCCGGCGGCGCCTTCTTGAAAATCATGCCGAATACAAATACCGCTAGAATACCCGGTGAAATGTAGCCCTGGAATTCCTGGATGTAGGTGAAGATACCCATGAACCTGGGGTCTCCCAGCTTCGGGGCGATGAGCATCCCGATCAGCACGAACACCGCCGTAGCGACCCGGCCAGTCCATATGAGAGTCTTCTGAGAAGCATCCTTCTTCCAGTGACGTTTGAACAGGTCCATGGTAAATATAGTTGACGCCGAGTTCAGCATAGACGCCAGTGAGCTTATTACTGCACCGCTGATGGCTGCGAATATGAATGCCCTGATGCCGGGACCCACAAGGTGCTTGATTAGCAGCGGATATGCCGCGTCCGTTCCACTGTCGCCGGTCATTTGACCTTTGTAGAGCTGCAGCGCCATTATCCCCGGGAAGATGATGATGAACGGAATGATCAGCTTAAGGGCCGCGGCAAAGATGATACCGAGCTGACCCTGCCGAAGAGTCTTGGCTGCAAGGGTTCTCTGGGTAATGTATTGGTTCAAACCCCAGTAGTAGAAGTTCGGAATCCACAGACCTATCACGAGGGCCGTCCAAGGCAAAACCGAATGGCCTCTGGGAAGTATCATGTGCAACCGGTCAGCGTTGCTTTCAAAGAAGTTGTCCACGCCGACCGCTCTGAACCCCAGAAACAGCGTGATGGCTCCACCAATTATCAATGCGGAGCCCTGGAAAAGGTCTGCCCAGGCAACGGCTTTCAATCCGCCCCAAATCGTGTACAGCCCCGCTATACATCCTATAACAACAACTCCGTACAGGAGATGTTGATGGTTGGCCAAATCGCCGAATATGGTCTGCAGCGTCAAGCCGCCGGAATAGATCACGGCTGAAATGGTAACTCCGATATAGATTACCATCGTAAAGAAAGCCATAATCGCACGCGCTGCTGCATTGTACCGGTATTCGAGGTACTCCGGGATTGTGAAGATTCCGCTCCTCAAAAACTTCGGCAGGAAGAAGATGGCCACAAAGACGAGCGTGATTGCTGCAATCCACTCGTAGCTGGCGACAGCAAGACCGGCGACGCCTGCTCCCTGGCCGGCCATCCCAACAAAATGCTCGGTGGAGATATTCGCCGCTATCAACGACAGCCCGATTAGGGGCCACACCAGGCCCCGACTGGCAAGGAAGAAGTCCTCGCTGGTTTCTTCTCGCCGGCTCTTGTACATGCTCACGCCGACGACAACGGCGAAAAACGCCACGAACACCGTAACGTCAAGTGTAGTAAGACCCATGACCAGGTTCTCCTTCAAAAGAACAATTCAAACAGCTGCCACTGCAACATAACAACGCTGGATCGGCACATCATATACATTTTTCCGAGGCAATTGTCAACAAGTATTAGGCATTTGCGGGTTGATATTTACAATTCTACTCGGTATCATATCGAGGTAATGGTGGGATAATTCGTTGTCGGAGGATCATAGGAGGAACAGAAATGCGACTGCAGAAGTGTATTCTACCCTGGATGTTTGCCGTATTAATCCTGGTGTTCTTGACGGCCGCTGTTCACGCCGTACAAATCCCCGATTGGCAAGACCCCACGGTGATTGCGCAGAACAAGGAATCAGCGCATTGTACGCTTATCCCTTATCCGGACATCGCTGCGGCGCTAACGTGTGCGCGGGATGCCTCGCCGTTCCACAAGTCGCTCAACGGGAAATGGAAGTTCAACTGGGCCCAAAAGCCCCCCGACCGGCCACGGGACTTCTACAAGCTCGACTATGACGTCTCCGGCTGGGACGAGATCTCCGTCCCGAGCAGCTGGCAGGTGCAGGGCTATGGCATTCCCATCTACACCAACGTAATGTATGCGTTCAACACGTTCAATGAACCGTACACCATATTCCATCCGGATTACATCGAACATAAGAATCCCAGCCCGCCCTACATTCCACCCGATGACAATGAGACCGGATCGTACCGCACGGAATTCACGATTCCCGCCGGCTGGAAAGGCCGACAGGTCTTCATCCACTTCGACGGTGTCAAAAGCGCCTTCTACCTCTGGGTCAACGGCAAGAAAGTCGGTTACAGCCAGGGCAGCCGCCTGCCCGCCGAGTTCAACATCACCGAGTACCTGACGGAGGGCACGAACGTCCTTGCCGCCGAGGTTTACCGCTGGTCGGACGGATCGTATCTCGAAGATCAGGATACGTGGCGGTTGAGCGGCATTTACCGCGATGTGTACCTTTTCTCGACGCCGCAGGTGCACATTTCCGATTTCTTCGTGCGTACGGATCTTGACGAGCAGTATACTGACGCCACGCTGATGATACGTCCCAAGTTGAGGAACTTCAAGGAACAGGATATCCGAGGGTGGACGGTCCAGGCGCAGCTGTACGATTCAGATAGCCGGCCGGTCTTTCCTTCGCCTCTTACGCAGCGGGCCACGTGGATCATGCGGGAGTGGTACGCGACGCAACGCAGCGATGTAGTATTCCCTATGCTGCAGGGCAAGGTCGCTAACCCGAAAAAGTGGTCCGATGAGGAACCCAACCTCTACACAGTGGTGCTCACGCTCGTTGATGCCGAGGGTAACGTCGTCGAAGCCGAAAGCTGCAAGGTAGGGTTCAGGGAAGTGGAAATCAAAGATGAGCGATTGCTCGTCAACGGCAAGCCGGTACTCCTCTACGGCGTCAACCGCCATGAGAGCCATCCGGACTTCGGCGACTACATTCCTGTCGAGCATATGGAACTCGATATCAAGCTGATGAAACAGAACAACATCAACGCCGTGCGCACCTGCCATTATCCCGACCACCCGAAGTGGTACGACCTGTGCGATGAGTACGGCATCTATCTGGTTGACGAAGTGAACATCGAGACGCACGGTGTCACCGGGTATCTGACAAACGACCCTATGTGGCACGCGGCGTACGTCGATCGCGCGGTTCGCCTGGTCGAACGGGACAAGAACCACCCATCGGTTATCTTCTGGTCGCTGGGTAACGAGTCCGGCTCCGGCCCGAACCACGCCGCGATGGCCGGTTGGATGCACCACTACGACCAGTCGAGATATATCCACTACGAAGGGGCGCAGGACAATCCCGCCGACCCGCCCTACGTTGACGTGCGCAGCCGGATGTATTTGACCCTGGCGGAACTCGACGAGATGCTCGCTAACAAGATTGACCGCCGACCCATTGTCCTTTGCGAGTATTGCTACGCGCGCGGGAACGCCATCGGCAGCATCAAGAAATACTGGGACCTGTTCGAGCAGCCTAACCGGCTCATCGGCGCATTCATCTGGGATTGGGCGGACAAGGCGCTCCGGGAATATGATGAAGACGGGAACATGTACTGGGCGTACGGCGGCGACTACGGCCCACCCGGCACACCGTCCGACGGGACCATGATCTGCAACGGCATCGTGAATGCCGACCGCGAGCCTGATCCCGAACTCCACGAAGTGAAGAAAGTACATCAACGTATCAGGATGGAGCCGGTCGACCTGGCCAAAGGAAAAGTCCGGATTCGCAACAGGTACGATTTCCTGACCACCGCCTTTGTCGATATCTCGTGGGAGCTGACGGTTGACGACAAGGTGCTGCAGAAGGGCAAGCTGCCGAGAATGTCGCTGGGCCCGCAGGCCGCTCAAGAAGTGACGATTCCTGTCAAGAAACCGAGGTTGATACCCGGCGCGGAGTACTGGTTGAAGATCTCCTCCACTTTGGCCGAAGACGCGCCCTGGGCCGAACGCGGTCACGTCGTGGCGTGGGACCAGTTCGAGATGCCGTTCGACGTGCCGGATGCACCGACGATTGACATCGCTGCGATGCCGGAACTGACCCTGGATGAGTCGGCCGATGCATATACCGTCGAAGGCGAGGGCTTCACCCTTGCTGTAGGGAAGGGTAGCGGCGCTATCGAGTCGTTCGCCCTCGCCGGCAGAGAACTCATCGCCGGCCCGCTGATTCCCAACTTCTGGCGGAAGCCGACCGATAACGACATCGAGAACAGCTGGGACCACGCAACCGAGACGCCGACCGGCGGCGTGCCGATCCGGCTGGCAATCTGGCGCCAAGCAGGACGGAACCGAACCGTCAACCGCGTGGCTGCCGAGCGTGTCTCGGCCCAGGTGGTGCGTATCGTCGCCGAGGCGACGTTACCCGCCGGCAAGTCGGGCTATCGCGCTGTCTACACGGTCTACGGCAGCGGCGATGTCGTTGTCGAAAGCAGCATAAACCCGAAAGGAGATCTGCCTGAACTGCCCCGGTTCGGTATGCAAATGGCCCTGCGCGGTGAGTTCAACACGATGACCTGGTATGGGCGCGGGCCTTATGAGACCTATTGGGATCGCAAGTTCGGCGCCGCTATCGGTGTCTATTCCGGACCGGTGGAAGACCAGATCTACGACTACTTCCGCCCGCAGGAGAACGGTAACAAGACCGATGTGCGGTGGGCGGCCTGGACCAACGGGGACGGTGTCGGCTTAATGGCTGTCGGTATGCCGCTCCTGAACGTAAGCGCCTGGCCGTACACCATGGACGATCTGGAGAAGGCCAAGCATATCAACGAGCTGCCGCGCCGTGACACGGTCACCGTCAACCTCGATTACAGGCAGATGGGGGTGGGCGGCGACGATGGCTGGACCCCAAATGCGCGACCGCATACCGAGTTCAGGCTGCCGGCTAAACCGTACAGATACAGCTTCCGCCTGCGACCGTTCACACCTGCCATGGGCGACATCGAAACCCTCGCCCGAGGCGGGTTGATCAACGCCGACGATCCAGAAGGCCAATAATCACAAGGCTTTACAACGCGGATACACGCCGTGCGGCGGACGTCTGACAGCGCGCAGGCGGGCCTGACCGACGACAACCGGTACCCAGGACGTTCCGGTGCCTGCTTCTACCCACTGTTTTGTGCCGCATACACCGTGGCGACGGTAGGTTACGAGCGCAGGCGGTACCCCGGATTTGGGCACATTTTTGCTTGACAAGAGCGAGAAAGTATGCTAAACTATGGCCGTAAGTGGGGCAAAGGAGAGTGGTTATTTCTTTTTAGGTGTGGGGTCAAAAATACATCCTACCGAAAGACAGTTCATATCAGAGAGAGGTGCAATCGGAGCTAAGGCTACGTTAGATAAGGCTTCTGCAGCCTGTGGTCAAGACTGTACGGTCTCGGAAGAATGAGGGAGTGGCCTGCGTGAACAAGGGGCAAATGCCCTTCTCCTTCGAAGGGGCCGTTTTATAGTGTAGTGTAAGAATCCAGAAACAGGAAGGAGGGATGCCTAGCGTCAGAAGCTTGAGGAGAAACATGGGTGCGTGAGTAAGAGCGGCGCGGCGTGTCGCTCAAGCAACGCAAAGAACAATGCTCCGTGTGCATTGGAACAACGAAAAACAACCTTACCAGATGGGGGAGGTTAAATCGTAGAACGCGCACACGAATCGTTGTGTGAAGGTTCAAGGGCGCGATAGGTGAGAGTGTTGAGGGGATTTGGTAAGACGGCAACGGGAAACCGCGCCTGAAGGTTTCCGGCCCGAAACCCGTTAGCCGGAGATAAGGAAGGAGAAAGAAGGATGAAGAAGCTCATCTTGTTCGCTGTGGTGGCGTTGGTCGTCGCTGCAGGAGCGAACGCGTACGCAGAGCTGAAGGACGTGACAGTCGGTGGAAGCATCCGCGTTCGGGGAGACGCTATGGGCCCGCTGTGGTTTGACAGCGACAACCCGGGAGACGATTTCGTCTCCACGACGACCAGGATAAACATCGAGGCTGAGATGACCGAGGGTGTGTCTGCGTTCATCGAGCTCCAGGAAATCGACATCTGGGGTTCCGACATGAAGGTCGGCTTCCCGGGCCCCTTTTACTCGAAGGGAGAGACCGGCGCCGTGCCTACTCCCGGCGCGCTGCCCATGCTGGGCGACGAGGACGGATTCAGCCTGTACAGAGGATACATCTTGATTCAAGATGTAGCCGATTACGAAGGTCTGGCGTTGAAGATCGGTCGCCAGGAAATTGTTGCCGGCACCGAGTTCATCTTCGGCAACAACGACTTCGGTCCCGGCCTGTCGTACGACGCAATCTCGGCGACGTACGCGCAGGACGACCTGACGCTCCTCGCGTTCGTAGCCAAGCTGGCTGAGGGTCGGACCCAGTGGGGTACAGAGGACGACGCTGACGTAGATCTGTACGGCATATACAGCACGTACACGGGCATGGAAGACATGGTCGTGGACGCGTATTTCGCCCTCCTGAAAGCCGCTGATGTCGCTGATATGGGTCCTCTTCCTTGGGGATGGGATCCTCAAATGCCAATTCCCGAGGCTCCAGATGATCTGGACGACGACCCGCTCGAGCTGTACACGTTAGGCGCAAGAGTGGGCGGCTTATACGACGCGTTGGACTACAACCTCGAAGCTGCCGTCCAGTGGGGTGACAATGGCTGGGACGGTGACTACGAAGGCTGGGCGCTTGACGCCGGTGTCGGGTACACCTTCGACCACGACTGCAACCCGCGACTCGGCTTCAACTACACGTTCTCCTCAGGTGACGACGACGAGAACGATGACAACACCGAGACGTTCCTGGCTCCGTTCGCCGACAACTACCATCGTTACGGCTATATGGACCTGTTCGGGCTCGGCAACATGGACGTCATGAAGCTGAGCATGACTGCCCAACCGTACGAGAAAGTCGGTGTTGGGTGTCACTTGCTGCACCTCCTCGCTGCGGAGCACGAGGACGGTATAGCGCCGTTCGGCGGTGCTGGTGGTCCCAGTGCCAACGCGGACACGATCGGTACGGAGCTCGACCTGGTAGCCAATTACAGCTACTCGGAAGACCTGAGTTTCGAGATGGCGTATGCCTACCTCTGGGCCGGTCCGTATGTCGAGGATGTCTTCCTGGATGACGACGACATGCAGCGCATTTACC
>CBFDCQ010000075.1:0-15674 GCA_965603355.1 uncultured bacterium
TGTTGGCAGAGGGGGTCTTCCGAGCACCAATCCTGGTAAATCTGTATGAGCCCCTGTTGTCTGCGGGCGTTACGGATGAGCGGTCGCGGCGGATCGGTACCGAACAGGCGGTACGCCATAAGTCTGAGCACCGCGTTGGTGGGCAGCGGCGGGCACGCCACGTACGTTGCGAAGACCTTGCTCTCGAGGTTGAGGTCACGATTGTCCCTTGCGACTGCCAGACTGAACGGTATGACGACGTTGACCACTATCTGTGCGGCTCTTCCTTTGCCGATGAGTGCTATGGGCTTGTTTGTCCTCTTCCCGCCCCATGTGTACCGCCGTGTCCAGTAGCTGTCGCTGGAATTGGTGAACAATTGGGCAAAAAGCTCCGTATCATCCCGCGTTCCCGAGGTTTCTTGCCACAGGTCGAGGCACCGTTTGGCCAGACCGGTTTCAATGTTGGCTGCAATGACGTGCGCGGCTCCTGCGAGCCGTCGAGCGGGGTGGTTCTGCGGTCTGACGCCGGCAAACCGCCATAGTATGGGGTCCGCCGACCGGTCCGGCGGCGGCGGAACCTCGTCCGCCCGTTGTCTCACTTTACGGTAATGCTCGAGCGACTCATCATCCCATTCCCGCGTCCTGCTATCGTCCGGAATGAGTCCTGCCGCTCGGAGCAGGAGAGCCTCCGCTGCTCCCACACGGTCATCCTCCTTGAACTCGGCGAGAGCAAGGCGGAGATGATCAACACCGGCCCTCGCGGCGACCTGCCGGAACTGGTCCTTGAGCCTTTTGTACCCGAGCGCCTCTAAGAAGCCCTCGTGGAACGCCTGCTCAGCCCCTTTTGCCTGTATATCTCTGGCGAACTGTTTTGCTTTGCCTATGACCCGCCAGTCGGCGGCCATATCGATCACGCGGCATAACGTGTCCACGTCGCGCGGCTGAGCACACGCGCCAAGGTTGGTGGCCTTGCCGAAGGGGTACTCGCGGGGATCGAGCCGACCGCGCAGTTGTTCGAGGCTCTCTTCGAGATAATCCCGCAGCACGAGCACGGGGACTTTCACGCCCTGGATCTTCGTGGGCACCACCCGACCTGTCGGAGTCTCGAGCACGACGAGAAGTATAGTGCCGGCGTGGTTGGGATCGCGGTCGTGACCGTGCGCGTGCCAATCGGAGACCGTCATATCGATCTCGACGTCGCCCGCGACGATCTCTTGTCCAGCGAAGGAGACTACCGCGTCACGGAAATCCGGACCTTCCTCGAAATTCCATCTGCCGGGCGAGAGGACTTCGAGTGTGCTGCCGTCGAATGTTCGGAGGTCGTCGGCGCGAAACAGCCGGTCGTACCAGACGCAACGCACCACCTGTTCGGGCACACCGTGCTTGTAGTCGCGTGCGGCGCTCTCCCTCACGCGGGGTATGCCGGACACCTTGCCGTACTCGTCCGAAAAGCCTGACATTTGGGGCGCGAGCTCCCCATCTCAGCCTATCGACGTTCGTGGACTAGAGAAAAGCTAGGCGCAACTTGAGGGCGCGGTCATAGCGGCGACCGACGCCCTCTGGCGGGCGAGACGCCCGCCCTACCTTTTGTGCGCTATCTAGAATCTAGCTCTTGTGGTGACCTATTGTCAAGCTCAAACGACGGCGGCCGTTCTGAAGACAGACGCCGCTCTGCGAAAGATGATTGCACGATAGAGGTCGCGGCTGTATAATCGAAGGTGTGCGAAGGAGAAATAGAGGACCGACCAGCGAGCTGCCGACAATGAGTTCCGTAACCGAACTTGAGAAAGATCTCGACAACATCCCAACGTCGCCCGGCGTGTACGTTATGAAATCCAAATCGGGCGAAGTCATCTACGTCGGGAAGGCGAAAGCTCTGCGGGCCAGGTTACGCGCGTACTTCCGTGACGGCGACTCGCGCTATTCCGTGCAGTTCCTGATGAAACGGGTGACCGATATCGATTTTATCGTCACTAACACCGAGAAGGAGGCGCTGCTGCTCGAGAACACGCTGATCAAGGAGCATAAACCGCGTTACAACATCCGGCTCAAGGACGATAAGACGTATGTGAGCCTTCGACTTGACCCGCGAGAGGATTTTCCACGGATCACGGTCGTGCGCAGGTTCAAGAGGGACGGCGCGCTATACTTCGGACCGTACAGCAGCGCTGCGGCCGTGAGAGACACTCTGCGGTCCATACAGGAAGTGTTTCCGATACGGCGCTGTTCAAACGCGGCGTTCAAGAACCGCGAGCGACCGTGTCTGAACTGCCAGATAGGCAGGTGTGCCGGTCCGTGCTGCGGTCTGATCTCGAAGGAGGAATATCACAAGCTGATCGAGGAGGTCATCCTGTTTCTCAAAGGGCGGAACGACGATCTCGCCCGACAGCTCGAGGGACGGATGCAGGAGGCCTCTGATGCGCTCAACTTTGAGGCGGCGGCGCGTCTTCGTGACCGCCTGCAATCCGTTGAACGCACTCTTGAGAAGCAACAAGCCGTGTCCGCTGCTGCAATCGACCAGGACGTGTTCGGCATCTATAGCGATAATGCTGACACTCAGATTCAGGTCCTCTTCATAAGGGATGGCAAGCTGATAGACACCGGATCGCACACGTTTCGTCGCAAACGGATGCCGGTTCCGGAGGTCTTTTCCTCGATTATGAAGCAGTTCTATTCCTCGGAACGGTTCGTGCCGAAGGAGATACTGATGCCGATGGAAGTCGGTGATGCACAACTGCTTGCGGAGGTGCTGACGGAACGGCGCGGCCGGAAGGTTACGATCCGAATGCCCAAACGAGGTGAGAAATTGCGCCTGGTCGAGATGGCATCGAAGAACGCCGAGAACTTCCTCAAGGCCAAACGCGCCGCCGCTCAGAGCGCGTCCTCGGCCGGCGAGGAGTTGAAGAAGAAGCTCCGGCTGCAGGAGCCTCCCGCGCGGATCGAGTGCGTGGATATCTCCAACATTAGCGGCACGGACGCTGTAGGTTCTCTCGTAACGTTCAATGACGGCAAACCGAACAGGTCCCGGTACAGGAGGTATCGCATCAAGACGGTTTCGCGCGCGGACGATTACGCGATGATGGACGAAGTACTGACGCGCCGGTACAGGCGGGGGCTGGAGGAGCAAGACATGCCGGACCTGCTCGTCGTTGACGGGGGAAAAGGGCAGCTGAACGTTGCGCTCGACGTTCTGCGCCGGCTGGGCGTGGCCGATCTCAAGGTCGTCGCGCTGGCCAAACCGGCACGGGAAGGGGAGCAGGACAAGGTGTTCTTGCCGGGCAGGAAGAATCCGGTTGTGTTCCCGGCATCTTCCGGCGCGTTGCATTTGCTCCAGCGGATACGGGATGAGGCGCACCGGTTCGCGATAACTTACCATAAGAAGCTGAGGAAAAAGTCGCGGTTGCGTTCAGCGCTTTCCGACATACCGGGCGTCGGCGACAAACGCAGGAACGCGCTTCTGACGCATTTTGGCAGCATTGACCGCGTGAAGGAGGCTTCCGTGGAGGAACTGGCCGCGGTGCCTGCGATACCGGATTCTTTAGCTAAAAGGGTTCACATACACCTTCATCACGATAGGGTGCTGGGACGTTGAACTGTCTTTATCTGATACTGCGGTGTGATGGACGGCCGCCTCGGATAGCGGGCAGACGGGCATATGATTGGTGCGGAGGGGAATGACGATGAGGACTTTCATCAAGGCGATCACGATTGCGGGCGTTGTTATGGTTCTTTGCGGATGTTTGCCGCGCCGCACGGCTGTCAGAGATCCGGAGTTCCCGGGAAGACCGGTAGCGGAGGAAGGCTCCTCGGAGCTGTTCACGCCCTCGAGCTATATAGCGCGGCCAACCGTCGGGCTCGGGTCGAAGTATCGCGACCTGCTTTCGCCGGACTCGTACTGCATCTGGTTCACAGACGAGGTTGCCGAACTGAAACAGGAGTCGGCCACGGAAGAAGGCGGGATGTCGGAGGATTCCGAGGAGCTGCTGACGATAGCGAGAACGTTGAATGAGAAGTACATCATACTGGAATTCCACGTCGTGTCGGCGTTCTCGGACTCGAGCATCGCTTACGACATTACGGGATTCCGGCACGCAGAGGTCTTTCTACTGGACGGCGCCGGCAACAAGTACGAACCGCTTCAGGTGATCGTCGGCACCCTCGAGAAAGGCCAGAAAGGCGCACTGATGGTGTTCAGGCGTGTCAACCTGCTGGTTTTTCCCAAGCACGACCTCCTGACCGGCCAACCCGTTATCACCTCGAGCGCCGGCGAGGCCAGTCTTGTCCTCACCGGTTACAGTACGACGTACTTCTTCTCGTGGGGCGATGTGAATAACGCCGTCCCGCCAGTCAAAACGAAACGCAGTCTGGAGAGCGTTCGCACAATGACTCTTGAGCGCCTCGAATCAGCGCTGCGATTCCTTTCGGAGAATCTGCAGTAGAGAGCAGGTCGGTATACGGCTCACTGGCTGAGCGTTACGACCACTCGTTTCCCGACGAGGTCCGATAAATCCTGGTTAGTGCGAACTTTGAGGGTTATCCACGCTTGGTCCGCAAATGCGCGTCCCCCGTTCGCGTACCCGAAGAAAGTCTGGCGGCCGCGGTTTCCGGCGCTATCGTTCTTGCTCCCGCCTTCGCGAACCACTTCGATAATCTCTCCTCTCAGTGGCTGCGAGCCGCGTTTGACACCTGGGCGACCGAACGAGGTCACCATCCTTCCGGGTTCAACACCCGACACTACATAATCCATAATCATCCACCCCCTCACCCTATATATCGTCATTTTTGGGGAAAGATTTAGCCAAATCTTCACTGGTTTTGTCTGATAAGGGTGTAAGATATTGTCGTTGCAGGAGTTATTTATACCGGACATATTTGGCCATTCGGCGTGGCTGTCCGTGGACAACTGAGGATTCGAGCTGCGGCACGAGATTACGCAGCTCTGCTTCGACCGGGTTAGCATCCCGCGCAGACACAGGCGGGGACGTTCTGGTTGGCGTTTGCTTCGCCACGGAGAGTCTTCGGCATTGTGGAGTTGTCATGGGGGTTGATCTGGCAGTTTTTTCGGTGTACGATCAAGGAGGGAGGCTCCGTCCATTGGGGTCGGAAGGCGACGCCAGTTCGACCCGGCGGAAGTGGCTGCGGTTGTCATCATGGTCAGTTACTTTGCGCGTGAGAGGAGGGGGCTCCAATGAGAAACGTACCGACCAGAATCCATGATGCTGTTGTACGGTCGAAGCTGATCTTCACCGTCTGCGCGGTGAGCGCGGTGCTCGCTGCGGCGGGGTGTTCGGGCGGATCCTCCGGAGGTGATGGAACGCTTACGTTCGCACCCGCACCCGGAACTGCACCGGTGCCGACGACCCCGTCGATGGAAAGGCCTTCCCTATCATCCTACTACGCACCATATGTCAGTTCGGTCCAACCTAACGCGCCGGGTTACGCGCTCCCGTTGGAGTTGAGCGCGGTGTCGAACTATGACGATATGGACGCGCTGTTCCAGCTGCAGACGGTCGATCCGCTTCTCGAACAGTACGGTTTCGCGGTCATCGAGTACGACTTCCCATACAATCAGGTACAGGAGACGGACCCCAACGAGGACGTTGTACCTGTCTACGAGTACCTGAAGGGGATGGACGCGCCTATATTTGTGACGGCGGATACGCTGCTTCACCTGTATCACGTCCAATTTGATGAGACGTTGAAGGAAGTCGAGGAACGCGAGTTTTTCTATGACATCAAAGATCTGACGGAGGCCTTGCTCGTAGAGGCGCTTGCCCAGTGCCAGAGCTATGACGGTGACCTGGAGGAGGCGGCGCGGCGCAACGTCGCGTACCTTGCCGTGGCGAACGCTCTTATAGACCCGGCCTCGGAAGTCCCGGCCCTGGTTAGCGACGTTGTGCAGAGCGAGCTGGCGAAGATCGATGCGCATGAGGGGTTTGATGAGAGTGACATATTCATTTACCGGGAGGACTACTCGCAGTACGTACCGCGCGGTCATTACACTCGAAGTGAGGATCTGGAAAAGTACTTCAAGACGCTGATGTGGTACGGTCGCATAGCGTTTCTGCTGAAAGGAGCCGAGAACTGGGGACCCGTGGGTGACGCGCTGATCAGCGAGTACGACGCGAAGATACAGACGATGCAGGCGGTTCTTATCGCCGACTCGCTTGACAGTGTCCAGGTGGGCGACCGAACCGGGCGGGATATATGGGACCGGATGTATGCGGTGACAGCTTTTTACGTCGGGCTGGCGGACGATCTGACACCGTACGAGTACCTTCACGCGGTCAATGAGGTTTTTGGCAGCGGCTTCGTTCCGGCCGACCTCGAAGATGAGGACATGTTCTTCGATCTCAAGGTTGAACTTGCGCTGCTGCGTTCGCCCCGGATCTACGGTGGCACCGGCCAAATCATGTTGAATCCGCCTATCACGCCGGAGTCGTTGAACGAGGTGCTCGACAAGACCAAGGGTATGCGGTTCATGGGACAACGGTTCATACCGGATTCCTACATGTTCCAACATCTGGTTTTTCCCGAAGTCCTGGACTACACGGGCGATTTTGACCCGGTTCCGTTCACAGCGGGCGGCAACGGACCGATGTATACCAGGTGCTACCCGCGCGGTCTTGACGTTATGGCTCTGCTTGGTTCTTCGCGTGCCGCGGAGATACTCGTAGCGGAAGGTGACACCGATTACGTTGACTACCAGGCGAGGTTCGACGAGTTGCAGGCTGAATTCGACGAGTTTGACGAACTCGAATGGAACCGGAACCTGTATTGGGGCTGGCTATATTCGCTGCGCTCGTTGATAGGCGGTTTTGGTGAGGGTTACCCCTCGTTCATGCGGACGGAAGCGTGGGAGGACAAGGGGCTGAACGCCGCGCTGGCTTCCTGGACGGAGCTGCGGCACGACACCATATTGTACGCCAAACAGAGCTACACAATCGAGTTCACAAGTGTTCCTCCTCCTCCGCCCCCCGGATACGTGGAGCCGGTGCCGGAGTTCTACGCGCGGTTGATGGAGCTCACGGCAATGACCAGGGAGGGTCTGATCGCGTTCGAGGTCTTGTCACCGGAAGCTGAAGAGAGGTTGCTCAACTTGGAGGACATTCTCCTGACGTTGATCGAGATATCTAACAAAGAGCTGACGAACGAGGCTCTTTCCGAGAACGAGCTCAGGTTCATAGAGGACTTCGGCGATCTCCTTGAAGACGTGGTACTCGGGGTCGACGATGAAGGTGTCAAGACCACGCTGGTGGCGGACGTGCACACGCATTCCGCCGAGGGGAAGGTCGTCGAGGAAGGTGTCGGATATGTGGATCTCATAATCGTAGCGTGTCCGACGCCGGACGGCGGCGTCTTCCTCACCGCAGGTCCCGTGCTATCCTATTACGAGTTCAAGCACCCGATGGACGACAGGCTTACCGACGAAGCGTGGCGAGAGATGCTGGCATCTCCCGAGTGTCCTGAGAGACCAGGATGGTTCCAGGACCTCGTGCGGGAGATGTGATTAGAGGCACAGACACCGTATTCAGCAGTCGCGTCCCGGGCAGTTTCCCATGCTGACCCGCCTTGACCGTGTTCCGCTTTGGGGCGTATAATCGACCTCGGCGAGACAGCACGCGTAGGGAGGGGTTTCCAAATCGAGCCGGTGAGGGGTGTTCGAATGTACGAAATATCGGTCGTGACAGGGTTTTCGGCGGCGCATTCGTTGCGCGATTACGAGGGGGAATGCGCCAGAGTCCACGGTCATAACTGGCAGGTGCGCGTGACCGTGCGCACGGAAGAGCCCGGCGCGAACGGTATAGCGATAGATTTCAGGGACCTCAAACGGCTGACAAACGAGGTTGTCGCCCGCCTTGATCATACGTGCATCAACGAGGTCGCACCGTTTGACGTGATAAACCCGACCTCGGAGAACATCGCGCGTTGGCTGTGCGATGAGCTTCGTCCGACACTGAGTGCGAGCGCAGTGACACTTGCCCGAATCGACGTGCAGGAAAACGAGAACTCTTGCGTCTCATACTTTCCGGACTAGAACCTTGCAGGTAAGCGAAATATTTTACAGTATCCAGGGAGAAACGTCGTACGCCGGCAGGCCGTGCGTGTTCGTCCGGCTTGCGGGGTGCAACCTTGACTGTGCGTACTGTGACACGCCGTACGCTCGAGAGGGCGGTACGGCAATGGCCCTGGACGAGGTGATGCGGAACGTCGGCGAGCATCCGGTAGGCCTTGCGATGGTCACCGGCGGCGAACCGCTCGTTCAGGACGAGACACCGCAGCTTGTACAGATGCTCATCGAGGCCGGGTACACCGTTCTGGTGGAGACGAATGGATCGCTCGACATAGGTGTATTACCTGATGAGGCGATTCGTATCGTGGATATGAAATGTCCCGACAGCGGGATGGCGGACAGGATGTTTCTGCCAAACCTTCACGAAGTGCGCAAGGGCGACGAGATCAAATTCGTGGTGTCGAGCAGACGGGACTATCTGTGGGCGCAGGAGATGGTGTTGACTCACGCCTTGCCGGGACACACGACGGTACTCTTTTCGCCGACTCACGGCATGTTGGACATGCGCGAGCTCGCGGAGTGGATCATAGAGGACCATCTCGACTGCAAATTGCAGCTTCAGCTGCACAAGATCATCTGGCCGGAGAAGCGAAGGGGTGTCTGAACAAAAGGAACGCGCTCTTGCCGTCGTGCTCGTCAGCGGCGGGATGGACAGTTGCGTGGTTGCCGCCATGGCTGCGGAGCGGTACAGTCTCGCCTGTCTTCACGCGAACTACGGTCAACGCACCGAAAGGCGTGAGCTCGCCTGTTTCAACAAGATCGCAGAACATTACGGGGCCGAGAGTAAGCTTATTGTTGACCTGAGTCACCTGAGCAGGATCGGCGGGTCGAGCTTGACTGACCACGATATCCCTGTTACGCCGTCCGAAACGCCTGGAGCAATACCGTTAACGTACGTGCCGTTCAGGAACGCCAACCTGCTGAGCGCCGCCGTGTCGTGGGCGGAGGTGATTGAGGCGCGCAAGATATTCATAGGGGCGGTCGAACAGGACAGCCCGGGATATCCCGATTGCCGTCCGGCATTTTACAGGGCGTTCAACGAGCTTGTGCGTGTCGGCACAAGGCCGGACACCGACGTCGAGGTGGTCGCGCCGCTAATCGGGATGAAGAAACACGAGATAGTGCGCAAGGGGCTCGATCTCGGCGCACCGTTCCACCTGACCTGGTCGTGTTACACGCGCGAGGACGTACCGTGTGGCAGTTGCGATAGCTGCCTGATTCGCGCGCGGGCGTTCGATGATGCCGGCGCGTCCGATCCGCTCATTAACGAGAGGCCGATGGTATGATTTTTCTTATCCCCATCGGTGACGACAACCCGGTCGAACGCCCTCCGTACGCTAATACTGCCATCATCGCCATCAACATGCTGGTGTTCCTTTGCCTGGGGTTTCGACTGGACTACGTGGCGTTCGTAAAGACGTACGCGCTGATTCCAGAACTCTTTCGCCCGTACACTTTTGTGACGCACATGTTTTTTCACGGTGACCCGTTTCATCTGTTGGGGAACATGCTGTTCCTCGGCGTTCTGGGCAAGAACGTCGAGGACAGGGTCGGCCACCTGGGCTACATCGCATTTTACCTGATGGCGGGACTTGTAGCGTGCGGTTTGCACATAGCGATTGCGAGCATTACCGGCGGAGGGAAAGTCCCGATGATCGGCGCTTCGGGCGCGGTTGCAGGTATCATGGCGGCGTACGCCGCATTCTTCCCTCGGAACCAGATCAAGTTTTTCTATTGGGTATTGTTCGTCTTCTTTGGGACGTTCTACATTGCGTCCGCGTGGGCGCTTGGGTTCTGGTTCGTCCTCCAACTTGGCACGAGCTTCTTGAGCTTGCATGCGGGTGAGGCGACCGGCGTGGCGTACTGGGCGCACGTGGGTGGTTTCGGAGCGGGGTTGCTCGTGGCGCTGGTTTTCAACCGGGTAGTCCCCCGCGACGAGCTTGAACGGAGCCTCGCCCTTTACTTCGCCAGGGGAAGGGCCGACCGCGCCATTGACCGGTACGAACGATTCCGAAAGAAGTTCCCGTGGCGAACGCTTTCACCGATACTGCAACATGAGATCGCGGAGGCGTATGAGCAACGAGCGGATATGCCGCGCGCGATAGAGGCGTACGAGCTGTTCCTCAAGGCCCATCCGGATGACGCGCAGGCCTCGGCAACGCAGGAGAAGCTCGATTCCCTCCACGGAACCGCACCTGCCCCGATCTTCCTGCAGGAAAGCGACGCGACTGCTGCCGTCGAAACGCCGAGGGAAGTCCCGGATGGGGCAAGCGTCGCTGCCGGCAGTGCCGCGCTGAACGTCGCTGACCTTGCGTTGAGTCTAGGGCGTCAGCATTTCAGAGAGAAGAATTGGGATGGGGCTATCGAACAGTTCAGGAAGGTCGTCGAAAACGAGCCTTATTCCGTCGAGGGGTACGCGTATCTCGGTGCCGCGCTGTACCAAAAAGGTCTTTTCCCGGAAGCGATACAGGCAACACGGCAAGCGATCGAGGTTGGCGGGGAAACGGCCGTCGCCTACAATAATCTTGCGCTGGCTTACCTTGCGAACGCTCAGCTGGAAGAGGCGGCGGACGCTTGGCGCCGCGCGTTGAGCCTCGACCGGCATAACAAGGTGGCGCGGAACGCGCTGAGACGATTGGGCGGGCGACGCAGGTAACCTTCAAAAGCAATCCCTGCAACACTGGCAGACAGGAATGTCTGCCCCACCGTTCGTCACCTGGAAAGGTAGTGCGGCAGGTATTCTTGGCTGCCATTTACCGGCCGGCTGCGAGCGTCCACCGGCAATGTAGGGGAGGGTCTCGTCCCCTCCCGAGAACTCCCTGGCAGAAGGACGCATTTGGGCGATACACGGGAGGCCACAAGGGCCTCCCCTACATGGGAGTTTTTGTAGGGGCGCGGCTTGCTGCGCCCGACGAGAATTACGAAGGTAGGGCGTGCGTCTTGCCCGCCATTGTGCAGCTAGAAGAGGGTCACTTCGACCTCTTGGCCGGGTTCGAGTCCCTCGGTGTTCATATCCACCAAGACCCAGCCGTCGGCATCGGCCAGCGTGGAGGTGGCCCCGGAAGTGCGTCCGAGAGGCACTGCGACAAGCTCGTGCGTGCGCCGTTCGAGCCGTACGCGGACGTACTCGTCGCGTCCCATCAATGCCGGTACCCTCTGCTCGAGCACTGCTCTCACCACCGAACCGCTCCTGACCGGGATTGCCTCCGTTGAGCACCCGGACAGCCGTTCGAGAAGAGGCCTTACCACCACCTCGTAGGCGACCAGCGACGAGACGGGATGACCGGGAAGACCTATCACCGGTTTTCCTGCGACAGAGGCTACTATTGTTGGCTTGCCGGGACGCATCGCCACGCCGTGGACGAGTATCTCGCTCTTCTTGAATGATTCCAATGCCGCCATCGTCAAGTCCCTGACCCCAACGGAGCTACCGCCTGATATAAGCACCATGTCGGCGCAGTCCATGCCTTGCTGTACGGCCTGTATAAGCCTGTCGAGGTCATCTCTCACTATCCCCATCGCGGTGGCGATACCGCCGTCGCGTTCGACAAGCGCCGCGAGGACCACGCCGTTGCTCTCCCGCACCTGGCCGACGGCGGGCTCTTCCTCGTGCGGAACAAGCTCGTCGCCGGTGGATATGATTGCCGCGGCAGGTTTCTTGAAGATGTCCACCCGGCTCACGCCAACGGACGCCAGCGCAGCCACGTCTTTAGGTGCCAGCCGTTTTCCGGCGCGCGATACCGTATCACCTTTGCGATAGTCCTGTCCCGCACGCATCATGTTGTCGTAACGCGCCACGGGGCGTGTCACGGCGATGACGTTGTCCGCCAACCGTTCGGTATATTCGACCATGACGACGGCGTCCGCGCCCGCGGGAAGCGCTGCCCCGGTTCCGACCTCGACCGCCGTCCCTGTCTCCACGGGGCATTCGGCGGGCTTCCCCATCTCAACTCGCCCGGCGACCCGCAGGGTGACCGGCGTTTCGGTCGAGGCTCCCGAGACGTCTTGCATCCGTACCGCGAAACCGTCCATCATTGCGCGATCAAAATGGGGCAGATCGCAGGGCGATTTCACTTCTGTGGCGAGCACGCGCCCGGAGGCTCTTGCCGAAGCAACAGTTTCGGCATCGACGGGAGCGAACCCTGCAATTATCTCCAGCACTTGTTGACGCGTGCGCGTCTCAAAGAAACGTTTCATTCTAATCTCCCGGGTACGAACGCAAAGGCACAAAGAGAGCCGGTAGAGTCCTCACCCACAAACCGAAAACGGCGGGCAGGATGCCCGCCCTACCTTACATGCTTCCTGAATCGCGTCCACCGTGTACTCTATGTTGTCGGCAGATCTTGCGGTGTGATCCTCTCGACGCCGTCGAGATACGGTCGCAGCCGATCGGGCACTGTAACTGTCCCGTCGGCCTCCTGGAAGTTCTCCAGTATGGCGACAACGGTTCTGCCTATAGCCATAGCCGAACCGTTGAGGGTGTGGACGAACTCGGGTTTGCCCCGAGGCTCGCGTCTGAACCGTATGTTGGCGCGTCGCGCCTGGAAATCGGTGCAGTTGCTGCACGAAGAGATTTCCCTGTACCGCTTCTGAGCCGGCATCCACACCTCTATATCGTAAGTTCTCGCGGCAGCAAAACCCATGTCGCCTGAGCACAACGTAACCACTCTGTACGGCAGCTCGAGGCGTTTCAGAACCTCCTCGGCGTTCGTAGTCATTGTCTCGAGCTCGTCGCAGGAGGTCTCAGGCGTGCAGAAATGGACGAGCTCCACCTTGTTGAACTGGTGTTGCCTCATCAGGCCGCGGGTATCCTTTCCGTAGGAGCCCGCCTCGCTGCGAAAACAGGGTGTGTATGCGGCATAGAGTATGGGCAGTTTATCCCCGTCGATAGTCTCCCCTTTATGGATGTTGGTGACAGGGACCTCAGCGGTAGGTACGAGGTACAGGTCCTCATTCTCGCACTTGAACAAATCCTCGGCGAACTTCGGCAGGTTTCCCGTACCGGTCATCGTGTCCGCATTGACCAGAAAAGGCGGCAGGACTTCTATGTAACCGTACTCGCGCGTGTGCAAGTCCATCATGAAGTTCATCAGGGCGCGCTCGAGTCTCGCGCCCATGCCGACCGAGAGCGTGAACCTCGCTCTGCTTATCCGAGCGCCACGTTCGAAATCGAGGATTCCCAACTCCTCCCCGACATCGGCGTGATGCTTCGGTTCAAAACCGAACTCCCTCGGTTCGCCCCATCGCCGTTCTTCACGATTGTCGCTTTCGTCGTTGCCCTCCGGAACGCTCTCGTGCGGT
This sequence comes from uncultured bacterium, assembly GCA_965603355.1. Classification (GTDB taxonomy): domain Bacteria; phylum Hydrogenedentota; order CBFDCQ01; family CBFDCQ01; genus CBFDCQ01. The sequence continues at coordinate 13,355 of CBFDCQ010000075.1, forward strand.
ACGTTTGGAACAAGGAGCAGTTCTGCCCGTACCGCCGCCTCCTTGTCGCGAATCTGCGCATCGAGTCTCTTTATGTCGTCGGAGACCTTACGCATTCTCTCTATTTCGTCGGAGGCGTCCTCGTTCTCCTTTTTCAGTCGTGCGATCTGCTCAGAGCTTTTGTTGCGCTCATGTTTCAGCTGTTCGACCTCGAAGAGCAGGTCGCGCCTTTGCTGTTCCGTGCGCAACAGGTCGTCGAGATCGAACTCAATATGTCTCTTCCTGAATGATTCACGCACCTGATCCGGATTGTCGCGTATGAACTTGATATCTAGCATGGTTGCTAAGGTGCTTTAGTTGCACGTGGCTCTTCGGTCACGATGATGTCAAAACCTTGCCGCTGGCCAGCCGCAAGTGGCCGGGGACACGTGAACGGGGTGTAAACAGCGTCCTAGACGCCGACCTCTTCAAACACTTCCAGGATTCGGTCCAGATCCTCCTCGCTGTAGAACTCTATCTCGATCTTACCTTTATCGCCTCTTCTGGTAACGCGTACACGCGTTCCCAACAGCCTCTGCAACTCCTCCTCGACGGCTTCGAGGTGAACGTCGCGAGGAGTGACGGTCGGTGCCGGCGCGTGCGCCCGTTTCCTCGGGGGTGCTCCCGCAAGCTCCTCCGCCTCCCGGACGGACAGACCTTCCTTGATGATACGTCTGCAGGCGATTTTCTGTTGTTCCGGGGTCCGCAGCGCCAGCAAAGCTTTTGCGTGCCCCGCTGTTATCCGTCCTTCTGAGATATGCCTTTGCACTTCCTTCGGCAGCTTCAGCAACCGCATCGTGTTTGCGATAGTCGCTCGGTCCAGACCCATGCGTGACGCCAGGTCCTCCTGCCTCAGCCCGAAATCATCAATAAGTATCTTGTACGCCTCGGCTCGTTCGATCGGGTCGAGGTCCTCTCGCTGAATATTCTCTACAAGTGCCAACGGCAGCATCGCGTCATCGTCTATGTCCCTGACGATGGCGGGTATGGTTTCGAGGCCGGCCATGATCGACGCTCTCAGTCGACGCTCTCCGACGACGAGCTCATAGCCGCTCGGCGTGCGGCGCACCGTGACAGGCTGGATCACTCCGTTCGTCCTGATAGACTCCGCCAGTTCAGCCAACGATTCCTCAGGCATACCCTGTCGCGGCTGATACCTGTTCGGAACGATGTCATGCGGCGAGAGATGCGCGATTCGCGGCGCTTCATCCCTCGCCAGTTCGTCTCGTATGAGCGCGTCAATACCCCTGCCGAGAGCTCGTCTCTTCGGTACCACTTCCTTTGCCATTGGCTATTACCTCCTCCGCGAGAGCCAGATACGATTCCGCACCTCTGCACTTAATGTTATGGAATATGATCGGCACACCGAAACTCGGCGCCTCACCTAGGCTTATGTTGCGAGGAACAACTGTCTGATATACTTTCTCACCAAAATGGTTGCGTGCGTTCTCCGCTACCTGGCGCGATAGATTCGTGCGCTTATCATGCATCGTGAGCAGAACGCCCTCTATTTCCAAATGTGGATTCAGCCTGTTGCGAACGAGCCCAATCGTGTCAAGAAGCTGCGAGATACCTTCGAGCGCATAATACTCGCACTGCAGCGGGATGATAACGGAATCCGCTGCAACCAGTCCGTTAACGGTGAGCAGGCTGAGCGATGGTGGGCAGTCGACGAACACGTACTCGTAACTGTCCTTGACGGGTTCCAGCGCCTCTTTTAGCCGGAACTCGCGGTTGCCTGCATCAACGAGCTCAATCTCGGCGCCGATCAGACTCATGTTGGCCGGCGCGAGCGCAAGCGTCTCGACAAGCGTCGGGAGGATCACATCCTCAAGGCGACATTCTCCAAGGATAACGTCATAGACCGTCTTTTCGAGCTCGCGCTTGTCGACACCGAACCCGCTCGTGGCGTTGCCCTGCGGGTCTATGTCAACGAGAAGAACCTTCTTCTCGGACGCCGCGATACACGCCGCGAGATTCACCGCGGTGGTGGTTTTCCCAACGCCTCCTTTTTGATTCGCAATGACTATGATTTTGCCATTGTTCTCGTTCATCGCGAGACTCCCAAGATGAACTCGTCATGGCCGGCTCGAACCGCCTCACCGGGATTGTTGTGAAGACCCTGTTTGAGCAAACACAGGTCTACCACGTTCCGCGACAGCGCGGCATAGTGATAAAACTCCCTACGGAGAACCTTGCACGAAATCAGGATCAATCTCACGCGGCTACCCCCTTACCCGCATTCACCTGGGATGTATTCTAACGTGCAGTCGGTGGAAAGTCAACCTCTTTAGCGCGACGT
>CBFDCQ010000076.1:0-15476 GCA_965603355.1 uncultured bacterium
ATAGAGGACATTTCTATCGAGCTCACAAGAGGACATTATCACGGAGTTATGACACCCTCACAGGTCCCGAGTTGACACTATACGGGCGCGGTGCTAGAATTCAGCAGGCCGATTGAGGAGGGCTAGGATAACAGGTAATCCAGCGGTTTTGAAAACCGCCGCCGAAAGGCTTGGGGGTTCGAGTCCCCCGCCCTCCGCCATCCAAACAACAAAATCCCGCCGATCACTCAAGATCGCCCGCGGGCCGCTTGCCCCTTACAAACCCGGCGAGGAATTCGCCGAGTTCCGTGACGCGGAATAGTCGGCAGAGAGCGAAGTACACAATCACTCCGACCGCGACGGGCGCCGCGACCTGTACGAGACGGCCGGTGAGGACCGCGGAAGAGGTCACCGTCGTTGTCCACCTCAGGACGGACCAGACGGCCAGACCCATGAGCGCGGCGCTCACACCGATCCTGGACGCCGCTCGGGCAACCTGAGCCAGACCCAGCGTGCCCAACCGTCTGCGCAGCATCGTCACGAGCAACACGAGGTTCAGGGTGAACGAGATCGTCGTGGCGAGCGCCAACCCGCCAATGCCTAACGACCGGATGAAGATAACGTTAAGCCCTATGTTTGCCACCATGCTTATCGATGCGCACAACACCGGCACGCGCGTCTCTTTCATCGCGTAGAAGGCGGACACCACCGTCTTGACCGAGCCGAACGATGCCATCCCTATCAGGTAGAACAACAGCGCGTAAGCCACCTCCCCGGTGGCTGCTTCATCGAAATAGGCTCCGTGCTGGAAAATCAACCTGATGACCGGCATGCGGAGCACGGCAAGACCAATAGCGGCGGGAAACGTGAAGAAGCATACCATTCTCAATCCCCGCCGGAGCGTTTCGACGAGTTTCCCGGTCTCTCCCCGCGCGGCGTAAGTTGCCATTGTCGCGAGCGCGACCGTGGAGATCGCCACGCCGAACACCCCCAGCGGCAACTGTAACAGCCTGTTCGCGAAGAAAAGGCTCTTCACCGTATTCAGCCCCAGAGAGGCGGCGAAGAACTTGTCCACAAGCAGGTTCACCTGCCCGACAGCCTGACCGACCAGCGCCGGCAGCATCAGCAGACCCATCGTTCTGAGACCGGGATGACGGGGCTCGAAACCAAACGACGGATAGATCCTCCTGCGCGACAGCATTACAAACTGCAAGAGGACCTGCGCAACTCCCCCCGCCAGAACGCCCACTGCAAGGCTCATCACCCCCAGCTGGTTTTTCAAGGCAAGACATGCAATTATGATTGAGATGTTGAGGAGGACCGGCGAGAATGCCGGAGCCGCAAAGCTTTTCAATGAGGTTAAGAGCCCCATACCCAGAGCGGTCACCCCTATCAAGAAGAGATAAGGGAAGACCGTTCGCGTCAGCTTGATTGTGAGGGCGAGATTCTCATTCGTCGGCCCGTCGCTCGCGCTTACGCCTTGCAGTCCTCGGATGAACGGCCCGAGTATGGGCGCGGCGGCTATGCCAATGACCGTCAGAATGGCAAGTATCACGACTGTGACTGTCGTGACGGCACCGACCAGCCGTTTGACCTCATCGCGGCTCTTTGTGGCAAAGTACTCGGAAAAGACCGGCACGTATGCGGCGTTGGCAGCGCCCTCCGCAACCAGATTGCGCAAGGTATTCGGAATACTCCATGCAAAGTAGAACGCGCCCAGTATGGGTCCAACGAAGAAGTGGCTCAGGACAACATCGCGTACGAGTCCCAGCACGCGGCTGAGCATTGTAAAGGAGGAGAAAACGGCTACTCCGCGTGCCAAACCTCGGCCGCTTTCAGTCTGATCGCTGCTAATCTCGCTCATAACTGTTCCACTCGCCCCACAAGGTGGCAATGAAGAATCGCCCGTTTTCGGAGTTTATCAGACCGAACAGCAATTTGTCGAGGAATAGAAGGTGATCTTCTCACCGATCTCCAGTTTCCGGACAACATCTCTTCTCTGGGAGAGGGCCGACCTCCGTGCGGTACGCCGCGGGCGGGTCTAAGACCCGCCCCTACGTGGCAGACAGGAATGTCTGCCCCACCATCACAGGAGAGGCCTCCGTCAAGCGGGCGTTCGCGGCGCATTGCAGAACTGGGGATTAGTGAGGGGTGATTGTAGGCGGGTCAGGATCCCTCAATTCGCTCGATACGTTCGCGGGCGTATCGGGCGAACTTGGTCTTGGGATACTTCTTGGCAATTCGGTTCAACATCCGCACAGCTTCGTGCGGTTCGCCCATCTTCAGAGCGAGAATGTCCGCCAATCGGTTTGTTATATGGCACCATTGCTCCGGAGGTAAGTCCAGTTCGAGCGCGTCCGCGAAAGTCCGCGCCGCCAGCTCGTACTGATCCATCTTGCACTGTACGTCACCAAGAAGAAGGCGTGCGTCCACGTCTTCCGGGTCCTCCTCGATAACCTTCTCATACTCGGCAACCGCCTCCGTGTAACGCCCTTCGCTCGTGAGCTTCTCGGCGATGTCGTAGGTCTTCCTCACCTCTCCGGCAGAGGGGAACAGCAGGCGCTCGAAGAACGACGAGCACACGCCGGCTATGAACGGGGTGTACAACACCGCTACCGCAAGGCCCGTCAGCACTACGGCTGCAAGCAGTACGAAGGGGTCGCTTCGAAGCGCTCCAACGAGAAGGGAAAACATCGCGGGGATCACTGCCGCCAACACAATCACGCCGACGCAGCCCATGCTCGGTTGGATATTTGTCGAGTCGCTCATCTCCGCCTTGAAAGAGAAAGCGCCGACGATAAGCACTGCTACCAGGATTATCCCAAATAGAATCATATCAGGTATCCGTCCACTGGCAGGCACACTTTCCGGTATTGCGTCTGAGACCGGCCGGTGCACTCCGCAACGGCGTCAGCCGGCCATGAGCATCTGCGGGCTTTTGACATGCGGGACGGCATCCTCGTAAGAGACCAGACCGCGCAGGTAGAGATCCTTTATCGAAGTGTCGAGCGTGACCATGCCGTCTTTGGCGTGCGTCTCTATCACGCTGTAAATCTGGTGCGTCTTCGCCTCGCGTACCAGGTTGGCGACGGCCGAGTTATGTCGGAGTATCTCGACCGCGAGCACGCGGCCTTGTATGTCCGCCCTCGGCAGCAACCTCTGCGATACTATCGCGAGCAGACACATCGCCATCTGGAACCGGATCTGCTGCTGCTGATGTGGCGGGAAAACGTCCACGACGCGGTCGACCGTCTGTACGGCGTCATTCGTGTGCAGCGTGGCTATGACCAGGTGCCCGGTCTCGGCGGCGGTCAGCGCGCACGCAATCGTCTCGAGATCGCGCATCTCGCCGATGAGTATGACGTCGGGATCCTGTCTGAGGACGTATTTCAGCGCGTTCGGGAACGAGTGAGTATCCCCGCCGACCTCGCGCTGATCAATAATGCTTCTCTTGTGATAATGCACGTACTCGACCGGGTCCTCGACAGTGATAATGTGGCATTCCTTGTTTGAGTTGATCAGGTCTATCATCGCGGCCTGTGTCGTGGTCTTGCCATGACCGGTGGGTCCCGTGACGAGAATCAATCCCTGCGGCCGGAACGATATGTCGTGCACCACCTGCGGCAGGCCCAGGTCCTCCAGCGACGGTATATCCTCCGGAATAGGCCTGAAGGCCGCGGCCACACACCCTTTCTGCATATACACGTTGACGCGGAACCTGTGCTTCTTGGTAACACCCAGCGATAAATCGAGCTCTTTTCTCTCCTCGAATATCTGGCGGTGCTGGTCGGTCAATATGCTGTAAACAAGCCTTTTGGCATCATCCGGCGCAAGCGGATCGTACTTCGTGCGAAAGAACTTGCCGTCAACACGAACTGCCGGCGGTGCACCCGCCGTTATGAGAAGGTCGGACGCCTTCTGGTCCTGCACGAGATCGAACAGCTCTTTCATGTCGAGCGCCATAGTCCATCCTTTCGCCTGTCACGACCGTTCTCAACGTCGCGTGTCGCTGATAGATTCCACACCGGTGTATATCCCTTGAACGTTAAGCTTGAACTCCTCCGGGCTCGTAGCGCAGAGCAGCGCATCCTCATAGGAGACCTTGCCGTCCTGGTACAAATCGACCAGCGCCCGGTTGAACGTCTGCATTCCCATGTCCCCACCCTGCTTCACGAGTTCCAGTATCCTCCAGGTCTCACCGCCGAACAGCAGCTTCTTTATGGTCGGCGTTCCCAGCATGACCTCCAGAGCCGGTATGCGACCCGGACCGTCCTTCCTGGGCAGCAGCCGCATGCATATCACGCCCTCGAGACATAACGACAGCTCGAGCCGTATCTGCGGCCTGAGATGTTCCGGAAAGTAGTTGATCATCCTGTCGAGAGTCTGCGTGACGTCCGTTGTATGCATTGTGCTGAGAACCAGATGGCCTGTCTGCGCGGCCGAGAGAGCCGTGATCATAGTGTCAAGGTCGCGCATCTCGCCGATCAGGATCACGTCCGGGCTCTGCCGGACAACGTGTTTCAGCGCGTCAGGAAAAGAGTTTGAATCGAACCCGACCTCCCGCTGGTTGATCAAGCTTAGCTTATCGTCGTGTATGAACTCGATCGGGTCCTCGATCGTCATGATATGTTTTTTGAACTTGTTGTTGATATGGTTGATCATGGCGGCGAGCGTCGTCGACTTGCCGCTGCCGGTCGCCCCCGTCACCAGCACCAACCCCCGAGGCAGTTCCGCGAGTTGCCGAATCACCGGCGACAGGTTGAGCTTCTCGAAGGTCAGCTCCTCCATCGGGACGAGTCTTATGACGAACCCGAGATGTCCCTTCTGCCGGAACGCATTCACCCTGTACCTGTAACCGCTCTTGGCCGTGTACGCCACGTCCAGGTCCGGGTCGTCCTCAAACCTGCGCCGCTGATGTTCCGTCATCAAGACCTTGACCATCTGCTCGGTATCGGGGTCCGTGACGGCAGGCAGGTCGTAGCGTTCCAACGTGCCGTTTACGCGAAACACCGGCGTCGAACCGGTCTTAACGTAAACGTCGGACGCGCCCTTCTCGACCATCACATCCAGTATGCGCTCAACATCCACGGCGGAATCTCCTATCCGAGCCGCACAGAAACAGCAGTCACTATCTGAATTCTACTTTGTGCGAGCCGGATCGTCAAGGTAAACCGTCTCGAGACCGAAAACGTCTCCGAATCGGCGAAGAAAATGCCCGACCACTTCGCTCCTGTCCACATCCTTCCCTAGAAGCTCACAAACGCTCGTAACTCCCTTGTCCTCTATACCACATGGCGTTATCAGGGCAAAATGATCAAGGCGCGGGTTGATGTTCAGGGCCAGGCCGTGGAACGTTATCCACCGGCGGACGGCAATACCTATCGCCGCGACCTTCTCATCGGCGGCCCACACGCCGGTGTATCCTTTGATTCTCTCGGCCTCAATGTCTAAGTCCAGCAGAGTCCTGATGATCACTTCCTCGAGCGCACGTAAGTACCATCCGACGTCCCGCTTATGCCTGTTAAGGTTGAGGATAGGGTACGCAACCATCTGTCCCGGCCCGTGATAGGTCACATCGCCGCCTCGGTCGACCTCCAGCAACTCGATACCTTTGGCGCGGAGATCCTCCTCCGACGCGAGGACGTTTCGCCGGTCGCTCGACCTGCCTATGGTAATCGTCGGCGGATGCTCGCCCAAATACAGCAGATCGCACTCATCGCGGTCCGGCGACTCTACCGCCTCTTTCTGTTTGTCCCAGGCCGTGGTGTAATCCACGTTGCCCAGATCGACCACACCGCATCGTCCGGCCATACAATCACACCCTCCGCACGAAACATCCTCGCAACCTACCGCGTGCATCATAAGTCCACCCCGATCTTTTGTCAACATTATCGCTGGATGGTGGGGCAGACATTCCTGTCTGCCAACACGACGGACTGCGGCGGAAAGGAAGTCAATGAGTGCTGCAACAGCGCATCAGTGGGTTGGCGAGCCTGGGAACCGTCCCGGTTACTCGCCACCGAGCCAGCGGACCGCGTTCTCGATGATCTTGAGTATGTTTTCCTCGTAGAACCCCTTGTAGGTCTCGTGACCGGGCCGGAAATAGAGGACTTTGCCCTTGCCGACGTTCCAGACCATCGCGCACCGGAACCATTCGCCGGTCGGCCACCGTTCCTCGAGGATCACTTCGTCCGGGTCCGGGACGTGGAACGGTTCGTCGTACATCTCAGTGTTCGGGATGGTGAACTTCTTCGGGACGCCCTTGGCGACGGGATGTTCCGGTTTCACAACGAGCACGGTACTCGGTTTCCCGTCATCGCGGTATCCGGGAAAACAGCATATCGGCAGGTTGACGGTGACTTTGGTCAGGCCGTCTGGGAATTTGCGGGGATTGAAGTTAGGTGTCACCCGCCAGTCTCTCTCGGGCGCCGTGAACCGCTCCGGCAGCGACACGTACTCGAACTCGACGCGCTCGCCGGCGGACGCGGGGAACCGTTTCTGCGCTTCCAGCCTCGTCTCATAGTTCATCGCCTCCATGAACGGGGTGCACCAGTGCGCCGAATGAAGCACGAGAAGCGACAACCTGCCGGAGACGATCCGCTCAACGATACGCTTCCCGGTCTCTATGGGAACCTCATCCTGCCTGACGTGTCCCCACCAGACGATCACGTCAGTGTTGTCCAGAATAGCGTCCGACAACCCCTGTTCAGGATCGTCGAGCCCAACGGATTTCACTTCCATACCGCCTGCCTGTTCAAGTTGGCTGGCTATATGGTTGCCGATAAAATCCGGGTACGCTTGCTTCTGCCTCGGCTGTCGCTCGTCCCAGACGAGAACCTTGACCTTCCCCTCCGCGGCCAACGCGCTGCCCATCATCGGCAAGCAACAACACAATACACTCAAACAGGCTAAAACCTTGATGTTACCCATCATAACCTCCCCTCTTGTTGTAAGAAGCATGGACAATCCCCATCCCGACTCAGTTCAGCTCCTCGCGATCTCACTCTAACCCGACGACAGCCCAAACCTTACTCCACAGAGGCGTAACCTGTCAAGACGGGCATCCTTGATTCCCCTGACGGGCTCCATGTCTTCCGTGGCTCGCTATCCGACAAGAGTTGGGGCGGACTTGACCTGAAGAGCAAGCTCTGACACAATTCACGTGAAACCAGCACTGACACGGCATCAGACGAAGCCGTTCAGAAATGGAGGGCAGGCATCTGTTGTTGGCCGTCGTCGGGCCGATGAGTTTTGCGCGTCACAACTCTGAAGAAGGAGACAATGCGATGATCGATCCGGGATTGAAGGATAAGGTAGCGCTGGTCACAGGAGGGAACAACCCGTTCGGTATAGGTGCGTCGATTGCACGGACTCTTGCGTCGCACGGCGCGCCGGTCTTCATTCACTACTTCCAACATGCTGTCGAACCGGGAGATGAAGAGCGGGATTCCGGCCAGTCACGAGAACCGGGGCTACCCTTCTTCTTCAGACAGCAAGCGAAGACAGCGGACGAGGTAGTCGCGTCCATTCGGGAATCAGGTGGCAAGGCGGAGTCCTGGGAAGGGGATCTTCGAGAAGCCGAGAAAGTTCATTCCCTATTTGAACAGGCGGAAAAGGCGTTCGGGCAGGTTGATATTCTGGTGAACAACGCAGCCGACTACGTCGCGGACACGTTTGTCCCCGGGAACGCCTCCGAAGAAACAGAGCTATGGGAGGGAGGACCGACCATATCGACGATCGATGCCGAAAGCCACGATCGCCATTTCGCCGTGAACTCCCGCGCAGCGGCCGTCCTCATGGCCAGGTTCGCCCGTCGAATCATCGAAAGAGGGACGAACTGGGGCAGAATCATCAACATAAGCGCGGATTGCGCATGGGGATGCCCGAAAGAGGTCTCCTACCGCGCCAGCAAATACGCGCTGGAATCGTACAGTCGCGGTGCTGCCGCCGAACTGGGACCCCACGGTATCACGGTCAACGTGGTCTCGCCGGGTCCCGTGCAGTCCGGCTATATGAGTCCGCAAATGGAAAAAGCTGTTCAGGACATACCGATGCGGAGAGTCGGCCGGCCGGACGATATTGCCAATGCCGTATTGTTCTTCGCCTCGGAGCAGGCGGGTTGGATAACAGGCCAGTTGCTTTTCGTTCATGGTGGACATCGCATGGCCATGGGGCAATAACAGACAGTCTGTTTAAGCGCCCGAATAAAGCGCTATGGCTTTCCCGGCATATTCGTGTAGAATGACTGTACGTGATGATGCCGGCCCTTTTCTGGAGGAAACGAGAGTGATTAGGAAACTGAAACAAGTATTTATCATCATCAACGTCAACATGCTCGTCATCACCGTGTTGGCGGTAGCATCCACATACTTGTGTCGCAGATTCCAACTCACAGCCTCTTTCCCGCTCACTCTTATCGCCACCGCAGTGATCTTCCCAATAGTATTCTCGATCGGAGGTGCATACAAGAGAAGAGAGAACGCGCTTGTCAAGTACGGCTCAATCAAAGCGCACGGTCGCGCAATCTTCTTCGCGACACGGGACTGGCTCGAGAACACTGACAGCGACGTCCAGGAGAAGGTCAAGTCGCTGCTCGGCGACTTGCTCAAGGCGTGCCGCAAAATGTTCGCCGCACCGATTGCAGACATGCCGGCGCACGAGGAGGAAGTCTACGCGATCCTCTCGCGACTATCGACGTTCATAAAGGGCGACCTGAGGGGCAAAGGGCTTCCAACGGGCGAAGTATCTCGCTGTAACCAGTTTCTGAGCAAGATGATCCTCGCTTTTGAGGATATCAAACACATCTATCAATACAGGACCCCTCGAACACTGCGGGCATTCAGCGATTTCTTCGTAACAGTTCTGCCGATTCTGTACGGGCCCTATTTCGCGGCTATCGGCAAGGACTTCTCAAATGAGGGATTGGTGTACGTTATGCCGGTGGTCTTCACGATGATTCTCGTGAGCCTCGACAACATCCAGGAGCACCTCGAGAACCCGTTTGATCAAGTTGGCGAAGACGATATTGTGATCAATGCGGAGAAGTTCGTGGACCGCCTGGCGTTGGAATAACTAGTGCCAGCGCAGATATCGGCCTTATTCCGAAGCGATGCACAGCAGGTGCGAGACTGTGCGGAGAAACATCCGTCCACCGGCTACTGCCGGGGTGGCCTGGCTGGGTTCACCCAGATCGTTGACGGCCAGACGCTCATACTTACCAGCCGCCCTGAGAACCACGACTTGGCCTTTCGTGGTAATACAGTACAGCCGATCCTCGATGAGCACCGGCGAACCGAAAAACTTGCCGCCCGGTTTCTCACTCCATACGACGTTGCCCGTCTCGCTTTCAAGGCAGGTGACGAGGCCCCCGTCGTGGAACAGGAACAGCCACTTGTCCATGGCAACGGGTGTAGGCACGTTCGGGACAATTCTCTCCTTGAACGTGTAGAGAACGCGCGCTTGCGATGCACCCTCTGCAGGAGGGCGTACGGCTGCAAGCTGCACTCCGCTGCCACCTCGACCGCATAAGCTGACGATCACATCTCCGGCCAGCACGGGCGAACTGACCACTCGGGCCGGTAAGACAGATGCCTCCTCCCACACGACCGTCCCGCTGTCCGGATCGACCGCCGTGATGCCGTGAGCGCGACTGGTGAAGATGAGCCTTTCTTCTCCACCTGCCGAGCGGTAGACGCATGGTGTCGAGCTCGATCCATGAGTGCTGTTGGTGCGTTCAAGCCGCCACCGGATCTCGCCGCTACGCCGGTCCAGCGCGTACCAGCAGCTCTGCAGGTTCTGATCGTTCTCGTCGTCCTCCTGCTCAAGCGTGAAGACGACCGTGTCCTTGTGGACAATGGGCGATGTGCCGGGCCCGTGCGTGATGCGTGCGGGAGCGAACTCCTTTGTCCATTTCTGCTCGCCCTGATGGTCCAGTGCGGTGACGACAGTGCGGTCGGCCGCGTACCAGATGGCATACACGGCGTCGGCGTCCACAGCCGGCGTACTCGCCGCGGAGTTGTTCAGAGAGTTCATCCCGGGCGGTTCCACCGTGTAATCCTTCTGCCACAGCGTCCCGCCGTCGGACGCACGTACCGCCATCAGCGTACACTTGGCAGTCCTCTCATCCTCATTCGTCTTCGCGAAGGTGATGAAGACCTTATCGTCCCAGATCACCGGTGAAGAATGACCTTTGCCCGCCAGCTCTATTTTCCAGGCCACGTCGTCCTCAGACCAGTTTACGGGTATGCCTTTCGCGCTGCTGATACCCTGCCCGTTAGGACCTCGGAACCGAGGCCAGTTCTCCGCCATCGCTGCGCAAGCAAAAAGACCGATCACCACTACCGTAACAACCGCACGAGTAAACGTCCTATTCATGTTCGTATCCTTTCATTGTAAGTTGGTGCGGTGCCATTATACCATAGACGAATCGCTTCCAGGAAGAGTCCTCTCTTGAGGAGGGTTTTACGAAATAGCCGTTTCTAGTCGGTACGGCTGGCATCCTCCCCGCCGCCACCGCGGGCTTGACTAACTCGAGTTCTGTTAATTACTATGATAGTGGAGAACTTGCGCGTGGTGGTCACGGGCACGCGCATATGGGAAACCTCGGTTAAGATAAGTGCTTGCGCAATCTGCGGACGCTGAGCACAAAACGTAAGGAGAAGTTCCATGATCAGCACCAGAATAAAGATCACTCTTACAATCATCGCGTGCATCTGCACTACAATAGCCACACCTTCCTGCGTGTGGGAACAAGGAACCCGGACAGATCAGCCCAAAAAGGTGATATTCGAGACCGACATGTGTCTCGACGTGGACGATGTCGGCGCGCTGGCAACGCTGCACGCGATGGCGGACAGCGGAGAGGTGGAAATCCTCGCGGTGTGCTTCAACGAGGTTCACAAGAGCGGAGTTGCCGCCATCGATGCGATAAACACATGGTACAACCGAGGTACCATACCCGTTGGTATCTATAAAGGAAAACTTAACGAACCTGACAATTCAAAATATCTGGATTATGTCGCAGAGTTCCCTCACGACCTTACCAATGAAACTGCTCCAAGCGCCCTTGATGTTTATCTGCAGGTACTCGGTGAACAGCCGGACAAATCTGTGACAATTATCAGCGTGGGCTTTCTCAACAATATCTACGATCTTCTGAAAGCTGATCGCGGCCTCATTGCCCGGAAAGTAACCGAGTTGGTTGTCATGGGAGGGCTTAGAGGAGACGATTTCAACCTGGTGCGGCACAATCTGGTTGACCAGTCGGAATACATCCTGCGCAACTGGCCCACCCCGCTCGTTATCAGTCATCACGGAGGTTCTGTTCGCACTGGTGCTAAACTGTCAGCGGCGCCTGCTGAAAATCCCGTGCGGGAAGCCTATTATAGGTGGTTCGATAAGAAGTACCAAGGGCGGTCCAGCTGGGACCAGCTAGCTGTTTTGTATGGTGTACGGGGCGTTGCCGGCTATTTCGACAAAGTTACCAGCGGCAAGGGTGAGTTGCGCAACGAATATGAATGGGAGATGAAGCCCGGCTTTCGATCACATCTGGATGCCCAGCTGTCCGACGATGAGCTTGCCGACATCATTGAGGACCTGATGATCAAACCGCCGTGGGAGGCTACGTCTTCTGTGTCAGGCGAATCAGTTAGAAAATGGGACGTTTTTGAACTTGAGTTGTCCGGACCGTCAACAGGAAATCCATTCTTGGATGTAACATTAACTGCATCGTTCACCCATGGGGATTCTGCGATTAGGGTAAATGGCTTTTATGATGGCGACGGCACCTATAGAGTTCGTTTTATGCCACCTGAACAGGGTTCCTGGTCTTATGTAACTTCCAGGAAAAATGGGGGACAGGCACCTATTTTGCGGTCGTTGTGGCAGGAAAATCGGGGGATGCCACACTTATTTCACCGGGCTTTCGGTGCGGTGTACTCCCTATTCCCCGAAGGCAGAGTCCAGGGTCTGCCCAAGGAGGGCACCGTAGGGGCGGTTCGTGAACCGCCCGTTGGCCCTCACCCTAACCCTCTCCCAGCGGGAGAGGGGACCGAGATTGCCGCGTCGCGACCTGCCGGCTATTTGCCCAGCTTGAAGATGCGTTTCATGATCTGATTTGGGAGAGGTTTGCCGTCCTTGTCGGTGAACGGCCGGTCGATGGGACCAACCAGCGCGCCCCACTTCTGCGAGACCGGTTTGCTCTCGAGGGCTTCCCACGACTTCTCCCAATCGAACTCTTTCGCGACCTCATAGAACTCGAATGTCCGGTTGCCGACGCAGTAAATCTCGTTGTCCACGATACCTATATCTTTCAGCCCCTGGGTGATTTCCGGCCACGCTTTGCCCATGGCGTGCAGAGACTTGTACCGGGCAACCTCGGCCGGATCCTCCACAAGTTCCCGGGCCTCGACCAAGCGCCTTGTCGGCACTTTCAGAGGTTTTTGGACATAACCGTCCTCTTTCCGGTACTCCTTTTTCTGGCCCAGCTTGTAGACGCGGTCGACCAGGGCCCACAATTCGTCGCCGTCGGCCTCACGTACCGGTTTCAGGAAACGCCTCGCCCCGGCTTCCCACCCGGAATAGGTATCCGACATCCCTAGTCCCGCCTCGAGCCGTTCAAGCTCGAAATCGACAGTTGTCTCCAGAACGGCCAGCACACGGTCCTGGAACACGTATATCTCCAGATCTCGCGCACCACTATCCCTGAATATCTTGCAGACACTTTTCCACTCGTCCTGCTTGAGCGCCTTCTTGAACTCTTCGACGGCATCGGTCTCGTCAACCAGATCGCACGTGAAGAGGTATCGCTTGAAAGCAGCCACTTTCCCGGAGGCCGGCTCTTCTGTGGCGTCAGAGGCAAAGCAGATTCCCAGCACACAAACCACACACAGGATCGTCATCTTTGTCATTGTACTGATCCTACTCATTTCTTTTCTCCCGCAGAGACGCTAAGACGCAGAGGACTACTCCTCCAAACCGTTGACACATCGGGTAATTCCGTGTTTCATAAGCGCTTCACCGAAGTTGAGCAGATAGCCAAGCTTGCATCCCGTCAACCGCAGGTACGTCTGGACTTGCTTCTTGTGTGCAGCAGTGACCTGTTCGACCGACTTCAACTCCAGGATCACCTTCGCTTCGACAACTATGTCTGCACGGAAACCTTCGTCGAACTTGATCCCCTTGTATTCAATCGGGATCGGAATCTGTCGCTCAACGTCCAGGCCACGCTCGCACAGTTCATATGCCAGGGCGACTTCATAAACCGTTTCGAACAGCCCCGGTCCAAGCTCACGATGAACCGCAATGGCGGAAGCGATTACAATTGTTCCGATCTCGTTTTCCGTCATTCTTCTTTCCCTTTGTCCCGCAACGACATAGGGAATTTGAGGACTACTCCTCTAAAATGCTCATGCTTCGCGTGATTATATCATTCTCAGCGTCTCTGCGCCTCTGCGCGAGTTAAATCATAGACTGCTCCCGCTCGGCCGGAGTTCCGTATATTACGCTGCACTTTCGGCCACGGGCTATCCGCCATAGGTTGTGTTCCTTTGAGGGCAAACAGCCCACCGGAATGGCCGCCGCTGACGTAAATGGTGTGCGTGACAGGGTCGATCAGCGGTTCGGTTTTGGCCTCCGTTTCATCCGGATCACCCACCGGATCCGACTCCCACTGTCTAACTAGTTTTCCGTCAACCAGCTTCACCGAGACGTACCGGTTGCCCTGCTCGCCGCCGAAGACGACCTCACCGTTTGCCAGAGCCGTTCCTCCATTGGGCCACCTGTCCTTCCAGAAGTAGCGGGCAATCGGCGGTACAGGCGTTGACGTGAGCTCGGCGGGCGGTTGCCAAACGTAGAGGTAGTGGCTCTCGGCCCCTGCATAGATATTCCCGTCAGCTCCGATTATCGGAGCGCCGAACACCTCGCCGCCGGTAGGCTCTGTTTCCCATTTGAGGGTGCCGGTATCCGGGTCTATAGCGTGCACCTTACCCGCGTTCGAACCGATGTATATCGTCCCGTCGGCGTCGATCGCCGGCGAACCCCACACCTCCTGGTGAAACGGCTCTCTTGAGGCATATCCTGTGGCGTTCCTGCTGATCAGCTCAAAGTCCCAGACTTGTTCGGCCCGATCGCCGTGATCTTTAATGCAGTAAACGTGACCGCTGAACGTCGCGGCGACGATGCGACCGTCCGCGAGAACGGCCGGGTCGCAGAAGAACGAACCGTAGTTCGCAGCACCGCTCTCTCCCTCACGTGCATGGGTTTGTGACGTGAGAACCCATTTCATCCGGCCGGTTGCGGTGTCGACAGCATACAGCCTGTTGTCCGCGAGGCTCTTGTCCTCCGGCCACGCGCCGGAACCGATGTAGAAGGTGCGTTCGTCATGGGACAAAGCGCCGCATGACATGAATGCTCCCGCATCTGAAGGCATACCCGTGGCGGTCCACTTTATGTGGCCATCCGAAGCGTCGACACAATACACCTTGCCCGGCTTGCTGCCCTCCCCGAAATATACTCGTTTTCCGTCCGAACTCAGCGTCGCCGGGGAGTTTCCAATCGGGCCGTCAAAAGGGACCGGTCCCCATACATCTTTGTGCGTGTCCGCATCAACGGCGTAGAGTCGTCCACCACCGACTTCGTCGCCGTCACCGAAGATGATGATCCGTTGGCCTGTCTCTTCGTTATGGACAATGGCCGGCTGGCACCAGTCAAAGACGTCACTTCCGTCGGGTTTGTAATGCCACAACAGACGGCCCTCGCCGTTCGGGCCATAATCGGCGCCATACGCTTGCACGGCAAATAGACTGACTAGCACCGACAATACAGTGAGCTGAATGATGTTTCGTTGCATGACCTGCCTCTCTTCTTAAGTTCAAATGTGAAGTTGCATCGCAGTGAAGACCTTTCTCGAACCAGGTTCTCCCCGGCACCTCTTTCTACAGACTTCCCTGACGCCTTCAATTCTAAGGCGCCTGACAGGTTTCAATTATACCAGAATGCAGGGTTGATGCGAGCGCGGCGTGAGGATTTCGCTGATTTGTGGTATATTGGCGGGCGGTTTGAGGAGGCTCGAGACAGCGTTATGCGAATAGTCATTGCGCCGGATTCGTTTAAGGAATGCACCACGCCCGCACCCTACTCGCCGATACGGCCGAGAACGTCATACGCACGCGGCTATTGCCGCTACGGAAATACGTGTGGTACCCCGCTATCTAATCATCTGTAACCGCGAGACTTGGGGGGGAAGCCGAGTGAAAAAACTGTGTCAAGACTCTTTAGAAATGTCCTCTGTGTTAACTCTTTAGAAATGTCCTCCTGTAGCCATAGCTCGAAGTGCTTGCATTGTGTGTAGGTTGGCCCCCATGGGGGCCAAATTTGTCAATAGTTATGTTTGGTGTTTGGTCCATTGCAATTGCCTTGCGTTTCACCCGGAACCCGGCCGTGGGCACGCCGCCCGCTTACGTCCGTACCGGAAGCTGCGCCATGGATGGTCAGGCGCT